>JAUILK010000023.1 GCA_030433275.1 Gammaproteobacteria bacterium
AGCATTTTTGCCCTTCCTCTCGTCGAAGATGAACGCTCTTGGTTTCAGGGCCGAATTGATCAGATGTTCCCTAAGAATTCCATATTCTTAGGGGCTTTTGCTATATCGAAATGGTGATTCCTATCTGCCTGAAAAATAAAAGAGCCCTAATAGAAGCCCTTTTATTTTTCGATGGGCGCTCATCGGTATCTGCTGCGAGCTGAGCGTTTACCGAGATTGCCGTTAGTTGTCGGTCCGGGCTTACGCGTCGTGCGCTGCCTCGAAGTCCCGTGCCAGTTTTGCAGCCGAGCACTTGCTCTGGATGTGGGTGAAATAGTACGCGAGGGTGCTCGCCGGTCACAAATAAAGCTTAGATTATTAATGCCATCATATGCGTTTTATGACGATCCCAGATTGTTGGCTGTGAAATGGCCGGGCCGGTAACTGTCTCGATGCCGCGCCATAGTTCGAACGCTAAAGTATGCTCCAGAAGATGGTCTATGGTGGGCATGACCATCGACAACCAGTTCGGGTGTCTCTCGTAACCGTGAAATGCGACACCGGGCTATGCCATGAACCCGACAGTGAATAGAATTTCGATCATTTAAGCCGTGCCGTGGGTGTGTTATGCGAGCGGGCTCCATTCCACTATTTGTGCCGGCCCTGCATACCCTGCATCGGCCGACGCAAGACCTTTCGGATGGGTACCCCGGGGTGGGCCATCCGGAGGTGCCGAGCCGGGTTGATTGTGTGCTCGAGGGGTTTTCCGATGTCTGGGAAGTTGCTGTTCAGACGGTTGAGCATCTAGCGTGGGACGCTGTGAGCGGGCTTCACGATCCGGAGTACCTGCGTTTCCTAGAAGAACTGAGCGATGTTCTGCAAGGAAGCGAGGAGTATATCCCCTCCATCTTCCAACCGGATCTTTCTGCAGCGCCGCTGCGGTTGCGTGGCGGCATGTTTTGTTGTGAAACCGGTACGCCACTGAGTGCCGCTACGCTGCGCGCCGCGCTTTCGTCTGCTGCGGCCGCCGAGTGGACGGCGCGGTCAATACTCGAAACCGGCCGCGATGCCGTAGCCCTTTGCCGCCCTCCCGGTCATCATGCAGGTCGGCGTCGCTACGGCGGCTATTGTTTTTTCAACAACGCCTACGTCGCGGCAGCGGTTTTAGCGGCCGTTGGGCGCTGCGCGGTATTGGATCTGGATTATCACCTGGGGGAGGGCAGCGCGGAGTTGGCGAGCGAACGGGCGCCGTATTTTTCGCTGCATGCCGATCCGTGGCGGAACTACCCGCATCTGGATGCGGGATGGCATCCGGGTTCGGCCTTTGTGAACCTCGAGTCTCTACCGGCGGGTGTGGACGGTCGGGGCTACTTGGAGCGGCTGCGAGGTATGCTGGCACGCCTCGATGTCCTCGACCTGGATTTTTTGGTTCTCTCGCTGGGTTTCGATACTGCGGAGACCGATCCTATTCAGGACGATCCCGTGAGGCTGCGCCCCGAGGATTATTTTGCGATCGGCCAGGTACTAACCGATCTGCGCCCGCGCTTGGCAATCGTACTCGAGGGCGGTTACGACCTGAGCGGGCTTACGGATTGCGCGCGGTATTTTGCCGCGGGGTTTTCTCGTTGAATCGATTGGCCGCGTCTACGGAATGAATCACTCGCTCTCGTTCGAAATAGACGACGAATTGGGGATAAACCCAGCGCGTGATAGGCGGCTTTCCGACCGCGGGGACAATCCGCTCAGGTCTTCCGAAACGGTGTTTCACTTGAGCCATGCTGGCTCCGCGGGCAGGTGCTACAAATGGATCGGAGCGAAGTTGCTCGGCTGTGCTGACCAGCAATCGCTCGGCATAGGCGTTGGTGAGCTGGCCGAGAACCCCCAGCAGTGCGCCCAAGACAAAAGCGGTTCGGTCCATAGCGGTTCCCTCCCTGTTGCATTCTAAACATGAAGCATCCCACTGAAGTAAAATGTTGAATGGTTCACGTTTTCTTTCTAGGGCCGCACATGCCAGCGTCTTGTGCCAGTTCTATGCGATATCGCAACCGTTTCCTGCTACCCTGTGGGCCGCTAATCCGAACTTATTAGCTCTGGGCCTGCCTTCAGCGAGAGTGATTGGGACGTGTTCAGACCTCTGCAGCTCTATATCGGCCTACGTTATACCAAGGCGAAGCGGCGCAATCACTTCGTATCCTTTATTTCTTTGACCTCGATGCTCGGCATCGCTGTCGGTGTGACGGCGCTGATTACGGTATTGTCCGTAATGAACGGCTTTGAGCATGAGCTGCGGGAGCGCATTTTGGGGATGGTCGCGCATGCCACCGTAAACTCTTTCGGCGGGCCACTTGAGAACTGGCGGGCACTTACGGGCGATCTGCGCGAACAACCTCATGTGAAAGGTGCAGCGCCGTATGTCTCTGGTGAGGTGATGTTGACCCGTGGTTCTGCAGTCACCGGAGCGTTGGTGCGGGGTATCCTGCCGGCTGAGGAACCCAACGTATCCCAGGTGCTTGACAACGTCGTGGTCGGCCGTGCGTCCGATCTCAAACCGGGCGCGTTCGGTATCATACTTGGTGGCGGGTTGGCGAGAGTGCTTGGTGTAAAGGTCGGTGATGACATCACCGTAGTGACTCCCGAGGCCCGGATTTCCGTGGCCGGTATTTTGCCTCGGATTCGACGTTTCCACGTCGTTGCTCTGTTCGAGGTGGATATGAGTCAGTATGATCGTTCGCTTGCCCTGATGCACCTTGACGACGCGCGCCTATTATTTCGCACCGGTAACGGTGTCAGCGGGATTCGGTTGCGCTTCGATGACCTTTTGACGGCGCCGCGTTTGGCCCGCGAAGCAGCCGAGCGCCTGCCTGGTTTTTATCGGGTGAGTGATTGGACCGAGCAAAACCGCAATTTTTTTCGGGCAGTGAGCACCGAAAAAACCGTAATGTTTATCATTCTGCTGCTCATTGTGGGGGTGGCAGCGTTTAATATTATTTCCACGCTGGTTATGGTGGTCACTGACAAGCAGGCGGATATCGCCATTTTGCGTACGCTGGGGGCCGCCCCACAGACGATTATGGGTGTGTTTATTGTGCAGGGTGCGTTGATCGGGGTGACCGGAACGGTGCTCGGTGTCCTTGGGGGGGTGGGGCTTGCCCTCAATGTGGAAACGATTGTGCCGGCGATCGAACATTTGTTCCATGTTCAGTTCTTGCCGGCTGACGTTTATTTGATTAGCGATTTACCTTCGAAGCTGCAGGCGATGGACGTCGTGCACATCACCGTTACCGCCTTGATACTGTCGTTGCTTGCAACACTCTATCCGGCTTGGCGCGCAGCACGTACGGTGCCTGCGGAAGCGCTGCGTTATGAGTGATTCGCTGCCACCGGCACGGGTTGCACCAATTCTCCATTGCCGTCAGCTCTTTAAGGTGTTTCGGGAAGGGTCGCTCAATGTCGATGTCCTACGCGGGATCGATATGAGTGTGTATGAGGGGGAGCAGATTGCAATCGTTGGCCGCTCCGGTGCCGGTAAGAGCACCTTCCTGCATATCTTGGGTGGCCTGGACGAGCCCTCGGAAGGTGCTGTGGAAGTGGTGGGGGAGCCGATGACCGCCTTGGGCGCAGCCGCGCGAGGGCGGTTGCGTAACCGGGCCTTGGGCTTCATCTATCAGTTCCATCATCTATTGGCCGAGTTCACGGCGGTGGAGAATGTGGCCATGCCGTTGCTCATTCGTGGCACACAACCGCGCCATGCGGTCAAAGAGGCCGAGGCGCTCCTTGTCCGAGTTGGCCTGCAAGAGCGGTTTGCCCACAAGCCGGGAGAACTCTCGGGTGGCGAGCGTCAGCGAGTGGCGATTGCGCGGGCGTTGGTCACCCGGCCTGCCTGTGTGCTCGCTGACGAGCCGACCGGGAATTTGGATCGGCAGGCCGAAGAACGGATTTTCGAATTGTTGCTGGAACTCAATCGAGAGTTCAAGACCAGTATTGTCATGGTTACTCACGATCACTCGCTTGCGGCGCGCATGGACCGTGTTTTGTTTTTGGATGACGGTGTTCTGGCAGAGGTGACTCTCGATGAAGTGCCTCGCCAGGCACGCAACTGAAGGGGGCAGCGCGAAGAGTTATCCTCCGAGTTTTTGGGGCGCCGCGTTAGCCTTGATGGTTTTCCATAACGGAGCGCGGGCGGGCGGCTCGGCGGTTACGCCGAAGCCTGAGTTGGCGTATGACGTGCAGGCGCCACAGCAAGTGGACGGCGCCATAACCGGCTAGGGCGAGCACGAAACCAACGCTTAAAGAGCCCACCGCCAATGGCTTCCAGATACGCTCGAATTGTTCCCAGAACCAATGCAGACTGGGCTCGAAACCGGCGTGGGCGGCCACTGGCGAGCCGATGATCCATGTTCCGACCATGTAGGTGAAATAAAAGATGGCCGGCATGGTGAGTGGATTGGTGATCCACACCAAGGCGACCGCGAGCAAAAGATTTGCACGCAGCAAGACAGCGCACCCAGCGGCGAGTGGCATTTGTCCGGGTAGCGGGATGAACGCCACGAAAAGTCCGCATGCCACGCCGCCGGCAACGGATCGGCGGTTGAAGTGCAAGAGATAAGGATTTTCAAGCAAACGCCCCAACCAGCGGATCTCCCGCCGAGTTCGAAGCGTATGGAAATCTGGGAGATGGCGCTTGAGGAACCGCTTAGGCATTTAGCGTTCTCATCCGCGGCTGCACTTGGCAGTGCTAATCTAGCATAGCTTGCTTAGCCCGCAGAGGGGTGAGTGGGGGCAGCGCAGGGATGGCGGCATTTGCGATTGGTGTGATTGGCTTTCAGCTGTTGCCTTGGCCGCTAGCTGGCTGGTTGGCGGTGATGACCGTGCCGTTGTTGGCTCTGTTATTTGCCCGCGCTCGAGCGCGCCAGCTTGGTTTGTTTGCCCTGGGCATTGCTTGGGCCGCGGCAGCCGCCGTGTGGGCTTTGGAGTGTCGGCTGCCCAACTCCCTCGATGGTCGGAACCTAACGCTGGAAGGCGTAGTGGTTGGACTGCCGGAGCACACGGCGGCGCGGCAGCGTTTTCTGGTTCGGCCCATCCGGATCGTCGATTATCCCGCTGAACGTCCGTTACCCCGGCAAATCCGTCTCGCTTGGTATGGCCGAACTCCGATGGTTCATCCTGGTGAGCGCTGGCGTTGGCGGGTAAAGCTCAGACGGCCGCGCGGTTTGATGAACCCAATCGGCTTCGATTATGAGCGCTGGCTGTTTCAAAATCGTATTGATGCTACTGGCTACGTGCGGGATACGTCGAAAGCGCGCCGGTTTGGTACGGCTTGGAGCATAGACGCAGTACGCGAGCGTGTTTCCCATAGTCTCATCACGGCATTGGAAGGGTCAAACGCGGCGGTGGGCGTGCTCACGGCGCTGGTTACCGGAGATCGGAGCGGAATTGATGCAGCCACCTGGCACGATCTCGACGCCGCTGGCATTACTCATCTGATCGCCATCTCAGGGTTGCATATCGGACTGGTTGCGGGCTTGGTCTATTGGTCGGCTGGAGGATTATGGCGGCGCTTGCCGCAGGTGCCGCTTTGGTGGCCGACGCCGCTTGTTCAAGCTCTCACCGGTGCATTGGCGGCAACGGGTTATGCCGCCCTGGCGGGTTTCTCGGTACCCACTCAGCGCGCTCTGGTTATGTTCATGGTGTTGGTCAGTGCACGCTTGGCACGGCGCCGAATTGGGCCATTGCAGGCGTGGTGGGGCGCTATGGCGGCCGTGCTGATCTTTGATCCGTTTGCCCCGCTCGGTCCCGGTTTCTGGCTTTCTTTTACCGCCGTCGCTGTGATTCTGCTGGTCGTGCGGCGCCGGCCGGGTTCGAATCGCCGGCGGGAGATGATCGGTTTGCAATTCGCACTTGCCGTGGGGTTGTTGCCGCTTATGTCGGTCTGGTTCCAGCGCTGTTCGCTGATCGCGCCTTTCATCAATCTGGTGGCGATTCCATTGGCCGGTACGCTATTGGTGCCAGGGGCTTTGTTTGGTGCCGCGGCGCTTTGGCTGCATTCGGGGCTCGGTTTACTATTGCTGCAGGGGCTGGCGTGGCTGATCCAGTGGTTGCTGTCCGGGCTCGGGTACTTAGTGCAGGTCGTGCAACCGCTCGTTATGTTGCCCGCACCAGAGCTCTGGACGGTTGCATTGGCCGCGCTGAGTGCCATCTTGCTGTTGTTGCCGGCGGGATTTCCCGGCCGGATTTTGGCGGTGCCGCTTTGTGTTCCGCTACTGGTGGGTGTCCGAGCGGGTCCGAGCCCGGGTACGGCTTGGGTGACGGTGTTGGACGTTGGCCAAGGCAGTAGCGTGGTCGTGCGCACGGCAAAGCATATTTTAGTTTACGATACTGGTCCGGCCTGGGGAGGCGGCAATGCCGCAGCCGCGAGCGTGTCATTGTTGCCCTTTCTCCGTTCCCAGGGAGTTACACTTGTGGACCGTGTGGTGGTGAGTTCTGCGATAACCTGAAAACGAGGGTTAACCGAGGGAGAGCGGAACAGCTATCTAGCTGAATTTAAAAGATGCGCTTGCCACTAGGGGCAACTCGGGTAAAGTACAGGTAACAAAACAAGCGCCCAATGTGTTACCTAAATAACCCGTGGAGCAGACCATGGCCGAGAAGCGCCCACCCTGGCGGGAATACCTGACCGATAAGTCTGTAGCCGGCGCCAAGCCGCGTGAAGGCAAGGCAGACGATGTTGTGTGGGACGTGGCCGTAGTCGGCTTTGGTCTGCGAATGCAGGCCAGCAAGACAGCGCAGCTTCGCGGCAAGCCCCTACTGCGCAAGACATGGATTGTCCAGAAACGGCTCTATTACACCTTCGACGAAAGCGGCAAGCGCACCGGTGCAAAATGGATCAAGCGCCGACTAGGCAGTTACCCAAACATGGGTCTCGGCAAGGCCAGAGAAAGGGCGCAAGAAGCGCTCGGGCACGTCGAGGCGGGCGACGACCCAACGATAGCGCGCAACAAGCAGGTACAGGCTGACAGTACCACGCTCGGCCGCGTGGTCGAGGCGTATCTGGCCTATCAGGAGCAGCGCCGGCCGAAGTCACATGCGTGGTATAGGTCGCGGCTCAGCGCACCCGGAGTGCGAGCGCTGTACCGCAAACCGATACGAGACATAAGCAAGCGCGATATCAGGACCGCGCTAAACAGCGTAGACGCGCGGAAGCATCCAGTGACCGCGAATCGCAATTACGGTGCTTTGCGGGCGCTATTTCGGTGGGCAATATCGGCCGAGTACCTGGCCGAGTCGCCCGTAGTAGGCGCGTGGGCGCCGGTTGAAGAGGATAGCCGAGACCGAGTGCTCGATCCGCACGAGCTGGCGGCCGTATGGCGTGCCGCAGAGCTGAAAAATGCCGGCGTGTTCGGCCCGGTGGTACGAATGCTGATATTAACCGGCCAGCGGCTACGTGAAGTTTCCGATATGGAGTGGTCGGAGCTGAGCGGGCTTGATGGCCCGGCGCCTACATGGACCATTCCAGGCGCCAGAGCTAAAAATAAGTCCGCCCATTTGGTGCCGCTCTCGCCACTTGCCGTGCGCATACTGCGCAGCGTACCGAGGGTGGGGGCCCGCTATGTGTTCACAGTGCGGGGCGAGAATCCATTCAGCGGCTTTTCGAAGGCCAAGCGCAAGTTAATGCGTGACAGTCACACTGCGAATTGGCGTTTGCACGATCTGCGCAGGACAGTGGCCACGGGGCTCCAAAAGCTCGGCTTCCCAATCGAAGTTGCAAGCGCAGTGCTAAACCATAAAGGGCCTACCTTCACTGGCGTGACTGCGGTGTACGCGAAACATAACTATGCGGAAGAGAAACGCGCCGCCTTAGTTGCTTGGGCGGCGCGGGTAGGAGAGATTTGCGAGCCGATCCTGGACTAAATCATTTAAATCATTGCAGTATCCCGCGAGGGTCGTCGAGTTGCGCGGCGGCATTTCGGCGGGGTGGTGGTGCTGAGTTTCGCGAGACGGCGGCCAGCACCGCGCGATTGATTTGGGCCTTTTTCGCCCGCTGTTTGTGGCTAAGGTCTCGCCGACGCATTACGTTCTGGTAGAACTTCAGTTCCCAATCGTTTATCCACTGGTTCCGGTGCGCAAGGGACACCGCCGCCGTGTTCAACGAGCGGGTGATGTCGCGGCGAACACGTTTTATTGCCTGGAACACTAGGTTGGACGGCAACTGGACGAACCGCCTCACACAACAGTTGCCGACAGTGGCGAATGACCCGGTTTCCGTGTTGACGAGCAGGCAGAGCTCCTTAATGGGATAGTGGCCACACAAGCAGTCCTGCCAACCTTCCAGCACCGTGGATAGCTCCCATTCGGTTCGCGCAGTGTCCCACACTTGCGACGCGGATAGATTCAGCATTTCACGCTTGAGCCGTGCCTGGCTAAATCCAGTGCCTGGCGCGCTGTCAAACTCGGTGCCGGTCATGTCCATATCACTGCCATCCACGGTTCGCATAGATTCGGCCGTCATCGCGGCGGATGGCGTTCTCGTTAGCCAGCAGAGTGTTTAACCCTGCGTGGTACGCTGACCTATCCGCGCTGCCGCCTTTGTCGGATACCCGGTTCTTGCAGGCGGTATGTAGCTCTCCCGGTGTCACGCCGTCGCCCGTATCCCAGCTATCAAGTATCGCCCACACTTTGGCCGCTGCGCCGGTTGGCGGTGGGGGAGGCGGCGACACAGACGCCGTTGCGCCAGGTTTGCAGCCTGTATCAGGACCCTTGAGGGGCGACGGTGTTTCGAACGGCTCGTCTTTGGGGGGTGGTGCTGATAGATAGTCTCGACCACTAATGCGCTCGACGACGATATGCCCTTCCCGCACCGCACGATCTAGGCACGCGCGGACCTTCTTTTCGCCCAGCCCCAACGGGCCGTCCCTACCGGCGTAGCGATCCGAGAAATTGCGCGCGGTCATTTTGCCTTCACCGCGCAGTCGGTCCACAATTCGCTGCACCGCTTGCTCGTATTCCGCCGCGTCGTTCTTGCTTGCTTTCTCCGGGGGCTCCTCACGCCATAGTGCGGCGGAGCATTTGCGGCTGAACCACTTAACGCCCGTGGTCGGGCCGTAACTCATTTTTGGGACCTCAAGGCCAAGCCACTGACGCCGATCGTCAACGGAAAACCGCTTGGCTTCGATTTCAGTCATGGTCGCTGCGCCTATGTGCCAGCGGACGCCCCCGCCGAGGGCGCCACCCCCGCGACCCGCGTCCAGTTCGCGGCTACCGTTGGAAGCGCCCGCCTTCGAAGTGTGGTGCACTATAGCGACAGCGGCGCCGGTCTCTTTGGCGATCTGCCTGCACGCGACAATGAGCGCGTGCACGTCGTTGTTAGAGTTCTCATCACCACCAGCGAACGATATCGCCGGATCAAGGATGATGAGCCCGGTGTTGCCGAGTCTGTTCGCCGCGTCGATGATCTCTTGCACCGCTGGCGTGTTCTGCCGACCGGGCGTAACAAGCGCGGCATGCTTATCGCGTACGCATTTATAAACCAACCTGCCGCCCTTGCGAATCCGGTCAACGATGGCGGCTCGGCCGTCTGTCCCGTCCCATTCAGTTTGGGCGGTTTCGCGGTCGATCATCTGGTTGAGTCGCCGCCTGGCTTCCGCCTCGTCCTCCTCCGCGCCCAGGTACAAAACGTCTCTAGGCTCCAAGGCGCGCCATTCGCTGCCCGCCACGCGCCCGCCGCTAACCACGGCCTCCGCGACGGCCAACATAAACATGGTTTTCCCCACGCCGGGAGGCGCTACGATTGATCCCACTTCCCCGCTAGGGATTAGGTTTTCTATAAGCCATTCGCGGTCGGGTACATATTCGCCAGCGGTCAAACACAAATTGCTCCCGTCGAGGTCATCAAGGCCCAGCAGTCCTTGCGCGCCACTGCGCTTTACGGAGGACTCAACGTTGGCGATTCTGTCGAACTGCTCGTATGTGCACGCACCGCGCATGTTCCACGTAGCACGCAGCATTTCGTACTGCGCTGGCGCGTTCTTTTTCAGGTACGGCAGTTTGTCCGCGTTCGCTTTGATCGCCTCGCGATCCCAGCCCGCTGCATCCTCGAACGTGTTCCCGTCGATAGGGCAGAAATCCTCAACGGCGGTTTTAACTGGCGCTCGACCGTACAGGCGCGTTAGATATCGCTCATCAAGTTCCCCGCTAGGACCACGGCCAAACTCGAACACTTGGAGGATCTGGCCGACTTCCGTGGCGCCGAATTGGTGCTGTTTCAAAGCACAAGCAAGCGCCGCGTCGTAACCACTCCGACTCTCGTCGGCGCCCTTCTTTATCCCGTTGTCCCAAAGCGCGCGCAGCTCCACATCCTCGCGAAGCGCTCGCTCGAATTTATCACGCACAGTGGCGGGCACGTCGGCGTACTCAGCAACGCCTACCACGTGTGGCCAATCGAAGTGCACCGCCTGGCAGGCTTGGTTTTTCTGTTCAGTTTGCGGCGCGTTCGGGATCAAAGCGCGAAGCTCGTCTACATCCCAGCGTGCACCGTCGCTGTGCAGTAAGCGAGTGCCGACGGCAACGCGGCCAGCTTGGCGCTTTTTCGAGGTAGGAAGGTTCGTGGTGAAGGGTAGGCGCAGCAGCCGGTCGACATTCTGCACGCTGTCGCCACCCAACAGCGCAGCCAAATCGCGGCCAAGGCGCTCGGCCTTTTCCTTATTGCTGCTTGTAGCCAGAAGAGGCTTTTTAAACAGCCATAGGAGCTGGACACCGTTGCCGGAGTCGATAACGAGTGTTGCCGGCGCGTTGCCATCCAGGTTCTCCCGCGCCACCTTGATGAGCCGCTGCTTCTCATCTGTGAGCGGGAGGCCGCTGCGCGGGTCTAGGTCCACGTACACGCCGCGCAACCGGCCCACGTCGGTCTTGCGCAATTTCCTATTCGCCGCGTCCGCCCGTGGCTCGTTCAGCGCAAAATACAAGTTGTGTTTGCCGCGCAGTCGATCCGCCCAGCCGGCTATAGCATCCCTGTCGGCCGCGTCGAAATTGTGGGCGGACGGGCCGCCGCCGCCGTCAGGAGGTATGCTCGCGAGCTGCACCCGCCCAGGAGTACACACGGCGGCAAGGAAGTCGGCTAACTGGGCACAGTCAAACCCCTGCGGGCGTTGAGAATCTTCGACTGTAGTGCTACTATGATTAGGCACAGTAAATCTCTCCATGGGATTTTCGAGCCCGGCCCCTTCAGCCGGGCTTCCTTTCGTTAAAGTGTACCTATTTGGCATTTCTCATGCCTCAGCGGCCGGCTGGCTCGGCCAACCACGCGGCCCGTATGTCCTGTCGGCGCATCGGTGCTCGCGTGCAATCCCAGGGCCCGCCGCAGCCCCAATCATCCCAGCCCGAGACCATGCTAAGCGCTATGACCAGACCGTCAGGCCGCAGTGCGCGAGTGCGGTAGTGGCTCCCTTTCCCACCAAAGCCGAAAATCCAGCCATTTGCGCGAAGCGGCCCGGTCGGCAGTGGTAATCCGTGGTCGAGCTCGTGAGCGTTCCAGTGTTCCACGGCGGTTTGGTGTGCGCACAATAGCTCATCGATCTCCGCTCCAGTCGCCAGCCGGCGCCGCGTTATGCGTAGAGGAACGTCCGCAACGGCGCCCTCGTCGCAGTATTCGCAGAATCCTGGCCCAGTGGCTAAGATCTCGTCTTCCTGCGGCGGTAGGAGCGTGGCGCCTGGCTGTGGTGCGTCTTTCGGATCTCGAAATAACAGCGTCGGGCCGCTTCTGCTCGCGGTCCAGCCGATCCAGCTATTGCCGCAGTGGAGAAGGCGCCATTTACGCGGCGCATCGTCGAGCCAGTCACCACATAGCTGCTCTAGTGCCCGGTGTGCGTGAATACTGCGCTCCACGCCAGGGGCAATGTCATCGAGTGTGGCGGCGGACCACGGAATATTGCGCGGCGCTGTTGTGGTTCGGGTCTGTTTGGTGGGCATGTGACACCTCTATATATTGTGTTGTGTTAGGACAATATGTACGCGGCCTGCTGGCTGCGCCGGTGGACCCGCTTCGCATGCTGCTCTAGGGACTCCCCCTCCGCGAGCGTCAAAGCGGTGATCCGCTCAGGATCGACACCAGGCTTTGCTTTTGCCAACACCACCGGCCGGCGTTTGCTTAGCGGCACTACATTTATGGTCTCTGTGCTCGGCGCGATCATTGTCATTGCAAGATCTCCGCGTTAGCGTTAAGCGTGGCAGCCACCCACCGGGCGACCTCTTTCGCCGACCACACCACCGTGTTTTGGCTGATTCGGACTCGCTTCGGGAACCGGCCCTTAGCTTCGAGCTTCGATATCCACACTTTGGAATAGGGAATACCGAACTCCTGCTTGAGCTCTGGATACCGCAGCATTCGGTCTTGGCTTCGATCCCGGTTCATCGCCCCACCTCGTTGTCGCTAGTTACTGCCAGTGAATGGCCACCTACGAGTAGAGTACCGCGGTCTGTTCGAGCCCAAGATGTTGGGCACATGCGGAGGCGTCGGCGTATCTCGGGCAGAGCAGGGGCAAGCGCAGAATTTACGCAGAAATGGCTCAACCAAGCCAAAAAAGCGTAAAAATTTGGGTTTTGCCACAGTGAAAGGCCCGATTTACGCAAGAACGGCTCAACCAGGCCAAAAAAGCGTAATTTTCGAGTAAATTTGTGTGGCAGTGCGGCAGTGTGGCACTGCCGCGCAAGCGGACGACTGCCGCAGAAAATTACGCGGGAACGGCTTAACCAGGCCAAAAAAACGTAATCGTAACTGCGGCAAGGCAAAAACTGAGATCGCCGCAAAAATTTACGCTCGAACGGCTCAACCAAGCCAAAAAAGCGTAAAAATTTGTGCGGCAATTTCCCACCCCCTACGGGGGAAGCGCGGAAGTGCCGCGCGCTTCCCCACTGTGGGTAGCGCCGGATCGTTTATCTAACTCGGCCGTTGGGAACTAGGAGCTAAGAATTAGGAGTTGTAAGGTCTGCGGTGGCGCTGGGGGTCGTTATCAGGTAGTGGTCGATTAGGCCGATATAGCGTGGCACCAGATAGCGGCCGTAGGTTGGGGCGCCTGGCGAGCAATGATCGTCTCGCTGTGAGGCGCTGTGGCCGTCGTGCGGCGTGGTCGAGGGTGTGGCGGCTTATCGATCCGTTGCTCTGCCTGGTAAGCAGGCTATCCATCGGTTGATTGGTAGCTTGGCTGGCTGGCTGCTAAGGCGCTCGGGCATCGTCGCTTTGATTCACACATCCCTATCAAGCTACCAGCTACAAGTATTCAATCTGGCGCCGGACGGCTCGGCTCTGTGCGCGTGAGCGCAATGTATAAGATTGCATAACGCTTTTGCCGGCCGGCGCGCTGTACCGTTATGTTTTCTAGTGCATAACGCTTCTGACCGCGCTTCCGATATGGCCGCACAGGAAGGCGCCAACAGCCGCACCCGCCTCGACCGTGGAGTTAATGGCCGCAACGCTGGCCACCGAGCCACCGAGCCACCGAGCCACCGAGCCACCGAGCCACCGAGCCACCGAGCCACCGAGCCACCGAGCCACCGAGCCACCGAGCCACCGAGCCACCGAGCCACCGAGCCACCGAGCCATCCAGCTATCCAGCTATCCAGCTATCCAGCTATCCAGCCACCGAGCCAAAAGCGCAATTCTCCGCCGTCTGTGTGACCAGTGCGTGACCAGCGCGCATGCTATTCAGGATAAATGTGCTAAATATTATATAGTTAAATGCCTTATACGTGTGATAACGAATCACACGCTGGCCGCTTTTGTGCTGCTTTTGTGCCGTTTACGGCCGGCCGGTGGCGTGCGGCGCCAGTGGGATCAGTTTTGGATTATGTGACAGTCACACTACGGCCATCCGGCGCTGTGATCTACGATCATCTGGCCTTGGTATCTATGCACTATGTAAATCATAGAGTTGTACTGTAGTTGGCCTTCTACAACACATCTTGGGCAACACAACGGCATCTTGACGGCATCTTGCCAACGCACGCCAGGCAACCGGCCGAATCTCCGCCGCTCTCAGCCACGATCTAGGGCTCAGTAATAGGAAGGTAGCGGGTAAGCCGTGAACTCTTCGCTGTGCGTCTGGTTGGTGCCCTCCTGTCGATTCTGTGGCTTGGTCTTTGCCCTACCTTGGGCAGATGCCCGCTGCTGGCGCTTTAAAGAACGGCCGTCTCGGCACCGCAGAGCAACGACTGATGGCTAGGTGATACGAGGGTAGCGGGTCGGCGTTAGCTCTGCCCTCGGGGTCGCTGTGGCCGCTTCTCCGGTGGTGCTGAAACTGCCGCGCCGGGTGTTTGATCGGCGCTAAATTCTTGAGTTGGCTGCATTTTGATCGCAGATGGACCCGTTTGTGTGGGTGCCGGTAGGCCCCCCACCCCAAAAACCGCAGCGCGTGGTCGGAGTCCCGAGACATGGCCCCGGCAAAATATGCGGATTTCTGTATAAAAAATGTTTCGAAAAACGCAACAAATCAGAGGCTTGAGCATGTTATTTTCAAATACGGTATACTTTTAGTAGATATTTAAACCAACAGGAACCATAAGGCAATCAACCATGCCAGATACAGAGCAACCGAATCACCCATTGCTAGGCACCGCAGCGCCAAGCAGCAGTACCGAACCAAGCCAACCGACTTATGAGACCGGCACTGGCCAACTGCACGAGCAACCCCAACCAGAAGCGCCTCGAAGCCTCCAAACAATCCGTGATGGCTACGATCATTCCACGGCCGATCCAAACCAAACACCAGACGAACTGCGATATGACGCTGCGCTCGAAAGCCAGTACGGCCATTCGGCAGTACCGGAATCGCCAGATGGATACCAGGGCCTCGATCTCTCTGTGTTCAATGGTGACGCAGAGGAACTGAACCTCACACGTGATCTGTTTCACACTTCGGGACTGCCCCAGCACCTGGCCAAAGCAGCAATCGAGGAGTTCAGATCTCCAAAAAGGCACACCGTCCAAGAGGCCGAGGCCATGCTGAAAGCTACCTGGGGCAGCCGGTACGAGGCCAACGTCGCAGCCGCGCAAAGCTTCATCCATGCCTTGCCCGACCAACAGCAGCGCACCGTCGTGGAGCTTTTGGAATCTACGGGCCTGGGAAACAACCCAAGGCTTATCAGCCAGTTAGCCAATATGCAGCAGCACCGCAGCCGCAAAGGAGGTAATTAACCGTGACGTTGGGAATCAAAAACATAGCTGAGCGCTGGGCGGATGGCGGCAACGCCGCAGAGACCGCAGAGACCAATGAGCAGCCGGCGGTTGCGTGTGGCTCCACTTTGGCCGCAGACGAGGCGGCGCTGGCCAGGTTGGATGACCAGTTGGCCACACTAAATGCTGAACTAGATAGCCTACGTCAATCGTCTGTTGCTGCATCGATTGATATGGCAAATGACGTACCCGGCGCCGGCGATAAGTTCGATGGTCTTGTGGACCAGCAAAAAGCCGTATCTATCCGCCGAGACGCGGTAAGCCAGGCAAAAGCCGAGGTGGAACAGCGGATCGCTAAGGCGCAAGCAGCCATCGAAGCCGAGCAGCAGCGAGAAGCGCGCGAGCAAAAGCGAAAGGCTATCACAGAAGCGCACGAGAAATTGGTGGCCGTAGCAAAACACGCCGACGACACGATCACCGAGCTACTGGCGGCTAGGGATGCCTTTGTCGAAGCTACTCGCGAAGTGGTGGGCGCAGTTGGCCGCCGTACACCGGATTTGGGGGCTGCAACAGATAAGGACCCGGGCGGTACCGTCGATAGAGCGCTTGAACTGCGGGGCACTCCTTATAACCGTCGGCGTCACCGAGAAAACGTCCTACCAAATGGCCTATTCCTGCACAAGACCTTGGTGCCGCTCAGCTTCTTTATTGAGCAAGCCGGGCTATCGGAGGGGGACTGAAAATGGCACGCGGTGGAGTTAGAGCTGGCAGCGGCCGTCCGAAAGGGGCTCCGAGTTTGGCCAGAAAAGATGTGCTCCGGCGCATAGAGAAGCTCGGCGAAAAGGACATGCTCGCAGCGCTTGCAGCGGTGGTTGAGGATACCGGTGCGCCTTTGCCAACGCGCTTTGAGGCCACGTTCCTACTGTCTGGCGCAATGGCTGGCCGGCTGTGCCGCACCACTACCGCCCAAATCAAGTCCGCTGCAGGCGGCAAATCCGACGTTTTAGCTTAAAGCTGAGGTAACCCAATGTCATTTAATAAACTGGACTCTCGCCACATATTGGAGCGCACCGCAGCAAACTGTGGGCTCACGTTGACTACGGACGATTTGGAGGCGCTTTCGGTTGCCTTGGTAGACGGGAGCCGCTCGCTCGCCCGGTGTAAAGACTCCACGGCGGCATTCCTGATTGGTTTTGGTACACGGCTCAACCACGCCGACACCCGTGGCCGAGCGCTGGATATGTTCGACCGCCTCCGGTCTGAGTTCCTGGAGCAAGCGGAATCTACCGCTTACGAGCGGTTCCGAGCTGAGACCGATGCCAGTTTGCGCCACGAGTTAATGTCCGAAGTGCGCAAGGAACTCCGCGAGGAATTAACGCCGGTGGTCTGTAAAGAGTTGCGCGAGCAATTGGCGCCGGCCGTGGAGGACCAGTTGGAGCAAGAGGTAGAGGCGCGGCTTGAGCGGGTGCACTTGCCGGGGTTTCGCAAGAGACTTCGCGAAGAATTAACACCGATCATCCGTGCTGAGCTCGAAGCCGAGCTTGGCGCCCAAAAGGAGGCTGCACAATGAACCGCAATAAGATACGCGCAATGGTGCTGGAGCGAATCAGTCCGCATGTGGACATGCAGACAGCACACGGCCTGGCGTTGGATGCGGTCAAATTGATGGAAACACATGGCGATATCGGCGAGCACGCTATTGCCCGGTGCCTGGATTTGGGTGCTATGGCGGAGACCGATCTCTTCACCAGTAATCCCGACAATCCGCCCGATTTTTACGCGGTCGGATCGTGGCTGGCGTTGGGAAGGCTGGTACAACGGAAGGTGCTACGCGCTCAGCGCCGGGAGGCAGCAAAGTGAGTGCGGTTTTGGTACTCAACGAGCTGGTAATCCGCATGGCCGGTTGGTTCCAGCGCCGAAAGGAGAGCGTCAAGTGAGCTACACAAACCAAACCGATGGAAACCAGACGTTCAACGCCGGCGCTGGAATCAACCGGCCAACGCCGGTGGAGCAGCAGCGGTACCACGCTTGCCGGCAGATAATCCAAGACTGGACAGGCGGCAAAATCGATAGCAGCAAGCGGGATGACCTCGCCAAGCAAATGGCCAAGCTGGCGCAGCGGCGCCGCACCTTCGCGAGTCATGGCGCAGTTCGCAGTGACGTTTGCGAGTGGATCGAGTTCGGCCGCGCAGTCCAAGCGGCGGTCGATACCAGCGACCAAATACGAAAGGAGCAATGAGTTATGGGTGGAGCAGTTAAAGGTGCGGTAGACGTTGCAAAAAAGGTTGTGGGCACGTTGGTTGACCCGTTCATTCCAGATGCGCCGAATCCGCCAAAAGTACCAAAGGCGGCGCCGGCCAGTACCGATCCTTCAGTTCAAGATGCACGACGGAACGAACGCCAACGCGGAAGGCTCGGCCGAGCTTCGACGTTGCTTACTGGCGCATTGGGCGTTTCTGCGCCGGCGCCGGTCCAGAAAAAGAAGCTGCTTGGAGGGTAGCAGAGTTGGCGGGGCGGAATCATGTATCTGTGGCTAAGGGGTGGTTGAGTGAACTAAACTGTGATGCTGTCAGTTAAAAGGGTAACCACTTTCCCGAGTCATGGCTACGAAGCAGGAAGAAATAGTCTTGGCTGTCCTTGCCGTGGCGACGCGCTCGGGCGTGCGGCGGTTGCTAAAGACTACCTTTGTTAAGCTCGTATATCTTCTTGACGTACATACCGCCGAGATACAGGGAGGCGGGTCTACGGCAACGGGGTGGGAGTGGCGTTTTGTCCACTACGGCCCGTACGCGCCGGCCTTCGACGATGCAGTTCGGGGTCTTGAAAAATCGCGTCATCTCGCGGCCGAAGAACGCTACGCGGAGGGGAGCGGTAACGATTACATAGTATACCGTTTGATTGACGCTCCCAACGCGCTCCGAACGCTTTCAAACCTTGGAGTACCAAAGCACGCCGAGCTAGCCCTCGCCGCCGACACCAAACGCTATGGCAGGGAACCTTTGCGGAAAATTCTCGATTACGTGTATTTTCACACCCCGCCCATGCAGGATGCCGAGCCGGGTGCGGTGTTGAGTTTTGAGCGATGCGAAGCGGTTTCAGCCGAGGCGCTTCGCCCGGTCAAAATGCGTACTCTGCGTCCCAAGAGGGTGAAGCAGACGCGGGATAGAGTCCGGCAGTTGATTGCGGAAATCAAGAGCAATAATCGGCCCCTTGAGTCGGGGCCATTTGACGACGTTTATTACAACGGGCTTCGCGAACTGGAAGGTGAACCGATTGCGCCCGGCCTACGCGGCGATGCGAGAATTAAGATTAAGAACAGCTAGCGCCAGAAGGCTTCCCGGATGGGTTTTCTGCAACTCTTCGATAAATACTATGAATCAGCAGACCCTAAATTGGGCCCTCGCCCTGGGGATATATATTGGGTGCCGGTGCCCGAGACGCCCGAAGTCCCGCAAATTTTGGACGTCGAACGCGCAACACCACAAGAACACCACGTAACGGGGTTTGAATTCGTTCAGATCGATCCCGGCGTCCACTACCGCGACCGCGATCGGCTTCCGATACAGCGGCTCAATTTGGGGAACACTGAAGAGCTGCTCGTGGCTAAAAGCAAGAAACGTCCCGCCGTGGTACTGAGTAATTGTGTCGTCGAGGATGTGGACACTTTGCCGGCCGGGGCGCAGCAGCGGTTAGCGCGGCCGTTCGGCAAGTGCTGCTTTCTTGTGGCCCCACTCTATACAGTCGCCAGAGATATGCGGCAGCCACGAGCTTTCGCGCCAGAGTTGGTTGCGCGCATAAGAGCAATGCAATACCTGCATTTTGTCTGCCTTCCTGATCGCCATATAGAGGGCAGACCGGATAGCGTTTTGCGTCTTGATCGAATATTTCCTAGTTATCTTGGCCGCGGCTGCGACCGATACTACGGGCTTAGGTTGGCCGAAGAACCTATGCACGTTGTGTTGGCCGCGGCGTGCAAGTTGATGGGAGGGGGCGACCCGCGCTTGATGGAGCTGTACTCGGAGGTTAAAGCGTTGTCTCAGGAAGCGCTACCGTAGGGTGTAACCGGCCTCCGTGTGGCACTACCACACTCTACGGCAACGACTCGCACGCTAGGCCATCGCCGTCTATGTCCAACCGGTGCGGGTCGCCCGGCTGGTGGGCATGGTAGAAGCGTTGCGCGGCGGCATGGGTCTTGAAGTCGGAGCAGTCTTTATCGTTCGCGGCTCCCCCGCCACGGCGCCTTGAGCGCCATTCCCAAGGCGGAACAAACGTGCCCGACCAAATCCCCGCCTTTGATGCCTCCGCTTGCTGTTCCTGGCCCACGTAGTCTTTGCTATACCGACGATAAGCCAGCGCCCAACCTTGGCGAACCATCCAGGCGTTAAGGTTTTGGCCTTTGTGGTAGCAGACTGCAACCAGTCGCCCGTAGCGGTCGCGCTCTTTGCCCTCGCAGCGTACCGTTTGCCGGCCAATCCGATCCGCGAGTGCAAGCGCGGCCTTTTGGCCGCATCGCCACTGCTGGCCGTTTGGTCTTGTGCAGCGCTGCGCGCTCTCTGGCGAATCTATTCCGTGGAGGCGGATGCGCTCCCCGTGGATTACAAGCGTGTCGCCGTCCACAACGGACGCAACGCCGGTGAGCGTTTCGGCCAGGGAGGGGAGGGGCAGCAGTGGGAGCAGCAAGGCAACAAGCCATGCTGCGTATGGGGTTCGCGGCCGATATGGGCTCGGGATGAAATACGCCCTTTTGGCAGATTGCTGTGAATGTTGGGCTTGAAGCATTCCTTCTCCACCCCTACAAGGATGTTGGTAAGCGTGCGGGTGACCCGCGATGTGAGCCCAGTGAACTCAAATGCTATGATTTTCACCAGGGCGCCATTCTAATAAATGCTGAGTAGGTTTGGTTACGTTCTTACAGACTTTGAATCTCACAGGGGCGAGGATGCAGATCGACGCAGATATTATCGAGAAAAGTTGCAGAGGGCGCCTTGTCTTGAGTGAACCTGGCAGCGCATTTAACAACAGGGCATATGTTATATCCCATGTCTGCGAAATAGAAGCTATTCTTGTAGATAAAATAGCAGAGTTTTTTGCTCAAATTAACTCCAATATAAAAGTCAGCGAAATTGTCGATAGCTCTGCTAAAGGGAGTAGTTTTTTATCGTCTGCCAAGCCTGTTTTAGAGGTTGCCTTCTACTTTGGTTTTATAGATAAAACAACAAGAGGCGATCTGCAAAGGCTCGTGGAATTGCGAAACAGATATGCGCATCGTCCCTATTTAAAAAATATCAAAGATGAGCCAGGCTTGTATGAGTTGATTAAAAAAACAACATTGTATAGGGAAAATGAGTCCGCGCTTGTTAGCTTGCTTCCCGAGCAAGTAATGATGGCTATATTCACGCAGATGTTGCGCCATATTAAACAGTAAGCCCCGAAGTGCACACTATCGCTTCGCTCATCGGGTGTGCGTCAGCGACGATTAGGCGGCCGGCTTGTGATCGGCCGCCGCGGCTCGCTCTTTACTGCGCCCGTAACGACTCCACAGCGGCTACGATCTCTGGCCAGGTGCCCGCGTCCACTGTGAGGCTGTTCGGCGCCGGTTCTCCCTCGGTGCCTAACTCGCGCACACAGACAACGCCACCATCCAGGCCAATCTCCACAGCCTGGCCGCTCTCGCCATACACCACCGCTGCTTTTTTGTACTCGATCATGGCTTCAGCTCCCATCAGTTAACCACGATGCCACCATATCGGCCCAACGTAAGTTGGTCAACTTATTGTTTTAATTGATAAAATAGCAATTCGGTTTGCTGTTATCCCAAGCACTGGAAACCTATTGCCCAACGGTGGCGGGCATTGTAGCCTATTGTGACAGTCACCAATTAAAGGATGGTCGATAGTGCCAAGAAAGCCAATCGGTCTTGAGGCGATGAGTCCAGCGCAGCGCAAGCGCGAGCAGCGCAGCCGAGATAGAGACCGCGTTATGGAGACGTCCCCCACGCAGTGGTCGGCGCGGGTATGCTTATACGTCCTGCAATCGGCGAGCTACGGCGATGCACTCAAGGCGGCCGCGTGGCGGCAGCTGGGGGAGCTCAACGGCTGGGAAGCATGATTAGTGACAGTCACGATATTTTATGAGATACTGGTCTTGTATGGGGCAATTGACACCTCTCTTAGTTGAGACCTCTTAGTTGAAACCTCTCTTGTGAAACCCCCGGCGACCAGGGCGTTGCCGGGGGCTTTCATTTCCTAGGCTCCCCGATGGCCGCGTAGCGCTTGCGTGGGGCGCAGTAGACGGCGGGCTCAAAATCCACAGAGGCGCCGCCATTGGCCATGGCCGCCTCCGCTTGCTTGATCGCTCGGTGTAGATAGCCAGGTACGGTCTTTGAGCCGTAGCGTTGGCTCACCTCACGGGTGCGGTACAGCTTCTGTAGCCGTTCCGTCCTGGCGTCCTCGATGAGCTGCCGTAGCCACGCTGTGCCAAGGTCTCCAGGGCGAGGGTGCTCTCCGCCATGCTTTGGGCAATCCAGCCGGCCATCGACGCTCAGAATCCGGCACGGCTTGCACGCGCGGCCACGGGTGTCCCGGGCGCTGTTCAGTGTGCTGCACGGTACTCTGCGGCGGTACTTACGCCATTTCTTATCCTTGTTGAGCTCCGACACCATCGCTTTGTAAAAGCGGCGCCGCTCTTTCTCGGTTTGGTCTCTGATCAGCGCGTGGCTTGGATCTCCCATCGCTTCGATTGGCCAATACAGCTCGGCTGCTTTCTTGATAAGCTCTCGGTCGTCGGCGCGGATGCAATTTTTGCGTTCGGCTTTCTGAGGCATGGTCGTTTGGTGTCCGATAAGTTACCTAACGTCCATTATACCAAAGCAATTTTTATGTTATCTATTTGATATATATTGTAATAATTGTTAATTGAGCGCGTGGTGGTGAGTCACGCGGACGACGACCATTCTGGTGGCTTGGCCGCGCTGCTTGCGGCCCTGCCGGTCGCCGACGTGGTGATCGGCGAGCCGTTTGCAGCCGCTCCAGCCGGTGCGCGGCTGTGCCAGCGTGGTCAAGCTTGGCGGTGGGACGACGTGCGTTTCCGTGTAATTGCGCCCCGCGTATCCGGTCTACACGGCAACGATGCTTCCTGTGTCATTCGGGTTGCGAGCGCGGGTGCGACACTATTGCTGCCGGGTGATTTGGAGCGTGCCGGTGAACTGGAACTGGTGGAGCAGCCTGGGAGTTTGTCGGCGGATGTGCTGCTGGTGCCGCACCATGGTAGCCGCAGTTCTTCCAGCGCCGAGTTCATTCGACGAGTTCAGCCGGGCCTTGCGCTGGTAAGCGTCGGGCGCAACAATTCGTATGGATTGCCCGCCGAGGAGATCATCAATCGCTATCGAATGCGCGTCACGCGGGTGCTGCGCACCGATCGCGACGGCGCTATACAGTTGGCTTTAGGGGTCGACGGCTATCGCGTACGTGCCCGGCTACGGCGGGACCGGCCACGCTATTATCGCGCGCAACCGTGAACAGGGTCGTTTCGGGTGCGTTCGGTAATCCAGTATCATCGACGTATTTCGGGGTCGACAGCAAGTGGACGGCGCACCGTGTGGAAATTAATCGAGGCAGGCGGCTGGGTTATGCTGCCTATATTGGCCTGTTCCGTTGTGGCACTGACGTTCACGATCGAACGCTGCTGGGCATTGCGGCGCTCTCGGGTAATACCGAAGCATTTGGTCGCCCAAGTATGGCATTCGGTGAAATCCAATACCCTTGAGCCGACGCAACTAAGCGAACTCCGTGCCGGATCGCCGTTGGGTCGCATGCTTGCCACCGGTCTCATGAACATCCATTACGGCCGTGAGATCGTGTTGGAGAGCATCGAGGACCGAGGCCGCCATGAGGCTCACGGCCTTGAGCGCTACCTCAATACGCTGGGCACGATCGCAGCGATCAGTCCTTTGCTTGGGCTGTTAGGTACGGTTATCGGTATGATCAAGGTATTCAGCAACATCAGCTCAGCCGGTGTGGGTAATGCGACTGCGCTCGCCGGCGGAATCTCGCAGGCTCTGATTACCACGGCAGCCGGTCTCGTGGTCGCGATTCCGACTTTGATGGCTTATCGCTATTTCCGCGGGAAGGTGGAAGCGTTAGTGGTGGATCTGGAGCAGGAGTCGCTTAAGCTTGTGGAAGTGGTTCACAATCGGCGTGTACCAGCCGGCGAGGTGGGGGGGCAACCATGAATTTGCGCCCGCGCCGTCGCGAGGAGCCAGAGATCAATTTGGCTCCCTTGATCGATGTCGTTTTTCTGATGCTGATTTTTTTTATGTTGAGCACTACCTTTATCAAGGAGGCCAATCTTGAGGTCTCTTTGCCACAGGCGAGTCCCCAGCCGGTCGCGCCCCCGCACCGGCCGATCGAGGTTACGGTCAATCAGCAGGGGCGCTACTTCCTGGATGATCAGGCCTTGCCAGATAATCAGAGAGAGACTCTGCGCCGGGCGATCGCGCGACGGCTCAAGGGGAGCGATCCGCGAATCACTCAGCTGATTATCCGGGCGGATGGGCGGACCGAGCATCTGCATATCGTTACCGCTTTGGATGCTGCCAGCCGTGCCGGATTCCAACGTGTTGCGATCGCCACGATACCGCGGGGGCAATGAGTAGTTTGACTGCCTGGAACGATACGACGAGTACAGGCCGGTTCAATATCTACCGGCGTTTGTTTAGTTACGTCCAAGACTACTGGCTGATAGGGGTTCTCTCTCTAATTGCCATGGTGTTGAGCGGTGCGAGCCAAGCGGTATTCGCATGGTTGATCAAACCCATGTTGGATGCCGGCTTTGTAGCTCGGGATCCCGTAATAATGCGGTTGATCCCACTGGGGTTGCTCGGATTGTTCGTGTTGCGGGGGCTAGCTAATTTTGGTGCCAGCTACGGCACGGCTTGGATCAGTCGTAGAGTCATCAAGCGGTTGCGCTCCGAGGTGTTCGAGCGGTTGCTGACCCTACCCAAACGTTTCTACGACGATGCTTCTTCAGGACGTTTGCTCTCGAAACTGACGTTCAACGTCGAGCAGGTCGCGAGTGCCGGCACCGATGCCTTAATTACGGTGGTGCGCGATACGGCCACGGCCGTATTCCTGATGGGCTACATGTTCTTTATCAGCTGGCAGTTGGCATTGAGCTTACTAGTCCTGGGCCCGGTGATGGCGTTGGTTATCTGGTATATCAGCAAGCGGTTCCGGCGCATCAGCCGTAGGATACAAAAAAGCGTCGGTGGTGTGGCCTATGTCGCCGAAGAAGCCATCGAAGGGCACGAGGTGATCAAGATCTTCGGCGCTCAGCCTCACGAGCGGCATCGCTTCGAGCAAGTTAACGAACGCAATCGGCGGCAGTTCATGAAGTTCGTCGCGATCAAGGCGCTGAGCACGCCGGTGGTGCAATTCGTGGCCGCGATCGCGCTGACCGTTGTTATCTATTTGGCGACCTTGGATGGAAATTTTACGACGATCACGGTCGGTGCATTTGTCTCATTCATTACCGCAATGTTGTTGCTGCAGCCACCACTCAAGCGATTGACCCAAGTACAAGCCTTGATCCAAAAGGGGCTTGCGGCAGGGGAGAGCCTGTTCGAGATCATCGACGAGCTTCCTGAAACAGATTGCGGCAGCTTGGATCTTACCCGGGCATGTGGCCGCATCGAATACCAGGGTGTGCGGTTTGCCTATAGCAACAACCGTCATGAGGTGTTGTGTGGAATTGATATCCACATCGAGCCCGGGGAGACGGTAGCCATCGTCGGACCGTCCGGTAGCGGCAAGACCACGCTCGCTAATTTGCTGCCGCGCTTCTATGAACCGTCGTCGGGACGGATTTTGCTGGACGGTGTGCCAATCGGTGATTATCGGTTGGCCGCCTTACGTTCTCAAATCGCTCTCGTGGGTCAGCAGGTTATGCTGTTCAAGGGCACGGTCGCGAGCAATATCGCTTATGGACGCCTAGGTGAGGTGGGCATGGACGAGGTGCGACGAGTCGCCGAGCTTGCCAGTGCGCGCGCATTCATCGAGCGATTACCACAGGGGTTCGAAACGCGAGTCGGCGAAAACGGGGTACGGCTCTCCGGTGGGCAGCGCCAACGAATCGCCATTGCGCGGGCGCTCCTCAAAGATGCCCCCATTCTCATCCTTGATGAGGCCACCTCCGCGTTGGATACCCAGTCCGAGCGTTTGATCCAGCGTGCCCTGGACATGCTTATGCGTGGCCGCACCACGCTGGTTATTAGCCATCGTTTGTCTACTGTGGAGAATGCCGATCGGATCATTGTCCTTGACGAAGGGCGCTTGGCCGAAATGGGTACCCACAGCGAACTATTGGCCTATGGCGGTCTTTATGCCGAGCTGCATCGCCGGTACAGACCGCAAACATCGCTGCTTGGTATCCGGGCCGGTTGAGCCATCGACTCGACCATGCCGGACCTGCCTCAGTTTTGGCTCGAGCAGGGATGGCTGGCTCGGGTTTTGCGGCCGCTGGCGGCCTGTTTCAGCGGTGCAGTTCAAGTGCGTGCGTTCGCCTATCGCCGTGGCTGGCTGCGAAGTTACCGGGTCGGGGTGCCAGTAATTGTGGTCGGGAATCTGTTTGTTGGTGGCAGCGGCAAGACGCCGCTGGTCATTTGGCTCGCGGAACGGCTGCGCGCCAGCGGTTGGCGGCCAGGCATCGTATCTCGAGGTTATGGAGGCTATCCGGGTGGCAAACCTCGGCTAGTGGAAGCGGGTGACGATCCGGTGTATCTGGGGGATGAACCGGTGCTGATTGCCGCACGCACTGGAGCGCCGGTGGCCGTGGCCGCGGACCGGGTGGCGGCGGCGGAGTGCCTCGTCAGGGATGGGCGCTGTGATCTCGTCATCAGCGATGACGGGCTACAACATTACCGCCTAAAACGTGATGTCGAGATCGCGGTATTCGATGCTGCACGGGGGGCGGGGAACGCATACTGTTTTCCTGCCGGGCCGTTGCGTGAGCCGCTTTCGCGACTGCGGCGAGTCGACCTTGTGTTGGGTAACGGCGGTGTCGTAGATGGTGCGGGGTATAGCTTTCACTTGGTGCCGGATCGACTTGTTGCACTCGGGTGTGCCCCACCCTCGGCCGTTCCCCCGGTGGCCGGCTCGCGTATTCGGGCGGTGGCCGGCATTGGGCACCCCGAGCGTTTTTTTCGCCTCCTGCAGACGCTGGGTTATCGTGTCGTGCCGCAGCCGTTTCCGGATCATCATGTGTTTCGGCCGAAAGACCTGCAATATGCTGAACCTCTGCCGATCATAATGACCGAGAAGGATGCAGTTAAGTGTAGGCGAATGGCCATGGATGACTTGTGGTACCTGCCGGTGGCTGCGCAGCCGGATAACCGGACACAGCGTGCTTTGGATTCCCTGCTTCTGCGTCTTTCTCCACGAAGAGCCGATAAACGGACGTGACCGAGTTTATTGTCATCATACCCGCGCGCTACGGTTCCATGCGGTTGCCTGGTAAGCCGTTGCGCTCGCTCGCCGGTCGGCCGATGATTGAGCATGTGTATCGGCGTGCCGTTGCAAGCGGTGCGGCGCGCATTTTAGTGGCGACCGATGACCGCCGTATTGTCGCAGCCTGTCAGGCCTTTGGGGCCGAAGCGGTGATGACCGATTCGGCACACGCAACCGGCACTGACCGTTTAGCCGAGGTGGTATGCCGTGAGCGGTTTCCCGATGAGGCCATCGTGGTTAATCTCCAAGGCGATGAGCCGCTGATGCCGCCGCGACTTTTGCAGCAGGTGGCCGAGGTTCTCGACCGCTGTTCTGATGTGGCGATCGCGACACTGGCCACGCCCCTGCATGATCCGGCAGAGCTTGTTAGTCCCCATGTGGTCAAGGTGGTCGTGGCCGCCGATCGGCGGGCGCTATATTTCTCTCGTGCGCCAATTCCCTGGGATCGCGAGGCTTGTGGCCGTGCGTCCACCGTGCTGAAAAAAGCCGATATGTATCGACGCCATCTGGGAATTTATGCTTACCGCGCGGCTTTTTTACGCCGCTATCAAAGTCTGTCTCCATGTGAGTTAGCACAGCACGAACAACTTGAGCAGCTCAAGATGCTTTGGCATGGGGAGTCGATCCAGGTGGAAGATGCACGGGAACCCTCCGGGCCAGGTGTCGATACAGAAGCGGATCTGTTGTTTGCCGAGCGCCAACTGGGTGGCCTGTTTCGTTGATCATGCAATCACCATGTTTAGTACACGGTGTCACAGTGGTCCGTAATCCATCCATCGACCCCGGAGATCGAGTAGCATGATTCGCGTACTGTTCGTTTGCATGGGCAACATTTGCCGTTCGCCAACGGCGGAAGGAAGCTTTCGTAACCTTGTCAAGGCCGAGGGGTTGGCGCAGTTGATCGAAACGGATTCAGCTGGAACGCACGACTATCATGTGGGACGCCCGCCTGATCCGCGGGCCATGGAGGCCGCGGCACGGCGCGGAATTGATATCAGCGACTTACGTGCAAGGACTGTTGACGAATTCGACTTCAATGCGTTCGACTGGATCGTCGCCATGGATCGCAGCAATCTGGCCTGGTTGCAGGCGAAGGCGCCTGCTGATCGCCACGAGCGTATCCACAGGTTGCTCGAATTTGCGCCTGCGCTGATGGAATACGAAGTCCCGGATCCTTACTATGGAAGCCGCAATGGTTTCGAGCATGTTCTTGATCTGGTCGACGAGGCCGCTCGGGGATTGCTTCAGGCAATCCGCGATCGACATCATATTTAGTGCTTGCCGGTCTTTGTTGCGGCGATTGTGGAAACAACTTAGAAAAGGGCTTTCACGAACAGGTGCTGATCGACCGGCAGGCCACGACCGCGCGAGGCTCGTCGGTCTGGTTACATTGATCCCGGCGGCATGATTCGCGACAGGCGCGGACACAGCGTGAACAGGCAAACTGCTATGCCTGCCATCCATTGCCGTGGCCGCGCGCATTCGATTGACTTCAGCGAGGCAGGGATTCGTCGCCGCTGGCCACGGCGCGTTCCCCATCTGATTTGGGGTCCGTTTTTTCCTCGTTTTCCGGGTTGGGTCGTTTACGGCGTCGAGTCTGCGGCTCCTTTGTTTGCCGGGTGCGACTAGGTGCTTTCTTGCTGTTGCTATTAGCCGGGGTTTTGCGCGTCTTTGGTTTCGCCGGTGCTGCAGCGTTTGTCTTTTCTGACGGCTCCAGTTTGCCGTCGTCTGTTTTTGACGCTACCGTCGGTAGATTAGCCGAATCAGCATTCTCTCGGGCAGGCGGATCGTCCGCTTGTTGTTCCCGGATTTGTGCTGGCTCGGCAGGGGCTGATGATGTCGGCGCAGCTAGGCGCGGTACTTCTGGTTTTGCTGCAGCCTGCTTTATAGCAGCGGTCTCGCTTGTTGTTTCCTCGCTGGGCGTCGTTGGGCTTATGTGTTCTAATTCTGGTTGCGGCGCCATTTGTGGTGCGGCAATGTGTTGATCTGTAGACCCCTCGGCACCACGGGGAATCCGCGGTCGGCCAGGCCAGCGGCGTGGATCGCCACCTACAATACCCTCAGCAGTATCCGCCAGTTCGGTCTTGGAGGACCTAGCATGCGCTGGTGTGGCCCGGGGTGACTTCACGGGAGGGTTGGCCGATGCCGAACCGGTTTCAGGTTGCCTCGGCTCGTGTCCGCTCCCAGGCGTGAACGGTGTTTGGGTTGTTGTTTCTCCGGATATAGCCTCTGACGCTGTGCCCAGCGGCTGGCTTTTGTCACTGCTCCGGCGGCGCCGGCGCCCGCCGCGCCGGCCGCGGCGATTGGTCCGTCGGCTGCTGCTGGGAGTTTGGTCGTCTCCGGTTGCCGCGGCTTTTTCACCAACCGAGATCGGTTCTTGGTCTGCCGTTGTTATGGTTTGAGAACTATCGGCTTCGGCGAGCGTGCGTTTGGGGATTGTTGCATCGTCGCTGCGCGCACTACCGGCACCGCGTGTGTTCTGAGTGCGGGTATGTCCGCTACCACGGTCGGCAGCCAATCCTGTTCTCGAGCCGTGCTCGCTGCCAGATACCAGCTTTCGCAGCCAGCCAAAAAAGCTGCTGAGCCCTTTACTCATGGGGATAGGGTCGTGCAGCGTCGAATTTTTCATCGGCAGCGGTGCGGGGGTCAATGGCTTCAGAGGCTTTACTGCCGGTTCTTCCATGCGCGGCTTTGGGGTGGCCGCAACCACCAGTTGATCGGCGAGTTTACCCTGAGGCGTCTTGGCTATCAGTCGGTAGCTGGCACCTTCGACGGTGCGGTCGTCCATGCGAATTCGCTGGACTTCATAGTGAGGGGTTTCCAGCGTTTTATTGGGGATCAGCGTGATTTCGACATCGTTTCGTTGCTCTGTGGCCGATAACACAGAGCGCTTTTCGTTGAGGAGAAAGGTAGCTACTTCGATGGGCAATTGCGCCAATACCTTGTGAGTTTTCTCCTTCATCGCTTCTTCTTCAATGATGCGCAGAATCGACAGTGCCAATGATTCAACCCCGCGCACGGTGCCGCGTCCACCACAGCGAGAGCATACTTCCTGGCTGGATTCGCCAAGCGAGGTGTGCAGCCTTTGGCGTGACATCTCGAGCAAGCCGAAGCGGGAGATGCGGCCGACTTGGACCCGAGCACGGTCCATTTTGACGGCTTCGCGCAACCGGTTTTCAACTTCCCGCTGGTTGCGATTGGCGCCCATATCGATGAAATCGACCACGATGAGGCCCCCCAGATCGCGCAGGCGGAGCTGTCGGGCAATTTCGTCGGCGGCTTCGTTGTTGGTTTGCAGCGCAGTTTCTTCGATATCCGCGCCTTTGGTTGCGCGCGAGGAGTTGATGTCGATCGAGATCAATGCTTCGGTGCGATCGATGACAATAGCCCCTCCGCTTGGAAGACGGATTTCGCGTTGAAAGGCCGACTCGATCTGGCTCTCGAGCTGATAGCGGGTAAATAACGGGACGTTGTCCTGATAGGGCTTGAGTTTGGCCAGATTGTGAGGCATTACCTGCTGGATGAAGCCCTTTGCCTGCTCGTATACTTCGGGGTCATCGACCAAGATTTCGGCAATATCGTTACGTAGGTAGTCACGCAACGCTCGGATTATGACGTTGCTTTCCTGATATATGAGCAGCGGTGCGCTTCGTTCGGCGGCGGCTTTCTGGATACTCCTCCAGAGGTTCAATAAGTAATCCAGGTCCCATTGCAGTTCCTCAACGCTGCGCCCGACGCCTGCGGTGCGCACGATAAGTCCCATGCCCTCGGGCACATCCAGCGAGCGCAGCGCGTCGCGGACCTCATTGCGATCCTGCCCCTCAATGCGCCGGGAAACGCCGCCGGCCCGTGGGTTATTCGGCATGAGTACCAGATAGCGCCCGGCCAAGCTGACGAATGTGGTGAGCGCTGCGCCTTTATTGCCGCGCTCTTCCTTGTCGACCTGAACGACGAGCTCTTGCCCCTCTCGGATAGCCTCCTTGATGCTGATTTTGCTCAGGTCGGCATCTTCTTCGGTCTGGAAATAACCACGCGCGATTTCTTTGAAAGGAAGAAACCCGTGGCGCTCGGCGCCGTACTGGACGAAGGCCGCCTCCAAGCTCGGCTCAACACGCGTTATTTTACCTTTGTAGATGTTGGCCTTTTTTCGCTCCCGTGCGGGGGTCTCAATGTCTAGATCGTAGAGTGATTGGCCATCCACTAGCGCAACACGCAGCTCTTCGGGCTGGGTTGCATTGATCAACATCCTCTTCATGGGGTCCTTTTCTCCAGCGCTCGACCTGAATGCTCGTCATGCCACGCGGGGTGCCGGCGCTCCGACCTTGGTAGGTGAGCGGCAACGGCGTGACCTGCTCGGTCAACAATCCGTGGATCACGGGGATCAGTTGCGAGACAAGCATGCCCGCCATGTGGCGATCAAAGACGAGAGCCCGGGTGGGCGCAGCCGATTGGGCGCATATGGATAGGCGTGATGCCTGAATAGTAAACCTTGGGAAAAACTTACTGCTCGTTAACCGTTTCGCTACGTCTTGCAGCGGGCGTTCCCAGCTGAGTTTTCGTTTCACGGAGTACATATTTTGAAACTCCCAACGTACTCTAGCAGCGTTGTAGGAATGCTTCAAATGTCCCGTGGACGGCTAGTATGCCGTATTCTATAAAATTTGGTTTGAAGAGTTGTGTATGTCGGGTGTGCGCCACATTCGGGTCGCAAGCGAATACGAAGGTCAGCGGCTGGATAATTTTCTACTTCGGGAGCTCAAAGGTTTACCGAGAACTCGGGTCTATCGCCTGTTGCGCCAGGGGCAAGTCCGAGTAAACGGTGGCCGGGTTCGGCCCGAATATCGCCTGCGCCATGGCGATTGCTTGCGGTTGCCGCCAATGCGCCTGCGGGAGCGCGAGCTCGGCGGCGCGCCGTCGGCGCGTATTCTCCAGCGCATCGAACAGGCGGTTCTCTATGAGAACGAGCAGTTGCTGATCCTAGACAAACCAAGCGGGCTTGCCGTGCATGGTGGCAGTGGACTCGCTTATGGGGTTATCGAGGCCATTCGCGTGCGGCGCCCTGGTACTCTCGCCTTGGATTTGGCCCACCGTCTCGATCGCGATACCAGCGGTTGTCTGATCATCGCCAAACGGCGCGAGACGTTGCAGCAAATCCACGCGCTCATGCGCTCTAACCAGGTCGAGAAGCACTACCTGGCTTTGTTAAAAGGCAGGCTAGGAAGCGCAATGCGTGTAGAGGCATCACTTGAGCGCCGCCCAGGCCAAGGGCTTTTGCAACCCATGCAGGTGTCCAGCGGGGGGCGGAGGGCCTTGACTGTGTTCTGTCCCATCGAGCGGTACGGTGGCTGGACGTTGGTTAATGTGGTGTTGCATACTGGGCGGATGCATCAAATCCGGGTGCATGCGGCTTACAGCGGCTATCCTGTGGCAGGCGACGAGCGCTATGGGGATCCGCAGGCCAATCATACTTTGCGCCGTCTCGGATTGCGTCGCTTGTTTCTGCATGCAAGCCGCGTGGCTTTCGTGTTGCCTGGGCAGGATAAGCTGATCGTGCAGGCTGCGCTCAGCGAGGAGTTGGCCACGGTATTGCGGTGTTTACGCGAAAACGCTTCAGCGGGAGGAGGTACGGGATAAGCACTGCCAGCCGTGTAGCACCTAGATGCAGCCGGGTAAGGCGAGTCGCCACGCGGCAATTACACTCTCACTGAGCGTTCAGCTATGGTAGCTGTATGCCTTCAGATGCAAGCATCGCAGTGAGGCGGATCAGCGGCAGGCCGATCAGTGCGGTGGGGTCATCACCTTCGAGCCGCTGCAACAATACGATTCCGAGGCCCTCGACTTTGATGCTGCCGGCGCAATCAAACGGACGTTCATGTTCGACGTAACGTTTGATGCTTGCCTCGGAGAGGCGGCGAAAATAGGCTCGAGCGGGGATTATATCCGATTGTAAGGTGCCAGTAGCATTGTTGATGAGAGCCAATCCAGTGAGAAAGTCGATGCGCCGCCCGGAGGCGCGGCGTAGCTGCGCGACCGCGCGTTCGAATGTTCGGGCCTTGCCGAGAATCTCGCCATCGAGTACTGCTGCTTGATCGGAGCCTACTATCAGAGCGGGCTCGTCGAGCGGCGCTGCCGCCTTCGCTTTGGCAATGGCCAGGCGCACGACATAGGCTGTGGGGTCTTCACCGCGGCGGGGTGTCTCGTCGATCCGACTCGGTACCTGCTCGAAGTGCAATCCCAGACGCCGCAGCAGTTGGGCGCGGTAGGGCGAGGCGGAACCGAGTATCAATCGCATGAGCTCTCCGGTGGATTAATGTAGGCTGACGCGCATCATATCGTCCTTGTGCGCGGTTTGCTCGAATTAGCCCCGGTTACGATGGTGGGCTCGAGTCTGCGGGCGTCGAACAGTCAATTTTAGGCTTTGAGCACCAGCGGCCGGATAGCGCTGTTTGGCGGCATTGTTAATCATCGTCAGCCGCCTGTCGGCAGTGCAACAATTGATCGTGTTCCAGTGCCGCAGCGCGTGGTGGATCGCCTGCGTCAAGGTGCTTGTGGCGCTGCTGATGCGGGGTGGAGCGTAGGCTCGTGTGTTGTTGGAAGGGGCTGTCCTTTGACATGTTGGATGGCAACACTTAGCATTACCCGTTTATGTCGGAAGGAATCCTTCCTAAATCGATCGATATTGGCCGTCTCGGCAGGGGCGGCGTGCGGTTCGAGGGCACCATACCGTTAGCCACGATGCGCCGGCTTCGAGAGCTGGTGCTCACCTCGGAGGGTAAGGTGGGTGCCTCTGTCGAGGTTCGCTTTGCGGAGGCAGCGCATGCCATCGTTACCGGCGCTGCTACAACCCGAGTGCGTCGGGAGTGTATGCGTTGCTTGGAACCGAAAGAGGTTCTGCTGTGGGTACCGTTTCGGTTGTCCGTGGTCGGCTCGCTTGCAGAGGCGGAAGCGCTTGGGCAAGACGCTGACCCGCTCATCGCGCCGGGGGGCGTAATTGATTTGCTGACCGCCCTAGAGGACGAATTACTGCTCGCTTTACCGCCCGTGACAAGTCACGAGCGCAGTGAAGTGTGCAAGCAGTATGATGTGCACACTGAGGCATCCGGGGCGGTGGAAGGGGCGCTTTATCAGCAAAGCCCTTTTGTGGTACTCGAACAGCTCAAAAAAAGGGGCGATTAAGTGTTGATCGTCCGGTTGTACTGTTGAGGAGCATTGGACCATGGCCGTTCAAAAGAGTCGGAAAAGCCCGTCTAAACGGGGTATGCGGCGGTCGCACGATGCATTGAAGCGGCCAACGCTTTCAGTGGATCCAACGACCGGTGAGACGAATCGTCGCCACCATATTTCCTCCGATGGTTACTACAGGGGCCGCAAAATAGTGGTTAATGACGAGAGCTGATGCCGTTTTGCTGCGCTCGTAATGATTTTATGGCGGGTATGCCCTGACGCCTGCTAGGCACTAGATAATAATCTCTGCCCTTCACATGATCGATTTCAGCACCTATGCCGCAATGCTTTACTATTGCCTTGGACGCTATGGGCGGGGATCACGGCCCGGCGGCTGTGGTACCGGCTGCGCTTCGGGCGCTCAACCGTCATTCTGGGCTGGTTCATCTGATTCTAGTTGGTCGGCCGGAACGGGTTCGCGAAGAGCTTCGCCGTTACGGCGGACAGGAATGTGAGGCATTGCGCATCCATTCTGCATCCCAGGTCGTTGACATGGCCGAACTCCCTTCGCAGGCTTTACGCAGTAAGAAGGATTCTTCGATGCGCGTGGCCGTGAATCTTGTCAAGGAAGGGGTGGCCGATGCCTGTGTCAGTGCTGGGAATACCGGCGCGCTGGTGGCCACTGCCCGTTATGTGTTGAAAACACTGCCAGGAATCGATCGTCCGGCAATTTGTACGACGATTCCGTGCCTCGGTGGCTGTTTCCACATGCTTGATTTGGGGGGTAATGTAGACTGTGCTGCGGAGCAGCTCTTTCGGTTCGCTGTAATGGGTTCGGTGCTGGCGCGTGCCAGTGGTACCGACTCTCCGCGAATCGGTTTGATGAACCTGGGGGAAGAGGAGATCAAAGGCAACGGGCAGGTCAAGCGTGCGGCGCAGCTTCTGCAAGCCAGCGCGCTGAACTACATCGGTTATGTCGAAGGCGATTCCGCCTACAAAGGCGTGGCCGATGTCGTGGTCTGTGATGGTTTTGTGGGCAACGTCGCCTTGAAGAGCAGTGAAGGTGTCGCCTTCGTGATTTCCCGATATCTGCAGGAAGCCTTTCATCAGAATCTCTTGAGCAAGCTCGCTGGTTTGATCGCGCTTCCAGTGCTGCGCTCGTTGCGCAGACGGCTCGACCCGCGCCAGTACAATGGCGCCAGCCTCCTTGGGTTGCGTGGGGTTGTCGTTAAGAGTCATGGCGGCGCTGATGCCGTCGCATTTGAACGGGCCATCGAGGTTGGGATCTTGGAAGCGGAAAAAGCCGTGCCTCGGCTCATTGACGAACAGCTTAGAGAGATTTTCTCTCAGGAGCAGTTGCAGACGTGAGCGTCTCACGCATTCGCGGAACAGGAGGGTATTTACCTGAACGGATCATGACGAACCATGATCTGGAGCGTATGGTCGAGACCTCCGATGCATGGATACGTGAACGTACTGGAATTATCGAACGCCATATTGCGGCCGAGCATGAAACCTGTAGCGATCTAGCTATTGCCGCGGCGCAGCGCGCCCTGCAAGCGGCCGACATGGCTGGCTGTGAGATTGATTTGATCGTGCTGGCGACGTCCACCCCGGATCAGGTTTTTCCGAGCACCGCGTGCCTGATACAGGAACGACTCGATATCCCAGGTAACGCCATTGCCTTCGACATTGCGGCGGCCTGCTGCGGTTTTATCTATGCGCTGGATGTCGCCGATCGTTTTATCCGCACCGGCGGTGCGCGGCGGGCATTGGTGATCGGGGCGGAGACGTTCTCGCGGATTCTGAATTGGGAGGATCGAACGACTTGTGTGCTCTTTGGGGATGGCGCCGGGGCGGTGGTCTTGGAGGCCGCCGAGGAGCCCGGTGTATTATCGACCCAACTGCATGCAGACGGTCGTCAAAGGGATTTGTTGAGCGTTCCCTGGGGTATCGCTCAGGGTTACGGTTGCCTGACTCCGACCTCCGGTAAAATCACCATGCGCGGCAACGATGTGTTCAAAGCCGCTGTGCGCACCATGGGTGCGTTGGTAGATGAGACGCTAGAGGCGAACAATCTCGCGCGCGAAGATGTGGACTGGCTCGTGCCGCATCAAGCCAATATCCGCATCATGGTGGCGCTGGCTCGCAAGCTTGGGTTCTCCATGGACCGGGTGATCGTGACGGCGGATCGGCACGGCAACACCTCGGCGGCTTCGGTGCCATTAGCGCTCGATGTCGCGGTGCGCGACGGTCGTATTCAACGGGGCCAGCTGCTTCTGCTGGAGGCCTTCGGCGCTGGGTTCACATGGGGTTCAGCGCTGGTGCGCTATTGAGCGGGGTTGCGGGGCGCTGTTGGTAAATGACCATGAGCGAAAACGATAAGTTTGCATTCGTCTTCCCTGGCCAGGGATCCCAGTCAGTGGGTATGTTGGCCGATTTGGGGAATGCCTTCCCCATCGTGCGTGACACATTCCAGGAAGCTTCGGAGGTCGTCCAGTCCGATTTGTGGGCAATGGCCCAAAACGGCCCGGAAAGCGAACTCAACCGCACCGAATTCACCCAACCTATTATGCTGGCCGCCGGAGTGGCCGTGTGGCGGTGTTGGCGCCAGCGCGGCGGGGCAGCTCCAACTGTGCTGGCTGGGCACAGCCTTGGTGAATACACCGCGTTAGTGTGTGCCGGGGCGTTCGATTTCGGCGCGGCAACCCGGCTCGTCGCTGATCGAGCCCGCTTTATGCAGGAGGCCGTGATCACAGGTGAGGGGCGGATGGCGGCGATCCTCGGCCTCGATGATGATCGGGTACGTTTGGTATGCGAGGAAGCGGCTCAGGGCCAGGTGGTGGAGGCCGTGAATTTTAATGCGCCGGGACAGGTGGTCATTGCCGGTTGTGCGGCGGCGGTTGACCGCGCAGTCACACTGGCAAAAGCGGCGGGAGCGAAACGCGCGCTGGAATTGCCGGTTAGCGTACCGTCCCACTGTGCTTTGATGCGCTCGGCCGCAGCGCGGCTTGCCGAGCGTCTTGCAGCAGTGGAGATCGCAGCGCCGATCTTGCCGGTGTTGCATAACGTCGATGTTTCTCGGGCGGCATCCGCAGATGCGATCCGCGCTCGTCTCGTCGAGCAGTTGCACCGTCCTGTGCGCTGGGTCGAGATCATACAGCGTATGGCTGCAGATGGTGTGGCTTGGGTGGTTGAGTGTGGTCCCGGTAAAGTGTTAGCGGGGCTCAACCGCCGCATCGACCGCCGGATGGATGTCGCGGCCGTGTTCGATTCGGCATCGCTCGACAAAGCGCTGCTCAAAGGAGGCGGAAATTGATTATGGCGTTCTCGTTAGAGAATCAAATTGCGCTTGTTACGGGAGCGAGCCGCGGTCTAGGGGAGGCAATTGCGCTCACGCTGGGTCGAGCCGGTTCGACGGTTGTCGGTACGGCTACTAGCGAAGCGGGTGCGGAGCGAATCGAGGGAGAATTGGCGCAAGCGGGCATCGCGGGTGCGGGTATGGTGCTCGATGTGACCGACGGCGAGCAGGTGAACGCCGTGGTGGCGGATTTGGGGCGGCGTTTCGGTAACCCGACCGTATTGGTAAATAATGCCGGCATTACGCGTGACGCGTTGTTTCTACGGATGCGGCAAGAAGAATGGGACGTTGTCATTGACACGAACCTTAGTTCGGTCTATCGGATGAGCAAGGCGTGTCTGCGGGGGATGATCAAGGCCCGGTACGGCAGGATTATAAATATTGCCTCGGTGGTGGGACTCATGGGCAACGCTGGACAGGCCAACTACGCGGCCGCCAAAGCCGGCATTATAGGTTTGAGTAAATCGTTGGCACGAGAGGTGGGCTCTCGCGGCATTACGGTGAACACCGTAGCGCCAGGGTACGTAGCCACGGATATGACCGAGGCGCTGGCGGCGGCACAAAGGGAAGCCTTGTTGGCGCAGACGCCCCTTGGACGGTTGGGTCAACCTCAGGACATCGCCACGGCGGTGCTTTTCCTGGCTGCCCGGGAAGCGGGTTTTATTACCGGCGAGACGCTGAATGTCAATGGCGGCTTGCATATGTCCTGAGGCGAGGTGCCAAGCGCTGGCATGACTCAGTATCTTCACCCTACAATACGCCCGCCCGGTTCGGGGCATGTATTGAGGAACGTGCACGGGTGGAACCATTCCATAGTTCGGAGGAAGAGCCAAGATGAGCAGTGTCGAAGAACGTGTAGGCAAGATCATCGTCGAACAGCTGGGAGTTAAAGAGGAGGAGGTGACTCCGGAGGCTTCCTTCGTTGACGATCTTGGTGCCGATTCATTGGATACCGTTGAGCTCGTGATGGCTCTCGAGGAAGAGTTCGAATGCGAGATCCCGGATGAGGAGGCTGAAAGGATCACAACTGTGCAGCAAGCCATCGATTACATCAATCAGCACTTAGAGCAATAGGTTACACGCGATTGCGATTGACTGCCAAAATTGGTTTCCGGTGCTGAGCCGGTAAGATTGGTTTTGCCGTATATTTAGGCGTAGGTCAGGATGTCGAAAACTCAGCCGAGTTTTCGACATCCTAGGCTTGCGCCTGAAAAAGGCGAGATCAGGTCCTTATTCGGCATTATCCGGCAGGCCCTAGTGTTCGGAGGTGGTCCGTGGCTGCACGGCGTGTAGTGGTAACGGGACTGGGTATTATTTCCCCGGTCGGCAATACCGTAGAGGGAGCTTGGCAAAATATCTGTACGGGTCGTACCGGTATTCGCACCATCGAGCGTTTTGATCCATCCGGTTATCCGGTTCGCTTCGGCGGCGAGGTCCGAGGCTTCGATGTGGCACGCTACCTTGCCGCGAAGGAAGCACGGAAGGTGGATCCGTTCATTCACTACGGCATCGCTGCGGCCGTGGATGCTTCGCGAGATGCAGAGCTCGAAATTACCGATGAAAATGCAGGACGAATCGGGGCCTGCTTGGGCTCGGGCATTGGAGGGTTGTTTAGCATAGAGAATGTGCAGCAGGCCTTTTTCAAAGGGGGGCCACGCAAGATCAGCCCCTTCTATGTCCCGAGTGCAATCATTAATATGCTCTCCGGAAACCTCGCTATCTTGCTCGGTATCAAGGGCCCCAACTTCGCGATTGTCAGTGCGTGCGCGAGCGGGACCCATACCATTGGCCAGGCCGGTCGAGTAATCGCCTACGGTGATGCCGACGTCATGTTCGCCGGCGGGGCCGAATTCGCCACGACTCCCACGGGGCTTGGAGGATTCGCCGCGGCGCGGGCGTTGTCGATGCGCAATGAGGATCCACCGAGCGCTAGTCGACCTTGGGACCGAGACCGAGACGGTTTTGTACTCGGTGACGGTGCCGGAGTGCTGGTGTTGGAGGAACTCGAGCATGCTAAGCGCCGCGGTGCTCGAATCCATGCCGAGCTCGTCGGTTTTGGTATGAGCGCAGATGCCTACCACATGACTTTGCCGCCGAAGAACGGAGAGGGAGCGCAGCGTGCGATGGTCAACGCCCTGCGGGATGCGCGACTCAATCGCGACCAGGTCGATTATATCAATGCGCATGGCACATCGACTCCGGCTGGAGATCGGGTCGAATGCGATGCAATCAAAAGTGTTTTCGGGGAGCATGCTGCTGAAAAGCTTGCCGTCAGCTCCACCAAGTCCATGACTGGACATCTCCTCGGTGCGGCAGGCGGTGTTGAAGCCATCTTCAGTATTCTGGCGCTGCGAGATCAGCTGGCCCCGCCTACAATTAATCTCGATCATCCGGATGACGATCTGGATCTGGACTTCGTGCCGCATAAGGCGCGCGAGCTGCCTATTGACGTCGTTTTATCGAACTCTTTCGGCTTTGGCGGAACTAACGCAAGTGTGATCTTTCGCCGTCTGGTCTGAGCGGATCTCTGCGCTAATGTGAATGGCTGGCCGCTGTTGGGTCGTTTTGGCACAAGGCAGCGGGCGCTGCATCATTATCGACCCGAGCGCCCGATACGCCGATGAGCTCAGTTCGGCAGACATCCATTGGTTAGCGAGGGTCAGCGGGGAGTGAGTCGAGCATGTGGCGTCCACGTCGGATCGCGTTGATCCTGCTGGTGGGAAGCCTGCTGATCAGCAGCGGGGTTGTCCTCGGGGTCGCGGTGGCGCTGAAGAATCTGGAGACAAAGCCTCTTTTTAGCGTTGGTGGACGGCAGATCGTGGAAGTGCCCGTAGGTACTTCATTTGCCGAACTGGCGAACCAGCTCGAGCAACGCGGCTGGATTGAATATCCACGGTTGCTGCGCCTCTATGGCCGGCTCAGCGGCAGAGCTTCGGTGGTCAAGGCGGGTGAATATGCCGTGGAGCCCGGGATGACGCTGGTGCACCTGCTCGATCGAATCGTTGCCGGCGCTGTGATCCAGCACAAGCTCACTCTTATCGAGGGTTGGACATTTCGTGAACTATTGGACGCGGTCGAGGCCCATACCGCCTTGTGCCATACTTTGCCCCGGGCCGCCGCGGCTGAGCTCGTTATGGCGCAGTTGGGGTATGCGGGGGAAGATCCGGAGGGGCGTTTTCTTCCAGAAACCTACCTTTTCCCTAAGGGTACCGCCGATGTCGCATTTCTGAAGCGCGCCTATCTGGCCATGCAGCAGGAGCTGCGGGCGCAATGGAATCAGCGCGCCGCGGGGTTACCCTTGAAAAGCCCTTATCAAGCGCTGATTTTAGCGTCACTCGTCGAGAAAGAGACCGCTTTGCCGGAGGAGCGCCGGCGAATTTCGGGGGTTTTCATCCGCCGGCTTGAGCGTGGCATGCGGCTGCAAGCGGATCCCTCCATCATTTATGGCTTGGGGGCGCATTTCGACGGTGATATTCGCGGCCGCGATCTGCGTGACGATTCACCCTACAATACCTATACCCGAAAGGGTCTTCCCCCGACTCCGATTGCGTTACCCGGGCGTGATGCAATTGCTGCAGTGCTGCACCCCGCTGCAGGCGAGGCCTTGTACTTCGTTGCCCGTGGCGATGGCAGTCATAAGTTTTCCTCTACACTGGCCGCGCATAATCGAGCGGTGCGCAAGTATGTGTTACATGAATAACGAGCCACGGCAATGAGTCACAGGGCAGTAGCGAGCTCTATCCGGGCCGCGCGATTTATTACGATCGAGGGTATTGAAGGTGCCGGAAAAACCAGCTGCCTCGACTATTTGGCCAAGTTGCTGCAAAAGCGGGCCATAGAAGCCGCGTTCACTCGGGAGCCCGGGGGGACTTCATTGGGGGAATCGGTGCGAGCCCTGTTGCTGGATCACCGGTTCCGGGGCATGGTCGGGGATGCTGAAGCCTTATTAATCTTTGCGGCGCGCGCGCAGCATTTGGCCGAAGTCATAAGACCGGCCTTGGCGGTGGGGCAGTGGGTGGTCTGCGACCGCTTTACAGATGCGACCTATGCTTACCAAGGTGGTGGCCGGGCGCTTGGTGCGGCCCGTGTAAGCTTGCTGGAGCATTGGGCGCAGGGCGAGTTGCGTCCCGATCGAACCTTGTACCTGGACGTGCCGGTGAGCGTAGGTTTGGAGCGTATAGCCAGTCGCGGCATTCCGGATCGATTCGAGAGCGAGCGCCGGGCCTTCTTCGAGCGTGCGCGGTGCGTCTATCTGGAGCGCTGCCGTGCTGAACCCCAGCGCATGCGACGGATCGATGCCAGTGGCTCACGCGAGGCGGTACATACCCAGATTGCGGCTGCGCTTGCCGATTTGTTCAACGACGGTGTCGAGACGGGATGATTGCAGTGCAGACCGAACGTCTGCCCTGGCATCAGCCGGTCTGGGACCAATTGGTCGGCTGCCATAGGCGAGGGCGCGTGCCTCATGCCATTGCCGTTGCCGGTATCGCCGGGTTGGGGAAATCCAGGCTCGCCACGCGGTTTGCCCAGACGCTGCTGTGCGTCTCACCCCGTTCCGACGGTGACGGTTGCAGTCGTTGTCGGCGTTGCGATCTGCAGGCGGCTGGGAGTCATCCGGACCATTATGCAGTGTACCCAGAAAGCGATCCGAGTGGCCCCATCAAGATTGATCAGATCCGAAGGCTCATCGAGTTTTTGATGCAATCGAGCCAATACGGTGGGTATCGTGTTGCGTTGCTGGATCCGGCGGATAACATGACGCTGGCGGCAGCAAGCAGCTTACTCAAGACTTTGGAGGAGCCACCTGCGGCTGCGGTACTCATGCTGGTCGTCCGCCAATTCTCGCGATTGCCGGCGACATTGCGTAGCCGATGTCGGCTGGTGCAGTTGCAGCCACCGCCTGCGACGTTTGCTCGCGAGTGGTTGACTGAGCGCTGCCCCGATGCGATTGGCCTATTGGCGCTGGCTGGTGGCGCACCACTGCGGGCTATGGCCTATGCTCAGGCTGGGGTTGAAAAACGGTATGCGGCGCTGATTGCAGACCTGCTCGCGATTGTCGAGGGTCGGCGAGCGCCGGTATTGGCGGCGCAAGATTGGATCGGGGTAGGGCTGCGTGAATGGATCGAACTGCTGCAGCTGGCACTTGCCGAGCTCGCCCGGGCCGTGTTTGCGGAATGCGAGACGGCTCACATTGCTGGCCGAGCCGATCTGCAAACATTAAATCAAAGGATAGATCATTCGTGCCTGCACGATTATATGGAAGAGGTGGTTGCTATCCGGCGGGTTCTTGATCAGCCGCTCAACGAGCAGCTTGTGATCGAGGATTTGTTCATCAGGTGGCGAATAGCCGCCCGCGGTGCGCGCCTCGCAAATGACAGGGTGAGCGGACATGCTACAAAAGGCGCAGTCAGGCGCACGCCAGGGGATCCTGTCGGTTTCCATCAAAGATAAGAATACCCTATATGCCGCCTACATGAGCTATGTCAAAAATGGCGGGCTTTTCATTCCCACCACGAAACCGTACGAGTTGGGCGATGAGGTGTTCATTTTATTGAGCCTCATGGATGAGTCCGAGAAAATTCCCGTGGTCGGGCGTGTCGTCTGGGTTACGCCGCGTGGGGCTCAGGACAATCGGACCGCTGGGATTGGTCTGCAGTTTACGGATAAAGACGGGGGTCCCGCACGAACCAAAATTGAGACCCATCTGGCGGGTGCTCTGGAATCCGAGCGGCCGACGCATACAATGTAGGGATGTCGCTTCATACCGTAACCGCGAGCTCCGCGCGTGTCCTTGGTTGGTAAATACCGTTTCGCAACAGTGCGGTTTTGGCAGGCAGCCGGTTGTGAACCAGCCCGGGGCAGGCGGCGTTGTGCGGCGCCTGTGGGGCGGGATAAGCTTTTCAGCTTCCCTCCTTCAGATCACGCTGGATCGTCAGCACGAGATCGACAGCTCGATCGAGGTCCGTGACGGTGTTGTAATAGTGTGCGGAGAAACGGATACCATCGAGGCGACAGGCACATATGACGCCGTTGCTGCGCAGGCGATGATATAAAGGGAGTGCTTCCACTCCGTTGGCGCGGAAGGTCACGATGCCCGCATGACGGTGTGCTTCGGCTGGGCTGATGAGGGTCAATGTCGGTTCAGTGTGAATGCGCGTAATCAGGTGGCGCGCATTATCCAACACGGCCTGTTCCACTTGCGCTGCACCGACCTCATCCAGGACGGCCAGACTGGCTTCTAGGCCATGGATGCCGAGCATATTAGGGCTGCCGGCCTCGAAGCGCCGGGCGCTAGTCGCCGTCCTCCAATCGGGGTTGCCGTAATCCCCCATATGTGCGGCCATGTGCCAGCCGTATTGGACTAGGCTCAGGCGCTCCCGTGCGTGCGGTGTGCTATAGAACAGGCCGAGCCCCTCCGGTCCGAGCATCCACTTGTGGCCGTCTGCGATTACAAAGTCGGCGCTGATTTTGGGTGCGTCTAGGCGTAATGCCCCCAGCGATTGGATGGCATCGATGCAAAATAATGTGCCGTTATCTCGGCATGCTCGGCCTAGGCGTTCGAGGTTCATCCGTAGGCCCGAGCCATATTGGACCGTACTGATAGGCAGTACCCGCGTACGCGCATCCATTGCTGCTAAGATCGCCTCTTCCGGCGTGGCGGCACTATCGAGTGCCACATCGCGCACTTCGACACCAAAACGCTTTTGAAGAGATTCCCAGACCATACGATTGGAGGGGAATTCGTGAGTGTTGATCACGACATTGTCCCCGGACCGCCAGTTCAAACCGTAGGCCACCAGAGAAAGCCCCTCGGAGGTGTTTTTCACCAGAGCAATATCGTCGGTCGTGGGTGCGGCGATCAGGCGAGCGAGGCGCTCACGCAGTTGTTGTTCGACTTCGCTCCAGCGGGGGTAGTCTGAGGCGCCACGGCTGATGTTCTCCTGGGCGAAAGCGGCCACGGCGTCATAGGTACGCCGTGGCCATGGAGCGACGCCGGCGTGGTTCAAGTAAATAAGCCCGTTTTCGTGGGGAAACTCATCCCGCATCCAGGTCCTCCAAGGCGTGTTTCGGCCGGTTCTTCGGATAAGCGAACAGCGTAAGCGTCAGTAGAACAGGCGCTCCACGATGCGGAAACCGGCTACATAGGTCCCGATTGCAGAGCCTAAGGTCGAGAAAAGGAACACGAGCAACGTGCGCGAAATCCGGTTTTCCCACCAGCCGCGCAGACGGGTGACATCGGAGCGCAACGTTCGGAAATGGCGTACGAGGGGTTTGCGTAGCGCCATTTCGGCGGCTGCCGTGACGAAGCCGGCCCCGATGGTCGGGTTCAAAGAGGTCAGCGGTGCTGCCAAAAAAGCCGTGACTACGGTCAGTGGATGAGCGGCGGCGATGAGCGCGCCGATCGCGGCCAGGCTGCCGTTGATCAATACCCATTCAACGATCAGCTCCATCCCCAGTGTCGGGCTACGTGCAAATCCGAGCCCGAACCCGGCAAAAATGAAGCCGACGATGACCCAGGGAAGCCATCTCAGTTGCCGCGTCTTGGGCAACGTCTGCTCAAGTGTTATGCGGGTCGCTGCGGGGTTGGCCGTGGGTTCGCGCAAGGCCGCTTCGACACCGGCTAGATGGCCGGCACCGATTACTACCAATACGTTGGCAGGCAGCGACTGCTGAGTTTTTTCCAACAGCCGGGCAGTAATGTACTGGTCGCGCTCGGTAATCAAAGTCTCGTAGAGCAGCGCAGAGCGTTCGGCGAATTCGGCGAAGGTGGATTCCAGTATGTCACCTTCTTTGAGCCGTTCGATTTCTGCCTCGGTTACCTTTTCGCGGGAGAGGCTGCTGACGATGAGGCCAGTGAGCAGGACGAAGCGTTGCCACCAAGGGATACGCTGATAAATACGTTTGAGCGTGATGCCGATGTCCCGATCTACCAGCCATATCGGCAGGTTTGCCGCACCGGCGCTTTCAATAGCCGCCTCCATTTCGGCACCGGGGCGGATCCCGAATTGATCGGCCAAGCGTTGCTGGAATGCCGCTAACGCCAAGCTGGCCGCGACCAAACCGACCTTGCCGCCGCGTAGCACCTGGAAGAGATCGAGTCGCTCCAACGCATCCGGTTCGGCCAGCGCACGATAACGTTGATCGCAAAGCTCGACCGCGATGGCGTCGAAGTTACCGTGGACTATCGCGTCTTCGACTTCTGCGACACTGGTGCGCGAGACATGCGCTGTGCCGAGCAGAGTGAAAGCAGTACCGCCGACGGTTATCGTTCTAGACAGGTGCGCCCGCGCCGGCTCGCTCATATTTTCACTCCGTACCGCGTGTCAAGAGGCGATTATCGCTGATGTGCTGCCACGCGCAAAGATAATGCGCACAAGCGGGCAACGATCGAGTTCTGAAACACTGCTTTCGCTGCCAGTTTTGATCGACTGGAACGCACTGATGCGGAGGCTTTGTTCTCTGCATGCAGCCGGCTATCACAATCGCTCAATTCAGAGTATTTGGTTCGGGGTTCGATCGGCACTCGTCCCGGCTGCAGGTCGGTTCGGTCTGGCTCGGCGGTTTTCGCTGTCCCTGCTATGGCTCCATAGTATGGGCTGACCGGCCGGGTCGTCGACGGGGCCGCGGCGCCGCTCAACCTTTCGGTGCCATCTTATTAGGTTCAAAAGTGGTATTTCGCTCCGAATTGATGAATTGGCGAATGGCTTAGGCCAGGTTTAGATCCTCATCGTATGCTAACCGTCGCGTTGTCCGCTGGCGGAGCCCGGTCTGCTCAGCGATGAGAGTGTGAGCGCTCGCTGCTATCATGCTCAGCAACGTTTGTATCCGCGGCCTTGGTTGGCTGCGGTGACACAGCGCTCTGATGAGGTGAGAGTTATGACGCTATCGGATCAGGCCCTGCGTGCCCATGATCCCGAGTCGCGAACGCTGCCCGGCGATATTGCGATATGGCTTTTCATTTTGACTGAGCTGGTTGTCTTCGGGCTGTTGTTCGTGGGCCTCGAGGTTGGTTGGCGCAGTGCCCCGGAAATCTTTGCACAAGGCGCTCGAACGCTGCATGTCGCAGCCGGATTTGCCAACACTCTAGTGTTGATTACCGGGAGTTTTTTTGTCGCCAGCGCCGTGCGTTCCATTCGTCAAGGGTACGTTAGAGCATGTGTGCTGCTATTGCTCGGCGGTATGGCTACTGGGGGAATATTTGCCTTAATCAAGATCGCGGAATACCAAGCGTTAATCGATGCCGGGTATCGGCTGGGCACCGACATGTTTTATTCTTTTTATTTTCTGGCCACGGGCTTCCACTTGTTGCATGTGTTGATCGCTATGCTTATTTTGCTGATCGTCGCCGTGCGTTGTTTGTTCGGGGCTTACAATGCCGGTAATCCTACTGGGATCGAAACCGCAGCGAGCTTCTGGCACATGGTGGATTTGGTCTGGATCGTTCTCTTTCCGTTGCTGTATGTTTTGCCTTGATCATGGTCAAGCAAGCATTAACCATAACTTGGTTGGCGTTGTTGATCCTGACGCTTCTCATGTGGTTCCTACGCGGTTATCGAGGCGCTGATTGGCTGGTATTTACCGTGCTGATCCTGGTAGCGATCAAAGGTCAACTTGTTATCGATCGATTTATGGAACTGCGGCATGCCCCAATTTTATGGCGGGCCGCCTTGAGCGGTTGGCTGTTTATCGTCCTGGGCGTGGTGGGTATCGTTCGCGCTACGAGTGGCTCATGATTTCTGCACGGTCCTGATTTTAGAACTCCCGCAAAGCGACGGTGAGTGGCAAAGCGGCGGCTCGCAGCGCGGGGAACAGGCCGCCGAGGAAGCCGATCGCCAGCGCCCACTGCAGTCCGTTCAGCAACAATGATGCAGAGACTTGGAACTGAAATACGACTTGGCTGAAGTTGGAACCAAGTGTTGAAACGGTGTAGCCGTTGAACAGCCCATAAGCGATCCCGGCACCGAGGATGCCCCCTAGCAGTGCCAGTAGCATGGTCTCCAGCAGTAGCGCCGTGACGAGCGGTAGGCCGGTGAAACCCAGTGCGCGTAGGGTGGCGATTTCCCTCGCCCGAGCCGCGACTGCGGCGTACATGGTGTTCAGCGCGCCGAAGGTCGCGCCGATGCCCATGATCATGGCAATCCCTGTGCCCAGTACGTGTATAAGGTTCGTCAGGCGCTGTGATTGTTTACTGTAGTAGGTGCGTGTAGTCTCCACGTCCACTTTCAAGCGTGGATCCGTGGTGAGGGCGGCTTTGAAGCGATCGATGGTGGTCGGACTCGTCAAGCGTGCCGTCACCGACTGAAAGCCGTTGCGGCGGTAGGCTGCGGCGACTGATTCTGAATCGCCCCAGAGCTCGGATTCATGGGTATTGCCTGAGGCGAATACGCCGACGACCTGCCATTCTTGGTTATTGATCTGTACGCTCGAGCCTAGATCCAGTCCTTGGAACTGCACCGAGGCACCGCGCCCCACAACAAGCTCGCGGAGCCCGGGTTTGAAGCGGCGCCCACGGATGATCCGAACATCGGGACGCAGAGCCCAAACCTTGGGACCGACACCGCGTACCTCGACATTAGCATCGGTACCCGTGGAGCGTTTGGGGATGTTCGTTACGACAACCACTTCCATGGAGAGAATCGGGTGGTCCTGCGCATCGTGCAGAATACCTGGTGCCTGGGCGATCAGGGTTGCGCTGCCGCGATCGATTCTCGAGGAGAGTTCGGCATTGGCGCCGGCGCGAAGTACGATTGCAGTCTCCTCGCTGCCAGCCTGCTGCAGCGTGGTTTGAAAGCCCTTCGCCATGGCCAGCAGGGCGATTAATACCCCCACGACGCCGGCGATGCCGATCACGATAACGGAGGCACCACCTAGGCGTTGAGGCAGTGTCGCCAGCCCGGTCCAGGTAATTGCCAGGGCCTGGTGGCCCTGACGGCTCGCTACGAGCCAGGCGAGGCCCACCACAGCCAGTGCCAGTACCAGCAATGGCGCCATTATCCAGGTGCCCAGGCCGGTCAGGACAAGCAAAGCTAACCCGATCGGGCGTAGCACGCGGGCGATTTTGCGAGCCGCTTTCGGCATCGTCACCTACCCGCGCAGCGCGTCGACGACGTTGAGCCGTAATGTGCGCAGGGCGGGCGGCAAGCCGATCAGCAGGCCGATCAGTATCATCAAAGCCACTCCCAGCAGCCAGGTGGACAGAGTAAGCGGCAGATTGAGCTGTCCGCTCGTGGCGGTTGCCATGACGGGCAGCAGGGTGTGCGCGAGCATCAGCCCACCAAGGCCGCCGCACAGCATGATTACAATGGCTTCGGAGAGCACCAGCAGCAGCACTATACGGTTGGGGAAGCCGATTGTCTTCAGTACGGCCAGTTCGGGAATGCGTTCACGGATGGCCTGCATCATCGTATTGCCGGTGAGCAGTACGAGGGTGAAGAACACAGCACCCATGATGATACTGACGATCAACCCGATATTACCGATTTGTTTAACGAACGAGCGCTGAAAATCTTTTTCGCTTTGCGTCTTGGTTTCGTGCGCGGAGTTCGCGAATAGGCGATCGATCGCAAGCGCCACCCGATCGGAGTCAGCCGGATCGTCCACCTGCACTATATACCAGCCCACCGTGCCTTGATCCTGCATACGACCCTCATCGACGTAATCGTAGTGGAACAGCATCTGCCGCTCGATGCCTTGCAGCTCCGGGCGATCGGCGTGGAAGATACCGACTAGATCGAAGGTCCATATGTTGCCGCCGTCCTTTTTAGGAAAGATGGTTGCCTCGAGTGGGATCTTGTCACCGATTTTCCAGCCGAAGCGCTCAACCAGGGTTTTACCGACGATGGCGCCGGTGCGGGTGTGACGAAAAGCTTGTTGCTGGGCCGCGGGCAAAACGAGCTCGGGATGAATGGTTAGGTATTCGTGCACGCTGACCGCCATATTGGGGAAAAAATTCTTGCGATCTTGATAGACGCCACCGAACCATATCGCATAGGCAAGATTACGCACGCCCGTTATGGCCTGAATTCGGCTGGTATAGGCAAATGGCAGCGGTTGAATGATGGAAAACCGCGAAGTGACGATCAAACGGTTGATTCCAGCAACACTGTTCGGGGCATTGAAGGCGATGCGTACGGCATCGAGCATGCCGAACAGCGTAAAGGCGGCCACCACCGAGAGCAGTGTGAGCACGGTGCGCGTCTTTCGGCGCATCAGGCCCGCCCAGAGCAGGGGTAGGTATTTCACGAACATCTTCTCACCTATCCTTGCTCGACCAAGGTTCCTTTGTCGAGGTGGCGTGTGCGCAGTGCGTGCTCTGCAGCCTTCGGATCATGGGTAACCAATATCAGAGTCTTGCCGTATTCGCGATTGAGGCGCTGGAGCAAGCGCAGCACCTCCTCGGCCGACTGTCGGTCGAGGTCGCCGGTGGGCTCGTCGCAAACCAGCAGCATCGGGTCGGAGACTAAGGCTCGGGCGATGGCGACGCGCTGTTGTTGACCGCCGGAGAGCTCGCCGGGCCGATGGCTGGCGCGCCCTGCAAGCCCGACGAGTTGCAGGGCGATATTGGCATGGCGGCGCCTTTGGGCAGCACTCAAGCGAGTGAGCAGCAGGGGCAGTTCGACATTTTTTTGCGCCGAGAGCATCGGCAGTAGATTATAAAATTGGAACACGAATCCGACATGGGTGGCGCGCCAGCGCGCCAGCGCGCCCGAGGACAGATGATCGATTCTCTGCCCGGCGATACTGACGCTGCCGTGGGTAGGCGAATCGAGTCCGGCGATTAGGTTGAGCAGCGTGGTTTTACCCGATCCAGACGGCCCCATGAGCGCGACGAAATCGCCCTCGGGAATATCGAGATCGATATGGTGCAGTACTTCGACGCGCTGCTTGCCGCGTGAGTAACTCTTGCTGACGCCTCGGAGCCGGACCAGTTCGACGGTCGTGCCTGCATCCTGCTCAGGCTGCGCGTCAGGCGCCGCTGGATTTTGTCTTGACCCATGTGCCATCAGTTAATTCCACCGTTGGGTCGCGTACGACGGACTCACCAATTTTTAAGCCACTCTCGATTTGGCGCAAATCCCCGTAACTTTGACCGAGTTTGATACTGCGTTGCTGCACACGCTTGTGGCCAACGACGAAGACCACATCGTGGCCGTCACGTTGTACGATGGCCGTTGCCGGCACCACGACACCTTGCGGTGCTTGCCGGGCAGGCTCTGTCTGCTCGTTGAGAAAGGACACGCGTACACCCATGTCCGGCAGAATACGCGGATCCAGCTGCTTGATTGCGATGCGAACCCTGACAGTGGCTTTGCTGCGGTCGGCGGTTGGAATAATCGCGATCACCTCGGCTGGGATTTCCCATTGAGGATAGGCGTCCAGTACGGCCTCCACTGGCTGTTTGGGTTTGACGCGATTGATATACGCTTCGTTCACATCCACCTCGATCTCTCGAGAATCCATATCGACAATGGTGCAGATCCCGGTTCGGGTAAACCCCCCACCGGCCGAGACGGGCGAGACCATCTCGCCCGGCTGGGCGGCCTTGGCAACGATGACTCCGGCGAAAGGGGCCCGAATGATGGTGTTGGCGAGATCCACCCGAGCGATTTGTAGCTGCGCTTCGGCGATTTCGATCCGAACCCGCTGCACCTTGAGCTGCGCTCTGAGCCGTGCCACTTTTGTGCGAGCGTTGTCCAGCATCTGTTGTGCCGTTGCCCCACGCGCGCTGAGCGCCTGCTGGCGGTCGAGATCGCGCCGTGCTTCCTGGAACTGGGCATTAAGATCGGCAATGCCGGCCTTGGCCGCGTCGAGTTGGGCGTGGGAAAGCTGGAGGCGCGCCCTTACGTCCCGGTCATCGAGGCGCGCGAGCACCTGTCCTTCACGAACCTGATCTCCTTCCTCGATCGAGACGGCGATGAGTTTACCCGTGACCTTGGCGGAAACGGTCGCCTCGCGGCGCGCGGTGACATAACCGGTGGCGTCCAACACGGCCGTATCGGCGTTGGCCGCGTTCAGCGGTGCAGCCGCCACTGCCTCTACCACCACCACCCGTTCCCAGATCAAGTACCAGCCACCACCGGCAAGCGCCAGCAGCAGGATGGCCGCAATCATCAACCATGGCCAGCGTCTTTTGGCCTTGACCTCCCGTTGGCTAGGGTCGATTCGAAGTTGCGAAAGCAGGTCGATGTCCGTCATTTGGGATGCTTACGTGGTGGATGGGTGGGCGGTCGCTGCAGGTGCGGTAAGGTGGTGGCAATGTAGCAAATGTAGTAATGATTAGGCATATGTAGCATGCCTTTGGTTCGAAGGGCGTTTATTCGGCTTACTGGCAGGCCGGCCTGCGGCTGGTTCTTGCCGAAACTATACTCTTTGCAAGAAGCGAGCGATCCATTGTGCGGCAATCCGATTGTCGACGTCTAAAGCAAGCGAGGCGAGCCCCGTTTGGTAGACGGGTTCGCCAATATCGTTTCGGCGCCGCCTCATCAGCGCCTTCGAATAATCCTTCGAGAATTCCGGATGCCCCTGAAAGGTCAACAGGTGATCTGCGATTTGCATCATCCCGTAGCGGCAAAAATCATTGCTGGCGAGCCGTTGGGCGCCCGGTGGGGGAACCATCACCTGATCCTGGTGGCTGACCAACAAAGAGAGTCTGTCGGGAGCGGGAACCATCCACTCCGGTTGGGTTTGGATGTGTGTTGTATGCACCCCGACACCCCATCCCTGCGGCGCTTTCTCGACCTGTCCGCCGAGCGCGGCGGCAATCAACTGGTGACCGAAGCAGATGCCGACGGTCGGCCTGCCCAAAGCGTGTAAGCGAGCGGCGAATTCGCCGGCACGCCTGATCCACGCCGCGTCGTCATAAACGCTCCAGCGGCTGCCGGTGAATAGCCAGCCCTCACATGCCGTGAATGATTCGGGAAAGGACCCGGCGATGAGGTCATAGCGGTAGAATTCCCAAGTAGGGGAAACCGTAGACAGTAGACGCTCGAACATTTGCGGATAGTCGCCGAACGTCGGGCGCAGTTCGGCTGCGACCGAGCCGCATTGAAGGATGCCTACACGCATCGCCGCTTGGTTTCCTGGTGATAGGGGTTGGGAGCCCTTTTCTCCGAGGTCTGTATGAATGCTTTCATGTAATTAGACTACCGCAGCATAGAAAATGCTACTGCCTATGCGACGATTTGCGCGTGGCATTGGGCTCCTTCCTTCGAGCAGCGTTTTGAATGGGACGATGGTTCGTTTAAGCTGTGATTCCAGTGTTATTTTTTCACGGTTTTCTGGTTGATCAAAGAATTACGCTGGTCTGAGCCTGGTCTAGTCTACGCATACCTCGGCAACTCCGAGCCCGGCACCGCAAGATGTGCCTTGAAGGTCGGGTAACATCTTTGGCGGGGCAGCATCGTAACGTAGCGCTGCTTTCTGGTCGGCGTTTCGGCTATGTGCCGAATGCCTTTGTCAGCAGGTTTTGCACCTCGGCGCCGCCGCTTTTGCCGAGATAGCCGGTGACCATCGGCACGAATTTCGAGATTACGTCGGGCGAGATGCCAAGCGAACTCAGCGCATTCGTCAGATCGGACATGTTCTTCAACGGTTCGCTGAGGGCGCCGAGACTTTTTGCCGTTTCGAGATATTGCTCAGCTCCAGGGATCATGCCGGCCAGCTTGTCGTACTCGCTGGCGCTCAGTTTTTCATTGGCGAGACTCAGCATCGAGCCAAGGCCACCAGCCGCTTGGTCTTCGCTGAGTCCTAACTGGCTTTGCAGCAGGCCCGGCAGCGAGCCGCCGAGCGCATCGGCCGCACCCTTGACGGCATTGGACGATGCGAAACCCTTCAGGGAATCCATCGACTGAGCTGCGGCGAAAATCGGCAATAACAAAATTACGAACATGAGCGAACGTAGAGATTTCATCGTTTTTTCTCCTCGCGGCGAATCCGGCTGCGATGTGGCGGCACTCCGTTCAACCCCGCCTTAGACGGCTTGCGCGTAGGGGGCTCGGCGGCTTTATCGGCGATGACGTGCATTCCGCCGCCGCCGCCGTCTTGCTGGTATTTGGTCTCGGTTTCAATGCGATAATGCCATGCGCCGGGCTGGGTCTGATCGGTCCAAGTTTTGTAACTTATACAGAGAAGCCAATAAATTCCACACTTTCAAGTCTTAAAGCGGCGATTTTGTGCTCAGAATTTGTTAGCGTAATCCGCCGCGTCCTCCCTTAAAAATGTGGCTGTTGCCGTGCTTCTCAATGGGTCGATGGATCGCGGAAATCGCCAGCTCCGTTGGCGACGCCGGCAACCAAGCGCGGGCTATGCATTGCCATTACACGAAGCGAGAGGCCCAATATGGGAGCAAGCTGCGGTACTGGGGCCATGATTACGTTGGTCCGACCCCGGTCTAGGGTCTAACCGGTTCAGCGGCGGCGCAGAGCGCCATCCGCTGCTACCGGCTGTTAGCTGATTCATTGCCACCTGATGGCTGTTGCTGTACTTCCGCCAATCCTGTGGTCTGGTAGACGCATCAGGGGTAGCGGCGTATTTATGTCGAAACGTTCCACCAGAAGCCACAGCCGGCGATAGGACGAGATAGCCCACTGTCTGATTATGGCTCGATAAGGTTGTACCAGGGATCAAAGGTATCGAGCATGGCGAGGAAGCTCATGAAAGCATCCTTGTCACCGTTTAACTCGATGTCACCGCTCGATATCGCGTCCGCGGCTTTGATTTTCCCGGCCACGATCTTGTTGAGCATGGCTCGGCTGAGAGTGATCGAGGCGGTAGCATCTGAGACATTCTTATTCTGGTAATAATCCAGCACGCTGCTTTTGATCCTCAGCAGATACTTTTCCTTTGTATCGGTGAAGCTCAGGTTAAAGTCATACTTCTTGCCTTGCGCCTTGTCCGCATTCAGCCTTATCGACAGGAAATCGAAGTACATGTCTAACGGCATCGCGTCGACCAATGCCGGGCTCGTCATGTTCGGAATCGGCATTCTTTTCACGCCTTGCCGCAACTCCTGCGCTCCGGTCAGGAACCAGTTGCGCCAGGTGCCGGCCTCTGCCTGGTACCCCATCTGCTCCATGGCATCGGCCTCGAGGTCCCGCGCTTCCTGGTTCTTGGGATCAGCAAACACGACGTGATTGAGAAGTTCTACCGCCCAGCGGTAGTCACCCGTCTCGTAGGCTTCGCGGGCACTCTTGATGACCGCATCCGCGCCGCCCATGGCCTTTACATAGCGTTGCGACGCTTCTACTTGGGGCAAACGATGCAGCAGTGCCGGGTTGCCGTCATACCACCCGAAGTTCTTGACATAGGTGGCTTTGGCATTGTGGTTCAACGTGCCGTAATAGCTACGCAGATACCACTGTTCAGCCAGTTCTTTTGGTAGTTTTATGGCCTCACCGACTTCGGTGATGGTGTATCCGTGGTTGGCGAGGCGCAGTGTCTGGTCGTTGATGTACTTGTAGGCAAGGGATTGATTCTCCAGGTAGGTTTTGACGACATCGTTTTCCCATACGGGCCAATGATGGGGCGCGTAGAGAACCTCGGCGTCGTCCCCCCATTTCATTAGTGCCTTTTTTAGCGCTTTCGACCATTGGAGCGGCGATCATAGCTTTGCACCGCGCAGCGAATAGATGTTGTGCATATTGTGAACGGCATCTTCCGCAGTGCAGAGCGCCTTGTACTTCGGGATGTAGAAGAACATCTCCGACGGCGCCTCGGTGTCCTGTGCGAGCATGAACTCGACCTTGAGACCAGCGAGGTTCATGGTTTGGCGGTCTTTTGTGATCACGTCGGTGGGTACGATGAACGACGTC
>JAUILK010000024.1 GCA_030433275.1 Gammaproteobacteria bacterium
TCTAACAAATTCACGGCATCCGCCTTGAATTCTTCGGAGTACCGCCGTCGTGTACCCTTACTCATCAACACCTCCTGTCCCATCAGTGTGGCTTAACAGGGGTGTCCGTTGCTATTGGACCACTTCATTTTGCGCCGAATTCTGGGACGGCTACTGGCGGAATCGAGGCCCGAAGTGCGTGAGCAGGACACGGAATTCGGTCTTCGGGAAGCCGTGTAACAGGTTGTTCAGGGCTGACTATCTCGTGACCTACATGCGTTATTTTGAACTCAATCCCCGTGTGTCGGGTGGTGCATCTGGATCGGGAACGGCGCATCAGAAACAGCACCCCTGGGTAAAGCCGGAGCAGTCCGGCAACGTATATTACTCTGGCAAATAAGCGTGGGTCATAAGCCAGGCTGTACATCAGCCAGTGGCTGTCCTAGCTCGAATTGTATTCACTGTACCTAATTGCCTGGTTAATAGCTCCGATTTGTCCGGACATGAAGGGGATTGATCATGCGCGTAGACGAACAGCGACTGAACCAGTTGATAGAGCGGGCCGTGAGCGATTTCGGCGCCGTCTGGCACGCCCCGCTGGTCGTGATCGGCGATCGGCTGGGCCTGTATCGGGCGCTGGCCGAGGAGGGCCCGCTGAATTCGATGGAACTGGCCGCTCATACGCAAACTCATGAGCGCTACGTGCGCGAGTGGCTGCGTGCGCAGGCCGCCGGCGGCTATGTGAGCTACGATTCCGACGCCGAGCGCTATTACATGAGCCCAGAGCAGAGCATGGTGCTGGCGAACGAGGACAGCCCCGCGTTCCTGGTCGGGGCGTTCCAGGGTGCCGTGGCCGGGCTGCTCTCAACACCGAAAATCGAAGCTGCCTTCCGCAGCGGTGCGGGGGTTGGTTGGGACGAACACGATGCGGAGCTGTTCCATGCCACCGAACGGTTATTCCGTCCCGGCTATGCCGAGCACTTGGTCCGTGACTGGATTCCCGCCTTGGATGGAATAGCGGATAGGCTTGCAAACGGGGCGCGCGTAGCCGACATCGGTTGTGGCTTCGGCGCCTCGACCATACTGATGGCTCAGGCGTTTCCCGCTTCGAGCTTCATCGGCTACGACTATCATGAAAACTCGATTCGGATCGCTACCGAGCATGCCCAAAACGCAGGGGTGGCCGATCGTGTGCGCTTCGAAGTGGCTGGCGCCAAAACCTACCGTGGTCGTGACTACGATCTGGTCGCCGCCTTCGACTGCTTGCACGATATGGGTGATCCAGCCGGTGTTGCCGCGCATGTGCTCGAGACGCTCGGGCCTGGGGGTAGTTGGATGATCGTTGAACCTTTCGCCAACGATCGAGTCGAGGAGAATCTGAATCCGGTCGGGCGGGCCTTTTATTCGGCATCCACCATGGTCTGTACTCCGTGTTCGCTCGCCCAGGAGGTCGGGCTCGGACTGGGTGCTCAAGCCGGCGAGGCGCGTCTGCGCGAAGTGGTGAATGAAGGCGGCTTCCGTACCTTTCAGCGGGTGGCGCAAACGCCGTTCAATCTAATCTTCGAAGCTCGGCCGTAGCGGTCAGGCTTCGGTTCGGTCCGGCGGCGCCATGAATTCCGGTCCGATCGGGGCGGTTATGTGCTGTGCCAGAATTTCGTTGATGGTTGTCATCGCCTGGTCTTCGATCTGCCAGCCCAGCACGTCGGCCACCGGGTCGAGCTGATCGGGTCGCCGAGCGCCCCAGAGCGCAACCGTGAGGTCCGGCTGATCGAGCAGCCAACGCAGCGCCAAGGCCATGACATCCTTGCCATAGCGTTGTTTGGCGAGCTCATTCAGTGCCTGCACGGCAGTGAGGTACTGATCGAAGCACGGCGGTTGGAATTTGGGATCGGTCTGGCGTAAATCGTCGCCGTGGAAGACCCGCTCACGGGTCATTTTGCCACTGAGCAGGCCGCGGCAGAGCGCACCATAGGTGAGGGTGGCGAGCCCATGATGTCGGCTATATGGCAGCACATCTTGCTCGATCCCGCGCTCGAAGAGGTTGTAGGGTGGCTGATTGGCATGCAGTGGCGCACAGGCGCGGAACAGATCCATCTGCTCGGGCGAAAAATTGGAAACACCGATCGCGCGGATCTTGCCGGCTCGATAAAGTGCCTCCATGGCGTGCGCTGTCTCCTCGATCGGGGTCGTCGAATCCGGCCAATGGATCTGATAGAGATCGATGTAGTCCGTTTGCAGGCGCCGCAGAGAATCATCGATTTCCTGCATAATGCGTTGGCGGCTCGCGTTGCGCCGAATTTTTCGACCGTCCGGCGACCATTGCAGCGCGACCTTGGTGGCGAGCACAACCCGCGCGCGGCGATTGCCGTCCACTAACGCGCGCCCGACGATTTCCTCCGAGCGGCCGAAGCCATAGACAGGCGCCGTATCGATAAGCGTGATGCCCTTATCGATTGCATGCTGGATGGTCGCGATGGCGGCTTGCTCGTCGCTGCCGCCCCACATCCAGCCCCCGATCGCCCAGGTTCCCAGCCCGATTCGCGAGACCTCGATGCCGGTATCGGCGAGGATCGTCTTTTCCATGAAAATCTCCGCGTCCAGATGTGTCAGGATGCGTCGCAGGGGTCCATAACAGTTACTTTAACCAGGGCTTGGGGGGCAAATTGCCCCCTTACCGCAGGACCGACGGATTATTTGCTACTCACAGTCGTATCTCAATACGAGTCGTGGGGGCGTTCAGGCGGGCCGTGCAAGGCTGCCGTGGACACCCGGTTGCCACTCGGCGAGCATGCGGATGGAGCGGCCCATGTGCTCGGCGCGTTGATACCACTGGGCCGCCAAATCCGCTTCCAGATGATCCGCAAGGGTGGTGTGGAACAAAACGAGCCAATCGTCGACCAGCGCATCGCTGATCCCAATTGGTAAGTGCGTAGCGGCGACCCGGTAACGGTCATCCCGATATCGTTCGCCACCTAAACTGATCCACCAGAAATGACTCAGGCGGGCTTTGTGCTTTGGCCAGTCCTTAACGCGGCCGAAAGGCGCAGCGAGAGTGGGATGGTGCCGTATACGATTGTAGAAATCATCCACGACGCTCTGGACGGCTTCAAGCCCGATAGCGGTATGCGTGTTGCGCTGGCGCATGGCGGGATGTTTCATCCGAATAAAGATAGAAAATATACTTTATAGTACTTCGGGCAGGGCGCATGACCAAGTAGCTTATATACCGCTCGCGTCGGCGGCATAATACACCGACTTGGCCACACGCCCGTAATGGGCGAGGCGCTGCTAGGGTGAGGCAAGTTTACCGCGGTGGCCTCGCTTGCCCGCCCGCTCTCATTTGGGCGAGCATACGGATAGACTGGCCTAGCTGCTCGGCGTATCCATACCAAAACTCGGTCTGCTCCGGGGTGAGATGATCGTCGAGCGTCGTGCGAAACAGCGTTAACCAGTCATCCACCAAGGGGTCGGTGACGCCGACGGGCATATGCTTGGCGAGCACGTGGTATTGGTCGTTCCGATAGCGTTCGCCGCCCATGGTGATCCACCAGAAATGGCTGAGTCGAGCGATGTGCTCGGGCCAGTCCTTGACGCGCTTGAATGGCTCGGCGAGGGTGGGATGGCTTTGGATGCGGCCGTAGAAATCATCCACGACCCGGCAGACGGCCTCGTGATCGATGGCTTGGTGCGTGCGCGGGCTCATGACGGAACAGTCTCTATCAAAAATGTAAAAAAATGGTACATGCAATCGCGCTTCTAGCCAAGCGTGACCGATGCTTGGTCGTTTCGGTAATTCATTTATTTTGCAATAGGTTGTGTTTGAGCAGGGTGCAATAATGCGTAAGGCATTGCGCCCCGTGATGGTGGGCTGAGTAAGGAAGAAGGCGATCCCCGTGCGGCATACGATTCTGGTAACGCGGCCGTTGGCACGGCAGATGGCCTTGGTCGAGGCTGCTCGTATGCGCGCGCACGGACGCCAAGTGTTGAACCCAGCACAGGTGGCCGCCCGCCTAGCCGGCGGGTTTTTGCAGGCCCCGGAATCGGACGCCGTGCAGAAAGCGCTCCATGCCGTCCTCCGGGATGACTCCGTTGCCTTAGGCGAGTTGGAGGGTATTCGCCGTCTGCCTGGTATGGTGAGCGCCAGTGCCCGATCGCTGCGCCGGGTCTGGCTGAGCGGCCAAAATTTGAGCATGCTGGCGGCACACGGCGAGCCGCGTTTGCAGGCCATGGCGCAACTCGAGCGGGCGGTGCTGAGCCGACTGCCCGGCGCCCGGCTGCGACCGCGCGAATTGGTCGCCAGGGCATTGCAGCAAATCGATCGAGCGCCGCGTCTGCTCGGCCCAATTACGTTGAGGGGGGTGTTCGACCTTGATCCCGTCTGGCGCCCCCTGTTGCTCGAGCTTGCCAAGGTCGGCCCCGTTCGCTGGGAGGCTCTGCTGGATTCCAGACCGCGTTGGGCCTGTAACAGCGCCCGGATCAAGTGGCAGGCGACCAGCCGAGCGACTCCGCAAGTGAGCCGAGTCTCTTGCGCCAATCCGCGGCATGAGGCCTTGGAAGCGCTGCGCTGGGCACGGGAGCTGCTTGCCGCCGGCCAGGTTCGGCCGGAGGAGATTGCGATTGCGGCGCCGGTACCGACCGAATGGGAGCCGCACATCGCGCTCATCGCCGCCGAGGCCGACCTGCCCGTTGCGTTTGCCGGCGGGCGCCCGGCGTTGTCGACGCCGGACGGACAGGCGGCGGCGGCGCTGGCGGAGATTCTGCTCAAGGGGTTGAGCCGCAGCCGCGTGCAGCGGCTGCTCAGCCTGGTGCGCGGGCAAACGCCGCTGACTGCCCAAGTTCCGCCCGCATGGCGGCAAATCTTGCCGAAGGATGCACCGCTGCTGCATCTCGACCAGTGGCGGATGTGCCTAGCGAGCGCCGTGACGGCCGGTAATGGCGCGGCTGAGGGACTACTCAGTGTGCTGGAGCTGCTCGATCGCGGCCTTGATGCGGCGGAGGCCATCGGCGAGTTGCTCCTTGGCAACCGGGCTCTGCGCATTTGGCGCACGGCGCTGAGTGAGGGCCCGGCCCGGGGATTGGATGTCACGCTTGAACGCTTGCGGGTCAAGGACGAGCGCGAGCCGGCGACAGCCATCTTGTTCGGCCAGGCCGCCGATCTGGCCGCTTGCCCTCGGCCTTACGTGTGGCTGCTGGGCTTGACCAATCGTGGCTGGCCACGGACCTCCCAAGAGGATGCGCTGCTGCCTGCCCATGTACTGGAGCCGGCCGTGCTTGATCCGGTTTCTCTACCGGAGTGCGACCGACGGGATTTTAAGATCATTTTGCACACGACAGTGAAGCGGCTCATCCTCTCCCGGGCCCGTCATGATGCCGAGGGCCGGGAGAACGGCGAGAGTACGCTGCTACATGCCATCGATGCAGCAGAAATCTACTGGCGCGATGCACGCGTGCCGGAGCATGCCGTGAGCGAATCCGACCGGGTGCTGGCCCGACCGGAGGAGTTTGCGCAACAGCCTCGCGCCCGCAGCGCAGTCGCGTGTTGGTTCAATTGGCATCGGCCACAGCTTACGGCGCATGACGGGCTACTGCGCGCGGATCATCCGGTTCTGCAACGGGCATTGCAGCGGCCTTTTTCGGCAACTCGGCTGCGCGCGCTCGTGCGTGACCCCTTGGGATTCGTCTGGCGCTATGTGTTGAAGTGGGAGGCGCCGATAGTAGAGCGCGAACCGCTTGCGCTGGATGCCCAGACCTACGGCAACCTGACACATCAGGTGCTGGAGCGGGCATTGGTGCGTCTTGAGCAGGCGGGCGGGTTGGCCGGCGCGACCGCGGGTCAGGTGAGACAGGCCGTCGATGCGGCATTGGCCGACACCGTTACCGAGTATGAGGTGAACGAGCCCGTCCCGCCACGGGTTCTCTGGCGCCGCACCCAGGCCGAGATCAGGCAGGTGGCGCTCGCCGCGCTGGCCTACGAGGAGCCACCTCTCGCCGGCCAGCGCTCGTTCGCCGAGGTTCCGTTCGGCGGCGGGCGCTCAGCGCATGAAGCGGATCGGCCTGCCCCCTGGCATGGCGCCACGGCCGTGCGAATTCCGGGTACCGATCTTGCCATCACCGGCCGGATCGATCGGCTGGATCTCGCTGCCAATCAAAGCGTTGCCCGTGTCACGGATTACAAGACGGGGAAACCACCCGCCCCGGGCAAGACGGTCATTGTAAGGGGCGGTGCGGAGTTGCAGCGGTGCCTGTACGCCTTCGCGGTCCAGGCTCTGCTCGGGCCGCAGCTCGTAGTGGAGGCGCGGTTGCTCTATCCGGGTGAGCCCGGCACGTTGCTGAGCATGGAGGCCCCGCTTGAGCGTCTCGAGGAGATCGCCCGCTACCTGGTTGCCGCCCGCGAGCATCTGCTGGCGGGCCACGCGCTGCCTGGGCCGGGTACCGCCGAGTTTGACAGCGATCCTTTACGGTTCGTTTTGCCGGGTAACGCGAAAGCCATCTATCTGGAAACGAAGTGGCCGCTTGCGGTTCAGAGATTGGCGCCGTTGCCGGAGTTTTGGGAGCTGCCGTGAGCGAGCTTATCGATCATCGGCAACGGCAGCGTGCGCTGACCGCCATCGATTCCACATTGCTGGTCGAGGCGGGAGCGGGTTCCGGCAAGACGGCGCTTATGGCCGGGCGCGTCGTTTATTCGCTGGCGCAAGGTGTCGAGCCAGGGCGAATCGCCGCGATCACATTCACGGAGCTGGCCGCCGGACAGCTGCTTCTGCGCATTCGCAGTTTTCTCGAGCGGTCCTTGTGCGGCGAGATCCCGGCCGAGCTGCAAGCCGCATTTCCAAGGGGGTTGAGCGATACCCATGCGGCCCGGCTGGCTGCGGCCCGCGAGCACCTCGCAGAGCTTACCGCCACTACGATCCACGGATTCTGCCAACAGCTTATCCGTCCGTATCCGGTCGAGGCCGATATCGACCCGGGGGCAGCGATCATGGACGCCTCGGCCGCGGAGTTGGCTTGGCAAGACCTCTTGGAGGCGTTTCTAAGAGAGCGTCTCGAGGCGGCGCGGGAGGATGATCCGTTGGCCGTCTTCATCGAGGCGGCGGGTGCGAATTCAGCCGCAGAGATCGAGCGGATCGCACGCTTTCTGCGGCGGAACAGGAACATTAGCCCGATTGCGGCACCAGACACTACCCAGCGGCTCGAGTCGCTGCACGAGGCGATTATCGCTCTAACCAGCTGGCTGCAAGAACAGTCCTGCAGCGAGCCGACCACGGTGGAGTTGGTGGCCGAGCTGCGTGTGCTGGTGCAGGCCTATCGGCACGCATTGCAACACGGGGCGAATCCAGCTGCGCTGATGGCCTTGGCGTTCGATCCGCCGCGGTGTAGCGCCCACACCCAGAAGCTCACCTTCCGAAAATGGGGTCGGCAAGGCAGGTGGCAGAGCGCCGCGTCGGCGAGCGGTCTGTCCAAGGCCGCCGGCACCGTGCTCTCACGAGAGGGAGAAGCGTTGTACCAAGCGGTTGGAACCGCCTGTACGGCGTTGCAGGGAGCAATCGCCAGCGGCGCATTCGAACAGCTGGCCGAATCGTTGCACCCTTTTCTGGAGCGCTATCAAAGCTATAAGCGCGCCGCCGCCTTGTTGGACTTCGATGATCTGCTGGCAACGGCGTGCGCTTTGCTGCGCGATCCCGCCAACGAGCCGGTGCGCCGTGCGCTCAGCGCGCGTTACCGATACATTCTGGTGGACGAATTTCAGGATACGGATCCTCTGCAGGTGGAAATCCTGTGGCGGTTGTGCGGGGAAGGCGCACCCGAGGCACCGTGGCAAGAACGCATGCTGCGAGCGGGTGCGCTTTTCTGTGTCGGTGATCCCAAACAGGCGATCTATCGCTTTCGCGGCGCTGATGTGGCCACCTACGTCGCCGCCCGGGACCGGCTCAAAGCCGCCGATCCCGAGTGCATTCTGGAGATAACCGCTAATTTCCGCTCCTACCGGCCGATACTCGATTGGGTGAACGAGCGCTTTGCCGCGCCGCTTGCGATCGCCGGTCAGCCTGGCTTCCAGCCGCTCGCCGCGACCCGGACTCCACCGGATGACACACCACGTGTGGTTCGCCTGGCCGTATCGGTGGACGTCGCGGGCGACCAACCCCGGCCGAGCGAATGCCGCGAGGCGGAGGCGCAGCGGGTGGCGGAGCTGTGCCAACGGCTCATCGGCCGCTATTCGATCCAAGCCGGCCGTCGGCCACGCCCCTGCCGACCGGGTGACATTGCGTTGCTGGCACCGTCCGGAACCGAGCTTTGGCGCTACGAACGGGCGCTCGAAGAGCGGGGGATCCCGGTTGCGAGCCAGGCCGGTAAGGGGTTCTTCCGCCGCCAGGAGATCCAGGATCTCATCGCCATCACCCGCGTGCTGGCCGATGCCCGCGACACCGTAGCACTTGGTGCGCTGTTGCGCGGGCCATTGGTGGGGCTCACCGAGGAGGCATTGCTCGACATCGTCGATCAGTTGCCGCCGTCGGCGAATTGCGCAGGACCTGCGCGGCTGACGCTGTGGACCGAGCCGGCGGCCGTGGCCGACACTTTGGCCCGGGCGACTCTCGAGATCCTGCAGGCGCTGTCGGCGCAAGCGTTGGTCACGACGCCGTTTGCGCTGCTCGGGCAGGCCGTTGCCGAGTTGCACGTGCGTCCATTGCTGATGCACCGCCACCCCGGCGGGGCGGAGCGTGCCCTGGCCAACGTCGAGCTGTTCCTGGAAATGAGCAAACCGTATGCAGTGCGGGGCTTGTTCGCCTTCGCCGCCGACATGCGCGCGCGTTGGGAGGACGCCGAGGCGGGTACGGAAGGCCGCCCGGATGCGCAGGAGCACGCCGTTCACCTTATCACCATGCACTCCGCCAAAGGTCTGGAATGGCCCGTTGTGATCCCTGTCAATACCGTGAGCGAGGGCCGCGCCGCCGGTGGCCCTTTGCTCGATCGCTCGGATCAGCGGATCAACTACTACCTGGGTGCTTTCCGTCCGGAGCGTTACGTTATGGCGCTCGATGAGGAGAAGGCCGAGCAGCGGCACGAGCAGGTTCGGCTGCTTTATGTGGCCTTCACGCGGGCCGAGCAATTGCTGGTGTTGCCACAGCCGCTCGAAGCCGAATCAGGCTGGTTCGGCCTGCTGGATTTGTGTCTCGATAAGCTGCCGACCCTCGATGATGAGGGGTGGGGTAGCGCGCGGCCGGAGCGTGCCCCGGAGCCGGTCATCAATGGTCAGGATCGAGTGAGGTTTCAGTACGAGGCGCAGCGTATCCACGCCGCCCACCGAGCGCTCGTTTGGCGCCGTCCAAGCGATCATGAGCCGTTCGGTGCTGTGTCGAACGTGGCGGACGAGTCCAGCGTCTTCGCTGAGTCGGCCGTGGACGCGGTGAGTACGGCTGAGGGTGGTGCGCTGCGTGGAACGGTATTGCACAAGCTTATGGAGGAGGTGCTGACGGAAGAGGTGGACGAGGCGGCGCAGGCGCTGCAAACGCGCGCGGCCGACTTACTGGTGCAGTTGGCACCTACTCCGGGCGCAACCCCGGCGATCAGTGATTCACCCGCCGCGCTTGCCGAGTTGGTGCGGCGCACCCTTGCGTTACCGGTGATAGTGGCGTTGCGGGCACGGCTGCTGGCGGAAGTGCCGATCTATAGTTGCTGTGCGGCGGCTGAGACCTCGCGGGCGGAAACGCTGATCTCGGGAGTCGTCGATGCACTCGCACTCGGTACCGACGGTGCCGTCGAAGCGGTGATCGACTGGAAAAGCGATATCGCTCCAAGCGAGCGCGTGCGCCGGCTCTACCGCGAGCAGGTGCGTGCCTATCTTGCTGCAACGCAGGCCAAGCGTGGGCTGGTCGTGTATATGAGTCTGTGCGAAGTGGACGAGATCACCGTGGCCTGATCTTTGCCGCGAAGTCACTTGCTGCAGCCGCCCGGCGACACGCCCGATGGCGGTGAAGAAGACGCACCGGCGTTCTATGCTGAAGGCAAGCCCCGTATTTTTACCGGAGGCATTCATGAGCGAAGCCGAGCTGGCATTGTTCGCATTGGGCGCGACCCGTGAGTATGGCCAGCAGATCGCCGCCTATCTGGGAGACGAGCTCGCGAGTCATGAGGAGCGTGCCTTCGAGGACGGCGAGCACAAGAGTCGGCCGTTGGAGGGCGTTCGGGGACGCGATGTTTATGTGCTGCACTCCCTCTATCAGGGTGCGAGCGAGGGCGTCAACGACAAGTTGGTACGGCTGTTGTTCTTTTTGGGGGCGCTCAGGGACGCGCAGGCAGGCTGTCTTACAGCGGTCATCCCGTATCTGGCATACGCGCGCAAGGACCGCCGCACCAAGCCGCGCGACCCCGTTACGACTCGGTACGTCGCGCAGCTTCTGGAGGCCGTGGGGGTGAATCGGGTGTTGGCTATGGATGTGCACAACGTTGCCGCCTTCGAGAACGCCTTTCGAGTGCCGGTTTTCAACTTGGAAGCCGGTGCGTTGTTCGTACGCGCGCTCTGCCGCCAGGTGGGTGACTCCGAGTTGGTTGTTGTCTCGCCCGATGCCGGCGGCTACAAACGCGCGGAACGGTTGCGGGAACTGCTCGCGCAGCAGCAGGGTCGTTTACCCGGCATAGCGTTCCTGGAGAAAAAGCGCAGCGACGAGGTGGTCTCGGGGGAGGCGTTGGTTGGTGAGGTCTCGGGCCGCATCGCCGTGATCGTCGATGATCTGATCAGCACGGGGGGCACGCTCGTCAAAGCCGTTGTGGCTTGCCGGAAGGCCGGGGCGAGGGCGGTCTATGCGGCGGTCACACATGGTCTTTTCACCGGCGCGGCCAGCCATGTGTTGGCACAGGCACCGCTCGAGCGGCTGTTCGTGGCCGATACGGTCTCGCCTTTCCGGCTGGGCGCCGAGGTTTTGCAGGATCGAGTCACGGTGGTGCCGACCGCGCCGCTGCTGGGCGAAGCGATTCGGCGGCTGCATCGAAATGGCTCATTAAGTGAGTTGCCCACCGTCTTTCTCGATCAAGGTTAAAGCGAGCGCATATGAGCGAAGCTCTTGTAACCGGGATGACCGCGGGTACCGCTTGCCGGTTCGGGCGCAGAGCGCGGTAGCGCATCCCTTGCTCCAGCAGCCGTTCTCATCCGTAGCTTATTTGCCCAAGGCCCAAGCGGCCGGTTCCTCGCATAACGGCAAGTCCGGGGTTCGGCGGTGGCGGTCGAGTTCGCGCCGAGCCGCCTGCAGCGCCGAGCGCAGGCCTTCCTCGACCACCGGATGGTAGAAGGGCAGCTGCAGCACTTCATCGACCGTCAGGCCCTGCTGTATGACCCAAGCCAGCAGGTGTGCCAAATGCTCGCCGTCGGGTGCGGCCATTTCCGCGCCGAGCAACCGCGCGTCCGCAGTGGCGGCGTAGACCCTCAGGCAACCGGCATTGCGCCCGGCCATGAGCGCACGTCCTTGTTGAGAGAAATCGGCTTCTCCGACGACAACGTGTGCGCGGTTGAGCTCTGCATAGCTTTGCCCCACGCGTGCGGCGTTGGGTTCAGTGAAAACGATGCCGAGTGCGGTGCGGCGGGTCAGGCACTGTGCATCGGGATGCAGTGCAAAATAAGCGGCGATGCGGCCATCGTCTGCAGCTTCGTGAAGGACAGGGCGCGCGCCGTTGACATCGCCGGCGATGTAGATCGGGTGTTTGCCGAGGCGCCGCGTTGCCGGATCGAATGCGGGTATTCCCCGCTTATCGAGTTCCACGTCAAGATTTTCGAGGCCCAGGTCCTCGAGGTTGGGGCGACGCCCGAGGCTGGCGAGCACCCAATCTACCTCCACGGCCCGAGTACCGGTATGCACACGTATCGCATTGTAGTCTGCGGATTCGAGGTGTACCTCGGTTCCGGTGAAGACCTGCATGTCCGCGCGCAGGCAGCGGATCAGCGCCTGCGAGACTTGCGGATCGGTCAGCCCGGCCACGGTTTCAGCGCGGGTAAAACCGGCAACCTGCAAGCCTAGCTGTGCCAATGCTTGGCCGAGTTCGGCGCCGACGGCGCCGAGGCCGATGACGCCCACACGCGGCAATAGATCTTCCTGTTCGAAGAGGTCGTCGGAGGTCAGTACTCGATTCCCAAACTTCCGCCAAGGCTCCGGCAGCACGGGCCGGCTGCCGGTGGCGATAACCGTTGCCTCTGCCTCGATCCGCTCACCGCTGAGCTCCAGTGTATGCGGGTCGAGAAAGTGTGGCCGTCCCCGCAGGCTACGCTCACCGAGTGACTCGGCGAGCCGAATCGGGCCGGCAATGAAACGATCGCGCAGGCTTCGCACTCGTTCGAGCACGGCCGGCAAGTCCACCGAGAGCGCCTCGGTACCGCGCACGCCGGCCTCGGCGAGAAAAGTACGACCGTGAAAAGCATGGGACGAAGCGAGTAGGGCTTTGGAGGGCATGCAGCCCACCCGTGCGCAGGTGGTACCATAGGGGCCGTCGTTGATGAGCACCACGTCGGGCGTGATGCGTTGGGCTTCCTTGAGCGCGGTTAAGCCGGCGGTGCCGGCGCCGATGATCGCCAAACGTACTCTGCGAGCCATAGCGTTCACCTCTAGCTGGAATCCCTTTGGTAAATCAATGGCACTTACCTAAGTGATCAGGTTTCGCGATATTCGCTCCGAGGGCCGCCGTAAATCCATCCGTGGAGGCTCGCTTGCCGCGTCCATGCGGCAAAACGCCCTCGGATCGAATACCACGAAACTCTTTCGGTTCGTTGTAAGTCGGTAAAGATAAGTGCCATTCCTTTGGTAGATTATAGAGTTACGGCATCACCGGAGCCGAACCGGCGGTTGCCGCCATCATTCAGGCAAACTTGCGCCCCGATGGATTGCGGGTCAACCACTCAAAGCACTCTGCGACGACCAAAGATCAGGAGCTTTATCAATGAAAGCTGTCGCTCTCACCTATTATCTTCCTGTCGATAACCCGAAAGCGTTTCTTGACGTGGATCTACCCAAGCCTGCAGCTTTAGGTCGTGACCTTCTGGTCTCTGTAAAGGCCGTATCAGTCAATCCGGTCGATACCAAGGTCCGCAGACCAAAAAGCAAAGTGGAAGACCCCCCGCGCGTTCTTGGTTGGGATGCCAGCGGGATTGTCGAAGCCGTCGGCCCGGAAGTCACGCTCTTCAAGGCGGGGGATGAGGTCTATTATGCCGGCGACATCACCCGGTCCGGTTCGGACGCAGAATTTCAGCTGGTGGACGAGCGCATCGTCGGATTTAAGCCGAAGAGCCTCGGTTTTGCCGAAGCCGCAGCGCTGCCGCTGACAACGCTCACTGCCTACGAGGCTTTCTTTGATCGTCTCGGTATCGACCGTGATGGTGGCGACAAAGAACAGTCGGTGCTCATCATCGGGGCGGGTGGTGGTGTTGGCTCGATTGCCATTCAGCTTGCCAAGACGGCCGGGCTTGTCGTCATTGCCACGGCCTCGCGCCCGGAGACGACCAGCTGGATCAAAGAGCTTGGCGCAGACCATGTTGTCAATCACCGCGAACCCATGGTTGAGCAAGTGCGTGCCCTCGGATTCCAGCATGTCGATCACATCGCGATTTTCAACGATATGCGCCACTGGGAAACGGCGGTCGAGCTGATCCGGCCCCAAGGCGGCATCGTCTCCATCGACGAGACCGATCTGCCGATGCCGATGGAAGGCATGAAGATGAAATCGGCCAGCTTCCACTGGGAGTTCATGTTCGCGCGTGCCATGCATCAGACGCCGGACATGATCGAGCAGCACAAACTGCTGACCTGGGTGGCCGAGGAGATCGACGCCGGCCGCATCCGCACGACCGTCAACAAGGTGTTCACCCCGATCAATGCCGCCAACATGCGCGAGGCGCACCGACTGGTCGAAACCGGTACTGCCAAGGGAAAGATCGTGCTGGAAGGCTGGACCAGCTGACACCGCGCGATTAGGCCGTTCTGACGCCGCTTATCTCGGAGCACGCCAGCCCCTATGGGCGATCGGCCTCGACATGAATGCCTGGTTGTCATCACTCTGAATTGAAAGGGCGGCGGGTGACACGACTGCTTGTTCTGCCCCTATGATCGTGCCAGGCTTGCCAAAGCCAATGCGGGAGGACGTAATGTTCGCTGAGCTTTGCCAGGCGGGGCGCAGCCCGTTTCGCCTTGAGTGTGTACCGGCTTGAACAGCGGGGATCTCAAGCCTGCGAATCCGCTTTTGACCCGCGTGCTACCGGCTCACGGACCGCCGCTCGGCCGCGCGTGGTTCAAAAGCGTTGCCGAGGATTTCCAGGTCACAGAAATACCGCGAGTCCAACCGGACGGGCAGGGCGAGCACCTGCTCGTCGAGATCCGCAAACGCGGCCTCACCACCGCCGAGGCGATCGAGCGGCTTGCTGGCTTTCTCGGCGTAGCGCCCCGCGCCGTCGGTCATGCCGGGCGCAAGGACCGCAACGCGGTAACCACCCAGTGGTTGAGCGTGCACCAGCCCGGCAGCGGGAATCTACCGGCGCCGGGGGCGATTGCTCCAGGGCTCGAACTTCTGAGTACGGCTCGGCATAGCCGCAAGCTCCGGGTCGGCGCCCTGGCCGGCAACCGTTTCCACATTCGGCTGCGCGGTATAGACGTGCCTCGTGCCGCGGCGGACCGACGGTTATTGCGTATCGTTCATCGCGGCGTGCCCAACTATTTCGGCCGTCAGCGCTTCGGCCGCGGCGGGGAGAACGTGGCCAAGGCTCTTGCCTGGCAACGCGGCGAATTAACGATCCGCCGGCGCGACGTCCAAGGGCTGTTGTTGTCGGCGGTGCGTGCGGAGTGCTTCAATCGAGTGCTTCACCACCGGGTGGAAACCGGCACTTGGGAGCGTGCTCTGACTGGCGACTGGATGATTCTCGATGGCCGCGGCAGCGTTTTTGCGGCCGCCGATGAGTCACCGGCGCGGCTCGCCCAGCGTCTGGCCTTGCAGACGATCCACCCGACCGGGCCATTGCCCGGGGTGGGCGAGCCACTGGTAACCGATAAGGTTCAGCGGCTGGAGCAAGCCGTGCTCGACGAGATCCCTGAACTGATGGCGTTGCTGATCCGGCGCAAAGTCAGTGCTCAGCGTCGGGCGCTGCGCCTGCGGGTGGCTGAGCTCGCTTGGTGGTGGCCGGCCGTGGACGAGCTGGTAGTCGGATTTCGGTTACCGCCTGGGGCCTATGCAACGACGGTGCTAGCCGAATGCTTCGAGCTCATCGAACCGACTGGAGCTGAATAAATTTTCTGTTCGTGCTTCGGCAAGGTTTGCCTGAGCCAGTCGAAGGGCTCAGCAGGAACGGAATTTTTCGGAGCTTCGCGAGAGAGACTTTATGTATGTCGGATCGAGCGCCCGTTCTGTTCTGGTTCCGGCGCGATCTGCGCTTCTCGGACCACCCCGGCCTTGTGGCTTGCCAGGCTGCGCGTGTACCGGTTATCCCGGTCTTTATCCTCGATCCGCAGACAGAAGCGCTGGGCGCCGCTGCCAAGTGGCGCCTCGGGCTGGCCATTGCCAGTTTCCGCAAGCGTTTGCAGGCAATCGGCAGCGATTTGATCCTACGCCGCGGCCCGGCAAAGGAGACGCTGCTGGAACTGCTGGAAGAGACCGGCGCTTGCGGGGTGCATTGGTCGCGTAACTATACGCCTGATGAGATTGAACGCGATCAGGAGGTGAAGATTGCGTTCAAAAGGGCGGGGCGGTACGCGGTGAGTCATCCCGGCCATACGCTCATCGAGCCTTGGGCGGTTTCGCCGGCATCGCGCGATCACTTTCGAGTCTATTCGCCGTATTGGCGGGCGTTCGAGACAATCGAAATCGCCCCCGTCGTGCCGGATATCGAAGCGTTGCCCGCGCCCGCGCTATGGCCCCGCTCGGATAATCTGGCGGAGTGGCGGTTGGATGCTGCGATGAACCGTGGCGCGGAGGTGGTGGCACGGTATGCCTGCGTTGGCGAGCAGGCCGCCCTCGAGCGGTTTGCCGCCTTCCTCGACAAACCCTGGAGCACTTACCAGAATGGGCGTGATCGCCTCGATCTGGCAGCGACATCGTTGCTCTCGGAAAACCTCACTTATGGGGAAATATCCCCGCGAACCATCTGGCACGGGGTGTGTGCGAGCGGGGGCGACCAGGAGAAAGGCGGCGAGACGTTTCTCAAGGAGCTCGTCTGGCGTGAGTTCGCCTATCACCTCATCTACCACACGCCCCATATCACGCAGCGCAATTGGCGCGCCGAATGGGATGCTTTCCCGTGGCGCGGCGATAATGAACAGGCGGCGCGGTGGCGCAAGGGGCTGACGGGGGAGCCGGTAATCGACGCGGCGATGCGGCAGATGTATGTGACTGGCATTATGCACAATAGGGCTCGGATGTTGGTGGCGAGTTATCTGACCAAACACCTCATGACCCATTGGAAGGTCGGAATGGATTGGTTTGCGCAGTGCCTCATCGATTGGGATCCGGCCGCTAACGCGCTGGGTTGGCAATGGGCCGCCGGCAGCGGCCCGGATGCGGCACCGTTTTTCCGGGTGTTCAATCCGGCTACCCAGGCGGAGAAATTCGATCCCGACGCGGCCTATCGCAGGCGCTACGTGGCCGAGCTCGCAGGCGATGATCCGGGTGCGGCGGCGTTGGCTTATTTCGATGCCTGTCCGCGCCGCTGGGGACTTGATCCGGCGCAAAAGTATCCTGAGACGCCGCTGATCGAACTCAAGCGCGGGCGAGAGCGCGCGCTTGAGGCGTATCAGCATTATGTGGTCAAAAGCAAACCCATAATTTGAGCCTGACGCGAATAGTACTTAATTTGCCGACTTGCAGCGGGCAGGCAGGGTTTCGTGGTGTTCGATCCGAGGGCGTTTGCCGCATGGATGCGGCAAGCGGGCCTCCAAGGATGGATTTATGGCGTCCCTCAGATCGAATAGCGCGAAACCCAATCATTTAAGTAAGTGCTATTCGAGCCTGACACCGCAGGAAAGGGAGTAGCAAAGCGATGAAAGCCTCCGATCGGCTCGTGCAATGCCTGGAGCGCGAGGGCATCACCCATGTCTTTGGTGTGCCGGGCGAGGAGAACGCCGATGTCATGCTCTCGCTGCAGGAGTCGAACATCCGCTTCGTGCTGGCGCGCCATGAACAAGGGGCCGCGTTCATGGCGGAAGCTTTCGGGCGTCTGACCGGCAACCCGGCCGTATGTCTGGGCACGTTGGGGCCGGGTGCGACCAACCTGATCACCGCCGTGGCCGATGCCAACATGGACCACGCCCCGATGCTCGTGCTGACCGGCCAAGGGGCCACCACCCGGCAGCATAAGGAGAGCCATCAGATCATGGACGTGGTGAGCATGTACGCGCCGGTGACCAAATGGGCGCATGCCGTGCGGCATCCGGACAACATCCCCGAAGTGGTGCGCCGGGCCGTACGCACCGCCCGTGCCGAGAAACCGGGGGCGGTGCACATCGAGCTTGCCGAGGACATCGCCAAGCTCGACTCGGCATACCCGCCCATGGAACCGCGCCGTTTCCGCCGGCCGGGCCCGGACGATAAGGTGACGGATCAGGCCTTCGAGTTGCTGCGCAAAGCCCGCAGTCCGATCATCATTGCCGGCAACGGCGCCATTCGCAAACGTGCCAGCCGCCAGTTGCGTCGTTTTTGCGAGCAGACCGGCATCGGCGTTATGGGCACCTTCATGGGCAAGGGCTGTGTCCGCCTCGACGCCGATTACTGCTTGTTCACCATCGGCCTGCAACAAAAAGATTACGTCAGCTACGCCCTCGATCAGGCCGATTTGGTGATCACGGTGGGCTACGATCTGGTGGAATACCCGCCGCGCTTGTGGAATCCGCAAGGCGACAAGGCGATTCTCCACATCGATTTCGCACCGGCCGGCATCGATCGGGAATACCACCCCCAGGTTGAGTTGGTGGGCGACATCGCCCACGCGCTTTGGGCGCTCAATGAGCGCGTGGTGGCCCGTGGGGTGCCTGGCTACGAGTTCGACATGCAGCGCCGCACCCGCCAGCGTATGCAGGAGGATTTTGCGCTGCACGCCGAGGATGACACGGAGGGGGTGATCCGCCCGCAAAAGGCGATCTGGGATGTTCGCCAGGCGCTTGGCGAGCAGGACATCCTGCTCTCCGGGGTCGGTGCTCACAAAATGTGGGTCGGGCGCTACTACCACTGCTACGAGCCCAACACCTGTCTGATCCCCAACGGGTTTTGTTCGATGGGCATGCCGTTGCCCGGAGCGATCGGTGCTCATCTGGTCTACCCGGAACGCCGGATTTTCGGCATTGCCGGTGACGGTGATTTTCTGATGAACGTCCAGGAGATGGAAACCGCCCGCCGGCTCGGTGCGGATATTACGCTGATGGTCTGGGAGGACGGCGGCTATGGGCTGATCTCGTGGAAGCAGGAGGATCAGTTCGGCCGCCACACCGACCTCGCCTTCGGCAACCCGGACTGGCTGAAACTCGCCGCGAGCTTCGACTGGCAGGGGCAGTATGTTGTCAATGCCCGAGATCTGCGCCCGGCCATCGATGCCGCGCTCGCCTACCGTGGTCCGTCGCTGATCGTCATCCCGATCGATTATCGCGAAAATCGCCTGCTCACCCGCCGCCTCGGCGAGATCCGCTGCTCGATCTGAGGTGTCCTATTGCAGGTTGCTCGCGACAGTGGCCGGTACGTATCCCGCGGCCTTGCTTGGACCAATGCGGTCTGGTTTATGCCGCTTGGTCGGCTAGCCTGATTGGGTTCCGTCGATCGACTCCATGCCCTGACGCTCGAGTGCGATCTTGATGCCTTCGTCCTCCTCCATGTGTTGGCGATGCGCCTTGAGGGCCGGATAGTCGTCGATCGATAGCGCGGTCTGCTCGGTCCTGCGGCACAGCACGTACAGATATGGATCGGCAAGGCTTTGTTCGCCCAAATACCAGTCGGTGCCACTGTTCTTGAGCGCGGCGTTCATTCGCTCATAATGCTGCGCCAGTTTGTCGTAGGCCTTGTCCCTGATTTCTTGCCTCTTGGATTCAACGGTACGCGGGCATCCCCTGTAAACCGGCGCAAGCGGTAGGGGCGCCACGCGCTCGCCGTTGCATCACGACACATCCCGTAGCGAAACGGTGGCGACAACCCGGGGAACACGTAGCGCAGATCGGTGAACCACACGCACTGCTGCGCGTCCCGCATCTCGTTACGATAAACCACAGGGTAGCGCGCGAACCGCCGAAACGGCGTCATCTCCGAGTGGGCCCATACCTGCCGGACCGTTGCCGAAGGCGAGGCAGGAGGCGCTAGGTGTTTTCGCCAGATCAGCTGCGAGGGGGCTTGATAAGGGCGGATCAACGTCGCCATGCCCGGGAGTCGGCGCAGCCGCTCGTGCAACGCGGGCATAAGCACGAGGTAGGCTTCCGCGTAGTACTCATCCCGCACAGCGATCGCTTTCCAGTACACTGGTAGCGGCGCCATGGGCAGAGCGTGGAAGGCGTGCTCGTCCATTGTGGGTGCGGGTGCGTGAATCAAGGCAAGCGTTTCGGCCTCGTTTTTTAGCCAGGCCTGAGCGGCGACGTAGAGAGCCAGCACGATCAGGCCGGCACTGGCACCAGTGTGCGGGCGCCAGCGCACGGAGGCGAGAAGCCCCAGGATCACCACGCCGGTGAAGAGCGCGTCGACCACGAAGCTGATGTCGAGCGCGGGACGCCAGTTCGACAACGGCGCAAACAAGTGGACGCCATAGGTGGTCAGCAGGTCGGAGCCGATATGCGAAGCGATGGCCAGTGCCACCAGCGCGATCGCGGCGGCCCGAGGCACGGCGAATACCCAGGCCACCGCCGCTCCGAGCAAGGCGGCCCACAGCGGCAGCAACACCAGGGAATGCGTCGGTCCGCGATGCCACTGGGCGAGGAAGGCCAGGGGATCGATCCAGTAGGTCAGATAGTCGATGTCGGGGAAGGCGGCGGCCACCGCGCCGATCCAGCCGTGTCGCGCCGCGCTGGTGCCTGTGGCTAAGGCGGGCACGGCACGGGCGACCAACGCCCCCAACATTGCGTGTGTCGCGGTATCCATGGCATCACGGCTCGCGCTCTAGCCAGCTCCTTCGCCGACGGGATAACGGCCCGCCGGCGAGCACAGCGAACGAGCGCAACAACTGCGGGAGGGGGGGCAACCGGCCGAAGGCGGCTGTCAGCTGGAGCAGGCGATGGAGGAAGCGCCGGGTAGCCTGGAGATCGCCGCGTGGGTTCAGGAGCCAGTACGCGAAAGTCGTGACGAGCAGCGTGGTCAGGACGCTTTCGTCGAGCGCCCGCAGCACGAAGGTTTGCGGGCGGCCGCAGGCCTCCCGTAGCCACTGAACCGTGCGACTGATGCGAAGCACAGCGGGGATCTGGACATGCAGATGGCCCGGTTCCAGCTTGTTGAGGATGATCTCGCGGGTCACGCGCCGGTGCGTGTCGAGCGCGCCGAGCCAGGCGATGATGCAGTCCTCGATACGTTCGAGCTCTGGCAGAGGTCGGGTCTGTTCGCTGGCCGCCGCTTGCAGCATCACTGCATCCGCCCGGTCGAACCAGGCCTCGGCGATGGCTTCTTTCTCCCGGTAGTGGCGGCGGATATCGTCGAGGCCGATGTCGAGCGCATCGGCGACGTCGGCGAGTCGGATCGCCTCCCAACCGACGTCTTCCGCCAGGAAGATAGCAGTATCCAGTATGCGCTGATCGAGCGTTGCAGGGTAATAGGCGGTTTTTGCCGGCGGTCTTGTCATGCAGCTTGTCCCGTATGAGACTCTCCTTCTGCCACTGACTATAGTGAATCAGTTCTTCGATGCGACAATAACCAATGCGACGAGCACGCCGCCGGCCAAGGCGACCAAGCTGTATTTTTTATTTTCCTGTTCCGCTCTGGGCAGCAGGTGAGTGGCTCCAACGTATACCAGCGCACCGGCTGATAGCGACAGTAAAGCCCCCAACATATGATCGTCGATGGCGGTAATCATAGGATAAGAGACCAGCATGCCTAGGGGCGTGGTCGCTGCCGCGGCTAGAAAGGCCAGGATTGTGGCCTGACGCTGAGTAAAGCCGGCGCGCACGAGCAGCAGATATGTGATGATGCCTTCGGGGAACTCGTGCAGGACCATGCCCAGGGTCGCTAAATATCCCATAAGGATGCTGACAGTGAAGGTGATGGAATAGATGCATCCGTCAATGAAGGAATGAAAGCCGATGCCGAGCATGGGTACTACGCCGATCGTATAGTCTTTTTTGCCGGGGTCACGCTCGCAGACGAATGCCGTGATGAAGCGGTTGAATAAATGCAGTCCAAGGAACCCGGCTAGCAGCCAGAACGGAGCACGCGGATTCATGGAGAAGGATTTTGGGATGATGTGCAGGAAGGACGCCGATATAAGCACACCGGCCGCGAAGCACATGAAATACGTGGTGTTCCGATGTCCCCAGTCGGCGTACCTACGTATCGTATAGATGCCGAGAAATGTGACAAGAGCGGCTAGGCTGCTGGCAGCCAGGGCCATCAAGAATGCATTATCCACATTTTATCTCCAGTTTTGCCAAAATCGTAATGATTCGAAGCAGAGTGTGCGCGCGGCTCGTTTTGTTGGCCGACGCAAACTGCAACAAGTACACACTGGCCGTGCCCTGGCCGGGTGTCGAGTAAAGGGCGTGCTCGTGTTGTACTCAGACATAGATGCTAAAGCCCGTTTTTAAGCCACTGTGCTCCATTGTCGACCGGGGAAAGGTGGCGCTTTTCTCTGTAAGAATACCTTCTCCACCTAGTGTGTCCGTTGACGTGGGTCCGGAGTGTTTCCTCGGTCGATAAGGCCGATCACCCGCTGGTCTTCCGGCCAGGATATTTGGCGTGCCTCGGTAAACATCGCAGCCGCAGCGTCCAAACTGGATGCAATTTCTGGGCGCCGTCCGGCGGTGGGCCGAATTTGCGCAGTTGGGGAAAATACGACCCATCCCAATCGAGAGTCGGCAACCGGATCAAGCCTTGTTGGGGCCTATAGCAACCTTGCCGTGCGTTGTAGTAAAGGGCATAGAGAGCGAGAGGATGAGTGAAATCGAGAGCTTCCGCGCGCTGGGGTTAGCCCTTGGACTGGGGTTGCTGGTCGGGTTGCAGCGCGAACGCGCCAAACCCGATCTAGCTGGTATCCGTACCTTTACGATTATCACCCTACTTGGTGCTGCGACCGGGTTGTTGAGTTCAGAGCAAAGTCAGTGGCCGATTTTGATCGGCATGCTCGCAGTAGCCGTTATGTTGGTCGTTGGGAATCTTTTTATCATCAAGACTAAGCGGGGCAGTGCCGGGATAACTACCGAGATGGCGGCGCTGATGATGTACGTCGTGGGGGCCTTGCTGGCATTGAATCAGATCGCGATCGGTATCGTGCTCGCCGGTGGCACCGCCGTGCTGTTGCAATGGAAGCAACCGCTACACAGCTTTGTCAAGCAGATCGGTGAGCAAGAGATTCGGGCGATTACCAAGTTTGTGCTTCTAGCATTGATCATACTGCCGCTGCTGCCGGATAAGACTTATGGCCCTTATGAGGTGCTGAATCCTTATAAGATTTGGTTGATGGTCGTCTTAATCGTCGGCATCAGTGCTGGTGCCTTTGTGGCGCACTTGTTTTTGAAGCCACGGTCCGGATCGGTGCTTGGCGGAATCCTTGGTGGATTGATATCGAGCACCGCCACCACGGTGAGTTTCGCGCGCCAGACGAAGACCAATATCGCTACGGCATCACATGCCTCATTGGTTATCGTTATCGCCTCAACTGTCGTTTATCTGCGGATTTTGTTTGAGATCGCAGTCGTGGCGCCTGGGCTTTTGCCGCATGTGGCGCTTCCGCTCATCGTGATGCTCATCTTTATGTCCGGTTTATCTGCACTCCAATTCGTCAAAGCTGCCCGATCCGAGGAGTTTGACGTATCATCGAGTAACCCGGTGCAACTCAAACCGGCGCTGATATTCGGCGCGCTCTACGCGATAGTCTTGTTAGTCGCGGCGGCGGCCAGGGACTATATCGGAGCCAGTGCATTGTATGCGGTGGCTGGCTTCAGCGGTCTGACGGACGTGGATGCTATAACCTTATCCGCGGCTGAGTTGTACACTCAGGGTCGCATCGGTGCCGATATCGCCTGGCGAGTTGTCTTGCTAGCATCCCTTTCCAACCTTGTGTTCAAAGCTGCCATCGTCGGGCTGTTGGGGAGCCGTCAAGTTTTTGTAGAGATCGCTTCCTTGTTCGGCAGTTCGGTTGTTGCGGGAGCAGCCATCTTATGGCTACTACCGGCCATACGTTGAAGCGCCATAAACACCAATCGATAGTGGCATCTTTATGTCGCTCGGCCGCCGGGCGCTTTGTGCATACAGTCATGCGGCGGCGCTCCGTATAGCAAAAGCCTCGGCGGGGGCGTCGTGTGTATAAGGCGGTGTTTCGATGAATTTCCAGCTCGTTGACATCGAAGCCTATTTCCTCGTCGTCGAGAGTGGTTCCATCAGCGCTGCGGCGCGGCGCAGCGGACTGGCCAAATCCATTCTCAGTAAGCGGATTGTCCGTCTGGAGCAAAACCTCGGCACGGAGTTGCTGCGCCGCTCGACCCGCGGGGTTGTGCCCACTGATCGGGGTGAGGAATTCTATCGCCGAGCTCGCGGGGGGGTGCACGAGTTGGAAGCCGCCGCCGAGGCGGTTTCCTCCCGTGAGCAGGCGCTGCGTGGCGAGCTGCGCATCACAGCACCCATGACTTTCGGCACGCTTTATCTGGGCCGCATGCTCTTTCCGTTTCTGGCGCGTCATCCCGCACTTTCGGTAAAGCTCGATTTCGACGACCGGGTACTCGATATCACCCGGGCGGGTTATGATTTGGCCATTCGCATTACGCGCGATCCCGGTGACTCGCTGAAGGCAAGGCGGCTTGCCACAAGCCGTCGTGTCGTCTGCGCCAGCCCCGGGTATATCGAGCGCAACGGTCGTCCGCAGCGGATCGAGGATCTCCCGCAGCACCGCTGCATCGGCTACTCCAATGTCCGGCCCCACCGGCTCTGGCAGTTTGCGGCCGATGCAGCGGGCGGTGCGCCGCGCTTGCTCTCGGTACCGAGCCCCATTTCTTTCAACAACGGCGAGCTCATGCGTGATGCGGCGATCGCCGGTCTCGGCATCATTGTGCTCCCGCTGTTTATCGCTGCCGAGGCAGTGCGCCGCGGTGATCTGGTGGTGCTGCTGCCGGGTGAGCGGCCATTGCCGGATTCCATCTATGCCGTCTATCCGGCAACCCGGTATGTGCCCACCAAGGTGCGGTTGGCGATTGATCATCTGGTCGCCGCTTGCGGTGAACTCCCGCCTTGGGAGCGAGATCTTCCGGATTGCTCGCAGTAGGCGTCCGGTAAGCGCGATTTGCCCGAGTGTCTCTGGGCTGGAAACGCGGCGTTCCAGCAGTGAATTCTATCTATTAGCCGACGACCCGCCTATCGTTTCCCAATAATGATATGCCGTATGGAGAGCGCCATGAACGGTGACATGAATAGGGTTCGGGAGGTCGTACGGATCGTGACTGCGCACCGCCAGCGCGAAGGGGCGGGTTTTATGGTTCGTCGCCCCTTGCCGAGCAACGGGTTCGACGCCGCCGATCCGTTTTTGCTCCTCGACGAGATGGGGCCGGTGGACTATGGGCCCGGCGAGGCCACGGGTGCGCCCGATCATCCCCATCGCGGCTTCGAAACAGTGACCTACATGATCGAAGGCGAGTTCGAACATGAAGACTCCGCCGGGCACCGAGGCACGCTGAAACCGGGCGATGTGCAGTGGATGACCGCCGGTGCCGGCATCGTTCACTCGGAGATGCCGACGGCGCGGATACGGGACGCCGGTGGTCGTGTTCACGGCTTCCAAGTCTGGGTGAATCTGGCGGCGCGCGACAAGCTGATGCGTCCGCGATATCAAGAGCTGGCCGCCGCAGCCATCCCGAGCGCGACGAGCGAGGACGGTTTGGCCCGGGTCAAGGTGATTGCGGGCGCAGCCCTGGGTGTGACGGCCGCAATCGCCACACGTACGCCGATCGTGTTCCAGGACTGGGAATTGAAGCCCGGCGCCGATGTCACGACGCGCCTTTCCGCTGAGCAACATGGCTATGTTTACGTCTATGAGGGTGCTGCATCATTGGGAGATGAGGCTACGCTTTCCAGCGGAGGTCAGCTCGTTATTCTTGGCGCCGGTTGCGCGGTTCGCCTGCGCTGCCGCATGGAGGCGACTGCCTCGGCTCGGCTCTTGCTGCTGGCGGGTGTGCCGTTGCACGAACCGGTCGCGCGTTATGGACCGTTCGTCATGAACACCGAGGAAGAACTGGTGCAGGCTGTTCATGACTTCCGGGCCGGCAAGTTCGGAGAGATCACGCGGTCGGCGACAATCGGCTGAATGGCCACGATGAACCGATGTTTCGATTCTGATGGAGGCCGTCATGAATAGTGGGTTCAAGTACAATCGAATACAAAAAGACGATGCGGTCGTCTTGCTGATAGACCACCAGTCGGGCTTGATTTCGATGGTGCAAGACTTTTCCCCGGCGGAGTTCAAGGACAGCGTCCTGGCTCTTGCCGATATAGCCAAGTTCTTCGCTCTTCCAACCATTCTGACCACGAGTTTTGAGGAAGGTCCGAACGGTCCCTTGGTGCCCGAGCTCAAGGAGATGTTTCCAAAGGCGCCTTGCATCCCGCGTCCGGGCTAGATCAACGCATGGGACAATGAGGATTTCGTGAAAGCGGTCAAAGAGACCGGCCGCAACCAGCTGATCATCGCCGGGGTGGTGACTGATGTATGTGTGGCATTCCCGGCGCTCTCCGCATTTGAGGAGGGCTACGAAGTCTTCGTGGTGACTGATGCCTCGGGAACCTTCAACGAAGCGGTCCGCCATGCGGCATGGCAGCGTATGTCCCAGGCGGGAGTGCAGCTGATGAACTGGTTCAGTGTGGCGTGTGAACTGCACCGTGACTGGCGCAACGACATAGAGGGGCTCGGTAAGCTGCTCTCCAATCACATCCCAGCCTATCGAAACCTGATGACGAGCTATCTGGCACAAACGAAACATAGATAGATAGCCAATAACCGGCCTGAACAATATAGACTCGCGGTGGATATATACACTGGGGAACCGTTCCGGACCATGCCAGATATGGCGGTAATGTTGCTTGCTGCATCGCAACAGCGTGGGCCGTCCGTTTGCTCGTGTTTCGTCCAGACGATGGAATTCCGATTCGTGCGTGCGGCCCGGCGCGGTTGCTTATGCTGGGCGGACCGGCGTTCCGGTGCAGGCGCTATATTGGGTGGAATTTCGTATCGAGTACGATGGAGCGGATCGAACAGGCAAACGCAGCCTGGCAGGCCGGACATTTCGAATCGGTGCCGGGCGAGCATGAGTGGATTTCGTTGCTTGGGTAGTCGGCGTTGCTAAGCTGGCGACGATGTGCAGATTGTGAAAAACGCCCAAAATACTTGTCTGCGTTGACGGGAGGTTTCGTCGACCGCCGTCTTAGTATGATCTTTGGTGACCATGCTCCCCGTCTCGTAGTAGAGATTCTATCTCCTCAGGCGGGCGCGGGTGGTAATAGAGATAGCCTTGAACGAGGTCGCAGCCGAGTTGGCGCAAATGGTTGCGTTGGGCGACTGTTTCCACACCTTCGGCCACCACTTCGCACCCGAGATCATGGCCGAGTGTGATGATGGCGGAAACAATCGAGGCCGTGGTTGGGTCCCCTGCCAAGCCCGAGACGAAACTGTGATCCACTTTGAGCGTGTTTACTGGCAAGCGGCGCAAATAATGCAACGCGCAATAACCCGTGCCGAAGTCGTCTACCGCTACTCTCAAGCCGCGCTGCGAAAGTGTTCGCAAAGCATCTGTACCGTCGAACGCATCCGCCATCAGCACACTCTCCGTGATTTCCAACTCCAGGCAGGCCGGGGGGATCCCTGCTTCCGTGACCATGAGCCTGATGGTCTCGGCAATATCGGGATTGGCAAACTGTCTGACCGATAGGTTTACGGCTACCGTAACAAGAGGTAGCCCCATCTCCTTCCAGGCCGCACACTGCTTAACAGCTTCCCGGAGCACCCATTCGCCTACCGGCTCGATCAATCCGGTTTCTTCCAGCACGGGGATAAAGATTTCAGGGGCTAATATTCCACGCTCGGGATGTTGCCAGCGAATCAGTGCCTCTAGCCGAGCAAAGGCCCCGGTTTGCAAATCGACCTGCGGCTGATAGTGGAGCACGAACTCGTTTGCTTTTACTGCTCGACGCAGGTCTTCCTCCAGATTCAGCATTTCGTGGGACTGGGCATTCATTTCGTTGGTGTAGTATTGGAAGTTATTGCGCCCGTTTCCTTTGGCCTGATACATAGCCGTATCTGCGTTCTTCAGCAGCATATCTGAATCCTCTCCATCGAAAGGATACAGCGCAATACCGATGCTGCAGGTCAGTACGATCTGGCGATTTTTCACCTCTATGGGTTCGCTTACGACCTTGCGGATTTTGCTCACGATGGCGGTTAGATCGTTATTGTCGAGGACCTCGGCCGCGATGACCACGAACTCATCGCCGCCATGCCGGCCGACCGTGTCGCTGCGCCGCAGGCATCGGCAAATGCGTTCGGCTACCGTGCAGAGAATGGCATCGCCTACGTGATGCCCTAGGGTGTCGTTGATTCGCTTGAAGCGATCTAGATCGACGAACAGCACGCCGACGCGGTGCTTGTGGCGACGGGAATAAGCGATAGCCTGCTGCATGCGATCCAGCAACAACATTCGGTTGGGGATACCGGTCAGAGCGTCATGGTTGGCCTGATAGGCAAGCTCCTCCTCCAAGCGTTTGCGTTCGCTGATATCTCGTGCGATAGCCGATAGAAACTCGACTTCTCCTTCGGGGCCGCGATGGGCAATAATGACTTCGGAGACGGGAATCTCCAGTCCATCCTGGTCGATCATGGCAAGCTCGCCACTCCAGGTGCCTTCCTGCATGGCTACGGGGATTGCCTTGCTCATCAGTTTTGCGGACGCCCACTCGGTATGTCCATCGGATAGGGTGCGGATCTCGGCTTGATCCTCCGGCCCTAAGCCTAAGACGCTTCGGCGAGCTGCGTTGGCATAGAGAAGGTGTCCCTGAAGATCGGCTATAGCCACGAAATCGGTCGTCGCCTCCAGCGTTGCAGTCAGCCGCTTGCGAGTCGTCTCGGCTTTCATCCGGTCGCTTATGTCCTGACCGGTGGAAACGAAATGGGTGATGACGCCGTTGCCGTCTTTTATAGGCGTGATCACTTTATCCTCATAGAAAAGGGTGCCGTTTTTGCGACGATTGATTACCATGTCTCGAAAGACACCGCCGTCTTTCAGCGTCCGCCACATATCACGATAAAATGAGGCACAGTGCTGTCCTGACCGCAGTATGCGGGGAGAATGACGTATGGCCTCTTCCGATGGGAAACCGGTCAAGTGCTCGAATGCAGGATTGACGTATTCGATGATCCCGTCCGAGCTGGTGATGAAAACACACTCCGCGGTCTGTTCGATCGCGCGTGAGAGCTTTTGTAATTGATCCTGTGCGCGTAAGCGTTCGCGCCGCAGTTCGGCCTCTCGCAGCTCACGACGCACGGCGGGAACCAAACGGCTGAGGTGCCCCTTCATGATGTAATCGTGGGCACCTGCTTTCATGACCTGCACGGCGCGGTCCTCACCCACGGTCCCGGAGACCATGATGAAGGGTATGTCGATCTGCTTGCGTTGGAGTAATCGTAAGGCCTGCGGGGTGCTGAAAGAGGGCATGGTATAGTCGGAAATAATCAAATCCCAGGGATGCTGCAAGGCCTCTTCCATGCAAGGGGCATTCTCGATCCGGTGTAATACCGGATCGTAGCCGCCTGCTCGAAGCGCCCGCGCAACCAACAGCGCGTCGTCTTCCGAGTCTTCGATGATTAGCACCCGTAACGGCGTGTTCATCAAGCATCACTCTCCCAGCGGCGGCAGGCGGTTGAGTATGAACCAGTAGATACCTAGTTGGCGCACGGATTCTGAAAACTCATTAAAATTCACTGGTTTACGTACATAGCTATTGGCGCCGTAGTCGTAGCCGGCGAGGAGATCCTGCTGCTCGTCCGAAGTGGTCAGGATGACGACCGGGATCAGCCGTGTCGTGGGATGAGCGCGAATCCGCCGCAGCACTTCCAGCCCGTCGACCCGAGGCAGTTTCAAGTCCAGCAGCACGAGGTGGGGTAAATCCTGCGGGGTCGCATTGGCCTTGGCCTCAGCTGGGAACAGCAAGTCAAGCGCTTCCATGCCATCCCGGGCTACCAGAATTTGGTTGGCGACATTGTGCTTGCGAAGCGCCCGCAACGTGAGCGCTACATCGTCAGCGTTATCCTCAACGAGCAGGATGGTAGGGTTTTGTATCAAGCGGCTCTCCTTAGCGTGCTTCTCGTTCGCTGTGAAAATCCGGGTCGGCCAGTGTGAAGTAAAAAGTCGCTCCCTGCTGAGGTTCGGCATTGGCCCAGATGCGTCCGCCATGACGCTGGATGATACGCTGAACGGTGGCCAGACCGACGCCGTGGCCCTCGAACTCCTGCGACGAGTGCAGCCGTTGGAAAGGCCCGAAAAGGCGCCCCGCATAGGCCATATCGAAGCCGGCTCCGTTGTCCCGAACATAGTAGATCGGGGTGGCTCGGCCAGCAGCGTCAACCCCCAACTCGACCTTTGCTCGGGGTTGTTCCGCTGTGAATTTCCAGGCGTTGTCCAGAAGGTTCTCCAGGGCCACGCGCAGTAGCCGTCGATCACCTTCGACGTTCAAACGGGGAGCAATCTGGATCGTTACTTGGCGATGCGGCGCTTCGGCGCGGCGCTCGGCCAGAATTTCATTGGCGATGGCCGTTAGGTCTACGGTATCGAGAACCATTTCTGCGCGGGTGATTCGTGATAACCGCAACAGATCGTCGATCAGTTGTGCCATGCGCTGGCTCGCGGCGCGAATGCGTCCGAGGTAATCTCGGCCCGTTTCATCCAGCGCCGCGGCGTAGTCTTCGAGCAGCGCTTGGCTGAAGCCGTCCAGGCCACGCAGGGGCGCGCGCAAATCATGCGAGACCGAATAGCAGAAAGCCTCCAATTCCTGGTTTACGCTGGAAAGCTCAGCCACTTTCCGCGCAAGTGTACGGTTGAGTTTGCGTATCTTATTGGTGGTTGCAATACGCGCGGTGACGTCTCGGGCAATAACGATGGTCAGTGCTCCATCCGGGGTAAGCAGTGGGCTCAGACTGATCTCGATGGGGAATTCGTCGCCATTGTTGCGCTGCGCAAAAAGCTCGCGGCCTATTCCCATGGGTCGGGTCTCGGGCTGCTCCTGGTAGCGGTTGCGTTGTTTTCCGTGACGGGCCCGGTAGCGTTGCGGTACCAGCCGTTCCACCGGCATGCCAACCAGTTCCAAGCGGCTATAACCGAACAGCCGTTCCGCTTGTCCGTTGGCCAAAGTGATGACACCAGCGGCATCCACTATCATGATGGCATCCGGAGCCGACTCAAGCAGTGTCTGAAACAGCCCCGTATTGCGCTTGCGTTCGGTAATGTCGCGGGCGATGCTGATCGTGAGCGGTCCAGTGGCGGTCTCCAAAGGACTTAGGCTGATTTCGACAGGGAACTCCGCGCCGTCTTTACCTCTTGCATAGAGCTCGCGCCCCGCCCCCATGGGGCGGCTCACAGGGTTTGCTTGATAGGCCTCCCGATAGCCCACATGCCGGGAGCGAAACCGCTCGGGCATCAGCATTTCGATATGCATCCCGACGAGTTCGTCATGGGAGAAACCGAACAGTATTTCCGCCTGTTCGTTGGCGAGCGCGATTGTCCCCGCGGCATCGATTAGCAGGATGGCGCTCGGCGCGGCCGCCAAGAGGCCGCGAAAGAGCTGCTCGCTTCGGTGCAGGGACTCCTCCCTGTGTATGTGCTCGGTGATATCCCAAGCGTCGGCGATCACCAGCTCTACCTGGGTGTCGGCTGCTTTCAAAGGAGTCAAGATGTACTCGAAATGACGGCGCTCACCCCGAATCGAGAATGGCGTCTCTCCGGTTAGAGTTTTTCTCTCTCGAAAGACACGGTGGAGATTTTCCTCGAACGGCACCATGAGATCGGCAGGTAAGCCCAGTTCGCGCCATGAACGGCCTATCATGGCGGCTGGGTCGAGTTGCAGCAGGCGGGCTGCATGAGGGCTGACGTAACGGTAACGACTCTTCCGGTCGAAGACAAAGAGCATCTCCCGAGATGCCGATAGAATTGCTTCGCTCAGGTGCTTCTCAACCTCAGCGCCTATTCGAGGGGGTTTATTCCCGGGCTGCTGAGCCATATCGTCCGGTTTGGAAGGCAATTCGACCCCTCTGCATTTAGCTTGTTCCCCAAGTAATTATTGCGAAATTGATAGCTACCAGTATGTGACCAAATTAACATTTGGTCCTGGCTGTTCCATATCGGTTGGTTGGAGTCTTTTCAAAAGAACAGGTCAAGAAAATGATGCTGTTGTGCGCAACCCGCATAAGATTTCTTTACGCGTGCGGGTACGGAGTGGTGCTGGTGTAATACGTGGAGATCGTTGATGACGGGTCGAAAGGCGTGGGAGGCGCCGGCAGCACCGATGGGTACGCTCTGGAATCTAATTGCGGTTGTTACTGCCAGTGTTGATATGTAAAAGCGCATAATTAGCGATTTGAACGTAATGCGCCTCATTTCAAATCCAACTCTACTCGTACGAGACTTGGATCTTTGGGTACCGAACGCGACCGGAAACCAAGTGTTCCGCACAGGCGCAGCATGATCGTGTTCTGCTGTAAGACCTCACCGAAGACGAGCCGTGTTCCGCGCCGGCGGCAATAATCGATGATTCGACACATGAGCAGGCGACCTAGTCCCAGCCCTGTCAGATCGTGGCGAACGATGATGGCATATTCCGCCTGCTCGTTGTCCGGGTCGGTGGCGATACGAACCACCCCATAGATCTCGGTCTGACCGGCGATGCCTGGCTTGGTTAGAATGAGTGCCATTTCCCGATCGTAGTCGATCTGGGTGAACCGGGCGGCCATCATGTGCGAGAGAACCTTCATCGGTGCCAGGAAGCGCAGCCGGATTTCCTCGGGGGTGAGTTTGGCAAACCCCGCCTGCAGTGCCGGCTCATCCTCGGGCCGGATGGCGCGTAGCAATAGCTTGCGGCCGTCGTCGAGCGGTATGACCTCCTCAAGCTCTTTCGGATACGGGCGGATGGCAAGGCGATCCGGGTTGATTGCGTCGCCGCTGCGCACCCGAGCACGGGCATCGAGCGCCACTACCCCATACTCGTCCGCCAGGAGCGGGTTAATATCCAGTTCGGCGATCTCCGGGATGTCGGCTACCAACTGTGCGACCTGAATGAGCGTCAAAGCGATGGCGTCCAGGTTCGCCGGTGGGCGGCTTCGAACGCCTCGCAGTTGCCGATGGATGCGTGTGCGGGAGATGATCTCGTGGGCGAGTTTCATATTGAGCGGCGGCAGTCCCAGCGCTTGGTCCTTGACGATCTCCACGGCTGTGCCACCGTGACCGAATAGCACCACGGGGCCGAACTGAGGATCATCGGTCATGCCGACGATGAGTTCGTAGGCGCCGGGGCGACGCACCATCGGTTGGACACTGAACCCTTGGATGTGAGCTTCGGGCGTGACCTGCCGCACCCGCTGCAGCATTGCCTCCGCCGAGCGGTGTACGGCTACGGGTCCGGCCAGTTCCAGGTCCACGCCGCCCACGTCGGACTTGTGCGTGATATCGGATGAGAGGACTTTCAGCGCCACCGGACCGCCGATTTGCGCTGCCAGGGCGGCGGCTTCCTCGGGCGAGTGGGCAATGTGAGTGGTGATCACTGGGACCCCGTAAGCGGCGAGCACCTCCTTCGCCTCCGGCTCGGTGAGCCAACCGCGCGAATGGGTGAGCGCCTCCGAGATCGCGCGCCGCGCGCTAGCCACGTCGGGGACGAAGTCCACCGGTACCGACGGCGGGGTTTCCAGCAACGTTTCCTGATTGCGGCGGTAATTGACCATATGCATGAAGGCGCGGACAGCTGCTTCCGGCGTCGTGTAGCTGGGAATGTGGTGCTCGGCGAACAACGCTCGGGCCTTTTCGGCCGTCGATTGGCCCACCCAGCTCGTCAGCAGGAATGGGCGCTGCGCACGGTCTTTGCGGTGGCTGAACTGCTCGGCACTGTCGATCACAGCCCGCGCGGCCTCCCGACTGTCGGCGATTGCCGTGGGGCAATTCAGGACCAGTACTGCATCCACTTCCGGGGCGTCCGCGAGGACGCTGAGGGTGTCCGTGTAGCGTTCGGCGGGAGCGTCCCCGATGATGTCCACGGGGTTATCTCGTGGCCAGGTGGCTGGTAGGACCTTATCGAGCTTGCCGACAGTCTTTTTGCTGAGCGCGGCAAGTGTGCCTCCCTCGTCAATGAATGCATCGGTTGCCAGGACACCGATGCCGCCGCCATTGGTGAGAATAGCAAGCCGCTCGCCACGGGGCAGTTCACTCATCGCCAGTGTTTCGACCGCTGCGAACAGCTCGCCGAGTCTGAATACTCGAAGCATGCCGGCCCGCCGAAATGCGGCGTCGTAGACACTGTCTGCACCGGCCAGCGCCCCGGTGTGAGAGGCCGCGGCGCGTGCGCCCTCGACGTGGCGCCCGGCCTTGACGACGATCACCGGCTTCATACGTGCAGCCGCTCGCGCGGCGGACATGAATTTGCGCGCCTGAGTGATCGCTTCGACATAGAGTAGGATCGCGTGAGTGTCGGGCTCGTTCGCAAGGTAGTCCAGCATGTCGCCGAAATCGACATCGGCCATATCGCCCAAGGAAACCAGGTGGGAGAAGCCGATGCCACGGCTCTTGGCCCAATCGAGCACGGCGGTAACTATGGCGCCCGACTGTGTAACGAAGGCCAGCCGACCGAATTCCGGGCTCAGATGCGCGAAGCTTGCATTGAGCCCCGCCTTCGGTACCAAAATCCCCAAACAGTTCGGTCCAATAAGGCGCATGAGGTGCGGCCTGGCCGCATCGAGCATCGCCTGGCGGCGAGCGATGCCCAATTTATCGGCACCTTCGCCGAACCCGGCCGTTACGACCACAGCGGCTTTCGTGCCGCGCTCGGCCAGCTGGCCGATGAGCTCGGGAACGGTGTCCGGCGGGGTGCTCAGCACGGCGAGCTCGGGACTTATTGGTAGGCTGTCGACGTCCGGATAGGCGAGCACGCCCTCGATAGCCCGATACTTTGGGTTGACCGGCATGACCGGCCCCTCGAACCCGGATTTGAATAAGTTGCGCGCGAGGACCGCGCCAACGGAGTTGGGCACTCGACTGGCACCGATAAGGGCCACCGATTCGGGTCGAAACAGGTGGTGTAGATTCCGAATGCTCATCGGCCGTCTCCGTTCGAGTTGCGCTTGTCGATAGTGCCCTGTAATGGGACGAAAAGCCGGTAGCATGCACAGCTGCTGCGCCGCTTGCCTGGATCGAGTAGCCGCCGCGCTTAACGCAATAAGAACATAATGATTAGAGGCCGTTTTTAGAAAACGACTCCATGTTGATTTATGTCAATGCGATTCGGGGTGAGTGATTTAAACTTGTAATATGGTTGGTAAAGTCGGTGAAAAGCCGCGGATTATACGGCCTCTCAACTGCGTCATGTAATGACTGCCGACCTATTTGAGCTTGAATATCAGGAGTGAATGCCATGGCCGAGCAGAACGTCAGGGAAATCACCCCAACTGCGAAAGAAGTCCAGGCGGCCTCGCGGGCTTTGAGTCCGTTCGAGGAGTTTGATCGGATGTTTGCAGAGTTTTTCAGTCGGGGCTGGATGCGGCCGTTGAGCTGGGAGCGTCCGCTGTGGGACCGTCTCGCCCTGATCGAGCCGCGCATGCCCAAGGTCGACGTCGTCGACCGGGATAAGGAGGTGTTGGTGCGCGCCGAAATCCCCGGTGTCGATCGCAAGGACCTGGATATTTCGGTAACCGACAATACGGTGACGATCAAGGGACAGAGTTCTAGCGAGACCAAGGAAGAAAAGGGCGATTACTATCGCTGCGAAATCGCCCGCGGCGCATTCGCACGGACCGTGTCGCTGCCCAGCGAAGTCGATGCCGACCAGGCCGAGGCCAGCTTCAGCGAGGGCATTCTTGAGCTGACCCTTCCGAAGATCAAAGAAGCCCGCCGGCGTAAGGTCGAGGTGAAGTAGAACGATTCTTGAGTGTGCGCCATGCGCCCCGGCGAAGGCGGCGCATGGCGGGAATATTCGCTTTCCTGCGTTGGATCTCACTACAGCACGTAGTTATGTGCCAGCGCGAGGTATTCGGTAGACCGGTTCATCCACTTGTCGCGGTTGCGTTCGGGGTCTCGGGCCAGGTGCCAGACGGCTAGCTTTGCCCAGAGCATGGCGCGGCAGGCCATGAAAAAGCAGTATAACCTCTCCGATGACTCATCCCGGCTGGATTCGGCGTAGCAACGGAGTAGACGCTTTCTCACCCAATTCGCCCCGCAACGATCGCACTCCATGGCAAGCAAGCTGATCTCGTCGATTGCGTCCAGTGTTCTCAGGCCAGGGTTGAACTCTAGACAGTCGATGACTACGGGTTCCGGGGCGAAGTAGACGTGCTCGGGACGGAGATCGCCGTGCCCTTCGACAATCCGGCCGGCACCCACGCGTTCCCGCAATGTGTGTTCCAAATCGTACGCGATGCCGTGGAGAGCTGTGGCAATTCGTTTTATCAGATTACGGTCGAGGCGGTAGCGGCGCTCGGCCAGGGTATTGGTGTCTTCGCGGATTCGCCGGTGCAGGTCTTCGACATATAAGGACGGGTCCGGCGACAGGCCGGGCAGTTTCTCGTGGAACCGGGCAAGGGTGGTGGCCAGTGAATCGATCGCCTCGGGGGGCAACCTGCGCTGCTGTAGGAGCCAGTCGAAATTTTGCGTTTCCGCCAAGCGACGCATTCGCACGACATACTCCACGGAGCTGCCAGGACCATCCAGCGTCAGCGCGCCACACCCATCCTGCATCACGCTACTCACGCCCAGATATATGTTGGGAGCCAGGCGGCGGTTCAGCCTGACTTCGGCCTGGCATTGCCCATACCGCGTCTCGACGGTGGAGTAGTCGAGATAGCTGTAGTGCAGCGCCTTCTTGAGCTTGATCACCTGATACGCCGATAGGAGAAGCCAGGATAAGTGCGTTTCCATGATTTCGATAGGCGCTGCGCTCTCCTGGCTCAGAGTGCTCTGCAATGCATCGATCATCCGGCGTTGGCGTTCGAGCTGCGCTTGCAAGAAAGTTGATGGCATATCCTGCGCTATTCCTCCCTCGCGCGGGTCGACGTGAACCTCATGTCAGCAGCGAATTCCCACGCCAAATCGTGTGATAGCCTGACTCGATGGATGCGGCTGCCGCCTAGTAAAGCCCGGTGTGCTTCATGATTTTTTGCTCGCTGATCGCGCATCTATTAAGCAAGATCGACTTGTACCCGGCTTGCTGCATCCTAAGCTAAAGAATAGAGTCTCCCATGGCTACACCACACCACCTCGAGCGATCGGAAGGGGAGTGAATGGGCAAAACCAGCGATGCGGCCCTCATAACCCGGGTTGGAGTGCAGCGGCTCATCGAGGTGCTTACCGCCCGCGGTTACCAAGTGATCGGTCCAACCGTTCGTAATGGCGCGATCGGCTATGATGCGATCGCCGGCATCGGCGATTTCCCGGTGGGTTGGACCGACGAACAGGATGGCGGGCACTACCGCCTTCGGCGGCGCGACGATGCGGCGTTTTTCGGCTATGCGGTTGGGCCGCATTCCTGGAAGCGCTATCTGCATCCGCCCCGATTGCGACTCTGGCGGGCGCAACGCAGCGGCGATGAGATGCGGATTATCGATGAAGACGATGAGCCGCCACGCTATGCATTCATTGGTGTACGGGCATGCGAACTCAATGCCATTGCCATCCAGGACAAAGTCTTTCTCGGTGGTCCCTATGTGGATCCGCACTATCGGTCCCGTCGAGAGGCTATCTTCACCGTGGCCGTGAACTGTGCCGTGGCGGGAGGGACCTGTTTTTGCGCGTCCATGGGAACCGGGCCGAAGGTGGAAGCCGGTTTCGATCTGGCCCTTACTGAGATCGTTCATGACGGCGAACACCGTTTCCTCGTCGAGCCAGGGACGGACTTCGGCGCGCAGGTGCTCGCCGAGCTACCCTATCGGCCGGCACCGCCGGCCGATATCGATACGGCACGGGCCATCGTGGAGCGCACCGCGCAGAGTATGGGACGCGAGATGCCGGCTACCGACGTCCCCGCTTTACTGCGGCGCAACCTGGAACACTCACGCTGGGACGATGTGGCCGAGCGTTGCCTCACTTGCGGCAACTGCACCATGGTTTGCCCGACCTGCTTCTGCACGAGTGTGGAAGACGAGACGGATCTCAGCGGTACGATGGCCACGCGCACGCGGCGCTGGGATTCCTGCTTTACGATGGATTTCTCTTATATTCACGGCGGCAGTGTTAGAAGTTCCACCCGAGCGCGTTATCGCCAGTGGATGACCCACAAGCTGTCCACGTGGGTCGAGCAATTCGGGACCTCGGGCTGCGTGGGTTGCGGCCGCTGCATCAGCTGGTGTCCGGTCGGAATCGATATCACCGAGGAGGTCCGGGTGCTTCACGAGGACGAGTGTGACGGAGACGACTCGTGAAAGGGATCGAGCAGATTGTCCAGGAGCATCCGTTTTTCCAGGGGCTGGATGAAGCCTTTTGTGATTTGGTCTGCACCTGCGCGCGCAATGTGCGCTTCGACAGCGGCGAGTATCTTTTCCAAGAGGGTGGTGTGGCCGACACGCTCTATCTCATCCGCCATGGCCATGTCGCGCTCGAAATCGCCGTTCCCGGCCGTCCCGCCGTGCGGTTTCAGACACTGGGTGACGATGAACTGGTGGGCATTTCCTGGCTGGTGCCGCCCTATCGCTGGGCTTACGATGCCCGCGCCATAGAGTTGACTCGCGCCATCGCCATGGATGCCGGCTGTCTGCGCGGTAAGTGCGAGTCGGACCATGATCTGGGCTACGAGGTCATCAAGCGGTTGATGCCGATACTGATTGGGCGTTTGCAGGCTACCCGTATGCAGATTCTCGATGTCTACGGCGCTCCGGAGTAACCTCATGCGCTTGTCGATGCCGTCCGATCCCATGCGGCCGGCCCCGACGCGGGTGCTTACCCGGCGCCGGGAGGTTGCCGACACATGGACCTTGGAGCTGGAGCCCGGAGGCACAGCGGAGCGTCCGTTCGCTCCCGGTCAGTTCAATATGCTCTATGTTTTCGGTGTGGGCGAGATTCCGATCAGTCTGAGCGGGGATCCCGCCAGTCCCCACCGGCAGGTGCACACCGTGCGGGCGGTGGGGCCGGTATCACGGGCGCTGGCGGCGCTCGGACCGGACGCTGCCGTTGGCGTGCGCGGGCCGTTCGGCCAGGGCTGGCCGGTGGAGGCGGCGGCCGGCGCCGATGTCGTGCTGATCGCCGGCGGGCTGGGTCTCGCGCCTTTGCGCCCCGCGCTGTATTACATTCTGAGCCGGCGCGCCCGCTATGGGCGCGTGGTGCTGCTCTATGGCGCGCGCAGCCCCGGCGACATCCTGTTCCGTCGCGAGCTGGAGCGCTGGCGGCGCCGCACGGATCTGGAGGTCCGGGTTACGGTGGACCACGCGGGCAGCGACTGGCTCGGCCGCGTGGGTGTGGCTACTAACCTGGTTCCCTTGGCGTCGTTCGACCCCGGGGATACGGTCGCCTTTGTGTGCGGCCCGGAAGTGATGATGCGCTTCGCCGTGGCGGCGTTACGGGAGGCCGGCGTCGACACCGCTGCCATCTATTTGTCGATGGAGCGCAACATGAAATGCGCTATCGGTCATTGTGGACATTGTCAATTCGGGCCGACTTTCGTCTGTAAAGACGGACCGGTCCTGTCCTTCGAGCGCATTCGCGGATTGCTCAGCCGCAAGGAGATTTGATATGGCCCGCCGCCGGCGCAAGCCGCGCCTCGCCGTTTGGAAATTCGCCTCGTGCGATGGCTGTCAGCTGAGTCTGCTTGACTGCGAGGACGAACTGCTGGCGGTGGCCGATGCCTTGGAGATTGCCTATTTTCCGGAGGCGAGCCGCGGCGAGATTCGGGGCACCTACGATCTCTCGCTAGTGGAAGGATCCATTACCACCGCCCATGATGCTGCGCGCATTCAGGATGTTCGCCGGCGCTCGTGCAGGCTAGTCACCATCGGGGCTTGCGCCACCGCTGGCGGCATCCAAGCACTGCGCAACTTTGCGGACGTGGAAGCGTTTATCTCCGTAGTTTATGCGAACCGTGCGTATATCCAGACGCTGGCGACCTCCACGCCCATCGCCGATCATGTCGGTGTGGATTTCGAGTTGCAGGGTTGCCCTATCAACAAACGCCAGCTGCTGGAGGTGATCACGGCCTTTTTGAGCGGCCGGCGCCCGACCATACCGAGCCACAGCGTCTGTATCGAGTGCAAGCTCAAAGGCAACGTCTGCATCATGGTGGCTCACGGCACTCCCTGTCTCGGCCCGGTGACCCACGCCGGCTGCGGTGCGCTGTGCCCGTCGTATAACCGCGGTTGCTACGGTTGCTACGGGCCTATGGAGACGCCGAATACGCGGGCACTGAGCGAGTGGTTACAGAGTCTCGGAATGACGCCCGGCGACCTTCTGCGCGTATACCGGAAATTTTACGCCAACGCCGCGGCGTTTCGTACCGAGAGTAAACGGCATGACCCATAAGACCATCAAGGTGAACTACCTTGCCCGGGTCGAGGGCGAGGGCGCGCTGCGCGTCACGGTGCGCGATGGTGTGGTCCGCGCTGCCGAATTGCGCATCTTCGAGCCGCCCCGTTTTTTCGAGGCGCTGTTGCGCGGTCGAGCGTTTGCCGAGGCACCGGATATCACCGCCCGCATTTGTGGGATCTGCCCGGTGGCCTATCAGATGAGTGCGGTGCATGCCATGGAGAACGCGCTGGACGTGCACGTCGACGGCCCGCTGCGCGCGCTTCGCCGGTTGCTCTACTGCGGTGAATGGATCGAAAGCCACGCCTTGCATATCTATCTGCTCCACGCACCGGATTTTCTGGGCTATGCCGGAGCCATCGATATGGCTCGGGATCATCCCGAGACGGTGCGTCGCGGTCTGGCCTTAAAAAAGGTGGGCAATGCGGTGCTGTCGCTGCTGGGCGGTCGAGAGGTCCATCCCATCAACGTCCGCGTGGGGGGCTTCTATCGTACGCCGACTCCCCAGGAACTCGCTCCCCTCGCCGAGAATCTCCGGCGTGCACGGGAAGCAGCGTTGGAGACGGTTCGCTGGACCGCCGGTTTCGATTTCCCCGACTGCAATCGCGATTACGAGTTAGTCGCGCTGCGCCATCCGCAGGAATACCCCTTCAACGAGGGGCGTATCGTCTCCAACCGAGGGTTGGATATCTCGGTCGCCGAGTACAATCGGCACTTCGTCGAGGAGCACATTGCGCATTCCACGGCGCTGCACTCGCGGCTGCGGGAGCGCAACCGTTATCTGGTCGGGCCGTTGGCGCGCTACAGCCTCAACCATGACCGCCTCTCGCCCCTGGCCCGGGAAGCCGCGGCCGAGGCCGGGCTGGGGCCGAGTTGCACTAATCCGTTCCAGAGCATCATCGTGCGCAGCGTCGAGGTGCTGTATGCCTGTGACGAGGCGTTGCGCATCATCGAGCACTATCAAGAGCCCGAGCGGGCGGCTGTCGAGCTGAGACCGTGCGCCGGTGTGGGTTACAGTGCTACCGAGGCCCCCCGCGGCCTGCTCTTCCATCGCTACCGCCTGAACGGCGATGGCACCATTGCAGAAGCGCAGATTGTGCCCCCTACGGCGCAGAACCAACCCAGCATCGAGGAGGATTTGAAGACCTTCATCGGTGATTGGCTCGAACTGCCCGATGCGGCGCTGCGGGAGCGCTGCGAGCAGACTGTGCGCAACTATGACCCATGCATCTCATGTGCGACGCATTTTTTGAACTTGGAGATCGACCGTGCTTGACCCCATGCCTTGTCGGCGCATTATCGGTCTAGGCAACCGGGGTCGGGGGGACGATGCGGTCGGGCGAATGGTCGCCGCCGGTTTGCGGGGACGGGTGCCGGAGGGTGTCCATGTAATCGAGCATGACGGCGAGAGCGCCGGTCTACTGGAGTATTTGTACGGCGCTGATGCGGTCTATCTGGTGGACGCCGCCGTCTCCGGCGCCGCACCGGGAACGATTCGGCGCTTTGATGTTCTGGAGGAAATGCTGCCAGCGCTGCCTGGGAGTGCCTCGACGCATGCACTTGGCTTGGCCGAGGCGGTTGAGTTGGCGCGTGCGCTGGGTCAGTTGCCGGCGCGTTGTTTTGTCTATGTCGTGGAGGCGGGTTCCTTCGAGGTGGGGGCGAGGCTTTCCCCAGCCGTCGCTACGGCTGTCGATACCCTGACGGCGCGAATTCTCGAGGATATCCGGTAGCGACGTCGGTGTACGAGAGTTCGGTTGAGCAATCGCTTTATGTGCCGTATTGGGTATTCGCGGACATGGGGGTCGGTTACGCGCCACAGCTGGGTCGCAAAGGCGCGTGAGGAGGTGGAGGATCCTATGGATAGAGGCTGTCACCCGTTCAGGAGCGGGCATTGGAACGAAGGCAGGGCTTTAATTGGCGATCGTTTCTGAACAGCAGCACGGCGCAGCCGGGTCCGGAAGCTCTATGCCAGGTGAGGCGGTCCGCGTGCGCGGCCTGGTGCAGGGTGTAGGTTTCCGCCCGACGGTTTGGCGGTTGGCCACCGAGTGCGCTCTGGACGGCGAGGTCTGGAACGATGCCGAGGGGGTGGCTATCCGCATCTGGGGCGATTGGGCGGCTCGCCGGCGCTTTTTGTCCCGGCTGTGCAGCGAGGTGCCGCCGCTCGCGCGCATCGACGCCGTGGCTACCGAGCCGCTGGGTGGGGCGCCGCCGCGCTCGGGCTTCCATATCGTTGCCAGCCGCAGCGGGGCGGTGCATACGGGTGTGGTGCCGGATGCGGCCACCTGTAGCGCCTGTTGTGCTGATATCGCCGATTCCGGCAATCGGCGATATCGCTATCCTTTCACCAACTGCACTCATTGCGGGCCGCGCCTGAGTATCGTGCGTGGCATCCCCTACGACCGCGCGCACACCAGCATGGCGGAATTTGCCATGTGTTCGCGCTGTCGAGCCGAGTATGCGGATCCAGGCGACCGTCGCTTCCACGCCCAGCCCAATGCCTGCCCGCAGTGCGGCCCGCAGCTGTGGCTGGAACGCGCCGGCGGTGCGGCGTTTGCGGCCGATGATGCCATCGCTGCGGCGCGCCGCTTATTGGTGCAGGGGCGCATCGTCGCCGTCAAGGGGCTCGGTGGCTTCCATTTGGCCGTAGATGCGGGTAACGCGGCGGCGGTCGTCCGCTTGCGCCAGCGCAAGCGGCGTTATCACAAGCCGTTTGCACTGATGGCGCGCGAGACCGGGGTCATCCGCCGCTATTGCGCCGTGAGCGGCGCGGAGCAAGCTCTGTTGGAGAGCCCTGCCGCGCCTATCGTCCTTTTGGAGGCAAGCGGTCCGGAATCCGTTTCCGCCGCAGTGGCGCCGGGCCAACGCACGCTGGGTTTCATGCTGCCCTACACCCCCTTACATCATTTGTTGCTGCAAGGGCTGAATCAGCCGATCGTGCTCACCAGCGGCAATCTCTCCGATGCACCGCAATGCACCGACAACGACGAGGCGCGCACCCGGTTGGCCGATTTGGCCGACTATCTGCTTCTGCATGATCGAGCCATCGTCAATCGTGTCGACGATTCGCTCGCCCGGGTAGTGGACGGCACGCCGCAGCTGCTGCGCCGCGCGCGCGGTTACGCGCCGGTTCCGCTAACCTTGCCGGAGGGATTCGGCCGGGCCGCGCTGCTGCTGGCGATGGGGGGCGAACTCAAGAACACTTTTTGTCTGGTTCGGGACGGTGCGGCCATTCTCTCCCAGCACGTGGGTGATCTGGAGGACGCTGCTACTCAGGCCGACTATCGCCGGAACCTGACGCGTTACCGAGCGCTCTTCAGGCACCGCCCCGAGCGGATTGTCGTCGACTGTCATCCGGAGTATTTATCGACCAAGCTGGGACAGGCGCATGCCGAGCGCGAAGGTTTGCCGGTGCTGGCGGTGCAGCACCACCACGCCCATATTGCAGCCTGTTTAGCCGACAACGAGGTGCCCCTGGAGAGTGCGCCGGTGCTTGGTGTCGCCCTGGACGGTTTGGGTTACGGTGATGACGGCACGCTCTGGGGCGGGGAGGTGCTGCTCGCTGATTACCGGAGCTACGTCCGCCTCGCGCGTCTTATGCAGGTGCCACTGCTCGGCGGCGCACAGGCCGTCCGCGAGCCCTGGCGCGGTGCCTACGCCCATATTCGCGCGGCGCTCGGCTGGCGGCGCTTCGCCCGTCAATACGGCCGTCTCGAACTCTGCGCCTGGCTGCGCGATCGCCCGCTGGCCACCTTGGAGGCCATGCTCGACAAGGGCTTGAACTGTCCATTAACCAGTTCTTGTGGGCGGTTATTCGATGCTGTGGCCGCCGTGCTCGGGATCTGTCGGGCGCGCGCCGGCTACGAAGGCCAGGCGGCGGTCGAGTTGGAAGCATGCGTCACGCAAGCGGCTCTGGAGACGGCAGGTGAGGGCTATCCGTTCGATTTGATCGCAGTCGATGGGTTGTACGTGCTCGACTGCACTCCCCTGTGGCCCGCGCTGCTGGATGATCTGATGCGCGGCGTTACACCGGCGCTTGTCGCGACACGCTTTCATCTCGGGCTCGCCCGCGCTTTGGTGGGTTTGGTGATTCGGCTTGGCGAGCGACCTGACGTGCGCCCGGGTGGTTCGGTGGCGTTGTCGGGGGGGGTGTTTCAGAATCGTTTGTTGTTTGAGACGGTAGCCGAGGGTCTGCGCGAAGGCGGGGTGTCCGTGCTTAGCCATCGCCGCGTACCCGTCAACGACGGGGGGCTCTCGCTGGGGCAAGCGGTGGTGGGTGCAGCCATCGGCCACGCCTTGTGAAACCGAGGTGATGAGATGTGCTTGGGCATCCCGGGGCAGATTATCGAAATCAGCGACGCCGAGAACTTGTGCGGTATCGTCAACGTTGCCGGTGTCAAGCGTGAAATCAACCTCCACTGCGTGGTCGATGCCGAACATCCGGTGGCGACCTGCCTCGGCGTCTGGGTGCTGATTCACGTTGGTTTCGCCATGAGCCGTATCGACGAAGCCGAGGCCGTCAGGACTTTGCAGCTGCTCACCGAGCTCGGCGAGATGCAGCAGGAATTCGAGGCTATGCAGCGTTCGGAGAAATGACGAGGCATGGCGCCCATGCGGCAGAAGGCGAGGTGAGGCGAGGAGCGACGCCATGAAATACGTCGACGAATTTCGCGATCCGGACAAAGCCCGGGCGCTGCTGCAGGCGATCGAGGGGCTGGTTGCTGACATCGAAATCTGTCGCCGCCGGCCTCTTCAGATCATGGAAGTCTGCGGCGGCCACACTCACTCGATCTTCAGGTACGGCCTGGAGGCCCTGCTTCCGGAGGCGATCGAGTTCGTGCATGGCCCTGGTTGTCCGGTCTGTGTCCTGCCGATGGGACGGGTGGACGATAGCCTTGTTCTGGCCGAGCATCCGGGGGTGATCTTCACCACCTTCGGCGATGCCATGCGCGTGCCCGGCTCGAAGAAAAGCCTGCTGCAGGCCAAGGCCGAGGGCGCTGACGTGCGCATGGTCTACTCGCCGCTGGATGCGCTCGGGATCGCCAAGGCCAATCCCGGCAAAGAGGTAGTGTTCTTTGCACTCGGTTTCGAGACCACCATGCCCAGCACTGCCATGACCGTACTGCAGGCCGAGCGCGAGCGGGTCGCGAATTTCTCGGTATTTTGCAACCACATCACCATTATTCCTACGATAAAGGCGATCCTGGATTCCCCGGAGCTCACCCTGGACGGCTTTCTCGGCCCCGGCCATGTGAGCATGGTGATCGGCACCGCCCCCTACCGGTTCATCTGCCGCCACTACCGCAAGCCCCTGGTGGTGGCCGGCTTTGAGCCGCTCGATATCCTGCAGTCGATCTGGATGCTCCTGCGGCAGCTTGTCGAGGGTCGTTGCGAGGTGGAAAATCAGTATCGTAGGGTGGTAGCCGATGCCGGCAACGACCCGGCATTGCGCGCGGTGCAGGAGGTATTCGAACTGCGCGAGTTTTTCGAATGGCGCGGGTTGGGTTCCATCGATCACTCCGGCGTGCGTATCCGCGATGCCTACGCGGCATTCGATGCCGAGCGCCGGTTCTCGGTGCCCAACCTCGAGATCGCGGATCCCAACTCCTGCCAGTGCGGCGAGGTGCTCAAGGGGATGATCAAGCCTCGACAGTGCAAGGTTTTCGGCCGCGCCTGCACTCCGGAGACGCCGCTTGGGGCGTTGATGGTCTCCTCCGAGGGCGCCTGTGCCGCGTATTATAATTACGCCGGCGTGCAACTCGGCAAGGTGGGAGGGCAGCGTTCGGAGCCCGCCAGGGGGCGGGCGAGGGATAGGTCATGAGCGTCGATGCCAAGCCGCTGCCGCAAGAGGGCGTGCGCCGGCGCCACGGCCAGTTGCGCGACACCCGTATCACGCTGTCCCACGGCGGAGGCGGTAAGGCGATGCGCGATCTCATCGACGATGTGTTCGTCGGTGGTTTCGACAACGCCTTGCTCGCTTCGTTGGACGACCAGGCGCGGATCCCGCTCGCCGAGTTGGCCGCTGGCGGCGACCGATTGGCCTTTACCACCGATTCCTACGTGGTCGACCCGTTGTTCTTCCCGGGCGCCGATATCGGTGCCCTGGCGGTTAACGGCACGGTCAACGATCTCGCGGTGGGCGGTGCCCGCCCGCTGTTTCTCTCCTGCAGCGTGATCCTGGAGGAGGGGCTGGAGGTGGCGACCCTGCGCCGTGTAGTGCGCTCGATGAAGGCCGCTGCGGCAGTCGCCGGTGTCGCGGTGGTCACCGGAGATACCAAGGTGGTGCCGCGCGGCTCCGCGGATAAGCTTTTCATCAACACCGCGGGGATCGGTGTGATCCGGGCTGGCCTGGAGTTGGATCCGGGTGCCGTGCGTGCCGGCGACGTGATCTTGGTGAATGGCCTGCTCGGCGATCACGGCGCCGCCGTACTCAATGCCCGCGGCGATCTGGCACTGGAGAGCGACATCGCGAGCGACTGCCAGGCGTTGAGCGGCTTGATCGATACGCTTTTAGAGGCTTGCCCGACCGTGCGCTGCTTGCGGGATGCTACCCGCGGCGGCGTGGCCACCGTGCTCAACGAATTCGCGCTGGCGTGTGGACTGTGCCTGCACATCGACGAGCACGCCCTACCCATTCGCGAGGAGGTCAAAGGCCTGTGCGAGATTCTCGGCCTGGATCCCCTGTATCTGGCCAATGAAGGGAAACTGGTGGCGGTGGTGCCGGCCGACGGCGCGGAGACGGCATTGGCTGCAATGCGCTCGCATCCAGCTGGCCGCGAGGCGGTGCGCATCGGCACCGTGCACGCAACGCCGCAAGCCACCGTGGTGATGGGCACGCTCTTCGGCGGCGAGCGCATCGTCGATATGCTGGTCGGCGAGCAGTTGCCTCGGATCTGCTGACACGGTGGTGCCGTGCATGAGCTCGCCCTCACTCGGAACCTCATCGAAGTCTGCAGCCAACAGGCGCAGGGCGCGCGTATCCTGCGCGTCACCGTGGAGCTCGGGGCGTTGACCTGCGTGATGCCCGAGGCGCTGCGCTTTTGCTTCGAGGCGTGTCGCGTAGGGACTGCGCTGGCGGAGGCCGAGTTGGAGGTTATCATGATGCCGGGCCGGGCACGCTGCCGCGACTGCGGCGCGGAAGTCGAGCTCGACGAGCTGCTGGCCGACTGCGAGTGCGGCTCGGTGAACCTAACAGAGTGGCGCGGCGGCGACGCTCTGAGAATTCGTTCTATGGAGGTGGCGTAATGTGCACCAGCTGCGGTTGCTCGGGTGACGGCAAGGCGAGGTTGACCGATTTGGTCACCGGCGAAACACGGTCGGCCGGCATCGATGAGCACTTAGATCACCATGGCTCCGTCCACCATGAGCACGGCCACGCTCACCACCATGACGAGGCGCATGGTCAAGTCCGGGAGCAGGGCACCACGATCATGCTGGAGCAGGCGCTCCTCGCCAAAAACGATCACTTGGCCATGCACAATCGAGTCTGGTTGACGGATCGTAACATCTTGGCGCTGAACCTCGTGAGTTCCCCCGGTGCGGGCAAGACCACTCTGCTCGAGCGCACTCTGCGCGAGCTCGCCGGCGCGATTCCCATAAGCGTGGTGGAGGGCGATCAGGAGAGCGTCTTCGATGCCGAGCGCATCCGCGCCACGGGTTGCCCCGCCGTGCAGGTCAACACCGGAACCGGCTGTCATCTGGATGCGGCGATGCTGGCACGCGCTCTCGACGAGCTGGCACCATCGCCGGGTTCCGTGGTCATGATCGAAAACGTCGGCAATCTGGTCTGCCCGGCGCTGTTCGATCTCGGCGAGTGGGCCAAGGTGGTGGTCCTGTCGGTCACCGAGGGCGATGACAAGCCAATGAAGTACCCGCATATGTTCCGGGCCGCCCGGCTCATGCTCCTCAACAAGCTGGATCTGCTGGCGCATGTGGACTTCGACCTGGAGCGTTGCATCGGCTATGCGCGCCGGGTCAATCCGCAGATCGAAGTGCTGGCACTGTCCGCCCGCACCGGTGAGGGTTTGGACGAGTGGTATCAGTGGTTGCGCGCGTCTGCATCCGCTCAACCTCGCACACAGTGATCCGTCGACGCGCCCTGCGGCACTTCAGGTGCTGCGCTTAAGTTGAGTTCAGTGGCGGCGTTTCACGCCGCCGAGCTGGTGGTCGCCCCCCATGCGCCGGGGAATTGAGCCCCGGTGCACGGAGATCGCTTATCGCTAACTCCATTAGCTTTCGTTGAAGGCCCGATCCCCCATCGACAGCATTATCGTCATACGCATGTGCTATCGACGTGAGAATGATCATGGACACGATTTTCTCCCGCGCTCTCGAGGCTACAGCCGAGCTGTTAGTTCCGCTTGTTAAGTCTTTGTGAGGTGTTCAAGCGCGTCGTCTAGCAACGTGGGGAAGGCCATGCCTTGCCGGCCGTAGTGCTGATGCAGCAAGGTCGGGTCATCGAACTCTCCTCGCCCCTTGCTCTGTCAGCCGCCCGCCTGAGCCTTGAACATCGCTTGCCCATGGCGGATAGCGTGATCTTGGCTTCGGCCAAGGCGCATGTGTGAGATGTGTTATTTTTTTAAATAAAAATAAGTTTGCAAGCGCAAGAGCGTTTTTTGCTATAGAACGCTAACGCGTCTTAATTGCGGCAATAGGGTCGTCATCCTTCATTAACTGAGGCCGAACAGACCAGAGAATCAGAGCATGTTCATCTCAGCGTTTGGCAAAGCGCCGCGCTTTTTCGGCTGGATGACGCTTGTTTTCTTTTTGTGCATGGGGGAAGAAATACTTGCATCTGAAATCCCCGCTGGCGATTCCGTGCCTCGGGGACCAACGAGCACCTTCGGGCTCTTTACGGACAAGGCCACCGGGGATTGGGGCGGCCTACGAACGAGCTTGCTTCGCCACGGCATCGAGGTCCATCTCGCCAATACGGGTGACATGATTGCCACTCCACAGAGCGGGTTGCCCGACCATGTCAGTTACTCCAATCTGCTGGAGGCCTCGCTAACGATCAATATGCAGGCGCTGGCGAATATTCCGGGTGGCACGGCCTACCTGATGGCCTTGGGTACTCACGGAGACAATCTGCAGGAGGCAATCCAGACCATAGATGCTCCCAGTAACTTGGCTGCGGACAATGCGTTTCGGCTCTTTGAGCTGTGGTATGAACAGACATTTTTTGAGGATCGAATCGGCGTTCTGGTTGGACTATACGCCGCCGACGCCGAATTCGATGCCAAGGATACCGCTGCGGTATTCATAAACGGCGCTTTTGGCACGGGGCTGGATTTTTCCGAAACCGGCCAGAACGGTCCGTCGATTTTTCCGGTCACCTCTCTCGGCGTCCGCGTGCGGGCGAACCTTAGCCAGGAGATCATCTGGCGTGGGGCCGTTCTAGACGGTGTTCCCGGTGATCCGGACGATCCGGGAGCTACGGCGATCCATTTAGGCGATGGGGATGGGTTGCTCATTTTAAACGAGCTCAACTACGAACCGAACGGTTTCGACTTCCTCAGGCTCGGCTTGGGCGGGTGGCTTTACACCGCGGACTTCGATGATGTACACGATACCAGCGCCAACGGCACACCTGTGGTTCGGAGCGGATCCCATGGAATTTACGGTTTCCTCGAAGGGATGATTTTCAGTGAGCCTAAGGCCCCCGAGCAGGGGCTCAGTGGCTTTTTAAGGATCGGCAAAGCGGAGGAAGACGTCAATCAGATCGGCGCGTATTATGCGGGCGGTCTGGTTTATACCGGCCTAATCCCGGGTCGGGATCAGGATGTGCTGGGCTTGGGCGTTTCTGTCGGGGTCAATGGGGACAAGTTTCAAAAAGCGCAGGAAAGCGTCGGCACGCCTGTCACTGATACCGAGACAGCCCTGGAGCTGACTTACCGTGCCGAATTCCTCTCCTGGTTCAGTTTCCAGCCAGTGCTTCAGTACTACATCAACCCTGGAAGCGATCCGGGAAGGGATGACATCGTAGGTATTGGATTTCGTTTCAGCGTCAACCTTTAACAGACCTTAGGTCCTCTGCTATGACACGGCGCAATTGGAAACAATACCGGTGGCAACTTGCGATCATGGCACTGCTGCTCGTAACCGGCTGCCAAACCAGTCCCGAAGGAGAGGCGCCGATGCAAGCAACGCCCGACACGGCAAGCAGCCAAGGGGGTGAGGGCCAATGCGTGGCGACACGAGACACGCCCCGCGCACCCGAGCGTTACTTCAATAAACAGAATCCGCTAAAGCCAACACCTGAGAACCTCGCTCGAGGGGAGAAGCTCTACCTGACCGAGGCGAAGCCGGTTCCCTGTGCCGAGTGCCATGGCGCGCGCGGTGACGGTCGAGGTCCAATCGGTAGGCGTTTGCAACCGCCTCCCACCAATTTCACCTGTGCAGAGCTTATGGAGACACTGCCCGACGGGCAATTTTTCTGGGTCATCGAGACTGGCTCTGGATTTTTTGAACAACAGCCCGGACACAGCCAGCGGGCAATCAAGCGCCCGGGTCGCCGCGCCCGCACCACGGCCATGCGCGGTCACAGGAACCATCTGACGGATCGTGAAATTTGGCAACTGATCCTTTATATCAGGACATTGGCCGAATGAGGGCGCTCAGCATGAGCGGCAGTGAAACAAGACAGTTTCTCCTGCTCTGCACATCCTACATGAGGCTGTAGCCGGTTGTTTGTTACGGTTTGAGATGTCTATCTCCGGCTTGCTGCGCTCATTGCGAGCGGGGCGAGCGAATTCCTGCCGGGCAACACGTCGAGCATCGGCCGGAACCCCTTCGAGCGTTACGGGCGTGCCGCTCATGAGGTGCTGGAACGAAGGCAGGGCTGTAAGGCGCTGTCAACGGCAATTGAAAAGTGACCCACCCACTTAGTCGTTGTTGGTGCTCACGGACTGTACGATACCGGCTTTGCGTTTCTCCCGCAGCCGCTCGCTCTCGCCTTTGATCTGGATGACATGGGAATGATGCAGGATGCGATCGAGCATGGCTGCCGTGAGAGCGGTGTTCCCGGCAAAGGTCTCGTCCCGCTGCTCGAAGGAGAGATTTGAGGTGAGAATCATCGAGCCCTTCTCGTAGCGCTTGGCGATGACCTGAAAGAAGAGGTTCGCCTGATCCCGGCTCATCGGCAGATGGCCCATTTCATCGATGATCAACACGCTGGGGCTGCCCGCGCTGCGCTGCATGAGCTGCTTGAGTTGGCCTTGGCGCTGTGCGGTAGAACGCTGCAGCAGCAGATCGGCCGCCGTGAGAAAACGGCTCTTGAGTCCGACCTGGGTGGCCAGGTAGCCAAGCGCAATGGCCAGATGCGTTTTGCCGACGCCGCTTGGGCCAAGCAGGACGACATTCTCCTTGCGCGCGACGCAGATATTTGCGCACTGTGTTGCGCAAGACGCCCCTCCGCCGGGCGATTCTGTGGATACTGACCGTCCTGGCGGTACAAAATCTATGATCTCCATAGCCCCTTCCTTCGTGATCATCTCGGTCCCCTAGCCAAACGAGGGGATCAAGAGTAGTGAAGGGTGAGTCAATTTTGAGTTGCCGGGGTGGGTCATTTTTGCAATGCCGCTAATGCTAATACCGCCAGTGGGTGGCAAGTGCGATCGGTACCAGATAGCCTAGCGCCGAATGCGGTTGCATTGTAATCGCGCTACCAGGCCGCTATCTCGGCTCGCCGCATGGGCGAGACTCGTAAACCAGCGCTCATTCAAGGACTCCTTCCGTAATAGCCCGATGAAATCGCCGCGCTTAGCGCTGGGCTATGCGCTCGCCGTCTCACTATTGAGCGGCAATTCAAGGCAGGGAGGCTATATTCCGTGCCCACATTGCGGAGCACGTCAGCTATCATGCGCCTTGACCCGGTGAGAGGCGTTTACTATATGAGTAATATTTGAACCATGTCGTGAATTTTGATTATTTCGAACAAAATTTAGTACAATCAATATCTTATAGTATGCGAGCTCTAGGCTTCAGGGAAGATGCCTCTGAAATACCAGGGAAGGGTCCGCCAGTCGAAGAAGGATCGTCCGCCATGGTGGATTCAGGCCATTTTGTTCACCGGCGTCCGCTTTACGAGATTCGCCAGGCTTGCCGCACATGCAATCTGGCTGATTTGTGTCTGCCATTGATGCTCAGTCCCGAAGACATCGACGCGCTGGACCGGATCGTCCGAAGACGGCGCCCCCTCGTCAAGAGGGGTATACTGTATCGAGCGGGTGAGCGCTTTGGCGCCATCTACGCTGTGCGGTCAGGCTCTCTGAAACGCGTTTCGCTGACTGAGGATGGCGAAGAGCAGATTACGGCGTTCCATTTGCCCGGCGAGCTCTTGGGGCTGGGCGCCATCACGTTCGACCGTTACCCATGCACGGCGGTGGCGTTGGAGACCACCAGTGTCTGTGAGATCCCGTTCGCCCAGTTGGAGGATCTCGCGACGGAAATTCCCGGCCTGCAGCGTCAGCTGTTACGAATCATGAGTCGCGAGATCTTCAACGAACAGGAAATGTTGCGAACGCTCGCCCGTCGTACCGCCGAGCAGCGCTTGGCGATCCTGCTGCTCAGTTTGAGCGAGCGTTTCGCTCGGCGTAGCCTGTCGTCGACCCGATTTCGCCTACCGATGCTGCGGCGCGATCTCAGTAACTACCTGGGATTGGCTTCCGAGACCACGAGCCGACTGTTCAAGCGCTTCGTAGAGCAAGGGCGAATTGCAGTATCGGGGCGTGAAGTCGAATTGATCGATATGCATGCCTTGCACTCTTTAGCAGGAAACGCTTTGGAAGAGAGCGGCTGCGATCAACACGCTACCGGAGGAGCGCAGAGGCAGTGCGCCGGTTTGAGATGATGTTCGCAGATTGTAGTGCTATTTCGAACGACCGACTTGCTGGATAGGCACTCGCAATCTTTTCTGCCGTTTCCGGCCGAGTGCCCACAGCCTTCAAGCTCATCGAGAAGCTCTTCCCCGAACACGCGGTGAGCGCAGACGGTAACCCGTTCGCCATATAGGGTCTATCGTTGGATGTTCGTATGTTATTTATTCTCTTGATTCTCTTGGCCGGTCAGGCATAGGGTTCTGAACTCGCGTGTGGCGCGCTCGCTCGCTTAAGGACAAGAATGTCAGCCTATCTTTAGTCTTGGAAAGAGCTATGAACGAGCACACCACTACTCGCAACCTGCAAGCCGAGCATCAGCCGACCGCCATCCGCCGGCGGTTGCAGAACCAGCAGAACCCGAGCTATGTGGGTGACGCCGTGCTGGGCGGCATCGACGGTTGTGTGACCACCTTCGCGATTGTGGCCGGCGCTGCCGGCGGCGGCTTTTCGGTCATGGTGGTTGTCATTCTAGGTTTTGCCAATCTGTTCGCAGACGGCTTCAGCATGGCTGTCAGCAACTATCAGAGCGCTAAAAGTCAGCGCCAGATGGTTGACAAGATCCGCCGTATCGAGCAGCAGCACATCCGGCTCGTTCCCGACGGCGAACGTGAGGAAATCCGCCAAATCTATCGGGGCAAGGGCTTCGAGGGCGCTACTCTGGAGGCCATCGTCGAGACCATTGCCAGCGACGAAGATTTATGGGTAAACACTATGCTCACGGAGGAGCACGGTATGCAACTGCGCACGCCCAGCCCTTTGCGGGCCGCGCTGATCACTTTCTTTGCCTTCCTTGCGGTGGGCCTGATCCCGTTGACGCCTTATATCGCATTTCCTTACCTCATGCCGGGGCTTTCGCGGTCGGCGTTTTTCCCGCTTAGTGCCGCCGCAACAGGGATAGCCTTTTTACTGATTGGCTGCGCGAAAGGACATTATCTCGAACGTGCGGCATTACGTGGCGGTCTGGAAACGCTGATCATGGGTGGGACGGCAGCACTTCTGGCCTATGTGGTCGGTGCGTGGCTGCGCGTCTCCTTTGGGGTTGGCTGAATAAGCTCGTCCTTAAATGGGGTGTTTCCCAATTCGTGCGGTTGAGTGCGTTTACAGGCGGGGGGAGGAACCTTTGATCTGCGTCAACACGGTGATCCGCTAAGTTGTCGATCCTGAAAAACGCCTAACGCGTTGATGGGTTGGTGCTTATAGCATTTTTCGGCATTCTGAAATTGCCGGATTTTGGTAACCTGGGTGCCGTTTCCTTGCAATTGTGGACGGTGTAAATGGGC
>JAUILK010000074.1 GCA_030433275.1 Gammaproteobacteria bacterium
CAGGCCGTTTCCCTTCAGCCCGCTCGGCTCGCCGGACCCATTTCCGCAATGTCTCCGCCGTACAGCCGATCTTCGCCGCGATCGACTCCATCGCCGCCCACTCCGAGTCGTACTCCGACTGATGCTCCCGGACCAGCCGGACCGCCCGTTCCCGGACTTCCGGGGAATATTGATCCGATTTCTTCATGGCTCCATCCTCTCAAGGTTTGGAGCCTCCGGAAATCCCGGCCCGATTCAACTCCAGGGTTGCGCGGTATTCGCTCCGAGGGCCACCGTAAATCCACCCGTGGAGGCTCGTTTGCCGCATTCATGCGGCAAACGCTCTTGGAGCGAATACCACGAAACCCTCACGGCCCGTTGCAAGCCCGATAAAATAAGTGCCGCTTAGCACAGTGACGTTATTGTTGGCGGGCACGGAGCCAGATTCGAGCTGTAATTCGCGATAGGCGATTGTTCGGTCCGAAAAGGGTGGGTGTTTCGCACATTTTTCGGTAACCCTGGTTGCCCCGGCCTTCCGTTTAGGACATCTTAATTCAAGTTCAAGAACAATCGGCTCAAGGAGGGGCGGTCGGATGAATCTTGCCATGCTCGTAGTGCTGGGTGTCATTGCGGCCGCAAGCGTCGGGATGATCGTTTTGTATAACCGATTGGTTCGGTTACGCAATCAGGTCAAAAATGCCTGGCGCCAAATTGATGTTCAGCTCAAACGCCGCCATGACCTAATCCCCAACCTGGTCGAGGTGGTAAAAGATTACATGAGCTACGAGCAGGAGACGCTGCGCCAAGTCATAGCGGCCCGTAATCGAGCCGTTGCTGCGGAGGGGCAGGATTTTGAGGTGGCAATCGCTGCAGAACAGGGTCTCAGCGGCGCGTTAGGCCGCCTGTTTGCGTTGATGGAGAATTACCCCGACCTCAAGGCCAATAATAATGTGACCGATCTGATGGAGGAGCTCTCCAGTACGGAAAATCGAATCGCGTTTGCCCGTCAATTTTATAATGACAGCGTGATGGCAAAGAATAATGCGATCGAAAGCTTTCCTTCCAATATGATCGCCAATCTATTTAGTTTTCATCATGGACGCTACTTTGAAGTCGACACCGTTGCGCGGGAAACGCCCCGGGTCGATCTGCGTTGAAGTGGCATGTCACGCAAATGGGTTAACTGCCCTGAGTGCGGAGTGCTCAACCGCTCAGCGGCGGCAACTTGCCGCATGTGCGGCGCGGCGGTTCGTGAATCGCGCATACGTCCGGGGAGACGAGGCAAGCGGTTGCACCGCACAGACTTTATGGCGGCTGCTTCGGTCAATCGCCGCAACACCAACCGCTTGGTCCTGCTATTGCTGCTGATCGGCGCAATCCTTGGTTACTTACTTGGTTGGAGTCTGGAACTCAATACCACTGCGGCAATGCAACAACATGGCGCAACCGTCTGGTATCTGAGTCCTTGGGGGGTGCGGGGGGCGTTACTGCTAACGGGCTTTGGCATATTTTTGACCGTGCTTGCTTTTCTCATCGGTGACCGAATCGTGCTTGGATTGGTTGGTGCGCGCGAGGCGAGTCGGGAGGAGCTGCCGCAGCTTCATAATGTGGTGGAAGAGATGGCCATAGCCGCCGGGATCCCAAAACCCAGAGTCTATCTCATCGATACACCCGCCCTGAATGCGTTGGCTACCGGGTTGGATACACGGCGTTCGGCCATCGGGGTTACGCGCGGATTGCTCGATAAACTCAGTCGTGACGAGTTGCAGGGTGTAATAGGACATGAGATGGGGCATATCGTCAATTTGGACATGCGCTATGCCACGGCTGTGGGGATATTGGTTGGATTGATCGCGCTGGTTGCCGATTTCGCCTTCCGGGCGCTTTATCTGCGTGGTGCCGGCCGACGTATCGGCCGCGGGCGCTCAGGCGGTGGTGGCGCCGTAATTGCGCTGCTTATGGTCTTGATTTTTGCAGCGCTCGCCCCCGTATTTGCCAAGCTGGTGCAGATGGCGGTCTCAAGGCAACGGGAATTTTTGGCCGATGCCACGAGCGTTCGTCTTACGCGTAATCCGCATGGACTGATATCAGCTCTCGAAAAGCTTGCCGTGAGCAATGAGCCTTTTCGTGGCGCTAATCGGGCTACCCAGCACATGTTTATTGTCAACCCTTTGCGCAATTTCTCCGAGCAGGCCAGTCGCCTGTTTGCGACGCATCCGCCGATACCGGCACGGGTTCGTCGGTTGATGAACTTGAGTGGTGACTGATGGAAGCCCAGTGTGGGGCGCTGCTGGGGGAGATGATTCATTGGGAGGTGAATCAGGGCGATGTCTAGGGATGGTCGACAAGTGACATTAAACGAGTTGTTGGCTCACTGTGAAGCCACGGCACGGCGCTATCGTCATGCTGCTGATTTCCTCTCAGGAAAGGATGGCGAAGCCGTGTTGCGGCGATTTGCCGTTGAACGGGACAGTTTGACTCAGCGCTTGCGCTACCAGGTGCGTCAACTCAGCGGACTGCCTGATACTGTCGATGCGGAGTGTGATACCTTCCAGATTTTGGACGAGCGCCTCATGGCCCGTCTAGCCGCGCGAGGCGCGGCAGCGGTATTGCGCAGCCGGATCGACGATGAGCAGCGTATTATGGCATTGGCCAATGCGGTTCTCGCTGAGGGATTATTGCCTGAATCGATTCGCCATATCCTGGAGGCTACCCGCGAGGATGTTCGGCGCGTAATCGATCTGCTAGTGCAGGAATCCGATCGTGCGGCCCTGCGTAACTGACACGGGCCCGTGCTATTGAAGAATTGAATAAGCTTCCGTGGTGATGCGTTAATCTCATTCCCCGCACGGCTGGAGGAACTCTGCCCGAGACGGTCGCCCGTTTGATGTATCGGGTGACATCATCCATCTCGTAGCGGATGCCGGCCAGAGCACCTTTCCGCAAAGGAGCCGCCCGGACGCAGCGTTACATTTGCCCGGGCGGATGTGGTCAATCGAGTCGACCGCCTTGTAGGAGCTGAATGATGCTGGAGAAATCGCGTTGACCATTGCCGTTGGCGCAATGCATGGCGTAGAGACTGGACGTTACCGATCCGAGGGGTGTCGATGTTCCCGAGGCAAGGGCGGCGCTCATCGCCAAAGTAAGGTCCTTTGCCATAAGCTTACTAAGGAAGCCACCCTCATAATCTCTGGTGGCTGGGGTGTTCTCCATAAGTCCAGGCAGTGGATTGTAGTTCTGCAGCACCCAATTGTTGCCGGAACTTGATTGTATGATCTCGGAGATCACGGCTGGGTTCAGTTCGTGAGCCACGGCTAGATTCAGCGTCTCACAAGTGCCGATCATTAAGATTCCGAGCAGCATATTGTTACACATTTTTCCGAGCTGTCCGGCACCATGGCCGCCGGCGTGAAAGATGTTTTTCCCCATTGCTTCAAGAATCGGGCGGGCCGTCTCCAACGGCTGTGCCTCGCCGCCGACGATAAACGTTAGGGACCCGGCCTGCGCGCCAGCGACGCCACCGGAGACAGGCGCATCCAGAAAGGCCAGCCCGCGAGCCTCGGCGGCAGCAGCGACGGCTCGGGCGTCCTCAGTCGCAATTGTGCTACAGTCGATTAGCAGGGTGCCAATGCCCACGCTGGCTAGAACTCGGCCGGTGCCAAGATAAAGGTCACGGACTTGCTTGCCGGCCGGCAGCATAGAAATGACTACCGTGGCGCCTGCTACTGCCTCTGCGGCGGAGTGAGCTGGGTCGGCACCTTGATCAACAAGCTTTTGTATGGCTTCGGGAACGAGATCGAAGGCCACCAACTCATATCCGGCCTTGCGCAGGTTGGCGGCCATCGGCGCACCCATATTGCCGAGGCCGATGAACGCGATTCTTGTCATGATGGCACCTCCTGGAGCAACCTCGGTTGCTTCTTGATAGGACACCCTCTCGGATTCGGTGCTCATACCCTGGTAGGGCTAAGCTTTTGTTCAAAGCCCCTCCTCTGCCGCGCGTCGTTGCTCAAGGCGGCTTGCTATGCGGTTCAAACATTGTATTGACTATATCCCTTTATTCCTCGACACGGGAGAACCCTTAAAAACTAGCTAAACCAATTTCTTATGTAATACTCTAATTTAAAAATATGACGTGGTGAATAAGCCATGTGGGGCTAATTGGAGAGATGTGGGAGGCTGTTACGGGCCGAAAAAACTGGGGAAGCATCTCTGCCTCCCCAAATACGGTTCCCTGCCAAATACTAGCGCAGCCCGTCTTAAGCGCTGAATAGAAGTCCTCCTGGAATGACGCTTTTGGAGGTTAAGCCGCCCGCAACGGGTCTCCCTGTGGGAGGATCGGGTCATTGCGGGTTGTTTGATCCAACCGTTGCAGACTGCGGTACCAGGAAGCCGCTATCCACGCTTGATTTGTTTATCTATACCAAATAGAGACCCGCTGGCTGTGTCGTGGGTTCCGTGATCCAGTGACTCTCCGATTTTCGAGGCATGCGCCACTTGATTTTTTGAAAGAATTTGGCTCAGAAGGTGAGGAGCGGTATTTATCGCAGACTGATAATGGGCCAACAGCGCTGCGCGGCTTGTCGGCGTAGTTCTGGGTCCGGATCGACCGCAACTGGATAAGTGACGCGCTCCAGCAATGGGATGTCGTTGTGCGAATCACTGTAAAAGTAGCTGTCGGTGAGCTGATGTCCAGTATCTTTCGACCAAGTCTCGAGCGCCTTGATTTTGCCCTCACGGAAGGTCGGGATCCCTCGGATCGCCCCGGTATATCGTTCACCGACCATCTCCGGGTTGGTGGCCAGCAGATGATCGATTCCAAACAAAGCCGCAATCGGTTCGGTCAGGAATCGATTGGTCGCGGTTATGATGAGCAGTGTATCTCCTCGGCTACGATGTGATTCCACCAATTCATGGCCCTGATTTAAAACGATTGGGCGGATGTGTTCGTCGATGAACTGTGCCCGCCAGGCTCGCAGCTGTCCTGGTTCATGTTGGGCCAGTGGCCTTAGTGTGAAGCGTAAATAGCCATGGATGTCCAATGTGCCCGCCTGGTAGGCCTGGTAAAAACGCTCGTTCTCGGCAGTGTACTCACTGCCGTTAACGATTTCTTTGTCTACCAAGAAACGGCCCCAGAGGTAATCGCTGTCGCCGGCAAGCAGCGTGTTATCTAGATCGAAGATAGCTAGAGCCACGTGGGATCTCCACATGAATGTGAGGTGACAAAAACCGCTTAATAATATACGAAGTAAGCAAGTGGGGTGGATGGAGATTTGGTACTGTTCATCTGCTTGTGAAAGAATAGAGCTAATATTCTAGGTTAATAGCCATAAATTTAAGTGATTGATTCGGAAGGGTTCAGGCTTAATGTGGGGATTATCCTGAGCAATGCTGCGGGAGGGGTTTTTTGGGCTCGCCGGATTGGGCAGGATGCTTGGCAGTTTCCCCAGGGCGGCATCAATAAGCATGAGACTCCTATTGATGCGCTTTATCGTGAGCTTGACGAGGAGATCGGCCTTGAGCCCAGGCATGTGGAGGTGCTTGGGCGGACTGAAGGCTGGCTGCGCTACCGACTGCCACGCCATTTAATTCACCGCCGTCGCCGCCCGGTCTGCGTCGGTCAAAAGCAGGTATGGTATATGCTGCGATTAACGGGCTCGGATGAAGTCGTCCGGTTAGATGCTTGTGCGCAGCCGGAATTCGACGATTGGTGCTGGGTTCAATATTGGCGACCGGTTGATGAGGTGGTTTTCTTTAAACGGCGCGTCTACGATCAAGCGTTGACGCAACTGGCGCCCTTGTTGTTTCCTCAAGGCCCCCCCCCGCGGCGACTGGAGCCGCGCGTACGCCTGCGGCATCCTTACAGTCGGCGTTACCGAGTACGGTAATCTGGGCCGCCTATAAGGGCGAAGCTGAATGCTTGAGATCCTCTATCGCATTGTCCAAGAGGTGAACGCTGCCAGAGATCTGGATCAGGCGCTCAACATCATTGTTGATCGAGTCGCCGCAGCAACGGCCTCGGATGTGTGCTCGGTCTATCTGGCAGCGGAGGATTTTGCCAACTTGATTCTCATGGCTACGCATGGGCTCAATCCGGGCGTTGCGGGGCAGGTGCGGCTGCGGCTGCACGAGGGGTTGGTTGGTTTGGTCGCCGAGCGTGAGGAGCCGATCAATTTGGGTGACGCCGAGGTGCATCCTCGGTTCCGCTATATCCCGGAGACGGGCGAGGAGCGCTTCCACGCTTTTCTCGGCGTCCCTATCATCCATTACCGCCAGTTGCTGGGTGTCCTGGTCGTTCAGCGTCAAGAGCGGCGCCGCTTTGGTGACGACGAAGTCGCCTTCATGGTGACCATGGCAGCCCAGCTTGCCGGTGTGATCGCCTACGCTCAGGCGGTGGGTAGTATCGATGCTCCGCGTTCGGGACGCCGTGCCGGGCGTATCCGGCCTTTGACCGGAGTGGCCGGCGCTACAGGGGTTGCCATCGGCATCGGTCGGGTGATCTATGCGCCGACGGATTTTGCGATGGCTCTGGGTCGAGCCCCTGAAAGCGTTGAACTGGAGGAGGAGACATTCCTCAGTGCTGTATGTTCGGTGCGTAAAGAGTTTATGGAACTCGGCGAGCGGCTCGCTGGCAGCGTGCCGGACAACGAGCAAATGCTCTTCGAAGTCTATTTGCACATTTTGGACGGTAACACGTTGATGGAGGATGTTCGACGCCGGATTCGGGCCGGCCAATCCGCGGTGAACGCAGTTCGCGATGCCATCGCCGAACAGGTGCGGCTGTTCGATGAAATGGAGGATCCTTACCTTCGTGAGCGCGCTAGTGATATCCGGGATATCGGTCGGCGATTATTGATGCGGTTGTCGGCCGCGAACGAGGACACGCGCAACATACCGGAGCAGACCATCCTCGTCGGCCATGAAATCAATGCTACCCAGCTTGCTGAAATTCCGCGTGATAAGTTGGCCGGCGTGGTCGCTGCAACCGGTTCGGTAAACTCGCATGTGGCGATTCTGGCGCGTGCCTTGGGTATTCCCGCGGTGATGGGCGTAGTCGATCTCAAAGTCGCTCAGTTGGAGGGGCTCGAGCTGATCGTCGATGGCTATACGGGACGAGTCTACGCCCAACCCAGTCGGGCGGTGCGGCGGGAATACCGGCGTTTGATGCGTGAGGATGCGCAAATTTCGGAGCGCCTTAGAGGGCTCCAGTCTTTACCGGCAGTGACGTTGGACGGCATGAATATCGGCCTTTATGTCAACACCGGCTTGGTCGCGGATGTCAACTCTTCACTGGACGTCGGTTGTGATGGGGTGGGTCTTCATCGCACCGAATTGCCCTTTATGATTCGCGATCGTTTTCCTGGTGAAGAGGAGCAGGTGCGGCTCTATCGCGAGGTGTTGCAGGCCTATGCACCACGGGTGGTTACTCTGCGTACCCTCGATATAGGGGGGGATAAGATGTTGTCGTATTTCCCTATTGCTGATGAATACCCGTTGTTGGGTTGGCGTGGTATACGGGTAATGTTGGATCATCCCGAAATCTTTATGACTCAGCTTCGCGCCATGCTAAGAGCCGATGTTGGGCTGGGCAATCTGCAGATTATGTTTCCTATGATCAGTCGCTTGGAAGAGGCGGAAGAGGCGGTAAGCTTGGTGCAGCGTGCTCGCAAGCAACTGCGTGAGGATGGAATGGAGGTCAATAATCCGAAGCTCGGAGCTATGATCGAGGTGCCAGCGGCTGTTTATCAGGCGGAGAGTTTGGCTAACCGTCTCGATTTTCTCTCTATCGGCAGCAATGATTTGGCGCAATACCTCTTGGCCGTCGATCGCAACAACCCAAGGGTCGCGGCGCTTTATGATGAGTTGCATCCCGCTGTGCTGCGGGCGATGAACTCGGTAGCGGAGGTCGGCTGTCGGGCCAAAGTACCGGTTTGCGTGTGCGGTGAAATGGCTGCGAACCCGGGTATTGCTCCGTTGTTGCTTGCCATGCGGGTGAATGGTCTGAGTATGAGCCGCGTCAGTTTGCTGCGCGTAAAGTGGGTGATACGCAGCTTCAGCTTCTGTGAGGCAAGAGAACTTCTGGCGCAGGCAGTTAGCATGGAGTATCCAGAAGAGGTGCGTGCTTTGGTTCGAAATGCATTGGAGGAGAAGGGTTTGGGTGGGTTGATGCGAGCGGGGAAATAGGTATCGGGCACTTGGCTGAACCGCGAACAGTAATGATTGTTATTTGACATCGTGTTCGTGAGGCATTATGTTGTGCATGTTGGGGACGGAGATTAAGAGCATGTACATTTGCATTTGCCGTGCTGTAACCGATAAGGACATCCGCTCTGCCCTCGAAGAGGGCGCTTGCACAATGCGCGAGCTGCGGCAACGCCTGGGCGTGTGTAGTGATTGTGGTAAATGCGGTCCACATGCGCGCAAATTACTTATCGAACATCGCGAGTTGCAACCCTCATCGGTTGAACTGGCCGTTCAGCCGGCCTGAAACGCAGTAAGTTCTGTCCCGCGTGAGTGTTTAATGAGTTATTGTCAATTCTCGTGTATGGCCGTCAGGCGGCATTCCTGTCTGACTGCTCCGTGAGTTGCTCGCCGTTATGGAACTCGACGTTGTTGATGACGAGTTCGAGTTTGCGAAA
>JAUILK010000075.1 GCA_030433275.1 Gammaproteobacteria bacterium
ATCCTCTCCTCGCGGTTCGCTCCATTTGGCAAAGTAGGAATGAACCGTACGCCACTTCGGAAACTCGCCCGGCAACATCCGCCACTGACAGCCGCTTTTGAGCAGATACAGGATCGCGCAGAATACCTCGTAGAGATCCACTGTCGTCGGCTTGGTGCGCTTGCGCGCGCTCTCCAGTAAGGGCCTGATCTGTTCAAACTGCTCGCGCGTAATGTCGCTGGGATAGGCTTTCTTCCTCATCCCCCCATTCTCGGGAATATCGAAGATCATGAACAGGCTCTTAGTGGGGGTTGTGCATGCCCGTCCCGGGCCAACGCCCGAGCGCTTTATGTTTTTGATGAACTTATCCAATCGGCAACGATGCCGAAGATGTGGATCTGGTCGAGAAGATTGTCTCGCTGCCGTACAGGGTAGACCCGGAGATAGCTGCCAAAGGTGCTGAGATGTCTGCGCAGGAGATTTTTCTCGAGCGCCTCGGTTGTGATTACGTGTAGAGGCTCTATTATGGTCAGCCAATGTCGGTACATACGTCATCTGGCCTGCGAGCGTATCATGGGTGGGTCGTATCGCCACCCGTGCTGAGCGGTTCGATGGGCATGCTTTGATCACTTGACGGTTTTGGGCGGCTTTGCTCAGCGTGGTGGATCGCTTGCCGCACGCCGACAGCCGCAGCCTAGCTTTGCTAGAATCGCCTGGAATTTCCAACACTAACGAGTCGAAACTATGCCGCAGTCCACGGAGAACCTCATCTGGATTGACTTGGAGATGACGGGTTTAGACACGGATCGCGACTGCATCATCGAGATTGCGACCGCTGTTACCGACAAAGAGCTTCATATCCTCGCAGAAGGTCCGACGGTTGCGATTCACCAGAGCGAAGCTGTGCTTGCGGCAATGGATAAGTGGAATACGGATCAGCACGGCAGTTCGGGTTTGGTGGAGCGGGTGCGGCAAAGCCGGATTGATGAGGCGCAGGCGGAGCAGCGCACGCTGCAATTTTTGCAGCAATGGGTGCCCCCCAATGCATCACCTATGTGCGGAAACAGTATTTGCCAGGATCGGCGCTTTCTGCACCGATGTATGCCGAGGCTTGAGCAATACTTCCATTATCGCAATTTGGATGTAAGTACGCTCAAGGAATTGGCCCGCCGCTGGGTGCCCGAGATTTTGCAAAATTTCTCAAAACGGGGTGCGCACTTGGCTATGGACGACGTGCGCGAATCGATCGCCGAGCTAAGATATTATCGTCGGCATTTTCTCAAGGTGCCGGATTGCGCTTGAGCCACGCGGCTCCCTCAATGCGCGGCGCGCATTCAGCAACTCACGCGCTCGGCGTCGCACCTGCGGTTCGGAGCTGATTAGCGCTAGACGGCGAACGCAGGCCCGCATCGCAGCCACGGCCTGCCGGCGGCCAGGCACAGCCAGGTAGCTCGCAAGCTCGCTCCACTCGCGATGTTGAAAGGTTCTGGCAAGCAAGAGAAGTTGCTCGGAATGGCTGAGTACGGCGTTGAGCCGCGGGACGGTCAAAGCGTAGTGAGTAAGCCGCTGCAAAGCAGTCAGCGTATCCATGTACTGCCGCTGTCCGAAGCCAAAGGCGAGCAGATCATCCCAGTCTTCCGAGGTGGGGGGTGCACCCGGCCTTTCGAGTTGCTGGACAAGCGTAAGTGCAAGTGTGGGATCCAGGTCGTGTAGAGGCTCGTTGAGCAGAGCCGGGAGTCGCTCGGCGAAGCGGGCTGTGGCGGCATTTACCAACTGTTCCCCCGCTTGACTCAAGGCTCGTAGCATGATGGCTGAGCAGCTGCCGCTAGAGGCTTCGCGGTGATTGCCCAGGCGAACGACCCGCATCCCAAAGCGGGACCAAAAACGAAACAATTCATTTGTGGTGCCGAAGGCGGCGGCCAGATAGTCGATCCCGTGACCGTGGGCGTCACCGAAGATCCCACCCAGCAGTCGGATCCCCAGGCCGCGCCGTTGGCAGGCCGGGTGGACTGCGATACGCAGCACTCGCCGGCCATGTAGCATAGGTGCCTGCGCCAAGCCGGCATGCGCCGCGAGCGACTGGGCCACTAGGTGTCCCCGTGGCCGCCGCAGCCCGAGCCAAATCGCTCGGGCGAGTACCGGTGGAAAGCCGCCTTCGTCGATGACCAGAGCGGCTGCAGCGATATGGCGTTGATGGCGCAGCACCCACACTGACAAATCGGGGGCATCGAGGAGCTGGCGCAGGTCCCCCGGCGTGGTGCGGTAATGGGCGAGAACCAGCAGTCCAAATAACTCGCTCAAGGTAGGCTCGTTGTCGAGCAGAGCAGTGCGATCCAGTCTCTCTAGCTGGCAGCGCCCAGCGGTTGTGTCCACCAGTGCCGTCCGCGGCGCAGGTAGCGCGTTTAGCAGCAGCGCTTGAAATGCAAACCGCTCGGCCGGGTCATCAGCAGCCCAGCGGATCGGGGCCGCAAGCCAGTATTCTTGCCAGCCCGGCGTATGTTGGTTGAGTACTTGACGAAAGCGCAGCGCGAAACCGCGTCCAGTGCCTTCATAGCCATGCACCGTACTGGCGAACACGATCCGAGGATATCGCTTGAGCAGGGTGCTCAATATGGTCGTCGATATTGCGGCCGCCTCGTCGACGAGCAGCAACTCAGCTGCTTGTGAGCGGCGCAGCAACGCATCCGGTGCCATGAACTCCAACCTTCCGCCGCCATCTGAGAGGTGGCCGCGGGCAGCGCGTGCCGCTGGCATCAGGCACCGAGCATGAGTAAACACCGTGGTCGCCGCGGCCAAGCTTGGTGCCGTGACGATAATCCGCGTGTAACCCGCATGGAGAAGCCGGGCTGCTGCAATACCCAAAGCTGCCGATTTGCCGCGCCCGCGGTCCGAAGTGAGTATTACGGGACGGTGTCTATGGCCGCGCGCACAGCGCTCGATTGCCACTATGGCGCGTAGCTGATCGGGTGTGGGCAGCGTGTGAGAGTTTCTTGCTGCCGCACCGCGCTGGGAGAGTGTTGGTAAGGCTAGTTTGGGCAAGGGTTGATCCGGTTCGAGCACCACGACGTGCTCCGACAAGCGAATGACCCGAACCAAACGTTTTAGGTAAAGCCCGGTAAGCTCTCCACGTGTATACGGATAGGCTGTGATTCGATCCGTTGCGGGATCGGCGTACTCCGGCCATTTGGCAAGCGGTGGTGCGAGCAATAACACGAGACCGCCGCCGCGAACGGCTCCGATGGTTGCACCGAAGGCATCCGGGTCGAAGCCGTCCCAGGCGTCGACCACTAGGGCATCGATTTCCTTGCCGAGAATTGGAGAGGCGCGCCCCGGTTTCAGTGGCGTAATCGCGGCTGTCGGTGATCGATCACCGAGCCAGATGATCGTCGCGAGCTGCAGCTGTTCCAGGAATATGGTGGCTTGCTGCAGGCACCAGTCGTGCTTGCCGGTTATAACGACTATCTGGCGGTGGAAGGCGGCACGCGCGGCACCGATCAAAGCGATTGCAAATTCCCTGAGTGCTTGCACTACACTAGCCGGTTTCCTCGGCTCGGACCCGGTGCTCCAGGGCGAGCAGGCAATGGTAGATAAAGCTATTGACAGGGGTTGCGATACCGGCGTGCGCGCTGAGGCGGACGACAGCACCATTTTGCGCTTCCAGTTCGGAAGCGCGCCCTTCCATCACGTCGCGCTGCATCGACGCTGTCGCCCCTTCGGGGAGTGTGTCGATAAGGTCCATGGTGGTGCTGATTATATCGCCTGGTAAGGTTACCCGATGCGCCCGTGCCAGCGTATGGATTTCTTCCATGGCGCGTTCCAGCAATCGGCGTGTGCCTGGTTGTCTGCGCACGATGCCCACGGGGGCGCGTGTGATTGCTCCGAGGCCGCTTACGGCAGTGATGAACAAGAATTTCTCCCACATCGCGGCTTCGATGTCCAGCGGTACTGTAACTCTCAGGCCACGGCTGCGTTCGAAGACCTGACGTAGCTGCTCAACGCGTTCGCTCGGAGAATTATCGAGCTCGTTGAAGCTGACGAATGGCTCGACCCCGATGTGCCTAATGTGGCCGGGGTTGCTACGATAGGCGATGATTCCGCAGAGTCCGCCCAGCACGCGGGCACGACCGAGTTCGGCGGCGAGCTGAGCGGGTGCCTCGATTCCGTTCTGCATGGGTACGACAAATGTCGTGGGACCCAGCATCGGGTGCATTGCTCGGGCGGCATCGACAACTTGCCAGGTCTTGACGCAGACCAGGATGGCATCGACAGTGCCGACCTTGCGAGGGTCGTCGGTCGCTTTAACCTGTTCAATGCAAAAGTCGCCCTTGAAGCTCGCCACCTGCAGCCCGTTGTGCCGCATCGCTTGCAGATGAGTGCCCCTGGCGATGAATATGACATCTTGACCGGCCTGGGCGAGGCGGCCCCCAAAATACCCTCCGACTCCGCCTGCGCCGAAGATTGCTATGCGCATATTCACCTCCCGAGTCTGAATTAATGCTGCTAAACGGCGGATTCGTGCTATGGGAAAGCCGGACCCGTGCGGTGGATCCGCGCGGACGTAATGCGTCGAATCAATGCGGCTGCGGCGGACGGCGCGCGCCACTCACCATTGGAGTGCTTGCCACACGGGTACAATATCCGAGCGGATGATGCGGAGCCGAGTTAACTGTTCGGGTCCAGGCGTCGCGTCATGAGTGTGCGCAACCGTCTACCGGCTCTACCTGATACCCGCTTGAGATAAAGATGTCGTAGTCGGGCGCTCGAACCGTTTCCTTCACCGCGTTGTCCGGGGTCGATTGACTCGGCGGCAGCTCGTGCGACGTTCATGATTTTCTGCGTGTTTTCTTTGCAGGTATCCATCTTTAACCCTATTGTTAAACAATTAAATATATCCGATAGACTGGGATGAGCCCGGCACGGCCAAGACACGCCCCTGCGCAGTAGCGCCCGAACGTTTTGGGGGGGGCTGTGCATGAGAACGCCAATGTGCGGAGTTGCGGCGGTTGCACCGTTGCCTTCTAATGGGGCCGCAGCATGCCATTTTCAAGCACGGTGTTGTTCGGGAATCAGGCGCTCCGTGCTCATAAGGATTGATACTCGTGCATAGGGGGCAGTCGGCGCGAACACTTAAATACCTCAACCGAGGTATTGCGGCATGAAACGGTATTTCCCGCGTTTCTATACAGCCGGCGTAGCCCCCCTAGGATCGCGCTGCAAAAGGGTCATGGCTAGGGCATTTGGGGATACCGCGAGATAACCGCTCCTTACTCAGGTAGAATCCGCCCGCACATGCTTACGCCCCACCAGCCAAACTCAAATACCTGACGCGCTCCGGCTGGGGCGCTCTGCTAATTCGCGCCGCGGAGTATAACTTGAGGAGTTGAATTCGGCTATGCCCAGAAGTCAACCGGCCACAGAACAGCGTCCCGCCAGCAGCAATCTGCGCGTTCTCACGCAATTGTTGGTATTCATCCGTCCGTACCGTGTTGCACTGCTTTGCGCAGTGATCGCTTTGTTGATTGCCGCCGGCGCGGTACTCGGTTTCGGCGTGGTTTTGCGGCACGTAGTGGATTATGGCCTGAGCAATGGTTCAGTGATGGCGTTGAATCAGGCTTTGCTACTTTTTTTGCTCGTCGTCATAGTTATGGCTGTCTCGGTTGCTGCCCGTCTTTATCTGGTTACCTGGATCGGTGAACGGGTGGTAGCCGATATTCGCAGGGCTGTTTTTGTCCAGGTGTTGAAACTGGAACCCGCCTTTTTCGAAATAACCCGCACCGGGGAGGTTATCTCGCGCCTTACTACGGATACTTCGCTGCTGCAGGTGGTAGTCGGTTCGACGCTGGCGATTGCCGTGCGCAATGTGTTGTTGATCGCGGGCGGCCTGGTGATGCTCACAATTACCAGCGCTAAGCTTGCTCTGCTGGTGTTGCTCGGAGTCCCTCTGGTCATCGTACCGCTTTGGTTGCTCGGGCATCGAGTGCGGGGTCTATCGCGCCAAAGCCAGGACCGAATTGCTGATGTCGGTGCTTATGTGGGCGAGGTTCTATATGGTATTCGCACCGTTCAGGCTTTTTGCCATGAGCGCATCGATGAGGCGCGTTACGGCAATCAGGTAGAAGCGGCTTTCCATACCGCCATTCAGCGGACTCGAGTGAGCGCTCTGCTCACTGGCCTGGTCATGTTGCTCACCTTCACTGCCATTAGCTTAGTGCTTTGGGTGGGCGGTCATGATGTGCTGGCCGGGCGGATTACCGGGGGCCAGCTCTCGGCGTTCGTTTTCTACGCGGTGCTGGTTGCGGGCTCGATTGGTGCGCTGAGCGAGGTGGCAGGTAATTTGCTGCGGGCCGCTGGCGCCACTGAGCGGTTGCTGGAACTGCTCAATACCAAGCCGAAAATAGCTGTGCCCGCTCATCCTGTTGCATTGCCTGAGCCAGCCCGTGGCGAGGTTGAGCTGCGCAATGTGACCTTTTGTTATCCTTCTCGTCCCGAGACTGCGGCACTGCACAAACTCTCGCTTAGCTTAGCACCGGGGAGGAAAGTTGCGTTGGTGGGGCCGTCCGGCGCCGGTAAGTCGACCGTATTGCAGCTGCTGTTGCGTTTCTACGATCCCGAAGAAGGTGTCATCCGTTTTGATGGTGTCGATCTGCGTAGCGCCGATCCGCAGCAGTTGCGCGCGCGTGTGGCTTTGGTGCCGCAGGATCCGGTCATATTCGGAGCGGATGCTTGGGACAACATCCGCTACGGGCATGCCGATGTGTCGGATGCCCAAATCCGGAGAGCTGCAGAGGCGGCGCACGCGGCTGAATTTCTCGACCAACTGCCTCAGGGCTTTGCCACCTTCCTTGGCGAGCGCGGGATTCGCCTCTCGGGTGGGCAACGTCAACGTATTGCTATCGCCCGCGCCATTTTGCGCGATCCGGCACTGTTGCTGCTTGATGAGGCGACCAGTTCCTTGGACGCTGAGAGCGAGCGATTCGTTCAGAACGGCTTGGAGCAGTTGATGCGTGGGCGTTCGACGCTCATCATCGCGCACCGCCTCGCCACTGTGCGCAAGGTGGATGAAATCCTGGTTATGGATCGCGGCCACATCGTCGCTCGGGGTCGTCACGATAAGCTGATCAACGAGCACGGACTCTACGCGCGGCTGGCTGCACTGCAGTTTCGGGATGCGCCCGATACACGGGTACAGGCGGCAAACGAGTAGTTACTCGCCGCTCGTGGATGTGATAGCGGGTTTTTACGCTCGGGCGTTGCCCGCTGCCCAATGATCAAGCTCTGATAATCAGTTTGATTGTCTTTAAATAGAAAGAGTTACAGTATGGCTGTCGTGCTATTACTCCGGCAAATAAATATGGGGCATGAACCAGATCGTACACGAGCCTGGGACTGTCCTAACTTGAGTTGTATTCATTGTATTTAATTGCCGGGGTAATAGGATGATTTTTGGCGAATACCCTCGGGGATTGCGTTACCCGATGCGGAATGTGTCAACGTCTTTCCGACAGTCATGGCTATTTTTCTTACTTCATCTTCTCTTTGGTTGATGGGTTAAGCGGTGCGTAGGCGTAGTTGCCTGCCTGTGGGTTGTTAAGGACATTCTCGACCATAGTGGTGACTCCGTCGTCGGGGTTGATGGTGACTTGCTTTGGCGGTCGTCGTGCGATCGGTCGGCTCTTGGGGTGTGCCGCATAGTAGGCATCCAAGGCGGCCTGTCGCCGGGCGTGGACGGCCTCAACGCGGCTGTGGAAGACATCGGCCGGGGTATAAAAGGCGAGTCCTTCGTGGGGGCGGTCTTTGTAGGCTGCGATGAACGCGCTCATCCACGCGCGGGCGTGCTCGATGCCCTCAAAGCGCCCCGGGTAGCCGGGGCTGTACTTCAGCGTCTTGAACTGCGACTCGCTGTAGGGGTTATCATTGGATACCCGAGGGCGGGAGTAACTGCAGCGCACGCTGAAGGTATCGAGCAACTGCCGGTAGCTGTGGGCGATCATGGGCGCGCTGGTGGACGATGAGCTCGCCCGGGGCGATGGCGTAGGCGCTGATCGTCTCACGAAAGAGGTGACGCGCGAGCGCGGCGTTCTCTTTGCGGCTGATCATCCAGGCCACCGGGTAGCGGCTGTAGAGATCGAGGATCTGATATAGAGATTGAGGTAGAGTCGAGGCGTGGTCGTTGGCAGCTTGGAGATATCCCAGCTCCACGCCTGATGCGGGGCACAGGCGATGATCCGCGGTACGCCGTGGCGCTGCACGGGACGCTGCATCCGGCGCTCGCGGCTCTGGTGGTTGCGACGCAGCACCCGATAGATCGGTCGGAGACCGAGGGCATCGGGCAGCCGCGGTTGAGCTCACTGGCGTGGATCACACGCACGCTGGCGTCCTGGTAAGGCTCGCTGTTGACCCGCTTGAGCACAGCGTGCCGCTCGGTCTCGCTCAATTGCCGAGGTTGCTGGCGAATGGCCTTCTAAGAGCCTGTTCATGATCTTTGATATCCCCGAGAATGGGGGGATGAGGAAGAAAGCCTATCCCAGCGACATTACGCGCGAGCAGTTTGAACAGATCAGGCCCTTACTGGAGAGCGCGCGCAAGCGCACCAAGCCGACGACAGTGGATCTCTACG
>JAUILK010000101.1 GCA_030433275.1 Gammaproteobacteria bacterium
CCGCCGCAAGAATTTCCGGAACAAGGTAATGTGTCGTCAACACCTCACGAGGATGCATGAGGCAAGACACAGTTCTTTCTACGCCCCGAGAGTAGAGCGTTCCGTTGACGTTGGCGCCATCGCTAGTGGTCAGACTATGGTTCGAGACCGTCAATCCACTTGGAAGTGACGCCGGGTTCCACTGCGCTCCGCGAAGCCCTGCGAGGGGGATAGGCTTGGTGATACTCAAGGTGTTTGACTCCACATGAGGGAAAGCATCTCCCAATTATTGATACTGTGTCAATAACGGAATGCTCTGACCGCTTTCACGCCCCGCTGGATGCTGCGATTGCCGGAAGCTGGTTACTGGACATGATGGAGTCTCCGTCCTGGCCTCCCACACCAGGCATCGGCACAGTGCCAACGCGCGGATTTTACCCTACGAGAACGGGTGTCCGCTTCGCGAACATCTGTTCCTTCGCATGCGCTCGAAAAACGTCCGGTCCGCGCCGGCAAGGTAGGGGCGAAGCACTGCTTCCCCACCGGGCACCGGCGACCCTTCCGGTCCCAGCAGCGTGTCCTTGTTGCCTGGTTGCTTAAGCTGCCTGCCGGCAGGTCGGACTTCCACATCATCTTCGGCCCGAATGAGGCCGGTAAGTCCACGGCGCTGTCCGCATCAGATCGAGAAGACCGTGCGTGGCCAGGCTCCCGCCGAGCGCCTCGCCGCCCGGCGCGAGCAGGCCGCCCCGATCATCGCCGCACTCAAGCCGTGGCTGGAGACCCAGCTCTCGCGCATCCCGCAGAAATCCCTGCTCGCAGAGGACATCCGCTACACCCTCACCCACTGGCCCGGCCTGATCCGCTTCCTTGGCGACGGCACCCTCGAGCTCGACACCAATCCGGTCGAAAACCAGATCCGCCCGATCGCGCTGACGCGGAAGAACGCCCTCTTCGCCGGCAACGACGTCGGCGCCGAGAACTGGGCCATGCTTGCCTCGCTCGTCGCCACCTGCAAGATGGCTGGCGTGAACCCCGTCGACTATCTTGCCGACACCCTCCACGCCATCCTCGACGGCCACCCCAGATCCCGCATCGAGGACCTCATGCCTTGGCGGCACGCCCAGCCATCAAGCCTCGCCGCATAGGGCCGCGTCATCGCGCTTACGGTGATTGGGCGCGGCCAGCGCATCCGCAGCGAATGTACGCTCGCGCGGGCCGCGGCGCAGCATCCCGATGGTGGGAGGAAGGTCCGCACTGGGCCGTTCTCTACCCCAGCACCTAACATGCCCTTTGTGTGAAAACGCCACATTCGGTGGTTCGCACCTGCGTGGCTCGGGTCTGACCTTTCCAACCCCGCCCCCTCCGCCACTTGCACATCGCAAACTTGAGATGAGGTCCCTGACGGGGCCTTTTTTCTTTTTGTTTCAAAGGGGTTTAGCGAGGCCGTCCGACTTTCGGAGACTGGCCGTTAGTCCGAAATTGGTCTCCGAACGATAGTGTCCCACGGCGTGGTGTAGGAGCGCCGACCCTCGGAGAGGTCAGGGCTTGATCAGGTGGCCACGGCGGGCAGCCTGACGGTGGGATTGTCGGTCACGCGGGCGATCGTTTCAAGGCTCAT
>JAUILK010000102.1 GCA_030433275.1 Gammaproteobacteria bacterium
TCGGCTTACAATGAGGCACTGAGGCGGCGTGGTTCGCTGACGGTGTGGTTTGATCCTGACATGGTGTGGAGGCCGCCTCCGACGGGACAGCGTGGCCGGCAGCCGAGCTTCAGTTGCCGCGATCCAGACGTGCCTGACGATGAAGGTGTTGTTCGGCATGCCGTTGCGACAGACGACCGGGTTCGTCGAAAGTCTCCTGCGCCTGGTCGGGCTGGACTGGCCAGTGCCGGACTACAGCACGCTCTGCCGTCGCCAGCGGACGCTGAATGTGGCCATCCCCTACCGCGGTGGGGAGCGGACCGCTGAACTTGCTGATCCCTGCCGGGCAGCGGACAGCACCGGGATCAAGGCCGAGGGTGAAGGCGAGTGGAACGCCCGCAAGCACGGAGGCTCCAAGCGGCGCATCTGGCGCAAGATACACATCCATTGCCCGGCAGTCGTTTGCGAAGCAAACGATGAGAGGGGGCATCGACGAGGAAACGCTCGAGGTGCGAGCCGTCGAGGTCACCGGGCGCAACATTGGTGATGCGCCTATCCTACCTGATCCGCTCGACCAGGTCCCGGCAGACGAAGAGATCGGTTCCGTGACGGCAGACGGCGCCTACGACACCCGGAAGTGTCACGAGGCGATCGCCGCCCGAGGTGCCGCTGCAGTCATCCCGCCCCGCAAGAACGCCAGGCCGTGGAAACCAACAAGCCCGGGCGCGGTGGCAAGAAACGAGGCTCTGCGCGCCTCAAAGTACCTGGGCCGTGCACTCCGGCGACGCCGGAGCGGATACCACCGACGGGGCCGGGCCGAGTCAAAGATGACCTGCATCAAGCTGCTCGGCCAATCCCTCACGGCGCGCGACTTCGAGCGCCACGTCGCCGAGCTGCAGGTGCGTATTGCAGTGCTCAACGGCTACACCGCGCTTGGCATACCTGTTACGCGGCCCGTAAGATAACTCTGTCCGGGGAAAGAGAAACTGCGGTCAGACCGCGATTTGTGCAACATGGCCCATCAGGAGTTGTACGTGGAGTCAGTCTTGTTGTCATATTCGGCACCTGACGTTGCCATGTGGCACCCAATGGGCACCCAGCCTAATGAGCCTATGCACCGAGCACAACTCGTAGGCGGTTAAGAGATCTATTTTTGTTATTAAAATGGTGCCCGGGGGCGGAATCGAACCACCGACACGAGGATTTTCAATTTTCCTTAGGCGCTATGCAGGGTGGCGCATGCTGTTGCTTTCTGAACGATTTACCGAACGATACCAAACCGCTGCGTCTTGCATGTCAACTCAAGGCTTGGCGAAGTGTATCGTTTCAACCCACGAATTTTTGCACCCATATGACACCCCGCGGACCACGTTTGCTTGGTTTATTTGTTGAAGAGTGCACGGCCATACGTTTAGTTCGACCGTGGTACACTTTGGAGCATCAGGCATGTTCACTGATTATCGGGCCTATTGGAATTTCTCCAACAGAGTGAGGAATTCCAACCGTTATGCCCTAGATGAAGCAAGTCTCGAATTTTTGAGAATATTTCGTGAAAGTGTCCACCAACGAGAGGAGACGATCCGTGGTGGAACAAATCTTGTTCGGGCCGTTCGTG
>JAUILK010000103.1 GCA_030433275.1 Gammaproteobacteria bacterium
GATCAGGCTGTGAATGGTCTGCGCCGGTGTGCCCTTGCGCGTCATGACAAGCACCGCCTTTCCGGTGAAGGCGGCAAAGAGCACGCCGCCCAAGCCGCCGGGCGTCATCGGCTCAAGGCCGAGCGCCTGTATAGCAAGATTGGTGATCGTGGTTTTTCCAGTCCCGGCATACCCAAATACCCGCAGGATCTGCTGCTGATGGCGGTGGTTGCGATACCAGTCCCGAATGATGGAAATGGCCTTCGCTTGTGCCTCCGAAACGGTGATACTCATGGCCGTTCCTCCGACCAGCAGCGCAGGCTGAAGGGACAGAAACGGCAGAGGTAGAAATCGGCGTGCGCAGCAATGCGAGGCAGCAATTCGCCCGCATCTGCCGCACGCAGCACATCCACTGCCTTGTCGGACAGCGCCTGCGCCTCGGCGGCGTCGAACGGCAGATATTCGTGGTAAAGCTCGCAGGTGTCCTTGTTCAACGCAGTGAACAGCGCGGCATCGAGGCCCATATAGGCCATGTAGATCTGCATCTGAGCGAAATAGACGGGCTTCGACACGCGCACGCCCTTTCGGGCCGTGTCGTTCCAGCTCGAGGCCTTGAGCGCCTTGTGCTCCCAAAGCGCTGGCCAGGGAATTTCAACGTTGGGGCCGCCAACGATGACACCGTCGACATAGCCACGGATGCGCCCGCTTGCAGTTTCAAATCCAAATTGGCCACCGCCGCGTTTTTCTGTGCGCAGGTCAAAACCGGCCGCTCGCAACCAACGGATGGCCAAATCCTCGAAAACGTGGCCGGCTTCGAAGATACGCAAAGTCTGGCCAGCAAATTCCTTGCCAGGATCAACCGGTGTTTTGGTGAATTCATAAACAAGTCGCCGCGCACAAGGCTCACCGATACGGCTGGCGCCAAGATAGTCGCGGGGACGTTGGGCATCGCGTTCAGCCACAAGTGCGGCATCGATATGGGCATTGATCCTTGCCCCGAGCGGTACAGGGTCCGTGCTCCTGCGACCGTAGACGAAGCCAGATTGGTGGTTTAGGTCGAGCATTCCCAATTCCTCAAAACGGTATTGCGCCGGCATCAGACTGGCGCTGCATCGCCCCTTGAAACCCGTATACGCAGGCCTCGATCAGCCGATCGATGTCCTCGGCCGAGCGGTCGAAGAAGGCATTCATCAGCCCCATCTCCGTCAGCGCCTCAGCCAGATCGCGCCGCGCCGCACGGATCGCGCGGATTTCCATGTCGGTCTTATCAATCATTCCAAAGTTCCTCCGGGCGATGGCGCTGCCCACGGTGAGGCAGGCCATCGAACAAAATCGGTGATACGGGTGGCGACCCCATCGCAGCTGGTGGCAGTAGCCGAAGCCCCGGGCTTCCCGGCCGCACAGCGCGCAAGGCACACAGCGGGCCAGTTCAGCACGGCTCACCCCATGAGCAGCAGGTCGAGTGCTGCACGTTCCTCGGGATCGGGTCCTCTTGTCCTGCGTTCCGAGGCCAGAACGATGAAGCGGCTGATCGCGTTTGACGCCATGCATTCGAGATCCTTTCGCGTGAGGGTGGCGATGGGGCGGTCGAGCCGC
>JAUILK010000025.1 GCA_030433275.1 Gammaproteobacteria bacterium
GTATCGATCTGTGACACGTTGCCGAGGCAGACAATTTTGGTGCCCGGCCCTGCTCGGGTGATAAGTGCCTTCAATTGTTTGGCGGTCAGATTCTGGGCCTCGTCTACGATGATGTAACGGTTGAGGAAGGTCCGCCCGCGCATGAAGTTGAGTGAGCGTATCTTGATCCGGCTGCGCAGCACATCTTGGGTTGCGGCTTGGCCCCAGCGGGTTGCATCCTCAGGTTGGCCAAGCACTTCTAGGTTATCCATCAGCGCTCCCATCCAAGGGGTCATTTTTTCCTCTTCGGTGCCTGGGAGAAAGCCGATGTCCTCACCAATGGGAACGGTGGCGCGCGTCATTATTATCTCCCGATAATGGTGCATTTCCAGGGTCTGTGCGAGGCCGGCGGCCAGCGCCAGAAGTGTCTTGCCAGTGCCGGCGACGCCGAGCAGGCTGAGGAAGTCCACCTCCGGGTCGAGCAGCAGGTTGAGCGCGAAGTTTTGTTCCGGATTGCGGGCCTGCACGCCCCACACGGCCTCGCCCTGCGCGCGGTGGTTGGTTACCGCGCTGGCCAGCGCGCGTTGCGCATGAATCTTGCGCACGATGCCTTCGAAGCGGCCGTCCTCGGTGGTAACGCACAGATTCGGATAGCACTCATTGGGGTTGATGAGAAATTCCAGTGTTCGCTCGGTGTGGGCGACGATGCGGTCTGTTTTGACGAGCAGCGCTCCGGTGTGGAGTAGATCGACGTCATCGAGGACCTGGTCACTGTGGTAATCTTCGGCATTGAGTCCTAAGGCCATTGCCTGTATCCGCAGGGTGATATCCTTCGCCACTAGGGTCACTGCGATATCGGGCCGACTCTCCTGCAGCCGGAGGGCCGCAGTTAGGATGTCGTCCTCTTGGGGTGGGGAATGGGGCTCGTTCTGGCGCAGAAAATACAGTCGCCCCCCGGCGGCCGGGCCGCGCAATGTCGTCTTGGCGAGGGTTAAGCCCGATTCGATCGCCTCCGGGCTTGTTTGGCCCAGTAATTGGTCCAGAAAGCGGCTCACTTGGCGCACATTGCGTGCCTCTTCTGAGAGCCCTTTTTTGCCGGTGTCGAGCGCGTGCAGGACGGCCATCGGTAGGAAAAGATCGTGCTCTTGGAAGCGGAACAGTGCAGTGGGATCATGCATCAGTACGGATGTATCGAGTACGAATACTCGCCGTCCAGCGCGGGATCTTGTAGGCATTACAGCGCGTCGACTCAAGGATCGATTATTCGGTTAGGGCTTTAGCGGCCTGTAAAGCCTCATCGGCATGGCCGTGTACCTTGACACCACGCCACTCGCGGCGCAGTACGCCGGCGGAGTCGAGTAGAAATGTGCTGCGCTCCACTCCGAGCGTCTTGCGACCGAAGCGGTTTTTTTCCTTAAGTACGCCGAAGCGCTCACAGAGCTCCTGCTCCGTGTCGCAGAGCAGCTCGAATGGGAAACCGTATTTGTTTTTGAAATTCTGTTGTGCCTTCAAAGTATCGCGTGAGATGCCGAGAATCACTGTGTTGACCGCTACAAAATCCGCGTGTCGGTCGCGAAAATCTGCTCCCTCCTGAGTGCAACCGGGAGTGTCTGCTTTCGGGTAGAAATAGAGCAGCACGTTGCGACCGCGCAGATCGGATAGGCGAAGCGCGTTACCGCCTGTGGCTAAAAGTTCGAAATCGGGTACGGTCGTGCCGAGCTGGATTTCGTTCATGGGGGGCTCCTAATATTTTGGGGTCTTTTAACGAGTACCCGCGGTGTCGCGGGTACTCGTTAAAAGAGCCTAGTTCTCGATGCGATCAGTCGGTGTCAGTACGGCTACGAATGGGCGCTCGGCCCTCACCCTTTGACCGGTTCGATGACGGCATCCAAATTGAGCTGATCGCAGAAATCCATGAATTCTTCCCGCAAACGAGCAATATGCACCGCCGCCGGAACGTCCACGGTGATGTGCACGGAGAACATCGGGGTACCGGTATGTGCGGCGGCATAGGTAGTGGTCGCCATGTCGCGAATGCTGATCTCACGCGATGAGAAGAAGCTCGCGAGCTGATGGACGATGCCGGGATGATCGATGGCAACCACCTCGACGGAATAGGGAAGCAGATTCCCTTCGTGCCGGCTCGGTGTGGTGCGCTTGGAATTGACGGTCAACCCGAGTCGCCGGCCCAGGCTGGGGAGCGCTGCCTCCAGCTTGGCCAGCTTGTTCCAGCGACCCTCCGCGAGAAGGATGATCGCGAATTCACCGCCGAGTACAGTCATCCGGCTGTCTTCGATGTTACAGCCGTTTTCGGCGATGATCCGGGAAAGTTCGTTGACGATGCCTGGGCGATCTTCGCCAAGGGCCGAGATCACCAAAAAATTATTATGCATGTCTTATCCGAGTGAATAGCCGCTGCAGCTACCCAAAAACCAAACGTAAAGAAGTGTAGCATGATCGCGCACCTGAGTCGGCGCCACCAATCGCGGCGACAAGATGGCGCTGGACGGCTTCGGATGCAATGAAGTGATGCCGTTCGGGCGAGTGCAGGACGGTCTGCGCGGCTGGCAGTTGTCAGCTCTCGGGTGGGCAAGTACTATGCGGCTATCGGATTCAGCTCGGAGAAAGGTCTATGTTCCGCGGCAGCATGGTAGCGCTTGTCACGCCGATGCATGACGACGGAACCATAGACGAAAAGGCCCTGCAGCGTTTGGTCGAGTTCCACGTCGAGCAAGGCAGCGACGCGATAGTGGCCGTGGGCACGACAGGCGAGTCGGCCACACTAGATTATGATGAGCACTGTTATGTTATGCGTCGGGTCGTCGAGATGGCGCGTGGGCGAATCCCGGTCATTGGCGGCACCGGGTCGAACTCCACTTGGGAGGCCATCAAGCTCACGCGCTGCGCCATGGAAGGTGGCTGTGATGCGGCTTTGCTCGTCACGCCATACTATAATAGGCCAACTCAGGAAGGCTTGTTTCGGCACTTCGAAGCCGTGGCCGAGGCCGTGCCGATCCCACAGATCCTGTACAACGTGCCCAGTCGCACGGCGTGTGATCTTTTGCCGGATACGGTTGCACGGTTGGCCGGAATTTCCAACATCGTGGGCATAAAAGAGGCTTCCGGCCACGTTGACCGGGTTCACGAGCTTTTGGATCGTTGCGGGGGGCAGCTTGATGTCTACTGCGGCGAGGATGTAAAAGACCTGGAGGTTATTCTGGCCGGTGGCAAGGGGGCGATCTCTGTCACCGCCAACGTGGCACCGAGGTTGATGCACGAGATGTGCCGTGCTGCGCTCGCCGGCGAGGCCGAGGAGGCCGAGCGTATCGACGCCCGACTAGCGGCATTGCACAAGACGTTGTTTGTGGAAACCAATCCTATCCCTGTGAAGTGGGGAGTATATCGGCTTGGTCTGGCTGGACAGGGAATCCGTTTGCCAATGACGCCCTTGTCCGAGCATCATCATGAAAGCGTCCTGCAAGCCATGAAACTTGCCGGTCTGCTCTGAACGGAAAGTTACCTACCGGTGATGTTGCGGCTTATCCCCGTCGTGCTTGTCACGCTTAGTCTATTTGTGCTCGTGAGCTGCATGTCGGTAAAAGACTCCACGCCTGATGAGGCATCGGGTGGGTCGCTCACGCTTCCTCCGGATCTAAAGCCGGAGCAGAATTCTATGGCGATGGCCATTCCCGCTGGGTCAGCCGACAGTACGGGCAATAGCCAGCGGCAGGAGAACGACGAACCGATCTTGCCAAAACCCGAACACGTCACGCTGCACTGGAATGGGCATGAGCATTGGCTCGATATAGAGGCTCCGCCCAGTCAGGTGTGGCGTTGGCTAGGGGCTTTCGTCAAGCGCCACGAACTCGAACTCGCGCGCAGTGATCCCCGGCTTGGCGTTATGGAGACCGCTTGGCTTTACAGCGAATCGCCCCGGACCCGAGGTCTCTTGGCCCCCTCAGTGGTCGACCGAAAGGCTGCCAGCGTGGCGGATCGTTACCTCATCCGTGTGGAGGAGGGTGGCGGTCAAGGCACTGCCGAGGTGTTCGTCGCCCAACGTCGCCTCGTCCGCGACGAGCAGGGTAAGTGGCGATTGGGTACTGCAGATCGCTTCCTGGAAGCGGAGCTCTTGCGAGCGCTGTTGGTCGAGCTGGGAGGAGAGGCTGCAGCCGCATCGGCTCGCTCGCCCCGAGCTGATACCGACGCGGCGCAGCCCAAGGTGCTGCAGCTTGATGATGGTACCTCTGCGTTGGTTGTGCGCGACCGGTTTTTCGAGGCTTGGCGGCGAGTCGGTTTGGCCCTAGACCGGGCCGGTTTCACCGTGGTCGATCGGGACCGTAGCGCGCGGCATTATTTCGTTCGTTACGATACGCGCGCCGAATTGGGGCCGAAGAGTAAGGGCCTGTTGGATACAGTGGCCTTCTGGCGCGAAGAAATTCCGGATACAGTCGAGAAGTACCGGATCGATTTGATCGAAGTGGATGGCAGTACTCAGGTGACGGTACACCGTTTCGACGGCGCCCCAGCGACCAAAGATATTACCGGAAAGATACTCGGGTTAGTCGAAGAGCAACTGCACTAAGGTCGCGCGTCCTGTCGGCGGGCGCCATTCCTCCATTAATGCGGGCCACTGTAAGCCATGCTGAGTTTTACCGGCCGCTCCGCGTTATCGTTCTTTCGGACTGAGCAGTTAACCAACGATCTCAAACGGGCGGTGGATCGGCTGCGGTCGGTCAGCGCGCGCTATATGTATTTCGTCGACTGCGAGATCCGCTTGAGTGCGGATAAGTGCACCGTCTTGCAAAACTTGCTTGGTTGCGAAGCGGATTGGGCTGTTACCAAGCCGGATGTGCCGTTGCTCCTGGTGGTGCCGCGTTTGGGCACGATCTCGCCCTGGGCGAGCAAGGCAACCGAAATCGCCCACCACTGCGGTCTGGACGAGGTGCGCCGTATCGAGCGGGGCATCGTTTACCATTTGCAGATCCAGGACGATGAGCCGATTAGCGGGCTCGAATGCCAGGCCGTGCTTGGTCTTATCCACGATCGTATGACCGAATCCGTGCTCACGGAAATCGATGCGGCGGAGGCGCTGTTTCATCTGAGTGAGCCGGCCCCGCTGAAGTGCATCGATGTTCTCGGTGGCGGGCAGGCCGCTCTTGAGTGCGCTGACCGTGATTTGGGATTGGCGCTGGCGCGCGATGAAATCGATTATCTAGTGGAGAGCTACCTGGAATTGGGGCGCAACCCGACCGACGTCGAGTTGATGATGTTCGCTCAAGCCAACTCCGAGCACTGTCGGCACAAGCTATTCAATGCCGATTGGGTTATTGGCGGCAAACCACGGCCGCACTCTTTGTTCCGGATGATTCGGCACAGCTATGAACGTTCTCCTCAAGGGGTGCTTTCAGCTTATCGAGACAATGCCGCGGTTATCCAGGGGCATCCGGCGCGGCGGTTCGTTGCTGATCCGGGAACGGGGGTTTATCGGCTCCTTGAGGAGCCGGCGCATCTGGTTCTGAAGGTGGAAACCCATAACCATCCCACTGCAATTGCGCCGTTTGCCGGGGCAGCCACCGGTGTCGGTGGTGAGATCCGAGACGAAGCAGCCACCGGTTGTGGTGCCAAGCCTAAGGCCGGTCTGGCCGGATTCTCGGTCTCGAATCTGCGGTTGCCGGACGCGCTGCAGCCTTGGGAACAGGATTATGGATATCCGGAGCGTATCGCCAATGCGCTTAGCGTCATGTTGCAGGCGCCGATTGGCGCGGCCTCGTATGCCAATGAATTCGGGCGCCCCAGCCTGGGCGGTTATTTCCGAACCTTCGAGATGGCCGTGCCAGGGCCGGAGGGCGTCGCGGTGCGCGGCTACCACAAGCCGATCATGATCGCCGGTGGCGTGGGCAACATTCACCCGCAGCACGTCGTCAAGAAGCCGATAATGGTCGCTGCGCCGTTGGTGGTGCTGGGCGGACCGGCAATGCTGATCGGTCTCGGTGGCGGCGCGGCCTCGTCTTTGGTTAGCGGTGAGAGTGCGGCCGCACTGGATTTTGCCTCAGTTCAGCGCAGTAACCCCGAGATGGAGCGTCGCTGTCAGGAAGTGATCGACGGTTGCTGGCGGTTGGGGGAACGTAACCCGATTCTGTCTATCCACGACGTGGGTGCGGGCGGCCTTGCCAACGCCTTGCCGGAGCTGCTCGATGAGTTCGCCCGGGGCGGTCGCATTGAGCTGCGTACGATTCCCCATGCCGATTCTCGTATGTCACCGTTGGAATTGTGGTGCAATGAATCCCAGGAACGCTATGTACTGGCGATCGAGCCGGGTCGTTTCGAATCATTCCGTCGTATCTGTGAGCGCGAACGCTGTCCTTATGCGACTGTCGGCGAGGCCACCGAGGAGCGTCGCCTGCTCGTCGGCGATGGGCACTTTGACAATACACCGGTGGATTTGCCCATGGAGCTGCTATTCGGTAAGCCACCGAAGATGCTGCGCTATGCTCGTTACCGACCGAGGGACAAGGCCAAACTCGAGCTCTCGGGAATCGATCCGCTCGCGGCAGCGCAGCGGATCCTGCGCCTGCCTTGTGTCGCCGCCAAGAATTTCCTGATCACCATCGGTGACCGTAGTGTCTCCGGCTTGGTCGCCCGTGAGCAAATGGTAGGCCCTTGGCAAATCCCGGTCGCGGATGTGGCCGTGACCTTGGCTGACTATCTCGGTTACACCGGCGAGGCCATGGCCATGGGTGAGCGGACGCCTGTCGCATTACTGCATGCTCCGGCGTCCGGACGTCTGGCGGTGGGTGAGGCACTTACCAACATTGCGGCGGCCGCGGTTGGGGGCATTCGGCGGGTGAGCCTATCGGCCAATTGGATGGCAGCGGCTGGTTACCACGATGAAGACGCGCGTCTTTACGATACGGTGCAAGCCGTGGCGATGGAACTGTGCCCGAAGCTCGGCATTGCCATTCCGGTCGGCAAGGATTCGCTGGCCATGCGCACGGTCTGGGAAGAAGCCGGCGAGTCGAAGAGTGTGGCAGCTCCGTTGTCATTGATCGTCAGCGCCTTCGCGGCGGTGGATGATGCCCGTCAAACGCTTACGCCCCAGCTGCGGACCGACTGTGGCGAGACCGATCTCATCCTGATCGATCTGGGGAAAGGCCGCAATCGCTTGGGCGCCTCGGCTCTGGCGCAGGTATACGGCCAGCTGGGTCATGAGCCGGCGGACCTGGACGACCCAGAGGCGTTGGTGCGGATGTTCGACACGGTGCAGGCGCTGCTCCGTGCGGAGCTGTTGTTGGCGTATCATGATCGCTCCGACGGCGGTCTCTTCGTCACGTTGGCGGAAATGGCATTTGCCGGCCACGCAGGCTTGGAGATCGATCTCGACGCGCTTGGTTCGGTTCCCCTTGCCGCGTTGTTCAGTGAAGAGTTGGGGGCCGTCGTGCAAATCCGACACACCTGTCGTGATCAGGTGTTGGGGGTGTTGCACGAGGCCGGGTTGGGGCGGCACTGCCATGTCTTGGGCGGTTTGCGTGACGACGGGCGCTTGGTGTTCAGCCACGGTGGTGCGCCGGTGCTCGAGGCGCGGCGAGTCGATCTCCAACGAGCTTGGTCCGAGACGACCTGGCGTATGCAAACCTTAAGGGACAACCCGCAGTGCGCGCTTGAAGAATACGATGCCTTGCTGGAGGAGGCGGATCCGGGGCTGCACGCCGTGCTCACTTTCGATCCTGGGTATGACGTCAGTGCGCCATATATCGGCCGGGGCGAACGTCCGCGCGTGGCGGTGCTGCGTGAGCAGGGAGTCAATGGACACGTGGAGTTGGCGGCTGCATTCGATCGCGCCGGCTTTACGGCGGTGGACGTGCATATGAGCGATGTGCTCGCCGGCCGGTGCGATTTACGTGCATTCCAAGGCCTTGCCGCCGCCGGTGGGTTTTCCTACGGTGACGTGTTGGGGGCCGGCGGCGGTTGGGCCAAGTCCATTCTCTATAACTCGCGTGCCCGCGAGACGTTCGCGGCTTTCTGCGAGCGGCCCGATGTGTTCGGCTTGGGTGTATGTAACGGTTGTCAGATGCTGGCCGAATTACGCCAACTGATACCGGGCACCGATCTTTGGCCGCGTTTCGTTCGCAACCGCTCCGAGCAGTTCGAGGCTCGGCTGGCCATGGTGGAGATATTGGACTGCCCGTCGATTTTCCTGGAGGGTATGGCCGGTTCGCGTCTGCCCATCGCGGTGGCGCACGGCGAGGGCCGGGCGTTGTTCGACACTGAGATGGCGGCGCAGCAGGCGCTTGCGACCGGCGCCGCCGCCATGCGCTATGTGGATAACTTCGGTCGGCCTGCGCAGCGTTACCCTGCGAATCCGAACGGCTCGCCCCTCGGGGTGACGGGTTTCAGTAGTCGCGACGGTCGTTTCACGATTCTCATGCCACATCCGGAGCGGGTGTTCCGTACGATCCAGCTCGCTTGGCATCCTCGGGAGTGGGCGGAAGACAGTCCCTGGTTGCGTTTGTTTCGCAATGCGCGCAAGGCCTGTGGCTAGCGCGATCAGTTTGTGTGGTGGGTCAACTTGACGGGTGGGGGCGCTTGTTATCGGTGCGGTTCAGTTACAGCGTGCATAGCGGGCAAGCGTGAGTCCATCGAGGTCGAGCGCGGGCCGGCGCCCGCTTATAATATCGGCAAGTGCATAGGCGCAGCCGGCCGCAAAGGTCCAACCGAGGTGACCGGAGCCCACGTTCAACAATAAGTTGGATACCGGTGTGTGGCCCAGGATAGGGGGGCCGTCCACAGTGAGCGGTCTCAGGCAGGCCCAGCTGGAGGCGGAGTCGCGATCTACGCTCGCGGCGAGCTGTGGCAGGTTACTCAGGGCCTGTTCGATGATGGTGCGTACGCGCTGCGCCTGGATACTATAGTCGTAGCCGGCGAACTCGGCGGTACCTGCAATCCGCAGGCGTTCGCCAAGCTGGGTCATAACCACCTTATGTCGTTCGTCGATGATGGGCACTTGCGGCACTCCGGAACAACCGCTGATGGGCAGACTTGCCGAGTAGCCTTTCACCGGGCGGATGGGCAGCTCAATACCGAACGGTCTAGCAAGCAGCGGTGCATCCGCGCCCGCGGCGAGCACATAGCAGTCTGCCTGGCGTATCCCGCGGCTGGTCAAAAGCTGATGAACGCAGTCGCCTTTGAGCTCTATGCGCTGTACCTCCGTGCGCAGCTCGAAACAGACCCCTTGCCGCCGCGCCAGTTCGCCCAGGCGGCGAGTAAACAGGCAGGCGTCCCCGCTTTCGTCGTCCGGATAATAGATCGCACCGACGAGCTCTTTATATATTCCCTTCAGTGCTGGTTCCAGAACCAGCGTTTCGGATACGTCGAGAACCTCGTGGCGGACGCCCAGTTCGGCCGTGAGGGCTGCTGTTAGGGCTGCCTTGTCGAGCTCACGCTGGGAACGGAAGATCTTGATAATGCCAAGTTGCGCCTCATCGTAGCGGATCCCGGTCTGTTCCCGAATCTGTCGTGTCATCTGCTGGCTGTAGCGGGCCAACCGGGTGTTGATGCGCGTGTTGCGCCGATGGTAATAGGGTTGACTGTAGCGTAGGAAGCCCATGCCCCAGCCTATGAGATGGGGTAGCTGCGAGAGACGTAAGAGCAACGGCGAATTCTCGCGTCCTATCCAACCGATGAGCTGGCCAATCGCGGCGGGGGTGTTCCAGGGTTCGGTGTGGCTCGCATGGAGCATGCCGCCGTTGGCGAAACTTCCCTCGGCGGCCAGAGTGCTCGCCCGATCCAGGACCGTGACCTCATGGCCATCCTGGCGCAAACACCAGGCGGTGGTTGTGCCGATGACTCCGCCGCCGATCACCAGAACCTTCATCGACCGCTTACTTGATACGCTTGGGGCGGGTGTCCGGCGGGGAAACGGCCGGGCATATTCGAGCGTTGCCGCATGATTTTAATGACTCTTTCGGCCGACCCTTTGTTACCCAAGGGTGGGTTCCCGATAAATTTATTCCACGTCGGCTTCCTGATTCAGGGCTCAACGACCGGCTACCACCATCATTTATGCCAAGGTGCGAATGACGGTCAAAGCCGCCGCGCAAACGAGCGCCCAGGGTTTTACGGGATCGGTGTTGCCACATGTCAGACTTATATTATGGCATGCTCTGTGCTTATGGTGCTGCTCTGCGCCGCTCCGTAAAGAAGACAGTAGCACCTTTGGATAGCCGCCGAAGCGGCGTCGTTGTCTGCAATGCGTCACGGCATGTGCCGTTAAGATGTCTGCGTCCAGTGCCGATAAGCGATCGCTTCGGCCAGATGATTACAGCCGATGGTATCAGCGCCGGCCAGGTCCGCGATACTGCGCGCGAGCTTCAGGCAACGATGATAGGCACGGGCCGAGAATTTCAGTCGCTCCATCGCCTGGTGCAGAAGCTGTGTCTCCGATTCGCCGAGCGGGCAAGCCGCCTCTGCCTCGCTCGCGGTGAGACGGGCGGCTGCTTTGCCGTCGCGCTCATGTTGCCGTCGTCGGGCGCGTGCGACGCGTTCCCGGACTATGGCCGTGGACTCGCCCGTTACGTTACCGCGCATTTCGGCCGGAGCCAGCCGAGGAACGACAACGTGCATGTCAATGCGATCGAGCAGCGGACCGCTGAGCCGGCCCCGATAGCGGGCGATTTGATCCATCGTACAGCGGCAAGCCGTTAGCGTATCCCCCAGATAACCGCATGGGCATGGGTTCATGGCGGCCACGAGTTGGAAACTGGCCGGGTACTCGGCCTTGGCTGCGGCACGGGAGATGATCACCCGACCGGTTTCGATGGGCTCGCGCAGCGCCTCTAGTGCCGGGCGGCTGAATTCGGGCAGTTCATCAAGAAAGAGTACGCCGTTGTGGGCCAATGAAATCTCGCCCGGACGGGGCCGAGTTCCGCCACCGGTCAGTGCAACGTTGGAAGCGCTGTGGTGGGGAGCTCGAAACGGTCGCTGAGCCCAGCGCTCGGGATGGAAACCACCGTCGGCAATCGATAACACTGCCGCCGTCTCCAGGCTTTCTTGCTTGGACATGGGCGGCAGTAGCCCGGGTAGGCGCTTGGCGAGCATGCTCTTACCGGTTCCGGGCGGCCCGATTAGCAACAGGCTGTGTTCCCCGGCGGCGGCGATTTCCAGGCAGCGTTTGGCTTGCTGCTGGCCGCGTACCTCAGCAAGCTCCGGGCCGGCCGTGCTCGGTGTGCAATGGGGCGCTTCGACGGCCTTGAGTCGGGTTGTTCCGGTGAGGTGGGCGCAAACGTCGAGCAAATGCTGCGCTCCGAGCGCGCGATCCCCGGCGGCTAGCGCCGCCTCAGGCGCGTTATCGAACGGTAGGATCAGCCATCGCCCGGCCTCTCGGGTATGCAGAGCCATTGGCAAAACGGCGCTTACGGACCGTAGCTTACCGGTAAGAGCGAGCTCACCGGCAAATTCGTAGCGATCCAGTTCGTTGCAGCGCAGTTGGCCCGAGGCAGCCAAAATACCCACGGCGATAGGTAGGTCGAAACGGCCACCTTCTTTGGGAAGATCGGCTGGGGCGAGATTGACGGTAATCCGGCGTGTGGGAAACGCAAAGCCGCTGGTGAGTATGGCGCTGCGGACGCGGTCTTTCGCCTCTTTTACGGCCGTTTCCGCAAGCCCAACCACGGACAACGAGGGCAGTCCATTGGTCAGGTGAACCTCTACGGCGACCGAGGGTGCTTGCACCCCGAGGGCTGCGCGCCCGTAGGCGATGGCAACAGACACGGCGCCCTCCTTAGCCGACGCGAGCGGTCCATATTCTTCATTGTGAATGGGCCGTCAATCGTTGCTGGTTTGCGGGTCCTTCCCTGTCGTGCCGCGGGCGCGTCGCGTCGCGGCCTTTCCGGTGGCTTTGCCCGTCGCCGTCGATTCGCTGGGTGCAGGGCTTTTCAGCGCCGATTCGAGTGTTTCGACCTGCTTTTCGAGCTCTTGCAGCCGGGCCCGCGTGCGCGCCAGGGTTTTTGCCTGCGCGTCGAATTCATCGCGTGTAATCAAATCCATTCGGGCGAAGGCGGACTGCATCGCAGCCCGTACGTTCCGCTCCACCTCCTGCTGAAATTCGCGTATGCCTGGCGGCAGGCTCTCAGTGAAACGGCGTGCAAGTTCATCGAGTTGCTTGGGATCGAGCATTGGGCTGCCTCCCTAATGATGGCCTGATTCATTGTAAGTCGCCCGTGTACCAGCCGCTAGAGTCGGTCCACTCCACATTGCAGTGCACTGTGCCGGTGCCTGATGCACCAAATTATGCCGTGGGCGCCACGGCGAGTACCCGGGATTGTGGTTAACTAATTGATTATAATAAAAATTAATAAATGGAATGAAGTTTGCATTATTGCTGCGATGGCAAAGTAAGCGGGAACTGGTAGTGGTAATAAGTATTTTGGGCAATGGGATTTTTACCCGTTTCGCCGGTGCAGTATTGTGCGGATTGCTATTGGTTGTCTCTCCGAATCTCTGGGCGAAGGAGCGGTGTCAGTGTGCCGACTGTGGCGAGACTGATGCGGCCGAGGCTAAAGTATTCCGTATCGATTCGCTAATGGGCGATGATCCGCCATTCACCATTGGTGGTTGGACAGAGCTTGGCTACCATGCTCACAGTACCGGCGTGTTCAACACGCATCCAAACGAGATCAACCTTCATCAGCAATGGCTCTATGCTGGTCGGGTTGCTGATGGTCGTTGTGGACCGGACTTCGGTTTCTGGGTCGATCTCCTCTATGGCACGGATGCTCAGAATACGCAGAGTTTTGGCGAACCATCTCCACAGCGCCACTGGGATAACGAGTGGGATTTTGGCATCTATGGGTGGGCTCTGCCGCAGGCGTTTGTCGAGTTTGCCTACGGTGATTGGTCCGTCAAGCTCGGTCACTTCTATACGCTCATAGGCTACGAAGCCGTTCCCGCTCTGACTAACTTTTTTTACAGCCATTCGTTCACGTTTAATTTCAACGAACCGTTCACCCACACTGGCGTGCTGGGTGCCTATAAGGCGTCGAAGGCGGTCACCCTTTATGGCAGTTGGACGGCTGGCTGGGATACTGGATTCAATCGTTTCAGCGCGGCCGGCCACTCCAAGGGCAGCAGTTTTCTGGGCGGCATGAGGGTTACTTTGGGCAACTCCGTGGTCGCCACCTACATTCTTACAGCCGGTAATCTGGGTTTCCCGCAAGGTAAAGGTTACAGTCACAGTCTCGTGGTACATGCGACCCCCGCCAAGAATTGGGCTTACGTCTTCCAGTATGATCTTGTCGAAGTCGATGCCGACCCGCTGGGGCCGGATACCAACCACCGTTCCGCCTTCAATAATTACCTCTTCTATACGGTCACCGACGTTCTCAAAGTAGGCGTGCGGGGCGAATGGTTCCGCTCCGGTGATCATTCACTCTATGAAATTACTGCTGGTGTGAACTTGAGGCCTCTAGCGAATCTCAATATCCGCCCAGAAGTTCGCTGGCAGTCCGGGGGAAGTAACTCGGATAATCGATTTTTCGAGAGTCAGTTCGGCGTGCCGACCGGTAAGACGATCTTCGGCATCGATGCCGTGTTGATGTATTGAGTATTGCGCAGGTCTGAAGAATCAGTGGACGGCCGGACTGTGGGCGTTTATTGGGGGGCATCTAATAGCAAGCAGGCGAGTCCCGCCATGTGGGGCAGTTTGCGTCGGCTTGCACCAAGGTGATGCTCCGTTGTGCTGAGGTAGCATGCCGGAGATGTGTAAATATTATTTGGCGCATATTATGCATTAACGCCTATGGCAGGCTTGCAAGCCACGGTTGCCTGTTGCCACCGGTAAGAACAAAACACTGCAGGGACATCCCATATGAAATTCGTAGTTGCGGTAATCAAGCCGTTCAAGCTGCATGACGTTCGCGAAGCACTTTCCAGGATCGGGCTGCAAGGCCTCACTGTATCCGAGGTGAAGGGATTCGGCCGCCAAAAGGGTCATGCCGAGCTTTATCGTGGCACGGAGTATAGGCTGGATCTCCTACCCAAGATCAAGATCGAGGCGGCCCTGGATGATGATCGCGTAGAACAGGCAATCGAGGCGATCGGTCAAGCTGCGCACACGGGCGAGGTGGGCGACGGTAAGATCTTCGTTTTGCCGCTTGAACAGAGTGTGCGCATCCGCACGGATGAGACCGGAAAAGCGGCGCTGTAGTGGGCAACAGAATAGTCACGGGGGATGTATTCATGAACGAAAGGTTATTTCGAGCGGCCCGCCTGTTGGCGATGTGTTTGCCGTTGTGCGCGCCGGTCGCAGCGGCTGCGGCCGGCGAGGTGGATTCGGGCGACACGGCTTGGATGTTGACCGCTACAGCGTTAGTGCTGCTTATGACGATCCCAGGTCTTTCTCTATTCTATGCTGGCATGGTGCGTAGTAAGAATGCCTTGTCGGTCATGATGCAGTGCTTTGCCATCACTTGTCTGGTCAGCGTGCTGTGGGCTGTCTACGGTTACAGTCTTGCGTTCGGCGATGGCGGAGAGTTGCAGGCCATCCTGGGCTCGCTTGAGAAGTCTTTTCTGGTCGGGGTCGATGGGATTGCGCCTGGTGGTTATCGTATCCCGGAGACCGTATTCATTATGTTCCAGCTGAGCTTTGCGGTCATTACCCCGGCTCTTATCGTCGGGGCCTTCGCCGAGCGTATGAAGTTCTCTGCCATGCTCTGGTTTGTCGGTCTTTGGCTGACGCTGGTCTATGTCCCGGTCGCTCATTGGGTATGGGGCGGGGGGTGGCTCGGCGCTTTCGGGGTGTTGGATTTTGCGGGTGGCACGGTGGTGCACGTCAATGCCGGAGTGGCAGGTCTGGTCACGGCACTGGTATTGGGTAAGCGCCGTGGTTACCCGGCTACACCGATGATGCCGCACAATATGGTGTTCACTCTAGTTGGCGCTGGCATGCTATGGGTTGGTTGGTTCGGCTTCAATGCTGGCAGCGCGCTGGCCGCCGACGGCATCGCCGGCCGGGCTGTGCTCGTGACTCAGCTCGCCACGGCGGTGGCGGCTCTGGTCTGGATGATCGTGGAATGGCTCGACCATGGGAAGCCGAGCGCGTTGGGTATTGCCTCGGGTGCCGTCGCCGGTTTGGTGGCCATCACTCCGGCCTCTGGATATGTTGGCGCCTTGGGGGCTCTGGTGATCGGGGGCAGTGCTGCGCTCGCCTGCTTCTATGCGGTTACCCGTGCCAAGCCCGCATTCGGCTACGATGATGCCTTAGACTGTTTTGGGGTGCACGGGGTTGGTGGAATCGTTGGTGCGCTTGCTATGGGTGTATTCGTAGTCAAGTCGCTGGGCGGTGTTGGCCTTCCGGACGGAGTCCCGATCGGGTGGCAAGTGGCTAAGCAGGTTATGGGCGTGGCAGTAACGATCATCTATGATGGATTATTCACTTTTCTTATCCTAAAGGGCATCGATGGCACCATTGGATTACGTGTTACGGATGAGCAGGAGACGGCAGGGTTGGATATCGCCTTGCATGATGAGCGCGGTTACAATCTCTGAAAGCCTGCTCGTTTGACTATGATTCTGCGCCTTGGTGCGTGGTGATGGTGGCCGCGTGCACTGCTGCGGTAGCGGCGTCGGCCACCGTGGTCGCGGGTATTTCTATTCGGTTGTATGGTTCGTCCAGTGCTGGTTTTGCCGGGGATGGCACCGCTCTCGAAGGGTGGTAGGAGATGACGGATGAGGGATAATGAGCGCGTGCTTGGTCATCGAGAATCTCGATTGTGGAAGTGTTCGTGATGTGAATCTCACGCTCGCCGTGGGCGAATGCGTCAGCCTCGCAGGCGCCTCTGGCAGTGGCAAGACGCGGTTGTTGCGCGCAATTGCGGATTTGGACGTGCATTCCGGTACGGTCCATCTGAGTGGCAAAGATCGGCGGTGCTTTACCCCTGCGCAGTGGCGCCGTCGGGTTGTGATGGTTCCGGCCGAGAGCCACTGGTGGGCCGATACGGTCGGTGTGCATCTCAACGGTAGCCCGGATGTGGATCTCGAAGCGCTTGGTTTCGGTCCCGAGGTGCGTGGTTGGGCAGTGCGCCGGCTGTCCTCCGGCGAGCGCCAGCGCTTGGGGTTGGCCCGGGCGGCGGCCTTGGAGCCGATGGTTATGTTGCTCGATGAGCCGACCGCCAATTTGGATGCCGAGACCACCGAGCGCGTCGAGCACTGGCTTGCCGAGCGGCGCCATCGAAACGGTACGGCCATATTTTGGGTTACTCACAATGCCGCCCAGGCCGCGCGCGTTGCCCAGCGCGGCTATCGGATCACGGCCAGCATGTTGCAACGGGTATTTCCGTGACGCTGGTGCAACTGGGATGGGCGGATCTCAGTGTCGCCGCGGCTTTGACCGTGCTGTTGGCTGCCCTCGCTACCTGGGCGCGGTTGGAGGTGAGCCGCCCGCTGCTGATATCGGCCGCGCGTATGGTGGTACAGCTTGCGCTGGTCGGTTTCGTGTTGGAGACTTTGTTTGCTCACGCCGCACTTTATTGGGTCTCGTTGATGGCTCTGGTGATGTTGCTGCTCGCCGGTCGGGAGGTGGTGGCTCGGCAACGCCGCCGTTTGGCCGGGTGGTGGGGGTTCGGTATCAGCACCGGCGCCATGTTCATCTCCTCGTTTGCCGTAACCGTGTTCGCGCTGACTGCTCTTGTGCAGGCAACACCTTGGTATGAACCGAGGTATGCCATCCCCCTGCTCGGAATGCTTCTTGGCAATACGATGAATGGGGTGGCGCTCAGCCAGGATCGGCTGATCGAGGGTGCGTGGCAGCAGCGCGACGTCATCGAGGCACGCTTGATGCTCGGCCAGGGTTGGCAGGAGGCGGTAGGGTCGGTCAGCCGCGAGAGCATGCGCAGTGGCATGATCCCTCTGATCAATGGTATGGCCGCCGCAGGTGTGGTGAGCTTGCCGGGTATGATGACTGGCCAGATTCTGGCCGGCAGTCCGCCGGTGGAGGCTGTCAAGTATCAGATCCTGATCTTTCTGCTGATCACCGTCGGGAGCGGTTTTGGCACGCTGCTGGCCAATCGTCTGGTGGCCCGGCGGCTGTTTGATGAGCGTGAGCGGCTGCGTGTGGACCGCCTCGTTAGGGCGCAGTCGCGCTGATCCATAAACACAAGTCCCCCGACTCGTCCGATTTGCGATTGTCTTGGCGCAGGCCGCGCCTATACACCGGTTTCTGTCTGTTAGCGGCGGTGCCGCGCGGTGATTACGTGGCAATGATCGTTTTGTGGACGGCAGCGGTGCCGTCTATGGCTGTACGAGGCTGACAAGGGGCGCAAGGCCGCCGGCGAAGAGCCCTCAACGGGGGCAGCCATCGAACACGCTGCGGCAGAACTCGGGTACTGCCAGTGAGCCACGATGCACATCCTCATTATAGTAGCGGGTCGTAAACGGCCGCGCCGCAGCCGCCGCGTGGCGGAAGTCACGTACGTCACGCGCCTTTCCGGCGAGCGTGCAACTCCACCAGCCGCTGGGATAGCTGGGTACTGGGAAGGAAAGGGTCGCTCGGTGTGCGAAACCCGCTTCCGATAAGCTACGATGCAGTGGCTTGAGGATATTTTTCTCATGCAACAAGGGCGATTCACTCTGCTGTGCCAGCACACCGCCCGATCGCAGTATGCGGTGGGTCTGACGCAGGAAATCGCTGCCGAACAACTCTTGCGCTGGCCCGATCGGGTCCGTGCTATCGATGATGATCACATCAAAGCATGCCGTGGGTGTCCTGCGAACGAACTCCACCCCGTCTTCGAACCGCAAATTACAGCGTGGGTCTCCGTTCATGGCTGTGAGTTCGGGAAAGAAGCGTTCGGCAATACGGGTTACCCGCTCGTCGATTTCCACCTGCACGACCCGTTCCACGTTGGGGTGACGCAGCACTTCCTGCAAGGTGCCGCAATCGCCGCCTCCGATGATCAACACGGCTTGCGGCTCGGCGTGTGTGAACAAGGCGGGGTGCGCCATCATTTCGTGGTAGAGAAAATTATCGCGCTCGGTGAGCATGACACAGCCATCGATGGCCATCAGGCGACCCCAGCGCACGGTTTCAAAAACCTCGATGCGTTGATAGGGAGATTGTTCACCATGCAGCCTCTCCTTAATGCGAAGCGAGAAAGCGAGACCCTCGTTAAGTACTTTTTCCGTGAACCACTTCTCGTCAAGTGCCATGGTGGTTATGTTCCCAGACGGCTGGTTGTCTATTGGGTGCGCTCCCGACCGGGCGGGAGCGCCGTGCAGCCGCGCAATCGATGCAGCCGCTGGCCAGCTTGGGCGGGTTAGTCAAATTCGACCGCCAGAGTGTTGCCGGGTTCCGCCGGTGGCAGCGGGTGATAAACTGAGCTTTGTTGTGGATTGCGCTGGTAGTAATTGTACATGGATTATACGAGCGTTCACTCGGCTCGTGAGCTCTATAATATCGGCCATTGGGGCGGCGGCTATTTCGATATCACGGAGGCCGGACGGCTGATTGCGCGCCCCGGCGGTTGCCGGCACGGCGCGGAAGTCGATCTCTATGAACTCGCCCATCAGATACGCCGGGCGGGGCTTGCGTTGCCGGTTTTGGTGCGCTTCACCGATATCCTCCATGATCGGGTGAGGCGCCTGTGCCGGGCTTTTCGCCAGGCGATGAGTACGCACGGCTATGCTGGGTCCTATACGGCCGTCTACCCGATCAAGGTCAATCAGCAGCGCCGCGTGGTGCAGGAGATTTTGGCCGGTGCAGATGATGGTGTCGGCCTCGAATGCGGGAGCAAACCAGAGCTCATGGGAGCCATCGCGGTCGCGCCCGTCGCGGGGCGTATCATCTGCAATGGCTATAAGGATCGAGAATACATTCGCCTTGCGTTGCGTTCCCTTCAGCTGGGGTTGGATTGTTGGATCGTCGTCGAGAAATGCTCTGAGCTTGAACTGGTCATTGCGGAGTCACGTCGCTTAGGAGTGGAGCCGCGTCTTGGCTTGCGGGTGCGGCTGGCCTCCATCGGCGAGGGGAAATGGCAGAATACGGGGGGCGAGAAGTCCAAATTCGGCCTATCTGCCGCGCAGGCCTTGGCGGTAGTCGAGCGCCTGCGTGCGGTGGATGGGCTCGCTTCGCTGCGGATGCTGCATTTTCACCTCGGATCGCAAATCGCCAACATCGCCGATATCCAGCGCGGGATGCGCGAAGCGGCCCGTTATTATGTGGAGCTCCACCGATTGGGAGCGCCGATTGGCTGTGTGGACGTTGGCGGTGGTTTAGGGGTGGATTACGAGGGTACCCGCTCGCGCAGCTTTTGCTCCATGAATTATACGGTGGAGGAATACGCTCACAATATCGTCCATACTCTGGGCGAGCTTGCCAGTGCGGCCGGTTTGGACCATCCGGATATCGTGACCGAATCGGGTCGTGCCATGACCGCTCATCATGCGGTACTGATTACTGATGTGATCGATGTCGATCGGATTCCGGAAACAGCCGATTTGACTGCCCCCGCCGAGGAGGCTCCGGCAATTCTGCGTGACCTCTATCAGGGCTTCGCGCAGGGCGAGCGACGCTCGCCCTTGGAGGTCTATCACGATGCCTGCCACTGGCTGGATGAGGCCCAGGGCATGTATACGCATGGCCTGCTCAACTTGGCGCAGCGGGCAGAGGCGGAGCGCATCTATCAAGCTACTTGCCGGCGTGTGCACAGCCGGTTGGATCCTCAGGTGCGCGCTCATCGCGATGTGCTCGATGAGCTCAACGAGAAGCTCGCCGACAAGTTGTTCGGCAATTTCTCGCTGTTCCAATCCATGCCCGATATCTGGGCTATCGATCAACTCTTCCCGATTTTGCCGCTGCACCGGCTTAATGAGCCGCTGCTCAGGCGTTGTATATTGCAGGATTTGACTTGTGACTCCGACGGAACGGTGCGCCTGTATGTGGATCGGGCCGGCGTGGAGCGTACGCTGCCGCTGCCGGTTTGTCGACCCGGTGCACCGTTGCTGCTCGGCGTGTTTCTGGTGGGGGCCTACCAGGAAATTCTGGGTGATATCCATAATCTTTTTGGTGATACGGATTCGGTCAACGTTATCCTGACGCCCGAGGGCTATCGCTTGGCGGATGCCCACAACGGAGACAGCATCGAAGCCGTGTTGCGCCAAGTGCATTTCGACGGGCATGAACTGTTGCAGAGTTATCGGCGGCGCGTCGTGGCCGCGCCGCTCGATGAGATCGAGCGCCGCGAGTGTCTGCGAGAACTGGAGGCGGGGCTGCAAGGCTACACGTATCTCAGCGGCCCGTATGGCAGCGGCGAATGTGACGAGGAAGGCAAGTGATGAAAGTAGGACTCATCGGGCTTGGGGCTATGGGCCGCGGTATGGCGCAGCGGTTGGCGCGAGCGCAGCTGCTGAGCGCCGTTTGGAACCGCACCCGGTCGACCGCTGCGGTGCTTGCCGAAGACCTGGGTGTCGCCGCATGCAATGATCCGGCTACATTGGCGGATGAGTGCGATCTCATCGTTATCTCGGTTTCGGCGGATGCCGATGTGCTTGAGGTTTTGGCGGCGATGCAAGGTGGACTCGGCCACGGCAAGATCGTCGTGGACACTTCGACCATCGGCGTGGACACGGTTCTGCAGGCGGCCCAACGCGCTGCTGACAGCGGTGCTTGGTTCATCGATGCACCTGTTTCGGGTGGGGTGGAAGGTGCGCATTCGGGCACTCTGGTGGTAATGGCGGGCGGTGATGCCGCCGTGATCGAACGCGCGATGCCCGTGCTCAAGGCAATCGCCAAGCGGGTGGTGCGTGTAGGTGAGTCCGGCCAGGGCCAAGCCGCGAAGGCCGTTAATCAGGTCATGTGCGCCGGTATCAATCAGGCGGTTTGCGAGGCATTGGCCTTCGGTGAGGCCTTGGACCTCAATATGACCGCCGTCATCGAACTGCTCCGTGGCGGCGCGGCGGGCAACTGGTTCCTCGAGCACCGTGGCCTGACGATGTTGTGTGGCTCATTCGAAGCCGGTTTCAAGTGCAGCTTGCATTACAAGGATCTGTCCATCTGCCAACGCATGCTCGATGGGTTGGGTGTGGCGCTACCAGTGGTGGAAATGACGCTCAGGCACTACCAGCGTCTACTGGACCAAGGCTATGGGGAGGAGGACATATCGACACTCTATCGACTCAAGCAAGCGATGTTTATAAGTGGCAATAAACGCAGCCTGTGAGCGAGACGGGGATACATTCTCAATTTACTGGTGTGTTTAGCAGGGGGGAGTGTTTGCTCGTATGTGATCCGACGCCTTAACTATGTCGGCCTCGGAGGGGTACACTATCGGGCGTAATGGGGGCAGTACCCGTAGCGATAGCTAAACCGCGCTGGCGTTTTCAACGCCAGACAGGTCGTTGCTGCCACGAGCCGCCCACCTTCGCGGATGTTGACCAAGTTCGGTGGTCCGAGCAGGGTGATCGCTTGTTTGCCGGCCCTGTCTGCCCTTTGCTCTGCGCGCAAGGCTATCCGGATGTGAAGGAGGGTCTTACTTACGTGAAGCGCTATTCGTGGGGGTTGCTGGTCCTCGTCAGTCTGGCGGTAAGCCTCTCGCTGCCGCTCATGTATGGCGGTTGGGATAGTTTTGGACAGCTTGCGACCTTATCACCAGCAGTGGTGATTTTGTTGCTTGGAATGGTCGCGGTCGGTTGGGTGTGCAATGCCGGGCGCATCCGAATTTTGGCGCGTGGGCTCGGTGTTCGGTTGAGCTCGCGTGAAGCGCTGCGCACCGTGGTCAGTGCCGAGTTCGCTGCTGTGGCGACGCCGGCGGCGACCGGCGGAGCGGCCACCTACATCTTTTTGCTGTCCCGGCGGGGGCTGCGTTTGGGTGAGGCTGCCGCCATCGTTGCGTTCGATCAAGTCATGGACTTGATCTTTTTCGCAACGGCGATGCCGGTCGCATTATTGCTGTTTCTCACCGGTCAGGGTATTACCCAGTCACTGGGTGCACCCGCCATGTTGGTCGGTATGCTCGCGTTCGGGGTTATTCTGCTGCTGTGGCTGCCACGCCACTACCGTCCGCTGGCCATTTGGCTGGGCCGGGTAATCCGCCGTGTGCCGGGATTGCGCCGGCTGCGCTATCGCTTAGCGCGCTGGTTGATCCAGTTTCGCAGCAGCGTTGCTTTGTTGCTCCGCCTCGGCGTGAGCCGTTTGTTGTTGATCTATGCGCTTTGCGTCGGGCACTGGATGCTCCGCTATGGAGTGTTACCGGTGCTGCTGTATTTCATGGACTACTCAGGGCATTGGTCCTATATATTTCTCGCCCAGGGGTTGATGTTCTTGGTCGGTCACTTGTCGTTTCTACCTGGCGGAGCCGGTGGGGTAGAGCTGGTTTTTGGCGCTCTGCTTCGGCCTTATTTGGACGGCGGCACCACGGCTGCGGCCATTCTGGTTTGGCGCTTCTGCACTTTTTATTGGTATCTGCTCGCGGGTGCTCCGGTATTCATATTTACTACCGGCCGGCGGGTATTGGGTGTCGCTGACAAACCAGCCGGCCTTAGCCGCCGCGCTTGAGCAGAATGGCATGAATGTTATCCGTCTTTAGACGTTCACGGATGGCGTTGAGGTGCTCGCGATCGCTAAACGGCCCAATCCGGACCCGATGCCAGGTCTCGCCGCTGGCAAGCTCTACGTCCTGGATCGAGGCCTCGACTCCTAACAAGGCCAGTTGCGCCTTAAGCTGATCGGCGTCATCGGGGTTGCGAAAAGAGCCTACTTGCAACAAATAGCTTGCGCTCGTTGATCCACTATCCGGGGGGGTCGCTGTTGCTGAGGTTTGCGGACGTGGGTGCTCGGCATTGCTTCGGTGATCGGCTCTCGGCTGCTTGGCTATGGGAGTTGCTAGATGCGGCTCCGATGCGGGTACCTCCACCTCTTGATCAGGCAGCAACTTATAGAATTCGAACCGAGGTTGGGTCGGCTCGTTCGGTATGGGCGGGCGCTCGGTAGCCGGCTCGATGGGGTTGTCGGTAGCGCTCTTTCGTGGTTGAAGCAGACTGGTAACGGCTGCGGTATTGCTTGGTGCCGAATGATGCAACTGGACCAGCAGAGCAATGAACAGGCCGATGCTAAGCCCCACAAGTCCCCAGACCCAGCCTGGTAGTGATGGTCGCCGGAGGGTTGAGTGCCGACTTGCCTGCCGTGCGCGTTTGTTAGCTTCTCGAGCCATGGTTACCTGCTCTGCGGCGCGCAGGCGCCCTATATCGTAAGGTCATTACGTAGAATGTCCCCATGTGGCGGATATCAGAAGGAACCGGGTGTTGTGTGATTCCAGGCTCTATATTAAAAATGAGTGGGTGCTTTAAGTAGATAAGCAAACCGCTTGTCAGCTTCCGTAGGTAATGATCGAGTTGAAGTGGCTCGTGAGCGAAAGCGGTGGCCACTGTCGGTGCCGGGGAATAGCTTGGCTGAGCCGCCGGGCAAGAGATAAGCCCGGCAAATCATTGCCCATAGTCCACGCCGAACTCTACCAGATTCGTGCAGCTGTCGGTGGGAATCGCCTGCAGAGCGGTTTGCTGTAACGCAAGGCTTGCAGGTTTTCCTCGTGGCGCGCCTGCATTTTCCGCGGCCAGCCGGAGAGGGGCATGCGGAGAACGGGCGAGCTGATCCCTGTTGAGGATTGGTTGTGTTGGCTGCGCGTACTGTATAGTCGTGCATTATCGCGGCTGTGATGAAGTGTGCAAGGAGGTTGTTTGGCTGCCTTCATTTCACAGCATCTCCAATGGGTCGACGTCCACCGACCAGCGCACGTGACGCGCTTGTTTAAGCTCGGTCAAGCGTGGTACCCAGGTGCGTAGCAAAGCTTGTAACACATCGCGATGTGTTGTCTGCAACAGCAGCTGGGCGCGATAGCGCCCGGCACGGCGTTCCATGGGGGCTGGAACCGGGCCTAGCATGGTTACCCCTTGCGCCGGTTGGGCAGCTGCCTTCGCTTGATTCAAGAACGCGTGCGGTGTGTCCGCAGTGTGCGCTTCGGCACGGAGTAGTGCCATAGCGGAGAACGGCGGTAAATGGGCTTGTTCGCGCTCTTTGAGTGCCATCTCGGAAAAGTCTTTATAGCCTTTGTGGATCAGTATTTGCAGCAAGGGGTGTTCGGGATGATGCGTTTGTATGATGACTTCGCCGGGGCGTGCGGCTCGCCCGGCTCGCCCGGCTACCTGAATGAGGAGCTGGGCGAACCGCTCCGGCGCACGAAAATCCGATCCGAACAGTCCTTGGTCGGCGTCGATGATTGCCACGAGCGTTACTTCTGGTAGGTGATGGCCTTTGGCGAGCATTTGAGTGCCAAGCAGGATTTGCGCTTCACCGCGCTGAGCCGCCGCCATCCGGGCCTCGAAGGCGCCTTTGCCGCGGGTGCTGTCGCGATCGATTCGTAACAGACCGACGTCAGGAAAAGCCAGACGCAGCGCGGCCTCGACGCGTTGGGTTCCCAAGCCGAGGGGGCGCAAATCGGGGCCGGCGCAGTGTGGGCAATGGGCAGGTACGGGGTGGCCATAGTCGCAGTGATGACAGCGGACCCGGTTACCTGAATGGTGGTAAATCAACCGCGCATCACAACGGCGGCACAGCGCGATCCAGCCGCATTCGTGACACAACAGCGTTGGCGCAAAGCCGCGGCGATTGAGTAGCAGCAGCGCCTGCTGGCCAGCATCTAAATGCATTTTTAGCCGCTGCGTTAAAGATTGGGATAGTCCCTCACGCAATGATTTGCCCCGCACATCGAGAACTTGAAATCTGGGTGTAACGGCCCCTCCCGCCCGCTGCGGTAGGCGCAGCTGTCGATAACGTCCGCGGCGCACATTGTAGAGCGTCTCGAGCGAAGGCGTGGCCGAGCCCAGGACGATCGGAATACTCAAGCGCTGGGCGCGAACCACGGCCAAATCACGCGCTGAATAGCGAAAACCGTCCTGCTGTTTAAGTGAGGTATCGTGTTCTTCGTCGACGACGATCAGTCCTGGGCGCGCAAGTGGTGCAAACACGGCTGAGCGGGTCCCGATGACGACCGGTGTGGTACCGCTGCCGGCGGCATGCCAGGCCTTCAACCGCTCTGCAGCGGAGAGGCCCGAGTGTAACAAGGCAAGAGGTACATCGAGCCGGTTGGTGAACCGTGCCACGAGTTGCGGAGTGAGCCCGATCTCGGGTACGAGGAGGAGCACTTGTCGACCTGCGGCGAGAACGGCGTCGGTTGCAGCTAAGTACACCTCTGTCTTGCCGCTGCCAGTCACGCCTTCCAGAAGCAGCGTTTGAAAACCGCTCAAGGCGGCGGTGATGTCCCGAACCGCCTGGCTCTGGGCTGTATTAAGTGCCGGTGCGGCGCTTTGGGTGTGGCTGTGCCGCAGGGTGTAGACTGGCCGATTCGACGCTTCTACCCAGCCTCTGACGACTAAGCGCTCGAGGGCGCCGCGCCAATCACCGTCCGCATCCACTAACTCGGTGCAGCCCATGGGTTGCGCCGATTGTTGCAGGATCTCCAGTAGCCTGGCCTGGCGAGGAGCGCGACGGCGCAACGTGTTCGCCGTGATGGATTGGCCCGTTGGCGTGATTTGCCAGACCCGTTCAAGCGCCGATTCGGTTGGCCGACCATGACGCAGCAAGCTGGGCAGTGCTGTAGCTAGGCATTCGCCGATAGGATGTTGATAATAGCGGCTGGCCCATAAAAGCAGCTTCAAGAGTTCTTCCGGTAGCACAGGTTGGGCATCGAGCACTGTCTCGATCGCGCGCAGGCGCCGTTGTTCGATCAGCGTCTCGGTGGTCAGCCCTGTGACCAAGCCAACTACACGGCGTTTGCCGAAGGGCACTAGAACACGCCCCCCCACGCAGGGGGGGGGCGCAGCGTCGGGCAGTCGGTAGTCGAACAAGTGGTGAAAAGGGGCAGGCACGGCAACCTGGACGATTGCACCGCAATTGGCCATGTTGTCACCGTCCTAGACGGTGCGGTGGGCAATAGGGTCTTTGTCCTAGCATCGCTAGCCGCTGTCTGCATCGGGATGGTTTCGCGCCGCTGCACTGCCGCTCCAATAACGCTGTCGGCTTAGGAGCCGGGGCGGGGGCATAGGTAGAGTGTAAGTCAGTTGGCGTGGTTGAGGCGCTAGCCGGCCAGTGATGATAATAAGCGGGAATTATCAGTCCGAGGGTCGGGTCTCTGGAGGACAACGATTCATCCCTGTGGAGGTGAACCTTGTGTCGATCGGCTACTGTGCTGTTGTGCGGCCTTGTATGGGTGGGCTCGGCGTGACCTGGACTAAGTGTAAGTGCTGCATAGCTGGGCTCCGAGGTGTTTGCACGGCGCGCATTATAAGGGGCGCGGCGTGGCTTTGGTTGCTCGCTAGCCTGCCGCTCCAGGCTGGAGGAGTGCCTGACCAGCAGGGAGCGCTCGGTGTATGGACCAATGAGAAGTCGACCGTGGCGGTACGCATTGTGGCCTGTGGCTCTGAGCTCTGCGGTCATATTGTCTGGCTCGCCAAGCCTTATCGCGGCACTGGAGCGCTCAAGCGTGATTGGCATAATCCAAATCCTGGCAAGCGCGAGCAGCCCCTGTGCGGACTGCGCGTGCTCAGGGGCTTCCGACAAACGGCTGAGCATAGTTGGGACGGCGGTCTGATTTATGATCCTCGCAAGGGGAAGACCTACCATAGCTATCTGACGCTCTCCGAACCCGATCAATTACGGGTTCGTGCCTACATGTTCTTGCCGCTGTTTGGCAAGACCCAGACGTGGCGCCGCGCGACGGTTCCTCCAGGCTACGAATGTCCGCGCCAGCCGCGGGCGACTTCCCCCGCGGGTTAGGTTGGTAGGCATGCTTATGGGCACGTAGCCACCGATTTGTGCTGTCTGAATCGGTGGTGTTCAGCTGCCATGGGAATCCACCAGCGCGTCTGGTTGCTCAAGTATCGCTCGCAGATCGGCAAAAGCCTGGCAGATGATGTCGATCTGGGCAGGGGTATGGGCCGCGCTGACGCTGCAACGAACCAACGTATAGCCACCGGGTGCAGCCGGCGGTAGCACCAGATTGACGTAGATGCCACGCTCGAGGAGGCCCTGCCAGAATGCCACGGCCTGCTGTCGGGATCCGAGCAAGGTAGCCACCACCGGACTCGGCTCGGGACCGAGTCGGTAGCCTAGTGCCTGCAGCTGGCGATAGAGTTGGGTGGCGTTGGCCCATAGGCGCTCACGCAGCTGTGGACGACTACGCAGTAACTGTAACGCGGCGCGCGTGGATGCAATAACGGAAGGTGACGGTGATGCCGTGAAGATGTACGGTCGGCTGGCGTAGCGTAAGAATTCGGATTCGGGGTGATTACTGGCGAGAAATCCGCCTACGGCCCCTAAGCTTTTGCTAAATGTGCCAAGTATGAAGTCGACCTCGGTGGCCACGCCGGCTTCCTCTGACAGCCCGCGGCCATGCTCGCCAAGGACTCCCAGTGAATGGGCCTCATCGACCACCAAATAACCACCGTAGCGACGTTTGACCGCGACAATTTCGGCCAATGGTGCCCGGTCACCGAGCATGCTATAGATCCCTTCGACCACGATGAGTGTGTTATCAGCATGTTTTTTTAGTCGTTGCAGGCGCTTTTCGAGATCGGCAACGTCATTGTGTCGAAACCGTATGATTTGAGCGCCGCTGAGTCGGCAGGCATCGTAGATGCTGGCATGGCAATCCGCATCGAGCAGTATGATGTCTTGCGCTCCAGCCAATGTGCCGATCAGGCCCAAGCTGGCGAGATAGCCGGTAGAGAAAACAATCACCGAATTACTTTGATAAAAGTCTCCGAGTTCGGCTTCCAAAGCACAGTGGCCGCCGTAGCTGCCGTTGGCCATCCGCGAGCCGGTGGTCCCCGTGCCTTCCCGCTCAACGGCTTTTTGGGCCGCCTCGATGCATTCGGGCGCGAAGGTCAGGCCGAGATAATTATTGGTGCCGGCGAGCAGTACCCGTCGTCCGCCGATGCGTGCCTCTGTGGGTGAATAGACCTCCTCAATCCGGGTCTCAAAAGGGCTGAGACCGGTGGGAAAGAGCTCTGCGCGTTCGCTGGCGAGTTTATTGAACTTATCGAACAATGCCATCATTCCGCCTCCAGCAACCGAATGATTGTGCAGGCGAGATCCTTGGGCGTGCGAATATCGGCGAGAAGGTTCAGCGGCACGGATATATCGAAATCCTCTTCGACTTCCAGCAACAGATCCATGACGTTGACGGAGTCCAAGCCGAACTCGCTGATCAGGTCTGTGTCTTCGTCCAAGGTTGTGCCTTGCGGCGCCATGGGGCGCAGGTGGGTGTAGAGTCGGTCTAGAATTTGTTGATACTCTGCCATGGCTTGCCAGCCCCTTTTAGACTGCGTGTCTACGCTTCGGGTGGTGGCGGCTTCATCCGTTCAACCCTTTCCGCATGGCGTATTCCAGATCGATGCTGGGTCGCCAGTCGAGCGCCGCTGCGAGCGCGCCATTGTCGCATATCCAATCGGGATGCCGAAGTTCCCTTAATTTTCCCGGTGTAAGCATCGGTTGATAGCCGAGCCAGCGTGCGAGGTGGAGATTGACCGCAGCGGCCAAGTTCAGGCCGGTAGGCGGCAGGTGCAGCAACCGCACCGGGCGGCCTTGGACCCGAGCCGCGATCGCAGCGATGGTCTGCCAGCTGTAGCCGCCGGTCCGCCCATCATGGAGCTCGAACGTTCCTGTTGCGGGAAAGGAGGAATCGAGCCAACGCAGTACCGCGGTGATTAGATCGTGGACGTGCAGCAGGGTCAGCCGTGCCTGTTGGTTGCCTGGTACGGGCAGCCAACCGAGGCGTAGGAGTCGGAAAAGGGGGCTAAGTTCTCGATCACCAGGTCCGTAAACGGCTGTGGGGCGGAAGATGGTGAGAGCAAGCGCACCGCTTTGCTGCTGCAAGACCTCCTCAGCATGGCGTTTGGAGGTGGCGTACCAGGATAAAGTCGGCTCACGGGCGGCCAGCGATGATATGAAAAGGAAGCGAGCGCAGTGCGATTCAGCCTGGGCCGTCCGTAGCAAGCGCTCGGAGCCATGGACATTGATCCGCTCGAAGGCTTCGAGGGACCGACCACGGACCGCGCCTGCGCAGTGGATGACGGCATCGGCGTTGGCCATAAGCTGATGCAGCGCCGCAACATCATTGAGATCACCACGAATCCATTCGATTTTACCCGCCAGCGTATCGCCGCGGTTTTGCCGTACTAGCGCGCGAACCCTCCAGCCGGCTTGGGCGAGTGGTTGGCACAGGGCGCCGCCGATGAAACCCGTCGCGCCGGTTAGCGCTACTATGCCTGCCATCGAATCTTCAGCTGGAGGCGGCGGCCCTGGGTGCCTCCGCGATGATCTCGCTGTGTTGATTCCAGCCGACTCTTTGAATAAATCGGCGTCTCGCCTCCGAGCGCGAGAGTTTACCGGAGGAAGTTCTCGGCAGCGTCTTGGGTGGAACTAACTCGATGCGGCATTTTATGCCGAATTCGCTGTAGGTCATTCGCTGCAGCCGGCTTATCAGGTCGGTGCGGCGCTCGTTTTCAGTCAGGCGACACTGGACCAGCATGACCACGACCTCGCCGCCCTGGGGGTGAGATGTGACGAAGGCGGTAACGTCGCCGACCCGCACTTCCGGCTGCTCTTCGGCGAGGCGCTCCATATCTTGGGGCCAGATATTGCGCCCATTGACAATGATCAGATCCTTGCAGCGTCCCGTTATGAACAGTCCGGCTTCGGTTAAATAGCCCAGATCGCCGGTGTCGAGCCAACCGTCCGGCCCCAGAGCATCGCGGGTGCTGGCCGCATCCTGGAAATAACCGGACATCAGACTCGGTCCTCTGACACTGACAATGCCGACATGGCGATGGGGCAGCGCTTGGTAGTCGGCGCTGCGAACGACCACCTCGTGTCCGGGCAACGGCTGACCACAGTTGACGAACGCCCTAACGCGCTCGCCATGCCCGTTCGTTGCCGCGGTCGCAGTCATATGGTCTTCCAAGTCTCGGCGATCGACGTGATCTACGGACATGCCTTGATCGAGCGCCGCGAATGTGACGGCCAGTGAGCTCTCTGCTAGCCCGTAACAGGGTAGGAAGGCGTGGCGGTTAAAGCCGGCCGGCGCCATGAAATCAGCAAAGCGCTCCAATGTCTCGGCATGAATCGTCTCGGCGCCAACGCCGGCTACGCGCCAAGAGCTAAGATCATAGCGATCGATCTCGGCGCGATGGACACGGCGGGCGCAGATGTCGTAGCCGAACGGGGGTGCAAAGGCGATCGTGCCACGGTTGTTGCTGATCAATGCCAGCCATTGTCGTGGGCGCATGGCAAAGTCGCGGGTACCGAGGTAATCGACGGAGAGTTGCGAGGCCAACGGACCTAGGACGAACCCGACCAACCCCATGTCGTGGTAAAAAGGCAACCATGAGACGCAGCGATCACCGGAGCGTACGGCAAGTCCTGAGCCTACGATACCAGCCAGGTTTGCCATGACTGCTTGTTGAGTAATGACTACCCCGCGTGGGAAACGCGTGCTTCCAGACGTATATTGTAAATAGGCGATCTCATCCGGTCCGCTGGGCTCGAGTTCCACCGCCGGTTCATCAAGCGCATAAAGATCCGCCGGGCTGCCTATGAAGCGCAGCTCAAGGCCGTCAGCGGCTTCTTGCAGGAACGATAGGAATTCTGCGGGCGCCATGGCGGCCGTGGCGCAGCAACTATGGAGCAGGCGGCGCAGGCGTTCGATATAGCTTCCCCGGCTGCCGAGGTTGATTGTGATGGGCAGGGGAACCGGGACGAATCCACCGTATTGGCAGGCATAGAAAAATTCCATGAACTCCGGACAAGTCTCGGCGATCAATGCGACCCGTTCACCCCGTTTCAAGCCGAGTCCGTGGAGACGCTTGGCCGTGGTCCGCGCGCGTTGCCGAAGTTCGGCGTACGGCAGCGCCGCTCGTAACCGCCCGCGACCGTCGTAGAAATTATACCCAGTGACGCCTTGCGCAGCATAATCCAACGCTTGCGCGAGCGTTGGAAAATCCGCGCAGCGCAGAGGGCGATTATTGATTGTTGGCGTGGCCGTTCTAATCAATTCAGGTACCTTCCGCTTTCTTTGTCCCTAGCTCTCCGACCATTGCGGTCGCAGTGGCGGTTGGCCGCGGACCGACGCTTTCCGCCCGCCTCCGTGCAAGGCTCGTCAGAGAGAGCCCATGTGAGCCTATAACGCGGCCGCTATAGGGTCCGCTAGTAAATTGCCCGCTGCGCAGGATAATCTTGCGAATCGGGTGCTGCACGCGGTAGAGGGTGCATCCAGTGCCCGGCGAATGCCTCTGCCGCTGTTGTTGTTTGTGCGCTTCAATACCCGTATGGTGGTTATATTAGCGTTGGTATGCTGGCTCGAATCGTGACGAAATACACGGGTAAGCCATGACTTTTTCGATGACCGCGCCACCTGCCAGCATCCCACCTCCCATGCAAGGGCGGGGCACTTTCCGCTATCATGCTGCACCGTGCTTAGCCATTGCTTGTCTAGAGCCGAATGAGGATCTTCCATGGCGTCTTTAGTCAAAATGCAGTAAAGCTTCAGTCTGCTGAACTTGAGAATCTACGTTAAGTTCAGAGTCTACATGAATATGAAACAACAGTCGTATAAAAACAAGCAAGATTTTCATAGCAAGCAAGATGCGTATAACAGAAGGTCAGGCATTGCACCCGCTTAAAAATTTGACCTCCACGCTTGGTGGTAGTTCGAAATAGTCATTAACCGCACTTTGCCTCAACCCGGTCTGCCTTTACGTCATTCGGGCTGGAGCGCCGGAGAGATCGCCACATATGGAAAAACGCGCCGCAACGAATCGCCGTGGGCATTACGGTCGCCAGAATTTGCCGGTCGTTGTTCGGTCGTTGCTTGGACGTGGTGATTTTGCCACATTTTTGAGTTTGCCGCGACAATTTTACCACAGTGATCCGCATTGGATTGAACCGTTGCAGTTGGAGCGCCGCCAGCACCTATCGAAGCGCAACCCGGTGTTCGAGCATCTTGATTGGCAAGGATGGATTGCCTGGCGTGATGCCCGTCCGATAGGGCGGATTACGGCCCAGTTGGATCGGTTGCATCAGCAGTGTCATGGGGATCATACAGGCTATTTCGGGATGCTCGAGGCCATAGATGACGCCGCTGCGTTTGCGGCCTTGACAGCGACCGCGGAGGATTGGTTGCGCCAGCGCGGTGCCCGCCGGGTGCGTGGGCCGTTCAATTTATCCATAAACGACGAGTGCGGCCTCCTGGTGGAGGGGTTCGACTGTCCACCGATGTTCATGATGGGGCATACCCGGCCTTACTATGCTCATCGTTTAGAAGAACAAGGTTATAGCGTAGCCAAGGACCTTCTCGCCTACTGGATGCCGTCTGCCGAGTTATCCTTCACTCCGTCGATGCGCCGGCTGATGGCGCGTTATCAAACTCGGATCCGTGTGCGCCCTACCAGCCGGGAACGATTTGCGGCTGATATGGAGATATTGCGGGATATTTTCAATGATGCTTGGTCCGAGAACTGGGGATTCGTGCCTTTTACTGCGGCGGAGTTCCGCGAACTGGGGCGCAATCTGCGGCTATTCGTCGCCTACGATCTCATCCAAATCGCTGAAATCGACGGTGTACCGGTGGCTTTTATCGTGGCGCTGCCCAACCTCAACGAGGTAATTCGCGATTTGGGCGGCCGTCTAATGCCTTTCGGTTGGATGAAATTGCTCTGGCGCTTGAAAGTGCGCTATCCGCTGACTGGCCGGATTCCGCTCATGGGGGTGGCTAAACGCTATCAGTTCAGTCGGCTCGGGCCGACGTTGGCGCTTACGCTGATTGCCGCTATTCAGGGGCCGGTGATGAAAAAGGGTATTCGAGCGGTTGAGATGTCGTGGATTCTCGAGGATAACGCGGGCATGCGCAATATACTGGAGAATATCGGTGCCGAGCCTTACAAACGTTATCGTCTCTACCAGAAGGCGCTTTAGGGCGATCGACTCGGCTCTCCAGAGATGAGTGCGCGTACTTTGAGCCAGTCTTGTGCCTTAACCGACTCGGCGACGCACCGAGTGGCGGCCATCGTATTGGCGGGCGACCGCAAGACCCCGGATGCTGTAGCCGAGGAGGCCGGCACGCAGTGTAAGGCGCTTGCGCCGGTGGCCGGCGCGCCGATGCTGCAGCGGGTGTTGCAGGCGCTGTGGGATAGCGCTTTGCTTGATCGAATTATTCTATGCGGGCCGGCGCAAGAGATCGTTGCGAGCTCGCCGGTGCTCCAAGAGCTGCTGTCTGCCTCGCGCATCGACTGGGTCGCCTGTGCTGATTCGCCCAGTGCGAGCGCGCTCGATGCGTTCGCGGCTCTGCCGCCAGAGCGGATCACTTTGCTCACCACCGCGGACCACGCGTTGCTCAGTGCGCCGATGATTCGCTATTTTCTGCACCGGGCGCAGATCGGTAACTGGGACTTGGCGGTTGCGGTAGCCGAGCAACGGATCGTATCGGCCCGGTTTCCGGCCGCTCGGCGCACCGCTATCCGTTTGCGAGGAGGGCCGTATTGCGGCTGCAATCTGTATGCGTTCCTAACCCCCCATAGTCGGCAGTTGGCGGATTATTGGCGGAAGGTGGAGCAGGAGCGCAAGCGGCCCTGGCGAATCGTCGTACGATTGCTCGGTTGGCGGGCCGTGCTGGACTACGCTTTGGGTCGGCTCACTCTGGAGAAAGCCCTGCAGCAGCTCTCACGTCGCCTGGGAATACGGATAGGCGCCATTGTTTTACCCTATCCGGAGGCGGCAGTGGATGTCGATACGCCGGCCGACCGGAAGCTTGCCGAGGCGGTGCTGATCGAGCGCGCTGAAGCGCAGGGGAATAATCGGCCGTAACGATGGCGACTGATTCGCTCGTGTGGGTATCGACTCAAGGCCGTTTTGTGCAAGGGGCTCGCCCCAGTAGGGCGTGTTCCCGCCGGATTGGGCCGACACCGTTGGGCGAAGGTGCATAATCCGTGTTGCTGATTGAACGTTACCTGATTGCGGAGGTGCGACGTCCGCTGATCGCTGTGGTCTGCGTCCTGAGCTTCATTTTTGCGAGCTACACGGCCGCGCACTATCTCGCGGATGCGCTCAGCGAGACCCTCGGGATGCAGATGATTGCGCTGATGGTAGTGTTCCGGACCCTGATTGCGCTCGAGGTTCTCATTCCGGTAGCGCTTTATGCCTCGGTGGTAATTGGCCTGGGGCGCCTCTACAACGATCAGGAGATGACTGTCCTCGGCGCGGTCGGTATCAGTTCGGTCCGTGTTTACTGGGCGATTCTACTGCTCGCGCTGCCGGTTGCCCTCGTTGTCGGCGTGCTGTCGTTGCTCGGCCGACCTTGGGCCTACCAGCAAGCCTATCAGGCCGAAGCGCGTGCGCATGTGGAAATTCCCTTGGAGCGGTTGCGCGCCGAGCATTTCTATGTGGACTCGCAGACCGGGCGTATGATTCTCGCGCAAAAAGTGGACAACCAACGCGGCTTACTGCACGGCGTGCTGATCTATCAGCATGCAGGGGGGGTGACGCACCTGATCAAGGCTCGACAAGCGCAGCAACTACCGCGGGGGCAGCGGTCTGGCGAAGCGCGGCTGATACTGCATAACGGGATTGCTTATTTGCTTGATCGAGCGGGGAGCCATGACCGGATTCTGCGTTTCGGTGAGCTTTCGCTGCGTTTGAGCCAGCCGCAACCAGTGGTGGGCTACAAACGCAAGGCCGCATCTACGGTTGCGCTTGCGCGCTCGGCTAGCCCCGCTGAACTCGCCGAACTGCAGTGGCGTCTCTCTCGCCCTCTGACGACCGTCTTGCTCGCGCTGTTCGGGGTACCGCTTAGCCGCACGGCGCCACGCCGCGGCCGGTTCTCCAAGGTCCTACTGGCCGCGCTCGTCTATGCCTTGATATACAATGCCAGCGGTTTGGCGAAAACCTGGGTGGAGCATGGCGTGGTCGGAGCTGTACCCGGTATTTGGTGGATCGATGCGGTCATGCTCGTCGCGCTTGTCGCCTTCATCAGTCATGACTCGCAATGGCGGCGACGGTCGCGGGCATGAAGACGGCGGAACGTTATCTCATGCGTGCCGTGGTCGGTGGTTTCGTGGTGGCCGCAGCCGTGTTGCTACCGCTGTTTAGTTTCGTTGACTTGGTAGAACAGTTGGATGACACAGGGCAGGGCAGTTACCATATCGTCCAGGCGTTTGCCTACGTCGGTCTTACACTGCCACGGCGGCTGATCGAGCTTGGCCCCTTCATCGCACTGTTGGGCACCATCGTTGCACTTGGAGGCTTGGCTAGCCATCTGGAACTGACTGCGCTTCGATCGGTCGGTGTTTCACCCGGGCGCATCGCGTTGGCCGCGCTCAAAGCCGGTATTTTGTTGATTCTGCTCTTGGCTGCGATCGATCAATTTGTCGCCTCGCCGTTACAACAGTACGCTTTCGGGATGCGCTCCGATGCGCTGAGTGGTGGCAGTAACGCTAGGCTTGAGAGCGGGGCTGCATTGTGGGCGCGGCACGGCGATCGTGTGCTACGCGTCGGTGCCCTCCGCCTGGGCCGCATTCCAGCGGATATCGAGATTTTTCATTTCAATCCCAAGGGGCATCTCATAAAGTATATTCACGCCGATCATGCCGAGATTCACCATCGCGCGCCATGGCAGCTCAATACAGTGCTGGTCAAGGCTTTCATAGCCGGTACACCGGTAACGACTCGGCGTATCAGCATGGCGTGGCAGACTTTTCTGACCCCTGCCCAGATCGGATTGCTTGAGAAACCGGCGAAGAGTCTCTCTCCGGTACAGCTCTATGGTTACGTGCATTATTTGCGCGCTACCGGCCAATCATCGGCTGTGTATGCCGTGATGCTTTGGCAGAAATTGGGCGTGCCTCTGACCGCCGCGGCAATGATTCTACTTGCGGTGCCTTTCAGCATTGGTGCGCCGCGTGGCACCAGTATTGGCAGCCGAATTGCGTTGGGGGCCATCGCGGGTTTGGGCGTGTACTTGGCCGATCAAATTATCGCCAATATGGGTTTGTTGCTCGATTTCAGCCCGCCGTTGATCGCGCTGGGACCAGGTGTCGTGTTACTTACGGTGGCGCTGGCGGTGCTTGGCAAGGTCGCCACCCGGCATTGATCGGTCGATCCAGCAGCATCGGTGGCGGTGACGGGGGGCAATACATTGCTTGGGGAGTGTTTGGCATAACGCAATGAGGCTCAGTCAATCGAGTGAATCCGAAGTTTTGGCGCCCCGGCGGATTGGGGTGCTCTGCAATCCGAACAGTGGGCGCAATCGGCGTTGCTTGCGGGAAGTTCGGGAAGAGGTGCGGCGGCTTCCTGGTGCTGTATATCGGGAAGCGGTCTGCCCAGCGGAAACGGCGTTCGGTATTCAAAAACTGCTTGCCAGTGGAGCGGAATTGCTGGCCATAAACGGCGGTGATGGGACGCTGCAGGCGGCACTGAGCTATCTGTTAGGACCGGGAAAGCGACGAGGGAAGCCGCCGCCGCTCATAGTGCTTGCAGGCGGCACGACCAACATGACAGCGGTCGACGTCGGTGCCCGGAAAGCGCCGCAGCATGCATTGCGGGCGCTCGGTGCATGGCTTTCTGGAGCCTGCGCCGGGCCGCGGCGCACCGAACGCGCCGTGTTGCGAGTGGCGGCGTCAGATCGGCCGACACTCTATGGTATGTTCTTCGGCGCCGGTGCGATCTACACGGGGGTGGAGTATTTTCATCGCCGTATCGCGGCTTGGCGTACCGGTGGCAAGATCGGTCCCGGGCTTGCATGCGCCCGGTTGTTGCTCGCATTGGCGCGACCCGCCCAGAGCCGAGTTCAGCCGGTACGGCTGAGGTTACGGCTGGATGATGGTGCCCTCCAAGTAGGAGACTATTTGTTGATCCTTGTCAGCGGTTTGGAGCGTCTCCTGCTGGGTTCGAAGCCCTATTGGGGCGTCGAGCCGGCGCCATTGCACTATACTGCGATTCGGCATCGCCCTAGGCGCTTGTTACGTTCCCTGCCAGCCGTGCTCAGAGGCGGCGCTGACGCAGTGCTACGCGAGCAGGATGGCTATTTCAGTCATAACATCAACACCTTGGCGCTTGAGTTCGACGGCGGGTTCGTGTTGGATGGGGAGCGTTACCAAGTCGATCGATCGCAAGGCCCGCTGCATTTGTCGCAGGGTGGGCGAGTAACATTTTTGTCATTCCAATAACCCAGCCGGTGGAGTGATCGCCGATGCGATGCGCGCTCGTGCGGACCCGCCGCACAAACTCAGAGCCTCCTGCTGCTTTGATCGCCGTGGTGGCGGCACAGAGTGCCCGCTCGGTAGCTCCCGCGCTACACCGGCTTTGTGAGCGTATGATTGCTCGCTTCGGTGCGGCTGTAGCAGGCGTGATTTTTTATGGCTCGTGTCTGCGCAGTGGTGAACCTAGGGCCGGCGTGGTGGATTTATACGTTGTGGTCGATCGCTACGCGGCGGTGTACGACAGCGCCCTGTTGTGCTGGCTCAATACTCTGTTGCCACCGAATGTCTTCTATCATGAATCAGCCGACGCTGATGGTGCGACCCTTCGCGCCAAATGTGCCGTTCTCTCCTTGCAGGATCTGGAGCTCGGTACGGCGCAGTGGTTTCATTCCTATCTGTGGGGACGCTTCGCCCAGCCCGTGCGTTTGGTCTATGTGCGCGATGAGCTGACCCGGGGGCGCATTGAGCGTGCCTTGGCCAGAGCCGTGGTAACGCTGCTCGAGCGCACGTTACCCTGCCTGCCCGAACGGTTTAACAGCGCCGAGTGTTGGCAGCGTGCCTTGGCATTGAGTTACGCAGCCGAGCTGCGACCGGAATCGCCGCAGCGCGCCGCCGACCTGGTGTACCATGACTTATCTGACTACCGCCGGCGCATAGCGGCGACGGTAGCCGGTCTGCCGGGCATGGCGGCGGTTAATGAGGGCGATTGGTACATCAATCGAATGTCCTCGGGGCAAGGGTATTTCTCGTCGAACTGGAGTTGGTCCGTACGACGGGGGCAGGGGCGCATTTTGACCGTGCTGCGATTGATGAAGTCGGCGTTCACCTTCGAGAATGGAGTCGATTATATCGCCTGGAAGCTTGAACGGCATACAGGGGTGGCGTTGGAGCTTACAGATTACCAGCGCCGCTATCCGCTGTTATTCGGTTGGCGCGTTTTGTGGCGATTGTTGCGGCAGGGTTCATTGCGCTAACCAGCCCGCCAGACCGCCTCGGTTTCGCGCGCAAGTCCGGCGGGCGCTACTCTCGGAAACGTTGTTTGCAAGATGTGCCCCAGCGCCTCCAGGGCCTGCGGCTCTGGCTGTGGGCAACTTTTTCGGGTAAGCAGGGCGGCATTGGTGGCGGCGTCACGCCAGCGCTCCACTGTTGGAGCGGCTGGGCGGCCGGGCGGAAAATCTTCCAAGAATAGCCGTTGCTCGATCCGCTCTGCCTCCAGTTCCTGCTCCAGTAGCCGGTGCCGCAGCCGTTCCGTGCGGCGCTCGAGGCCTTGTGGTGGCTGTTGTCGCAGGCGACGGCGCAGCGCGCGGAGTGGTTCGATGATCTCTCGATGCCATTCCATACCGCGGCGGATTGCAGTCTCGAGTTCTGTAGCACCGAGCCGGCCGTAACCGTTGGCACCTGCCCAGATGCTGCCCAGCAGAAGACTGATGCTTAGTCCATAACGGGCCTGGATACTGAGACAGGCCTGCTTCACCGTCTCGACTTCGTAGAGCGTGAGTGCAAACTCCCAAAGGCGTTGAGCCTCGCCATCGATATCGCTGTGCTCGGTATCGACCGACATGGGGAGAACGACCTAAAGCTTCTTTAGCACCTGGATGAGTTCGCTGGCTGCCTTCTGACCATCATTGAAGAGCATGCGGCAGTTGTCTGCAAAGAACAAATGGTTTTCCACTCCGGAAAAGCCTTTGCCTTTGCCGCGTTTGACGACGATTACGTTGTGCGCGGCAGCCACGTCCAAGATTGGCATGCCGTAGATGGGACTTGAAGGATCGTTTTTGGCCGCTGGGTTGACTACGTCATTGGCACCGATTACGACGACCACGTCGGTGCGCTCGAATTCGGCGTTGATCTCTTCCATATCATAGATAAGATCATAGGGCACGCCGGCCTCGGCGAGCAGGACGTTCATATGCCCGGGCATGCGCCCCGCTACCGGATGAATGGCGAACTTGACACTGACATCTCGCTCCTGGAGCAGCTCCACAAGTTCCCAGACCTTGTGCTGGGCCTGCGCAACGGCCATGCCGTAGCCGGGTGCAATGACGACCTGGTTGGCATAGCCCATCATAATGGCGGCGTCCTCGGCTTGGATCGCTTTCATCTCGCCTTCCGGATCGCTGCTTGTGCCCGCTGCGGCGGTGCCGAATCCACTGAACAGCACATTGGTCAAGGGCCGATTCATGGCTTTCGCCATCAGTTGGGTGAGCAGGCTGCCGGCGGCGCCCACGACGGTGCCGGCGATGATCATGGCCGGATTGCCGAGTAAATAGCCCTCAAAGCCGACGGCGAGCCCCGTCAGGGCATTGAACAATGAGATGACCACTGGCATATCCGCCCCGCCGATCGGGATCGCCATGAATACGCCGAAGACCAGCGCGAGGACGAAGAAAGCGATGATCACTGTTGATCCAGCAGTATAGTAGCTGAGAATGGCGAACAGGACGGTCGCGGCGAATACGCCCAAGTTTACAAGCTGTTGAGCCGGTAGCAGTTGGTTGCGGTGCAGTCGACCGTCCAGTTTGGCCCAGGCGACGAGTGAGCCGGAGAACGCAACGGTACCGATGAGTGCGCCGCTGATGCCGAGTACGGCATGGTCGGCCCCGAGCAGGCCGCCGACGTAGCCCTGGCCCGCGACGAACTGCCCGGCCTGCTCCAGGCTCGAACTATGTTGGGCGGTGAGGTGCTGTGTCTGGGCGGCCCCGATCTGGCTTACGGCCTTGAACAACTCCACGGCTCCGATTGCGGCCGCGGCACCACCGCCCATACCGTTATACAGAGCCACCATCTGGGGCATATCGGTCATCGGTACGCGTTTGCCGGACCACCAGGCGAGCCCGCCGCTGATGGCGATGGCGAAAATAATGAGTAGGTAGTTGACGGCGTGATGCAAATCCGGGTGGAAGAAGGTTGCGGCTGTCGCAAGCACCATGCCGATACCTGCCCAGACGATGCCTTTGCGGGCGGTTCGGGGCGAACTCATGCCCTTCAATCCGAGGATGAACAAAACGGCGGCTACAAAGTAGCAGAGTTGGACGACGGTGTTCATTTTTGCCCTCCTTTCTTGTTTTGCTCGTCCTTGGTTTTGAACATTTCGAGCATGCGTTCGGTCACCACATAGCCGCCGACGGCGTTGCCTGCCGCGAGGATTACGGCGATGAAGCCGATCAGCTGCTCGGTTGCGCTACTGGCTTCGCCGAGTGCGACCATGGCACCCACAAGTACGATTCCATGGACGAAATTCGAGCCCGACATCAACGGGGTGTGCAGGATAACGGGCACGCGGCTGATCACTTCATAGCCGGTAAAGGCGGCGAGCATGAAGATCCATAGCGCGATCAATCCTTCAATCATTTTTTGCCTCCTTCCACACGCTCCCGAGTCGGTGTGTGGCGGATTTCGCCGCCATGGGTTAGGCAACTGTCCGCGATGACCTGATCGTTCCAGTCGAGCTGTTGCGCGCCGTCCTTTACCATCAGCACGAGTAGGTTGTAGAGGTTGCGGGCGTACATCTCGCTGGCATGGGTGGCTGCGGTGCTGGTGATGTTCTCCGGCCCATAGATCACGACACCGCGGTGATCGATTTGCTTGCCCGCCTGGGTCAACTCGCAGTTACCTCCGCTCTCCGCAGCCAAATCGATGATTACCGAGCCGCGTTTCATCCGCTCTACGGTCGCCTTGTCGATGATTTTCGGTGCCGGCCGGCCGGGTATGGCTGCGGTTGAGATTACGGCATCGGCTTGGGTGATGCGTTCGGCAAGCACTTCTTGCTGTTGCTGTCGCTCGGCCGCTGTGAGTTCTCGCGCATAGCCACCTTCTCCCTCAGCTTTGACGCCGGTGTCGATGAATTTGCCGCCGAGTGATTCCACTTGCTCTTTGGTCGCCGTGCGTACGTCATAGGCCTCGGTGATGGCACCTAAGCGTTTGGTGGTTGCGATGGCCTGCAGTCCGGCCACGCCCGCGCCGATGATCAGGGCTTTGGCTGGCCGGATGGTGCCGGCTGCCGTAGTGAGCATGGGAAACAAGCGTGGACATAGGCTCGCCGCTAACAACGCGGCTTTATAGCCGGCGATGCTGGCCTGTGAGGAAAGCGCGTCAATGGATTGGGCGCGAGTGATCCGCGGCACTAATTCCATGGCAAAGGCACTCACTTTGCGCTCGAGCAGCTTGCTGATCCGGCCATCCCCCGTGTGTGGCGCGAGGAAGCTGAGCAAGACGCTGCCTTCTTTGAGCTTTCCGGCCTCGTCGACGGTGGGTGGTTGGACCTTGAGCAGAATATCCGCCTGCTTATAGAGCGAATCGGCGGTGACCAGTTCGACGCCTTGATAGTCGATGTCATCGAAACCGCTGTTTTCCCCGGCGCCTTTTTCCATCAGGACCTTGACACCCAGTTTGGCGAGCGGCTTGATCACGCTCGGGACAAGTGCGACGCGGCGTTCACCGGGAGCCGACTCTTTGGGTACGGCTAAAGTTAACGTCATTGTGCTCTCCCGCCTGTTCTCATTCGTCAAGGGGTATATCGTTACCGGACGACCTTATTGTTTGCGCCAGTGCGGCCTGATCTTGACGGCGCTCGCGGGCGCCGGGTCCATGCATGTGGCCGTGGACGCTCTGGCGAGCCGCGCATGCGCTTGGTCAGCGACTTTGGGAAACGCGTACCATCGGGCGGCGCCTTGGGTTATAGGCATGCGGAGACAATCCTCGGGGAGGCCGAGTGGCGAACTCCGGCGTTATCGACCAAGTTGGCCGCTGCATACAACGATTCACTTTGGTTTTTTTATCATTTAACGATTTGGCTACGGCCTGTTTGGGTGCACTCGGCGCAGTGATGGACCGACGCCCCTCCATAAACATTCAGTGAACGCTCGACCCGCTGGCTTACGGTGTTGATCGCTCTGTGCGCTCGCCTGCTCAGCGCAATCGGCAAGTATATGCGGATCAGCGCTAGGCACCCAACTCGATACGCTATTCCGCTTAAGATGAAAAAGGCCTATGCATAGTCGTAAACGTTGGCGCCGTTGTCTGTCACGCATCGTGCTTGCGCGGTAGGAGTTGCGCCATACCGGGCATCTGTGGAATAAATTGGCGTAACCGCGCTTGGATGAACAGCCCGCCGGGTGCGGATAAAGGGTTATCATCGTGCTCAGCCTTCAGCATGACATACTGCGCACCGACATCTCGGGTATGCCACTGGAGTGGATCAGCTACCAGAGTGCCGTGCGTCTCTACTACCTCGAGCAGGTGGCCTATAGCTGCGGGCGCCTGCTGTACCGTATTCATGGGGGCTACAATGCGGCGACTGGTCAGCGTAGCGTCATCGAAGTGAACTCGATTATCGCTACGGACGGGTCGGTTCAGGCTTCGATGAAAGGCCGATCAGGATACACGCCCCCTCTGAGCAATGCCACGCTGTTCCGACGCGATGGTTTTCTTTGCATGTATTGCGGCGGGCGCCAGCGTCAATCCGAGCTTTCCAGGGATCATGTGCGGCCGATCAGTCGGGGCGGCGAAGACGCCTGGAACAATGTCGTTACAGCCTGCAAGCACTGCAATAGTCATAAAGGCAATCGCGGCCCGGAGGAGGCCGGGATGCAATTGCTGGCCGTTCCATTTACGCCCACGCATGCCGAGTACGTCTACTTGCAGGGGCGGCGTATCTTGGCGGATCAAATGGAGTTTCTGCGTGCGCATTTCCCGCGCCGCAGTCCGTTGCGCGAACGGCTCAAAAGCGTCACCGAGCCGAGTAATCCGGTCCATTTCCTCTCATGAGCCTGCAAAATGACATCAGTGCTGCGATCGAGCGGGCCACCGGCTCGGTCGTGTCGGGCGACTCGCCATGGTTGATCGCAGGCGGCAGCATCAATCGTACGGCAACTATCGGTGCGGGCGAGGTGCGCTATTTCGTCAAACTCAACGATGCCCCGGCAAGTCTCGAGATGTTCGAAGCAGAGGCAGCCGGTCTGCGGCTGCTGGCGCAACCCGGGGCGCTGCGGGTGCCGCAACCGATCTGTTCCGGCACGAGTGGGGCCATCGCCTATTTGGTTCTAGAGTACATCGAATTTGGGCACGGCGGATCGAGGGGGGGGGCGGCTCTGGGCGCCGGGCTGGCGAGTATCCATAGGATGACCCGGGCTTGGTTCGGCTGGAACCGGGACAATACCATTGGCTCGACCCCGCAGGTCAATCGTCCAACCGATGAATGGGTCACTTTCTATCGCGACCATCGATTGGGTTTTCAGCTCGAGCTTGCCGAGCGCAACGGCTATCGCGGCCCGTTGACCAAGGCGGGTTTCCGGCTGCTGGAGAAGCTGCCGCTGGTCTGCGCCGACCATCACCCGGTCGCTTCACTGCTGCACGGTGACTTGTGGAGTGGTAACGCCGCTTTTGATCGCGACGGCGCGCCGGTAATCTATGATCCGGCAGTGTATTTCGGCGATCGTGAAACCGATCTTGCTATGACCGAGCTGTTCGGTGGCTTCGATACAAGCTTCTACCGGGCTTATCAGGCGGCTTGGCCGCTTGCTGCCGGTTATGAACTGCGCCGCGACCTCTATCAGCTCTATCACGTCCTCAACCATCTTAATCTATTCGGCGCTGGTTATGCCGGCCAGGCACGACGGCTTATCGATCGCTTGCTGGCGGCGGTTCGCTAGATTCTCCGGTGTTTTTCTGCGCCGGTGGCTCGTCGGGGGGTAGATCCTCCTCGAACAGATCCTCGTCGTAGAGTTCCTCGAACGGCGGAGCACCATCGTAGATTTGACTGAGACGTTGCTGCTGATAGGCCGAACGGATGAAAGCGTAGTGGTCTACTGCGGCCTCGCGGCTGATGCGCACCGCCTTGTCCAGCTGCGCCCGAGTATTGACGGCCTGTAGGGTCGACAGCCCCGCGCGTATTGCGGTCGAAGAGAGGATGAAGGTCAGGGTGTTGGAAAACAGATCCACCGACAACCCACCTGTATCACGAAAGTTCGACGGACCTAGCACGGGAAGGACAAGGTAGGGGCCCGGGCCACTGCCCCAAGCTGCGAGTGTCTGCCCGAAGTCTTCGCGGTGGTCGCTCAGCCCCAGGCTGGCGGCGGGGTCGAACAGACCGGCGATACCCAATGTGGAGTTGATTGTAAAACGTAACAGATCCTGGCCGGCATCGAAGGTCTTACCCTGTAAAATCTCGTTGAGTACCACCCCTGGGTAGGTCAGGTTGACGAAGAAGTTGCCGATGGCTTCGCGCACGGAGCTGGGCGTTATGAATATCCAACCCTGAGCGAGGGGTTGGAGCACGTAACGGTCGACTTGGTCGTTGAACTGGAAGGTTTTCCGATTCATCGATTCGAGCGGATCGTAGACGTCGTGCTGTGCCGGGTTGCTGGCGCAGCCGGCGAGCAGCGTGGTAAGGAGCACGAACCCCAGCCAGAGCTTCGCCCGGGTGGTGATCGTTTCGCTCATTGGCTCCTCCTGGGTTTTTGATTTTTCTGCGCAGGCGATACGGGTAAAGTGGGCAGAAGCGAGTTCGGAAAATACGCTGTAAAGCAGCCTTTGCTGCGGATGTCGTTTGGTCACCGGGGTTCACGGTCGAGTCGAGAGTCTGCATGGCTGATTTTGTGAGGCAACGTTTCGTACCGCGGCCGGTTCGACTCATGCCTCGTGGTCATCAGGCTACGAGTCGGTGGCGTATTCGAACGAGTCATAAAAGAGATGGTCCGGGTCGAGCCCGTGCGCGATAAACTCATCTAACGCTGCGTTGATCATGGCCGGTGGTCCGCTCATGTAGACGTCGAAATCGTCCAGATCCGGATAGTCATCCAGCAACGCACTATGGACCCAGCCGGTCTTGCCGGGCCAGTCGGCATCCGCCTCGGGTTCGGAGAGTACTGGCGTATATTGAAAGCTTTCGTGCTCTTGCGCCCAGCGCCGCGGCAACTCGTCGAGATAAAGGTCGCGTCGGGTACGCGCACCCCAGTACAAATGAATCGGTCGCTCGATACCGATGTGGAACGCATGCTCGAGCATACCCTTGAGTGGGGCAAAGCCGGTGCCGCCACCCATCATCAGAATCGGGTTCGGAGAATTCTCGCGCAGGTAGAAATTACCCAGCGGACCTTCGAAGCGAAGCAAGGTTTCCGGTTCGATTCCCTCGAAGACGTAATTCGTGAATTCCCCTCCAGGTATACGGCGGATATGCAGTTCGAGCAGTTCGTTGTCATGCGGTGGGTTGGCCAATGAAAAGCTACGCCGGCGGCCACCGTGGAGCAAAATATCAATGTATTGCCCTGCGAACAGCTCCAGACGCTCCTTGCCGGGCGTGCGCAGGTAGAGTCGGCGCACGTCGTGGCACAGATCCTCGATGCGCGCAACTCGGCACGGTAGCTGACGCGGTTCTATAAACGGTTCAGGTGGCCGCCGCGGGAATTCAATGATTAGATCGGTGAGCGGCTGTGCCTGGCATAATAGAGCTTTGCCGAGAGTTTCCGCGGCCGGTAACGCCGAGGTCCGCCCTTCTGGGTAAGCCACCTCGCCCTCGATCACCTTGCTCGCACACGTTCCACAGGTGCCGCTACGGCAGTTGAACGGGAATGACAGCCCTTCCCGCAGGGCGGCATCGAGTATCGACTCGCCTGCGTTGACCGTAAACTCGAGTTCGGTGTTGTCGATTCGGACGCAGTAGCTCATCTGGTTTCACGCGTCAGCAGAGAATAATTTTCATTTTGGCCGATTCTCTAATAACGAGCAAAGCGTCCGTGCTTGTGTTGCGCTCTACTCAAGTCGGACTTTGCGCCGCGCGGTCAAAGCAACCGTCTCTACCCGGCAGGGAAGGGTAACTGCCGAGGTGGTATCCACATTACGCTGTCAAGTAACCACGGCTGGTTGCCAATCGAATGCTACGCGGCGTTGTGGACGCCTTGGGCAGGGTGGCCCTGCCCAAGGCGTGGTTCTCCGATTAAATGTCGCGCCCGCAGTTTCCGCCAGCCTGGCGTTCAGCTTTTTCTATACATGAATTTATATGGGCAACACAAGCCAAGCCCCTTGGGTGTCAACGAAATTTGCTCATTCAGGAGCGCTTAGTGTTGCCGTGCAGCAATCGAGAATTCTTCAAATTTATAAGGATGGCAATCTATACTGTTTGCGGTATTAGCTGATTCGTCAACAGGTTGTATATTGCAATGGTGACTTTTGGAAGGTCGTATTGATGCTAGAATCGTAAAAGGGGGTACGAAACGCGACAACCGCAAAGCGCACAGGAACGGTGCATTTGTGGGGGGCTTTGGGCAATGGAAAAACGAAAACTGCTTTATCTCGATGCGTATGGAACCGGTGTGCTCCCTAACCTAGGGGTATTGACAGAGCAGTGGGATATCCATACGGCAACGGACCTGGATCAGGCTCGGCAATTGATCGAGTGCTCCGATTTCAAAGTGGGCCTGGCGTGGTTGGAAGAAAAAGAGAGCAAATTGTCCGCTTGTGAGGACGTTTTCCTCTGCGGCAAGCAGATGGCATGGGTGGCTTTGCTTGATCGAACCTCTTTGCAACGCCCATCCCTGCGGCGTCTGATTCATCAGATTTTTTTTGATTATCATACACTACCGGCCGATATCGATCGGCTCGCGCTTTCGTTAGGGCATGCCTACGGGATGGCTGCGCTGAAGACGTCCACCCTGCCCAGCGAGGGGCAGCAAGGCGAATACGAGATGGTGGGGGTCAGCCCCCTGATGCGTGAACTCTTCAAGACCATTCGCAAAATGGCGTCAGTGGATGCGCCGGTGCTTATCCAAGGTGAAAGCGGCACGGGAAAGGAACTCGCCGCTGCAGCGATTCATGAGCGCTCCCGCAGGGCCGAAGGGCCATTTGTCGTGGTCAACTGTGGTGCGCTACCCGCCAGCCTCATTCAGTCGGAACTCTTTGGGTATGAACGGGGTGCGTTTACGGGCGCCCAGCAGCGCAAGATCGGTCGCATCGAGGCGGCTCATGGCGGCACGCTGTTTTTGGACGAGATCGGCGATTTACCCTTTGATATGCAAGTGAATCTCTTGCGTTTTCTCCAAGAACAGACCATCGATCGGGTCGGTGGAAGAGAGCCGATCGAGGTAGATGTACGTGTGATTGCAGCAACGCACATGGACTTAGACAAGGCGGTAACGGAGAAAGGGCGCTTCCGAGAGGATCTGTATTTTCGGTTGAATGTGCTGCGCTTGCATATGCCGCCACTGCGTGACCGCCAAGACGATATCGAATTGTTGGCCTGGTTCTTCTTCAACCGTTTCGTCGCCGAGCATGGCCCTGCGCTGAAAGGCTTCGGCCGCCAGGCCATAGAGGCGATGAACCAGCATAATTGGCCGGGCAATGTGCGCGAGTTGATCAATCGGGTACGTCGCGCCGTGGTATTGTGTGACAAACGCTTAATTACCCCGGCCGATTTGGGGCTGGAGCGGCGTCAGACGGTGCGCCGAACGATGACGCTCGCCAAAGCGAGGGATGCGGCCGAGCGCGCCGCCATAATGGGCGCTCTGCGCCAAGCCGACGGCAATGTCTCGCAAGCTGCGCGCCAGCTCAGCGTCTCACGCGTTACACTATACCGGTTAATGGAGAAGTATCGAATTCGCTTGTGAACTTGGGCGGGCAGTGTTTACTCGGTGTTACAAATAGAATGCAGAGAGGTTCCTTGATAACCATATAAAAAATAATAAAATCATGTAGATGATGATTTGGGCATGCGGATTGCCTTATTCTTTATTACGGCAGGACGGCTGAGGTGAGGACAACGCAGTGAGCACACAAACCCAGAGAGTCGATATCTGCCCACGGCGTTATCGGTGCCGGCGGAAAATTCTCTGCTACAGTGCCGTGTTTGCGCTTGTTGTTGCGGGCGGACTGATGTCGCCGAGTTATGCGGAGGAGCGCTTAGCCCAGCCTGATGAGGCTTCGGCGCTAGCTCCAGTAGCGCATTTTCGATCCGAACGGTTGCTGGATGAGAAGGCGCTGAGCGCCATCCATGGCAAAGGTGGTGCGGGCGTGCCGCAACCGCTGATCAACCTCAGCATTATCCTATGGGATGAACCGGGTCATGGTGGCTCTAGCAAACCTCAAGCGCTAGCGGGAAATTATCTCGGTAATTCGGCGCGCGGAGTGGTTGTCAACAGCTCCCGTGGTGTATCCATTAGCCACAGCAAATAACGCGACCGAGTGACATCTTATAATGCGTCTGAATGAGAAAGGGCAGGATGCGAATCGGTAACCGTTACAACGCGTGTATGGCGGGCTGGGGGAGGAACGTATTGGGGTATTTGGCGGCGAAGTTAGCGCTTTGATCGAGTTGAGTTGCTTTGTATGCAAAAGGGAGCTCCCTTGGCGGCACGTGTTCTAGCGGGGCCGGGTTCACCGTGGGCCGGGCCGCTAAGTGTCGGGGAGGCGTAGCGAGCATGTTCGTAAATGAGGTTTTCGGTCACGAAGGCCTCGGTAGGGGGGGGGCATCTCGCTACTTCGGACAGTGAAGAGGCTTGATTCTATGTCCAAAAGGAATATCAGTTGGTCTTGTCTAGGCCTTGTGGTCGCGCTGTTCTCGGGGGTAAGCGCTGCGCAGGATGGTCGCTACAGTAGCCACGAACCACAACGGTCCAACTATTGGCAGCTGGCGCAAGCGAATACCGGGCAAAAACAGCCACAGGAGGCGCAACGTCCGGTCGGACAGGCACCGCGCAAGCAGAAGCCGGTCGGACAGGCACCGCGTAAGGAAAAACCAGTGGTGCCGCGTGTGCAAACGATTCCCCAGTTGGGGGGCGTGCTGGCGCCCCAAGGCACACTGATCGTCACACCCTCGCTCCAACTCTCGACGGCGCAGGTCAACCGTTTCAATTTCAACGGCGTCTCGGTCCTTGACACCCTGTTGATCGGACTCATCAATGCCGAAGATACCGATCGGGACCTGGCGGAAGGCGCGTTGACCTTTCGTTTGGGGGTGACCAATCGGTTCGAAGTCGGGGTCAAAGTGCCTTATATCTATCGTCGGGAGAGGAGCACGCTCACTCTCGTCTCGCTCGATAACAGTTCTCCGAATGCGGAAGAGGAGCAAACGCGCGAGAATGCGGGCCTTGGTGACGTAGAAGCCTATCTGCACTATCAGCTCAATGGAGGTCTGAACGGTTGGCCTTTCTTTGTGGCGAATCTGCGCTATAAGTCCACCACCGGCACGGGTCCGTTCGATGTGAGCCGCAATGCGCAGGGCCTTCCCACCGAGCTGGCTACGGGTTCCGGTTTCCACGGCGTGGAGCCCAGTATGACCATCCTATTGCCTTCGGATCCTGCGGTTTACTTCGCCAATTTCGGCTATTTGTTCAACCTGCAGTCCAATGTGGGTAAAACCATCGGCGCCGATGATCTGGCTCGCCGGATCGGTGATGTGGATCCGGGGGATGCGTTTCGCATGAGTTTCGGCATGGCCTATGCCATGAATCAATACACCTCGTTCACGCTCGGCTACAAAAACGACTACATCTTTCCTACCCGCACAGAGATCAATGGGCAGACCTTTAAATCGGATCGGCTCATCGTGGGGTCATTTCTGCTCGGCTTCAGCTATGCGCTCTCCCCGCGTTCTCAGCTCGCTGTTAATCTCGAGGTAGGAGCTACCGCGGACGCCCCCGATGTCGTGCTCAGCTTCCGGGCGCCATTCGCGTTCGGTCTCTTTTAAAAAGTCGACCCTGAAAAACGCCTAACGCGTTGATGAGCTGGTGCTATTGGGGTTTTCCCGTGTTCTGAAATTGCCGGATTTTGGTATTCTGGCGGCGTTTCCTTGCAAAATTGGACGGTGTAAATGGAC
>JAUILK010000104.1 GCA_030433275.1 Gammaproteobacteria bacterium
GCAGAGTCCTTGCATGGGTGGCGCACGAAGCCGCGTTCGCGGCAGGCATGGTCGTGTTTGAAGTCACTGTCGGTACGCTGATGCTGATTGCAGCACGATGGCAGCCGGAGGGCACACACCGCGACGTAAGCGGCAATTGAATCGTTGGGTAACCGGTTTTTGATGAACGTGGCACAGACGCTACTGGTGGCTTTGCTGCTTCTGGCGAATGCAGTCGCGCTAGCGGCGAGCGTTCCGGATGCTGAAGAAGGCCGCCCCAATATCGTCTTCATTCTTGCGGATGATCTTGGCTACACCGATATCGCGCCGTACGGTGGTGAAGTGAATACCCCCACGCTCTCAGCCCTGGCTGAGCAGGGCGTGCGTTTCGCGAACTATCACACGGCAGCCAACTGCGCGCCCGCTCGAGCGATGCTGTTGACCGGCGTGAGCAACCATCTGGCGGGGGTGCCCAACATCCCTGAGATGCTGGCGCCGGAGCAGCGACGTCACCCGAACTACCAAGGCGTGCTTGGCAGCAATGTCGTGACGGTTGCGACGCTGCTGGAAGGCGCGGGATACCACACATATATGGTCGGAAAGTGGCATCTCGGCTCAGTGCCTGACAAGCGTCCGAACCGGCGCGGTTTCGAGCGCACGGTGGCCTTGATGGATTCCGGCGCAGACAACTGGGAGCAGAGGCCCTATCTGCCTATTTATGACGCAGCCAACTGGTTCGCTGATGGTGAACGATTCGATCTGCCGGAGGATTTCTATTCTTCCCGGTTTCTGATCGATAAGACGATGGAGTTCATCGGCAGCAACCTGGAGGACGGTAAGCCGTTCTTCGCCTACGTGCCGTTTCAGGCGGTGCATGCTCCGGTACAAGCGCCGCAGGCGTTCATTGACCGCTATATGGGCGTTTACGATGAAGGATGGGATGCGTTACGGGAGCGTCGGCGCCAGCGAGCAGTGGAGATCGGCTTGGTGCCTGAGCGTGCAGCCATGGTACGCATGCACAGCACGGCCGAATGGTCGTCACTGACTGAGGAGCGCAGGCGGTACGAGGCCAAACGTATGGCCGTCTATGCAGGCATGATCGAGGCGATGGATTTTCACATCGGTCGCTTGATCGACTATCTCCGTGCCCAGGGCGTTTATGACAATACGGTGTTCATATTTACATCGGACAATGGCGCGGAGGCGAGTGGGCCGAATGATCCCAGCGCCTTTGCGAGTAGAAGGACCTACAGCAACCTCGGCTACCACACGGACTACGAGCGGCTTGGACTCAAAGGCAGTTACAGCAGCATCAGTCCAAGCTTCGCCAGCGCCGCCGTCAGCCCGTTGGCCTATTACAAGTTCTACACCGGCGAGGGGGGGCTGCGAGTTCCATTGATTGTCTCGGGTGCACCTGTGGGTGCAACGCCCATGATGACCCATGCGTTCAGCTGGGCGACGGACATCACGCCAACGATTCTGGCGATCGCCGGCGTGCAGCCGCCGGGCCGGCGATATGGCGGCAGGCCAGTTTTGCCCATGAGCGGCAGGGATCTGTCACCGCTGCTGCGCGGCGACG
>JAUILK010000026.1 GCA_030433275.1 Gammaproteobacteria bacterium
GCACCACCAACCCGATCGAGTCCACCTTCGCCACGGTGCGGCTCAGGACCAAGCGCACCCGCAACTGCGGCTCGCGGGAGACGACCCTGGCGATGGTGTTCAAGCTCCTGGAGTCCGCCCAGATGAGTTGGCGACGAATACAGGGCTTTCGCAAACTCGAACTCGTCATCAACAACGTCGAGTTCCATAACGGCGAGCAACTCACGGAGCAGTCAGACAGGAATGCCGCCTGACGGCCATACACGAGAATTGACAATAACTCCAGCAGAGTTCGTCAGCGTTCCACCAACCTTGCTTACACGTGGGCGAAGCGCCCCGCCGGGCGCCGCTCCCACCGTAGCAGCTGCGCCAGGTTCAATTATTGTGCCTTGGCGTAGGCGCTCAGGCTCTCTGTCCAGGGTGATAGGCGTGATACAAATAGCCCAAATGACGGGCTTGGGCCGGTGACAACCACACCATCGAAGACTCCTATGAAACCGTGAGCCTTTAGTGTCATTTGCGAAATCACCAGTCAACAGATGCCGTTCGTGGATTGCTTACGAAGAACGATGTTGGGCTCGACGTGTGAAGTCGAGAAACTTACTATCTATACAAATATGAGCAGATCGCCACGGCCGCGCAAATGCCGGCGAGATCGGCGGTGAGGGCGGCCGCGAGGGCGTGGCGAATGCGCCGAATCTGGACAGCGCCGAAGTATACGGCCAGGACGTAGAAAGTGGTTTCGGTCGAGCCCTGCAGGGTCGATACCAGATAGCCGGTGTAGCTGTCCGGGCCGATGGTAGGGTCCTGAATGATGGAAGCCAAAATGCCGTAGGCGCCCGACCCGGACAGCGGGCGCAGCAAGGCCATGGGCAGCGCCTGTGCCGGCAGCCCGAACGTCTCCGTCAAAGGCCCGAGCAGATGGACCATGGCAGCGAGCGCGCCGCTCGCGCGGAACATGCCGACGGCCGCCAGAATCGCTACCAAGTAAGGGATGATCCGAACCGCCACCCAGAACCCATCTTTCGCTCCCTCGACGAATGCTTCGTAGACGGCGACCCGCCGCAGCCAGCCAAAGCTCAGAAAGCCTACGAACAGCAGCGGGATGATCCACGGTGAGAGCGTCTGGCCGAAGAAAATCGTCAGCGGGATCAATCCGGCCAGCGCTCCGAGCGCGAGCATCGATACCCACAGCGGGTAGGGTTGGCCTGTATTCTGTATCGGCGGGGTGGCGGTTCGAGCCGCCGCCTCGGATTCAGGGGTGGGGGCGTTACAGGCCGTCTCGGGCAAAGCCGATGCTGCTGCGTAGGGTGTGAACGATCGGTAGAATTTGGCCGCTAGGATGGCCACCGCAGTTGCAGTCATGGTGGCCACCAACGTGGTCGGGAGAATCCCCGCGGGGTTCTGGGAACCGGCGGCGGCGCGCAATGCGATGACGCCGGTCGGCAGCAGGGTCACGCTGGACGTGTTGATGGCGAGGAACAAGACCATGGGGTCCGTGGCAATCCCCGGTTTGGCGTTCAGGCGATCCAATTCCTGCATGGCCCGGATTCCGAATGGGGTGGCGGCGTTGCCAAGCCCCAAGGCATTGGCGGAGAGGTTGAGGATTATCGCTCCCATCGCCGGATGATCTGGGGGAACCTCCGGAAATAACCGACTCATTAAGGGGCTGATGAGCCGTGCGATGAGGGTAAGCAGGCCTCCGGCTTCGGCCACTTTCATCAAGCCCAAGAACAAGGCCATGACTCCGACCAGGCCGATCGCCAGCTCGACCGCACCTGTGGCCGAGTCGATCATAGCCTGGCTCAGCGCCTGCATTCCGGCACCGTTGCCGTTGATCTCGCCCCAAGCGGCAAATCCGAAGGCGATTACGACAATCGCGAAGAAAACCGTATCCAATAAGTTATCCCCCAGAAAGCCAGTGCTGCTTACCGCCGAATCGGTGCCCCGATCGGGCTATTAGCCAGGATCTGTTGCCGAAGTTTTGGCTGCAACTACCATTGCCAAAGCCGAGGTACGGTTTTTTGGGTAGGCCTTTAGTTTCGCGAGCCTGTTACCGTTCCACCTCGTTACGCTGGTATGCCACTAGAGGCGTGATTCTAGCAAGCACCTTGCGGGCTACCTCAGCGCCGGCTTTTGCTTTGAAAATGACTCGCCGCACCCGCGATTGATCGCGGTTTACCAGGCGGGCACCTACACGTTTGAAACTGTCAGCGCATGGCTATCCGATGGCCGAGGCTAGCGTATATAGTTGCTCCTTGATCAGCTCGCCGACGACATTCCGTCGGGGCGCGCTTCGATGGTTTGGTAAAGAGTGTCAGTGGGCGGGGATCAGCATTGGTTCGACTCCATAGCGATCGGCAGGTGCTCGGTTGCCGGCAGCATTGCCTTTTTTAGCTAGAAATACTATCAGCAGCCGTTAATTCCCATACTGAATCAACGGGCTCATCTCCTTAAAAAATTTCCCCGAATTCAAGAAAGCTGCCGGTCGATACCGGCGTGTTACTTGTTGGTGCGAGTCGGCTGCACCAAGGGTCAGCGAGCGGTAAGCCAAGCTGTAGCAGTGCTGTGTTCATGCGATCGATTTGTGAAGCACGGCGTGCGCTTGCGCGCGCTGTCCTGTCGATGTAACGGAACCTTCCTGCTCACCGAAATACAGTCCGCCGAGACAGCGTCGGGAATTCACTTGCGATGCGCCTGTGGTATGTTACTGCCATCGTTTGGCGGTGTCCGTGGGATAATTGTTGCGACAGCTACGCTCCATCTGGCTCCTGATCCTCCTCGCCGGTCTGCTTGGCGGGCGGGCGGTGCAGGCGTGCGAGTGGATGGGCGCTGGGCTCCAGGTGGATTGCTGCTGTGAGGGCATGGCGGGTGAGGAGGCGAGTGAGCCGTCGCTTACCTGTCCACATGAGCGAAGCGGCCATCTGAGTCCCTGTTGCACACTGGCATTCGGGAATTCGGCGGCGCTCGGCATAACGACACTCGACGCCGAACGACAACCCGCGGTCAAGCTCACGCCGCAACATCCGGTGCTAGCGGTTGTCTCGGGGGTGTTGGCGGGTTCGGGCACGCGGCGGATACGCCGGTTAGCGGCCGGCCTATGCGGCCCACCGCGCAGTTCCTCGCTTTATCTCACTACGCGACGTCTTCGCATTTGATCGGCATTTCCCCGCTTTGACCATCGGCGGCGCCAGCTCGGCGCTCGCCACGGGGTTGTTTGCCATGCCGATCAAACGGAGGCTGTTCCATGACCGCTCGATTGGTCCATGTGTTTACCGTGGGTGCGATCTTACTCGCCGTGCTCGCGCGCGCCACGCTCGCATCGCCAGCCGATTTCAGGCGCTCCGCCGAGCCGGCCGACCAGGCTCTGGCGGCCGATGACTTGGTCGAGCGCGTGTTGGCGGAGAATGCCGGCCTGGCGAGCCTGCATGCGGCGGTGGATGTCGCCCGGGCGCAGGTTGTGCCGGCAGGCGCGCTGCCCGACCCGCAGGTCGCGATCGATGTGGCACCGCGGACCGTGGGCGGCTTCGATGCGTCGCCCGGCATCGACGATAATGCGCGGATCAGCTGGTCGATCAGCCAAGCTTTTCCCTGGCCGGGCACGCTCGACCTGCGTGCCGCCGCGGCCCGCAAGGAGGCGGCCGCCGTCACCGAGGGCGTCGCCGGCTTGCGCTTGCGCTTGGTTGCAGCCACCAACTCCGCCTACGCCGAATGGCGCTACGTTCACCGGGCCCTGGTCATCAACAACACCAACCAGGATTTGGTGGACGAGTTGCGGCGGGTGGCCGAGCAGCGCTACGCCGCCGGCTTAGCGCAGCAACAAGATGTATTACAGGCCGAAGTCGAGCTGCAACGCCTCAAACGCCAGGCGTTCGTGCTCGAACGCCTCAAGCGTGCGGTGCGGGCGAAGATCAACGCCCTGCTCAACCGTGACGCGAACGATGTACTACCGCCGCCGCAGGCGTTGCCGGCGCTGCAAACTTTATCGGCCTATTCGACATTGCGGGACTTGGCGCTTGCTGCGCATCCCGAGCTCGCACAAATGCAGCGGCGTATCGCCGCCAACAAGGACCGCGAGGCGCTGGCACGCAAGGACTTCTATCCGGACTTCAAGGTCTTCGGCGGTTCAAGGGGAGTCATGGACCCGGCTGAAAGACGCTTGTACGTCGGTGTTGGCCTCAGCTTGCCGCTTAATCGAGACAAATACCGCGCCCGTCTGGATGCAGCCAAGGCCGACACCTTGCGGCTCGAAGCCGAGCTCGCCGAGCGGCGCGCGCAACTGCTCAGTCAACTGGAGCGGGCCTATGCGGCGGTCGAGGAGGCACGCCACAGCATCGCCCTGTATGAGAACGAGCTCGTGCCATTGGCGGGGGAGAATTTGAGCGCCGCGCGCGCCGGATATGGCGCCGGTGGTGGCTCGTTCTTGGACGTTATTGATGCGGAGAAGAGCGAGCTCGACGCCAAGCTGAATCTGGCGCGCGTGCGCGCTGACTACTTCGCCGCTCGCGCCGAGCTGACACGTTGGGTCGGTGGCTCTCTGCTCGAGTCCGCCGCGGTTGCTCCCAACCACGGGGACTTGAGCCATGAATAGAACCCACTGGATCGTCATCGGCGCGCTCGCCCTGCTGGCCGCGACGGGCGGCCTCGGCGGTTGGTACATGCTGCGGGATGCGGGTGCTGGCGCCGGGCTGGTGCCCCGGATGCCGGTTCCGACTCACGCATCCGGGCCGTTTCGCTTGTCCGTTGCGATCTCGCCGGACCCGCCCGTGATGGGTAAGAATCGACTAACCATCCGCCTGCAGGACACCGAGGCCAAGCCTGTCGCCGAGGCGCAGATCGACGCGGCGGCCATTATGCCGGGGATGGGCAGTATGGCCGCGATGCGTGTGCCAGCCGATCTCAAGGAAACCGCGCCGGGCCACTATGTAGGCGTGCTGGAGCTGCCCATGAGCGGCAGCTGGCCGCTGACCGTCAAGATCGACAAACCCGCGCTGGGCCGAACCGAACTCGGTTTCGACCTAGCCACTGGCCGGTCGGGGCTGAGGTTGGTCAGTGGCGGGTATCGTCTCGGCCACAGCGAGTCAGAGGCTGCGGTGGCCAGCGGCGAGCAGCCGAGCGTGCCCGCCATTAACCTGGACAATCGCCGGCGCCAGCTCATCGGCTTGGAGACCGGCCACGTCGAGCGTCGCCCGCTCATACGCACCATCCGGTCGGTGGGAGAGGTGGTTGTCGACGAGACCCAGGTCACCGACGTCACACTCAAATACGACGGCTGGGTCGGTCATCTCAAGGTCGATTACGTCGGCGCGCCGGTCAAGCGCGGCCAGACGCTGTTCGGCATCTACAGCCCGGCGCTGTTCTCGGCTCAGCAGGAATACCTGGAGACCCAGCGGCGCTTAGCCCGCCGCGGCCCCAACGACAGCCTGATCCAGGCCGCACGCCAGCGTCTGATGCTCTGGGACATCGCCGCAGTAGAGGTGCGTGCCCTCGAGCGCCGCGGCAACCCCATCAAATATTTACCGATCCGTGCGCCGGCTACCGGCACCGTGGTGGAGAAAAATGTGGTCGAGGGCTCGGCGGTAAAAAGCGGTCGCCTCCTGATGCGCATCGCCGACCTGTCCACGGTCTGGATCGATGCTGAGGTCTACGACAGCGAGCTGCCGCTGGTTCGTGCAGGCATGGCTGCCGAGGTCACCCTGCCGTATCTACCGCAGGCCGGCTATCGGGCCAAGGTGGACTATGTCTATCCCTATCTTCTGGGCCGGACCCGCACCGGCCGCATCCGACTGGCGCTGCCCAATCCTGACGGCCACCTAAAGCCGGAGATGTATGCCGAGGTCAGACTCAAGGCCGATCTCGGTGAACGTCTCGTGGTACCCGAATCCGCGGTGCTGTTCTCCGGCGCTGCTCAGGTGGTGTTCGTCGATCTCGGCAACGGCCGACTGCAACCGCGCTACATCGAGACGGGCCAGCGCAACGAGGACTACATCGAAGTTATTTCGGGTCTAACGGCCGGCGAGCGCGTAGTGACATCGGGTAACTTCCTGGTCGATGCCGAGACCCGGTTGAAGACGGGGATCAAGCAATGGTGAGCGAGACGCATGGCGCCGGACTGGGTTGGATTCAACGACTGATCGGCTATTGCGCGCGTAACTGGCTAGTGACCCTGATTCTGGTGGCGGCGGCCACGGCCTGGGGTTGGCGCTCGCTGGCCGGCACGCCGCTGGATGCGATCCCCGATCTCTCCGACGTGCAGGTGATCGTATTCACCGAATGGCCGGGGCGCAGCCCGGACCTGGTGGAGGACCAGATCACCTACCCGCTGGTCACCACCTTGCTGGCTGCTCCAAAGGTGGATTTCGTGCGCGGCCAGAGCTTCATGGGCTTGTCCTTCGTGTACGCCATCTTCGAGGACGGTACTGATCTCTACTGGGCGCGCTCACGAGTGCTCGAGTATCTCAACTCGGCCACCAAGGATCTGCCCGAAGGCGCCAACCCAACGCTCGGCCCGGACGCGACCGGCGTCGGCTGGGTCTATCAGTATGCCTTAGTGGACAAAACCGGCCACCATAGCTTGGCGGACCTGCGCAGTATCCAGGATTTCAACCTGCGTTATGCATTGGAGGCGGTGGATGGCGTCGCCGAGGTGGCCGTGGTGGGCGGCTATGAGAAGGAATATCAGGTCAACGTGGATCCCAACAAGCTGGCATCCTACGGTTTTTCGTTGGAGCGGGTGGTTCAGGCCGTGCGCGAGTCCAACAGCGACGTCGGTGGCCGGGTGTTGGAAGTTTCCGGCCACGAGCATTTCATCCGCGGTCGCGGCTATGTGAAAACAACGGCCGATCTGGAACAGGTGGCGCTCGGCGCCGGTCCCGGCGGCACGCCGGTGACACTCGCTCAGGTCGCCGATGTCCAACTCGGCCCCGCCATGCGTCGCGGCCAGGCCGACCTCAACGGCGATGGCCTAACCGTGGGTGGCATCGTGGTGATGCGCTACGGCGAGAACGCCCTGGACGTGATCGCCCGGGTCAAGGAGCGCCTGGATGAGGTTCGAGCCTCGCTGCCCGGGGGTGTGGAGATCGTGCCGGTCTACGACCGCTCGGCGCTGATCGAGCGCGCCATCGCCACTTTAAAACGTGTCCTCACCGAGGAGATGGTCATCGTCTCCTTGGTGATCCTCGCGTTCTTGCTGCACCTGCGTTCGGCGCTGGTGGCCGTGATCACTCTGCCGATCGCGGTGCTGCTGGCCTTTATCCCGATGTACTACCAGGGCCTGACTGCTAACATTATGTCCCTGGGCGGCATCGCGGTGGCGATCGGCGCCATGGTGGACGCGGCGATTGTGCTCATCGACAACATCCACAAGCGCCTGACCACCTGGCAATCCGGCGAGTCCTCACCCGAGGAGCGGGCTAAATCACGCACCGCCGTGATCATCGAGGCGATGCAGGAGGTGGGCCCGTCGATTTTCTTCTCACTGCTGATCATCGCGGTGTCGTTTCTGCCGGTATTCGCGCTGCAGGGCAGCGAGGGCCGGCTGTTCAAGCCGCTGGCCTTCACCAAGACTTATTCCATGGCCTTCGCCGCGGTGCTTGCGGTGACCCTGGTGCCGGCACTGGCGGTGCTGCTGATCCGCGGCAGGATCCGCGGCGAGAAGGGCCGGCTGAACCGCGCCCTGCAATGGGCCTACCGGCCGGTGGTGCGGACAGCCGTGCGTGGCCGCTGGCTGGTCATCGTCCTGGCCATCGTTGCATTGCTGGCCACGGTGCCGGTCTACCAGCAGCTCGGCCGCGAATTCATGCCGCCGCTCAACGAGGGCAGCATCCTGTATATGCCCACGGCGTTGCCCGGCCTATCGATCGAGCAAGCGACGCGGACGTTGCAGACGATGGACCGCGAGCTGAAAAAGTTCCCTGAGGTCAAACGGGTATTCGGCAAGCTCGGCCGTTCCACCTCCGCCACCGACCCGGCGCCGCTGTCCATGTTCGAGATCAACATCATGCTCGAGCCAGCGGAGGCATGGCGCGCGGGTATGACCTGGGACAAGCTGATCGCCGAGATGGACCACGCAATGGATTTCGCCGGGATGCCCAATATGTGGTGGATGCCAATCCAGACCCGCACCGAGATGCTGGCCACCGGCATTCGCTCGTCACTGGGCATCAAGGTGCTCGGTCCCGACCTGAAACAGATCGAAGCCACGGGGATCGCCATCGAGCAGGCGCTGCAGGAGGATCCGCGCACCGCACCGGATACCCGCAGCGTTCTGGCCGAGCGCACCACCGGCGGCTACTTCCTGGACTTCACGGTGGATCGGGCGGCCGCCGCCCGCTTCGGGTTGACCGTCGGCGCTATCCAGGACGTGATCGTCGCCGCCATGGGCGGACGCGTGGTCTCGCAAACGGTGGAGGGTCGCGAGCGCTACGATATCCTGGTGCGTTATGCTCGTGCCTTCCGTGACGACATCCAGTCGCTGGAGCGTACTCTGATCACCACCGCCGACGGTGCCCAGATCCCGATCACCCAGGTGGCCGACATCACCTTCACCACCGGGCCGCCCAGTATCCGCGACGAGGACGGCCAGCTCGCCGGCTTCGTGTTCGTGGACACCCAGCCCGGCATCGGTATCGTCGACTACGTGAACCAGGCCAAGGCGGTGGTCGCCGACAAGGTCGATATCCCGAGCGGCTATCGCCTCGCTTGGGCCGGCCAATTCAAGTATTACCAGCGCGCCAAGGCCCGCCTGCAGATCTTGGTGCCGCTGACCATCGGCTTGATCTTCTTCATGTTGTTCCTGCACCGGGGTTCGCTGATCGAGACCGCCATCGTCATGCTCAGCCTGCCGTTCTCGTTGGTCGGCAGCATCTGGCTGCTGTGGCTGCTCGGCTACAAGCTCTCGGTCGCCGTAGTCGTGGGTATCATCGCCGTGGCCGGCTTGGCGGCGGAGTTGGGGTTGCTGATGATGGTCTATTTGGATCTCGCCTGGCGGCGTTACCGCGACGCCGGAGTGATCCACGCCCGCGATGACCTGACCGCCGCCATCACCGACGGCGCGGTCCAGCGTATCCGTCCCATGCTTATGACCGTCTTGACGCTGCTGATTGGCCTGATCCCGATCATGCTCAGCCATGGTTCCGGCGCCGACATGATGAAGCGCATCGCCGCGCCCATGATGGGTGGCGTGGTCTCGGCGTTGGTCATGGTGCTGATCGTGTTCCCGGCGATTTTCTCCTTTTGGCGCGGGCGTGGGTTGCCGCCAACCAGTTTGGGGGTGCAGCAATGAAGCGTATCCCACCTGATGGGCAAAAAAAGGAGGCGCCATCCGCTCCGGCGATCGGCGCTTGGGTCCCATTGGCCTACCGGTTTGTCGAGTTTCTCTCACTTTCGTTGCAGCGTGCTTGTCTCCCACTTGGGATCGTGATGTACATTACGCCTGTCCATTCCGTGAACGAGCCCAGTTCCACCGGCGCATTTTGATCGGGTGGCCGTGATGGCCGCTGGCATGCGTTTCGTGGGGTTGTGATTCTCGGGTGCGGGCCAAGGAAGAACGAGTAAAGTAAGGAGCGCATGATGGAAGGGTATATCGGGGAAGTTCGTCTGTTCGCGGGGACTTTTGCGCCGCGGAATTGGGCGTTTTGCGATGGGCACTTGTTGGCTATTTCGTCGAACAGTGCGCTGTTCTCCATCCTGGGTACAACCTACGGCGGTGACGGAAGAACGAATTTTGCCCTCCCGGATCTGCGCGGCCGTGTGCCCGTGCATGCCGGTGACGGTCCCGGGCTCTCACCGGTCACGTTGGGCGAGAAGTTCGGGACTTCAGACCAGACCTTGACCGCACAGCATTTACCCCCGCACGCGCATTACGTCCAGTGTTCGGACAATGCCGGTAACCAACAAACCCCTGGAGGGCATTACAGCGCGGACGAGGGGCATGAGGGTTTCTACCTGTACTCGGATACGCCTGATGCTCAGATGGGGCCGACAACCACGGTAGGTGAGGGCGCTTCCTTCAGCGTTTCGCAGCCCTCGATCGGGCTGAATTTCATTATCTGTATCAACGGCCTATATCCTGACAGGAGTTGATGATCGTATGAGGCGGGTAGCGCAGGGGCGGGCTTCCAACGGGCCCCCAATCTGGGGAGATGCCGAGCGGGGACCGCCATTGCGAAGCGTGATTGATCTGGTCCGCCGGGACCCGGCGGCGCGCCGGCGCTTCGAGTTGGCCCGGCGCAACCGCCGGCGGGTGGATTCGGTCTACGAGATCAGCACGATCTGCAACCTGCGCTGCGAGGGTTGCCTGTTCTTCGACCGCGATGGCGGCTATGCGGGGCCTGCCGCTCCACCCGCCGCCGAGCGGTTCAAGCCGTTTTTCGAGGCCGAGCATGCCCGCGGCGTGAATTATCCGCTGCTCGCCGGTGCCGAAACAGGATTACGCCAGGACGTCCTGCGAGCGGCCGCTGAGGTCTGGCAAGTGGGAATGGTCCATACCAATGCGACGATTCCCATTCATCGTGATATCCCGTTCCGGCTGTATGTCTCGATATGGGGGCATCGGGCAGCGACGCGGAAGTGGCGCGGTGGCAACTGCTATGACAAAGTCATGCGCAATATTACCGGTGATCCGCGCGTGCTCGTCAATTACACCGTCACACGCGCCAATATCGACGACATCGCGCCGGTCGTCGCCGACTGCGCGGCGCGCGGCGTAAAGATCACTTTCCAGGTATACAGCCCGACCGTCGATTATCTCGACCTCCTCAGCTCGGGGGCAGGCGGGCGCCACGCCTATGTGCACGACAGTGACGGCGAGATTAATCTCGTCCTGCGCCCGGCGGATGACCGCAGCGCCTGCGCAACGATCAAAAATGCCATCGATGCCTATCCGCAGACCGTGCTGTTCACGCATGACCTTGCTGATTTCGTATTCTCCCGGCCCGGCATTTTCTGCGACAGTGTTTACGGCAACGAGGTGCCGCCCGGCTGTACGGCCGCCCATGATCGCCGCCATCGGCATTACCGGGCCGATATGTCTGTGGAGACACACAAATCCTGTGGTCATCCCGACGTTCGCTGCAAGTTCTGTCGGACGTATACCACGATCTATCCCGGTTATTTCCAAAGCAAGCTGCGGCGCCTGAAAACCGAACAGGATGCACGGGAGTATTTATACGCTCATGAAATTTATCATGAGCTTTTTTTCTTGAATTGATCCAATTCGATGTATTTTACAGATTATCCATATTATCTATATCTCTGCGCTGTTTTGGTTGTCGCGTTATTTTTGCGAGCGGATAAACGCTGGCTTTTGCTGCTTCTTTCCAGCTTTTTTTTTATGCGTACGGCCGGTGGAGTTACGTCCTGTTGTTGCTGGTCTCGATCAGCATTGATTATTTCTGTGCAAACCGCATTGGCGAGGTGCAATCGCAGAGCTCGAAGCGAGTCTGGTTGGGTCTCAGTATTGCAACCAATCTAGCCGTCCTGGTCTTTTTCAAGTATCTGAGCGCTTTTGTCGAACACTGGTTTTGGTTGGAGGCACGCGGCAGCCTCATCACGCATGATGCGCAAACGATTCTGCTCCCGCTAGGAATTTCTTATTACACCCTGCAGTCGATGGGCTACACCATCGATGTCTATCGCGGGACGGTTTCGCCGGAACGGCATTTCGGTTATTTTGCGCTTTACGTAGCGTTTTTCCCGCAACTCGTCGCCGGGCCCATCGAGCGTCCGGATCGTCTCTTGCCCCAGTTGCGCGCATGCAAGCCGATAATCGCTACCGATATAGAGGCGGGCGCCTTTCTTATCCTCTTCGGCTTGGCAAAAAAGCTTGTGCTGACCGACCGGTTATTCGTGCTGATACGGGATTGGCTTGCCTCCCCTGAAAATTTAGCTGGCTACCAGGCGTTTATTTTTGGCAGTTTGGTTGTTGTGGCGGTCTGTCTCGATATTTCCGCGTATACGGACATTGCACGCGGATCCGCTCGGCTGTTTGGCGTTGAGTTGATGCGCAATTTCGACCGGCCGTTCCTGGCCCGCAGCCAGGCAGAATTCTTCCAACGCTGGCATATCAGTCTGTCGAGTTGGTTGATGGATTATTTTTTTCGGCCGCTCGCCGCTCTCGCACGGGCGCGGTGGTACCGGTATCTGGTTCTGGTCTTTACGTTTGCCCTAATGGGTTTATGGCACGGCCCCACACTGCCTTTCGTTGGCTTTGGCGTTTTAAACGGTATGTCGATCGTAGGCGAGCGGGTAGCTGCACGCCGCGGTTGGCAATGGCCGAGAACTCGGCTTATGGACGCGTTTCGCTGGCTGCGCGTTCAGCTCATTTTGAATATAAGCGGCGTGTTGTTCGTGGCCAGCGATATGGCGGGCGCCGGCCGTATCCTCGAGCGTATCTGGACGGCGGAGCGTTTCTGGGGCGCGCTGCCGTTGAGTACTCAGCTTCATGGACGTCTTTTCCTGGGCGTGCTCGGGCTTTGGGCGATTGCCGAGTTGTTGATTACGTATCTGGGCGGTGTCGATCGGGTCATCGCACGCTTGCAATTGGCGCTTTCCTGGCACCGTGTGGCCGTGGCGTATTGCGCGATCGGATTCGTGCTTGCGTTCGGGGAGAGAGGCGCGGATGGCTTTCTTTACTTCGATTTCTGAGCGCCGCCGTGCCCTGCGTCTGCTGCTGCGAGCACTGGGGGTTGTCCTGCTCGGGCTGGTGGTGCTGGATGGTGTGGGCCGGGTCGGTCTGCGACTCTCGCCGTTTCCCTTGTCGGAGCGTTGGTACAATCGCGATGATTCCTTCGATCAGGACGCCCGGGATGCACAGATTGTAACGCTGGGGACCTCGCATGCCGGAGCGCTTCTACCCGGGATTCTAGGGCGTCCGGTGCTCGAGCTCTGGGCCAGTGGGCAGGTGATCGCAGGCAGTGCGACGGCGCTGTCCTTTTTCGCCTCGCAGGCCGACTCGGCAAAGCTGATTCTTCGCCCTATTTCGATTGGTGAATTGATACTCACGCCCGAATCTTTCCCAACAGCGTTGATGCGTTTGGATGCGGTCTTGATAAGGCACGATTTCGGTCGTGCACTGGCAATGTATTTCCCCGACAAAGCCGAGCGATTTCTGCTTGGCTCGATCGCCCATATTGCACGACCGGACAACTGGCGTGGGCCGCTATGGACGTTGCTCCATGAGCCGAGCCGGCTCTGGGCAAGCCCCCACGCGCCGGCGCCCCGGTTTCGCGAAGCGATGGTGGCGCCCTTCGATCCGAAGTGGGTGGCGCATCGTCTGGTGCGCGTTCTGAGCCGAATGGCCCGACCGGATACTACCGCGCGGTTCCGACGGATCGGCCTTGGCGCGCTGGACCGCCTGGTGGCGACAGCCGAGCGGATGGATGCCTGCCTTGTTTTGGTAGAGTCGCCGGTTTCCGCCGCTTATCGTGACGCATTTCTGCGGCGTCGCCCGGATCTCAAGGACTGGAAAAAAGTGATCCGAGGCCGTGTTGCGCGATGGCGCGCATCCGCCTGTGTCGTTTTCCTTGAGGGTTTGTGGAGCGAGGCGGAAGCGGCGACCGTCGCTTATTACAGGGATGCCGATCACCTGAACCGTCGGGGGGCGGAGCGTTTCAGTCGCCGGCTACGTGCATGCCTTACGGTCAGCGAGGTGGCATTTTTCAATCAGCCTTTCCGTTTGGTCAGCGATCGTAGGCCGTGATAGCGCAGCGTGTTGCGCCGAATAAACGGCCATTGGCCCGCCGCTTTGAGTCGCCTGGCGGATCGGCGATCGCCGAGGCGTTGCAAAGCTGCCGGGAATGTGTTGTTGCGGTAGATCCTTCGGTATGGTGTCCAAGCAAATTCACCTGCCGCGTCATGCGAGGCACCGATGGATCATAAAACCCTCCTCGATACACTGAAGCAGGCTATCTCGGAGCTGCGCGCCGTTTATCTCTTCGGCTCACAGGCCCGCGGTGACGCCACCCGGAAGAGCGATATCGATATTGCGATACTGGCGGATCGGCCACTGGCAACTGTGGAGCGTTACGATCTTGCCCAGACTCTGGCCGCGGCGATTAACCGCGATGTCGATCTGGTGGATCTTCGCACAGCGAGCACCGTGATGCGTATGCAGGTGATCGGCTCGGGGCAGTGTCTCTATCGGTGTGGGGAGAGGGAGGTCGGAGTCTTCGAGGATTTTGTGTTTGCCGACTATGCACGGCTCAATGAGGAGCGTGCCGGTATTTTGGCGGATATCCGCGAACGGGGGACGATCCATGGTCGATGACATTATCCTCAACAAGGTCGCCAACATCGAGCGATGTCTAGCCAGGGTGAGCGAGGAATATGTGGGCCATGCGGCCGAGTTGGAGACCAACTTTACCCGACAAGACGCCATCGTACTGAATCTGTTGCGGGCTTGTGAGGCGAGCATTGATTTGGCGATGCATGTGGTTCGCATAAAGCGCCTCGGTATTCCGCAGACCAGCCGAGATGCCTTCGAACTACTGTATCGGGCAACTGTAATCGACCCGCTTCTGGCCGAGCGCATGAAAAGGATGGTTGGATTTCGCAATATTGCCATCCACAACTATCAAGCTATGGATTTGGGCATTCTGCGCGCCATTATTGAACAACACCTCAACGATTTCAGAGAATTTGCCACGGTGTTGTTGCGGGGCAATGAAAGCGCGAGTAAGGGATAGCGAAGCCGGGCTCGGGATACTCAGCAATGCGTTCTGTAACACTACGATGTTGCCGTGCTGGCCGATAAGCCTCTCAGCCAGGAGCGCGAGATGCGTCTGATCGAGTAGTTGCTCGCCTGAACGAGCGCTTGCCCCGTAGATCTGGTGGATCTGCGTTCGGCCGGCGTGCCGATCATGCGCTCGGCGTTGCTTGGTAGAAGGTGGCTGCTGTGTCGGGACAAGGCCGCTTATGTCTGTTTGCTGTCGCGAATGCTCGCGGACAGCGCCGATTCCCTCCCTTATCGGGAAAGACTGTTACGGCAACGCAGAGACGCATGGATACGTTGATATTGCAGGAGAAGCTTGAACCTTTGCGCTGTTGTGTCCGCCGCATAGAGGAAAAGCGAGCCGACGCAGCTGATGAACTGGGTAAGGACATTGATCGGCAAGACATCGTCACCGGCGATTTGACCTGCGCGGTCCAGCTGTGCGTGGATATGGCCGTTTACGTCGCAGTACCTACCGTCAGGCATGGTGGCGATCGTCGTGCTCGAAGCGTTAAAACAAGGGGCTCGGCCGTTACTGGGCAGCACCCGTAGGACATAATGCGCTTCGCTATTGCGCCGGACGAATTCCCCTCGGCTTGCCGAATCCATCGAACCTTGACTACACCCCTTGTCGTGGGTCTCCGGTTGTGGTTTAAATAATCTTTGTTCATGAATTGAACACATAAAGCGTTCCATGCGCCGCCTCACAGAGGTGACGATGTTGGTAACAGCCGACGCGGAAGACCAAATCATGCGCTCTGAGGATCTACGCTTCCAGGTGCTGCGTCACCTGGAGCAAAAGCCGGATATGACACAGCGTGAGTTGGCCGCCGCGCTCGGGATCAGTCTCGGGCGAGTCAACTACTGCGTGCAGGCGCTGATCGAGCGGGGCTTGGTAAAGGCGGCGAACTTTCGCAATAGTCGGAGCAAGCGTGCCTATCTCTACAAGTTGACTCCACGTGGGCTCTCGGAGAAGGCGGCGCTTGCGCTGCGCTTTTTAAGGCGCAAGGAGCAGGAGCGCCAGGCATTGCTTCAGGAGATCGAGGTGTTGCGTGCCGAACTCGGTGATGCCCCATTGCATCAGCAAGGAGATCAATAATCATTAGATGCCGGCGCAGAGTCCAATATCCAATAAGAAAAGCCACCGCAGCCGGGTTCTGGCCGCCGATCAGTAGGGGAGACAAAGACCTACTTAGCAGCCGCACGTGGCAGAAACGCTTAAACCGCAGTCAGGTGCTTGGTTTAGAAAGGTAGCGTGTCAAATGAGTAGTTGCCTAATACACGCTTTGCAGCGGAGTTAGGGGTGGGCGTCAGCAAGCCGCTGTTTCTAATGAGTCTGCAGCGCCTATACCATCTTACGCGTGGTGATGGCCTACGTGCGCAGCTCCTCCGCGGCGGGATGGGGAGTGTGGGTGTCAAGATCGGCCAGACTGCGCTGGCGTTTATGGTCTCGGTTGTCCTTGCGCGGACTCTGGGGGCGGCAGGATTTGGTGTGTATTCTTTCGCCTACGCCTTGATGATGGTATTGGCAATTCCCACCCAACTCGGCTTGCCGCAACTCGTGGTCCGGGAGACGGCCAAAGCGCAGGCGAAGGGGGATTGGGGTCTCATGCGCGGAGTATGGCGCTGGAGTACTATAGGTGTTTTACTTTTCACTTTGGTAATCGCCGTTATTACCGCAATTATTGTTGCGTTTATGGACCGAGGAATTAGCCAGGAGAAATCGTCTACACTTCTATTCGGGATTGTGCTGGTTCCGCTCGTTGCCCTAGGAAATTTGCGTGGCGCTGCATTGCGTGGGTTGCGTCGGGTGGTTATGGGCCAATTACCGGAAAATATCATCCGCCCGGGAATTTTTATTGTTTTTATATTCTTATCTGTGTTGGTCCTTCCTGGTTTTAGCTTGACACCTGCCATCGCAATGGGCGTCCAAGTTGTTGCAGCGATTATAGCTTTTATAATCGGCGCGGCCTTATTGATGCATTCGCGTCCTATAGAGATGATGGATAGCCCGATGCCTGTGTACGAGTCTCGCCAGTGGATAAACGCAGCGGTACCACTGGCTCTTGTTTCCGGGCTGCAGCTCATTGTCGGTTATACTGATATTCTCATGCTCGGCCTTCTTGGAACCGACCAAGAAGTCGGGGTCTATCGAGCCGTAGTGCAAGTATCGCTTTTGATTGGACTCGGTTTGCAAATCGCGCATATGTTGATCGCGCCTTACGTATCACGTTTCCATGCGCAGGATGATAAGCAACGTTTACAAAAAATTATCAAGATCAGTGCTCAGGTCGTTTTTTTGGCAACCGTGCCACTGCTTGTTTTTTTTATTTTTTTTGGAGATCAATTGCTCATACTGCTTTTTGGTGCAGCCTTCGGAACCGCTTATGTAGCCTTGGTTATCCTGGCATTAGGAAGATTTGCCAGCGCAACGCTCGGGCCTGTTGGGCTGGTGCTTCAGATGACTGGTTATGAGAAAGAAACCGCTGTTGGTGTGGCCTTTGCGGCAGGGTTGAATATTGCTCTAAATTTTATTCTTATTCCGCAATTTGGGATAAATGGCGCAGCCTTTTCTACAGCTATAGCTTTGGTTGTGTCGCATGCTGTTTTACATCGATTTGTATTGTTCCGTCTGGATATTGAGGCATCTGCAATGCCCTTATTTAAATTAGTTTCGGTAAGTAATTAATTTTATGAGGTTGCAGAAAACTTTGTTTTAGATTTGGAATTTCTATCTGAGAAATCAATGAAATTAAGCACTAAACAACAATGGGAAGAGCGCCGATCAAAGCAGGATAAAGCGAGATTATCCTTTAATCCATGGCAGCCCATGTTCCGTGAGCGACACAAATTATTTAAAAAGTATATTCCAAGAGTGGAAAAAGGCACGATGCTAGAGGTGGGAGCGTATCCAGGCACTTATCTTCGGTATTTTTATGAATATTTCGGCTACACTCCGTGGGGCGTTGAGTATGTTGAATCCTCTGCTAAAAAAGCAGTTAGCCTATTAAAGGCTGAAGGTGTTCCAGGAGTAATTCTGAATAGGGATTTTTTTGAACTGAAACTGAGTGAAGCGCCGACGGCTGAAGGCTGGGATCTTACGGTGAGCTTTGGTTTTGTTGAGCATTTTGATGATTCAAAAGATGCAGTTGAAAAACATATTGCAGTGACGCGACCTGGGGGATTAGTTATCATATCGATACCTAACCATGCAGGATTCCAAGGCTGGATAATGAAAAAAGTTGATCGCAATAAATGGAATCAGCATAACAAAATGTCACTGGAAGATCTCGAAGATGCCGTGCAACGGGCGGGTGATGGTGAGATAGTCTTTAGTGGCTATGTAGGTCGGATTGGGTTCTGGGCTGCTGGGCTGTATGAGTTAGTACGTACTCGTTACAGTAATTTCTATCCGTTGATGCGAGCGCCGCTCTGGCTGATCGAAAAAATTGGCCAGTGGATTGTGCCTAATAATCGCTGGACATCTCCAGATGCAGTAGTGATCCTTCGAAAGATAACTGCATGAAATCGCCTGACAGGATAAAAACTGTATTCATAATGGGGTTTGGGCGTAGTGGTTCAACAGTGCTGGACGCAGTACTAGGAAACCACCCCAATGTGGAGAGCGTGGGTGAACTCGTTAATGTCACCCGGGTGTGGGCTAATCCCTTTGAATACTGCGCGTGTGGCGTAGTTGCAAGAGAATGTGATTTTTGGCGGAGAGTTCGTGCCGAGTGGGCTGTGCGGCGCCCGTGTGTTACCACCGCAACGGATTGGCCGACTTTGCAAGTGCAGTTTGAGGCTCGCCGCGCTTTGCCGCGACTATACCTAGAAAAACTCCAGTATTCCAAGGCATTTCAGGAATACGCAGCCGGTGTGCGCACTTTGTATGAGGCCATCGCAACGATCAGTGGCAGGAGGACCATTGTCGATTCTTCGAAAAATCCCGTGCGGGCTATGGCGCTGAGTCGAGTGGAAGGGATTGATCTGCGTCTCATCCATTTGGTCCGCGATGGGCGAGGAGTGGCTTGGTCTTTAGCGAAAGCCTATCAAAAGGACCCGAAGAAGGGTGTGCAGAATGATCTGCGGGCAAAACCCATTTGGCGTACCGCCTTGATGTGGCGAGTTGTTAATCGCTTGGCGGAAATCGTCATCAGGGAAGTGCCACGTAATTGTAGTATGTGCTTGCGCTATGAGGACTTCGTGACCGCACCACAGGAGGCGCTGGAACGTATCGGTCGGATAAGTGGGCTCGATTACTCCTCCATGGCCAACTCCCTTGCTGAGGGTAGCAGCATCGCTGTGGGCCATACTATTTCTGGCAATCGTGTGCGCATGGGGGGCGTTATACGGCTGCGGGCGGACATGGCTTGGCAAGAGCATCTCACTGAAGCTCAACGGGGTATCTTTTGGTGGATCGCTGGTAGCAAAGCTCGGCAATATGGTTACAGCAGGGACGCTAAGTGATGCGTATCGCCTTCTTTATCGGGAGTCTGGATACTGGCGGTGCTGAGCGGCAGGTGGTTCTTCTGGCGGAAGGGCTTGCGGCTCGCGGACACAGCGTCTGGCTCATTACGGTTTTCCCAGGAGGCTACTCTAGGACGCTGGCCGACGTTCCCAATCTGACCTTGCTGTCTCTTAATCCAACTCGTGGGCGCAGCCTAGCTAGGCGTGTCATCCAGCTGGCTGCTTCCCCCCTTCGGCTGCGATGTTTGCTCAAGCGAGAGCGGCCAGATCGACTCTACAGCATGCTGCATTTAAGTAACCTATTCGCCTGGTTGGCTACCAGTGGTGCATTAAGGCCCAAACTCGTCTGGGGTTACCGGGCATCGAATATGCGGCTTAACTGGAAACGTCTGATACCGGATCGACTCTGTGCCTGGGTTTCCCCTACCGTTCCGCTGATGATCGCTAATTCCCGTACTGGCCTGCGGTGCGCACAGCAGTATGGTTATCGGCCCAAGCGTGGCGTTGTTATCCCTAATGGCATCGACACCGAAGTATTCCAGCCTCAGCCGGGGTTGGCGGCCCATTTTCGCGCCGAAATTGGAGTAGATACTTCGACGCCTCTCGTTGGAATAATAGCGCGCATGGATCCTATGAAAGGACATGATATTTTTCTACAATCCGCTGCTCAAATTGTCGATATTTTCTCTAGATGCCGGTTTGTCTGTATTGGCGATGGCCATTCTGAATACAAACAGAAAATACTTCAACAGGCACGCCATCTTGGTCTAAGTGAAAAAGTTTTTTGGTTCGATAATCGCACTGATATGCCTGCCATATACAGTGCATTAGATGTGGTAGTTTCTTCATCTTCTTATGGGGAAGGTTTTTCTAATGTCGTGGGTGAGGCTATGGCCTGCGGCACTCCTTGTGTAGTCACTGATGTTGGGGACTCATCTTACATTGTTGGGCAGACCGGTAAAATAGTCAAACCGGGCAATGTTGAAGAGATGGCTAAAGCTATTATTTGTATTTTACAAGATAAAAAATGTTTGCTATCTGGTTGCTTGAGAGAGCGTATTTTTGAAAAATTCTCTATCGAGCGATTATTGTACAAAACTGAACAGACTATTTAGCATAGGAATAGATGAGTACATTTATTTTGATTTTCGCTTATTCCATATTGGGCATTTTTATAATAAGCATAGAGTGTTTTCGAAAAAGAAACATACCTTATGATGGCTTTTTTCTTTTTAATGCATGCTATTTTTTATATTTTGTGATAGCTCCTCTTCATGTGATTATTGGTGGAGAATATTTTGTTCGACAAACTTGGATTTATGAAAAAATCGGTCCTGGAGGGCTTGGTGAAGCTCTTTGGATATTGGTCAGCTATATTCTGATAGTTTTTGGCTATTTTATGACCCCTTCACTAAAAACATCTTTTGGTTCAAAGCCGTTTCCCCGAGTGGTTTGGGCGCTTGTGGTAACCAGTTTATTTTTCATTGGTTCCATTGCTTTTATTTATTATGTAAAAGCAGCAGGCGGCTTTTTATTCTCTATCCAAGAGGCTGTTTTTATTCGGCAAGGCATAGTTAAGATAAATGCTGATTATATTTTTCTAAAACATCTTATTCCTGCTTGGACGGCCGCGGCTTTATTGCTAGTGGCAATTTCTTGGAACAATCGAAATTATTTTGGCACAAGGTTCATTAAAGGGAGGTTTTTAAGAGTAATATTTATCATCGCCGTGACTGTGCTGATGTTCCTTCCTGGGCTAATCCTAGGGGGGCGCCGCGCCCTGGCTTTTCCAATTGTTGTATTATTTTTTCTTTGGGGGAATCTGGAAAAACGTTGGCATTTTAAAAGTGCTGTCTTATTATTTTTTATAGGATTTGTGTTTTTGGCATTTTGGGATGCCTTAAGTTTTGGGTTTAGAGATTTTGCATTTAATCAATACCTGAAAGAGCGTGCTGGATCATTGCTGTCTATATATGCCAATGCATTTAGGCCCGTGGCTGATGCATATATGCATTGGGTTGGGATGCACGCTAATGAACCAATTTTATGGGCTTTTAAGGACGTTGTTTTTTTGCCATTTTATCTTATACCAAGCCGTTTGGTCTCATGGTTTGATGTTACGTCTGTTGCTGAGATAACTACTGAAATGCTGAAAGGAATTAGTCTTGGAAAAACAGCAGCTGAGCCTCCTGGATTTCATGGTTATTTATATATGAGCGGAGGAATTTTTGGCTTGATTGTTGGAAGTGTTTTTTTTGGAATGTTATTAAAAATTGCGCATTGTGTTTTTTCCCCTAAGCTGAAAACAGCGACTGGCTGGCTGGTTTATTTGTGGGTTGTGATTGGTTTGGTTTATTTGCTTCGGCATGGAATGATTGAGTTTGTGTTGAATGAACGGTTTCATTGGTGGTTAGCGCTTTTTTTGACTATTTTTTGGGGGGTGATTATTATGAGTATTCAATCAATACGAAAAAATACATTATCTCCGGTTCGCCTAAAATAAAAAATAAATATGCTAATGTTGTTAGGCTAAAATGAAAATTCTGCACATTATTACAGGGTTGGGTGCCGGTGGTGCAGAGCGGATGTTGTATAAACTCCTTTGGGGCGGTTTAGATAAACACTTTAATAATAAGGTTATTTCGCTATCTGATGAGGGTGTATTTGGTTCTTATATTCGAAAACTGAATGTTCATGTGAGCACTCTTGGTATACGGCGGAAGTCGATACCGTTGGCTGCCCTTAGAGAATTGCGAAGATTGATAAGGAATTTTCAGCCGGATGTGATCCAAGGCTGGATGTATCACGGGAATGGTATGGCATGGCTGGGTCGGTATTTGGCTCCAGGTAAGCCAGCGCTTGTGTGGAATATTCGACAATCTTTGTACGGTTTAGAGTTTGAAAAGCCGATTACTCGGCAGATTATTCGGGTAACATGCTGGCTTTCTAACACACCTGAAACGATTTTGTACAATAGTCGGATCTCCAGGAATCAGCATGAGGCGTTCGGGTTTTGTAGTTCTTCTGGGCAGGTTATTCCAAATGGATTTGAGTTGCGAAAATTCGGGGTTTCAGGGAGTAAAAGCCAAGCTATTCGCGACCAGCTTGGGATTTTGAGAAATGTGATTGTGGTGGGGCATGTTGCACGTTTTCATCCTATGAAAGATCACGCTAATTTTTTGCGAGCAGCAGCATTATTGGTAAAAAAATATAATAATGTACATTTTTTGATGACTGGTCGAGAAGTAATTAAAGAAAATAAAGCTTTGTTTCCATTGGTTTCAAATATTCCAGCAAGGCGCCTACACTTACTTGGTGAGCGTCAAGACATAGGTGAACTCATGGCAGCAATGGATGTGTTTTGCCAAAGTTCTTGGTCTGAAGCCTTCCCGAATGTGCTGGGTGAAGCTATGGCAACAGGAGTGCCCTGTGTCGCGACGGATGTCGGCGACAGTAGGGATATTATCGGCGACACAGGAATCATGGTGCGACCTCGGGATGAGGAGGTTCTTGCGGCTGCTCTAGAGAGAATTATAGTGATGCCCCCTAAGGAGCGTCATGCGCTAGGCGCGGCGGCGCGCGCGCGAATCGAGTCAAATTACTCTCTTCCGGCAGTGGTAGATCAATATGTAGCTTTATATAAAAAGTTAACTAATAAGGCGTGAACTCTTAGGTGGGTGCAGTGCAAACTGAAAAAGAGATAGCGGAACTTGAAGCACGCTTTGCATTTGGTAAGAATTGGCAGCGTTTTATTAATCTATTAGATGATGATCGGATCGCCTCTGCTGAGGGTAGCTTGCGGAATATGCTGGAAGTTTCCGATCTGAAAGGTAAGCGATTTTTAGATGTGGGTTCAGGTAGCGGGTTATTTTCATTGGTCGCGCGTAATTTAGGGGCTTCGGTTCATTCGTTTGATTATGACTCTGCATCAATGGAATGTGCCCAAGAACTCAAGCGGAGGTATTGGATTTTAGACGATAACTGGCGAATACAGAAAGGAGATGTGCTTGATAATAGTTATTTGGAATCACTCGGGGTTTTTGATTTAGTATACTCTTGGGGGGTCCTTCATCACACAGGAAATATGTGGCAGGCGTTGAATAATGTTGGCTTGTTAGTTTCTAAAAATGGGCAACTTTTTATTGCTATCTATAATGATCAGCGTTGGCTTTCAGAGTATTGGAAGAAGATAAAAAGACTTTATAATAAAGGGTTCGCTGGTCAAATAGTTGTTGTGTTAACGCATGCGCCATATTTTTTATTTCGTCAGTCTGTACGCAGACTGTTCTTAAAAACTAAGAGACGCCCTCGAGGGATGGATCCATGGCGCGATATTCTCGATTGGTTGGGTGGCTATCCTTTCGAAGTTGCTAGGCCGGAGGCGATCTTGGCGTTTTTTCGGGCGCGTGGGTTTGTCTTGGAGAAAATGAGGACAGTCGATGGCCGGCACGGCTGTAATGAATTTCTGTTTAGGAAAGCTGGAAACATAAGGGTGTATTGAATCAATGTGCGGGGTGGTCGGCTTTTGGGCGGAGGCTAAATTAGAAGGTCAATCGGAGATGGTCCAAGCGATGGCTGACCGCTTAGCTTATCGAGGGCCGGACGATGTAGGGACTTGGGCAGATGCAGAGCTTGGTGTGGCACTAGGGCACCGGCGGCTGTCGATCATCGATCTCTCTCCGGCCGGGCATCAGCCGATGACTTCACCCTGTGGGCGCCTCACGCTCGCCTATAACGGTGAAATCTACAATCATTTGAATCTTCGGGCGGAACTTGAGCGAGAGGGTGGCCACTTCAACTGGCGCGGTCAGTCGGATACTGAGACTTTGCTAGCGGCCCTGCGACATTGGGGGATAATCGGAACGCTTGAGCGGGCAAACGGCATGTTTGCCTTTGCTTTGTGGGATCGTGGGACGCGTCAGCTTTGCCTCGCTCGGGATCGGATGGGAGAGAAGCCCCTTTACTATGGTCGCAGCCGCTCCACCTTCCTATTCGGGTCCGAATTGAAGGCTCTGACAGTGCATCCGCAATGGCAGGGCGTGGTGAATCGCAATGCGCTTACTCTTTATCTGCGCCATAATTATATTCCTGCCCCGTGGAGTATCTATCAGGGTATCTGTAAATTGCCACCGGCGCATTTCGTGGTGGTCGGTAATAACGGAGCGGATATAGGTGAACCACAATGCTATTGGAATTTGGCGGCGGTGGCCGAAACTGGCGTAGCCGCGAGTGCCGATGCCGGCGATTCTCAGATGTTGGCGGATGAGCTGGATGGGCTGCTACGCGACGCTGTGGGGCGGCGCATGGCCGCAGACGTGCCGCTCGGGGCGTTCCTGTCCGGAGGGTATGATTCGACGATGGTGGTAGCTCAGATGCAGGCCCAATCTACCCGGCCGGTGAAGACCTTCACTATCGGTTTCCATGAGACGGACTATAACGAGGCAAAACACGCTAAGGCGGTGGCCGACCATCTTGGGACCGACCATACGGAGCTTTACGTTACTCCGACAGAGGCAATGGCTGTAATCCCTGAACTACCTACTATCTGGGATGAGCCTTTTTCGGATTCCTCGCAGATTCCCACTTATTTAGTTAGCCGATTGGCGCGGCAACAGGTCACGGTAAGTCTTTCGGGGGACGGGGGTGACGAGCTGTTTTGCGGTTATAATCGCTATGTGCTGGGGTACCGGATCTGGTGCAAATTTAGCTATTTGCCGGCTGGTATTAGAAAAATTTTGAGCTTTATTCTGGCTCGAATTCCTGTCGGGCGATTAGAGCAGGTAATGGGCCTGCTGCCGCGGAGACTTCAGATCCCGCATTTAGGTGACCGTTTACCGAAATTGGCTGAGGTGCTTGGCCATCAAAATGGTGAGGCTTTTTACCGTAATTTGGTTTCCCACTGGAAAAGTCCCGCTGAAATAGTCATTGGCAGCCGGGAGCCGGAGACTCTGCTTGGCAATAGTGCGCAATATCCTAATTTGCCTGGCTTGCGCGAGCGGATGATGTACCTCGATGCCATGACCTATTTGCCCGATGACATTCTCACCAAGGTGGATCGGGCTAGCATGGCGGTCAGTTTGGAAGCACGAGTTCCGTTGCTTGATCACCGGGTGGTTGAGTTCGCCTGGCGCGTACCGACAGCGCTTAAATACCGGGGTGGGCAAGGGAAGTGGCTTCTGCGCGAGGTTCTTTACCGTTACGTGCCCCGTGAGCTAATGGACCGGCCCAAGATGGGTTTCGGTGTGCCTATCGAGCACTGGCTGCGCGGCCCGCTGCGGGAGTGGGCGGAGGATCTTCTCGACGAGAATCGCTTGCGGCATGAGGGTTTTTTTGACCCGGCCCCCATTCGGCGGATGTGGAACGAGCATGTATCCGGCCAGCGCCGCTGGCATTACTATCTATGGGATGTGCTGATGTTTCAGGCGTGGCTTGAGGAAGAGAGTTCCATTACATGCAGGATCGATGCGTCATCCTTGTCGCGAACCGCGGCTTTGCACTGAGCAGTTCACGGCGGTTTTTGATTCGTCGGTTCCTCGATCGTGGCTGGAGGGTGGTTATTGCTACCGCCGACGATGAGTACAGCCACGCGCTTTGTGACGACGGGGCGATTCTTGAGCCCGTAGATTTTTCTCGCGGGGGCTTTTCTATTGCACGCGATGCGGTCGCATTCCGGCGTCTGCACACGATCTATCGCAAGTGGGAACCTAGGCTGGTGCACCACTTTCATGCAAAACCGATCATTTTCGGTTCCATTGCGGCGCAAGGAACGCAGCCGAAACCAGTAACGATTAATACGGTTACCGGTTTGGGGCATGCCTTTGTGAATGGGGGAGTAGTGCGTTCATTGGCGGCGGCCGGTTACCGTTTGGCGTTGCGCAATGCTGATACGACGGTTTTTCAGAATCGGGATGACCTGGAGTTATTCGTCACACGGCGGTGGGTGCGACGGTCGGATACGCGGTTGATCGTTGGTTCCGGTGTCGACACTGGCCGCTTTTGTATGAGCGAATTCGACTCCAGTGCGCGTTCTGGTGCAAAGGTCCTTATGGTCGGACGACTGATCTGGCAGAAAGGGGTTCGCGAGTTCGTAGAGGCCGCAATACGGCTTAAAGCGTGCCGTCCGGATGTGGAATTCGTTCTGGCCGGTGAAGAGGATCCGATCCATCCGGATGCCGTGCCAATGAATTGGCTGGAGGAACAATGCCGATCCGGTGCCGTAACGTTTGCAGGATACGTTAGGCAGATCGACAGCCTGCTCCGAGGGGCGGATATTTTCGTGCTGCCTTCGTACCGAGAAGGTGTTCCCCGAGTAGTGCTTGAAGCGGCGGCGTGTGGGGTGCCGACCGTGGCGGCCGATGTGCCGGGGACGCGAGAGGCCGTGCGTGATGGCGAGACCGGCTATCTCGTTCCAGCGAAGAACGTAGCGGCGCTAACGCAAAGGATTGAGGATTTACTCGCCAATCCAGAGCGACGCCGTGCGATGGGGCGTAGAGCACGGCTGTTGGTGGAGGGCGATTTCGATATCAAAACCATAACCCAGTGTTACATCGATACATATAGTGCAGTGGGTGTGGAGATTTGAACGTAAACGCTCACGCTGGTCGACATGGATGGGAAGTCGTAATTATTATCGGCGCGCCCCGCTCAGGCACCAATATGCTGCGCGATGTCTTGACTCGGATTCCTGGCGTGGCGAGCTGGCCGTGCGATGAGATCAACTACATTTGGCGCCACGGCAATGTCCGGTATCCGTCGGATGAATTCACGCCGGCTATGGCCACTCCGATGATCCAGCGCTACATCCGCCGGCAGTTCGGTTGGATAGGGCGGCGGTACAACGCGCAGACAGTGGTGGAGAAGACCTGCGCCAATTCACTGCGGGTCGGTTTCGTGGATCGCATCGTGCCCGATGCCCGTTACGTATTTATCCGTCGTGACGGCCTAGATGCGGTCGGCTCGGCGCTGAAGCGCTGGAAAGCTTCATTGGATATTCCGTATCTGCTGCAGAAAGCGCGGTTCGTGCCGCCATCAGATCTACCGTATTATGTCGGCCGTTATCTTTGGAATCAGATCTATCGACTGATCTCACCCGAGCAGCGCCTGGCGTTCTGGGGGCCGAGGCTCGGCGGGATGGAGGCGTTGCTTGTCCAGTACACATTGGAAGAGGTCTGCGCGTTGCAGTGGAAGCATTGCGTGGAGCGAGCCGAGGCGGCATTCGCTTCCATGTCCGAAGGCAAAGTCTACGCGGTGAACTATGAAACGTTCGTGCGCTCGCCGCAGGCGGATCTGCGCCGGATTGTCGAGTTTCTAAGCCTAGAGGCGTCGGAGCGGACGCTAGCGGATGCAGTGGCCGGCGTGTCGGCTCGCAGCGTGGGCAAAGGACGGGAGGAACTGGGCGAGGCGTTGACGCGGCAGATTTTGCCACTGATCGAGGGCACGCAGCGGCGGCTTGGGTATGCATGAATAGCTTGATGGCGGTGGAGGCGTGTACGGCTGTGAGCCTTTAAGGCTTTCGCGAAGGGAGACGGCGCTCAAGCGCGGCTTTGATGTCGTGGGGGCGAGCGTCGGCCTGGCGCTGACGTTTTGGCTCATTGCGCTAGCGTGGCTGGCGGCGCGCTGGGATACCGGTGCCAGTGGGCTCTTCGTCCAGGAGCGGGTGGGTCGCTACGGCCGGCTTTTTCGGGTCATCAAGCTGCGCACGATGCGTGCGGACCCAGCCGTGGATACTACCGTGACGACTTCTAGCGATGCGCGTATCACGCCGCTAGGGCATCTCCTCCGTCGGGCCAAGCTCGATGAACTTCCTCAGCTCATTAACGTGCTCAAAGGCGATATGAGCTTCGTCGGGCCACGCCCGGACGTGCCTGGCTATGCCGACGCCCTGGTTGGGGAGGACCGGCTTATCCTCACTGTGCGGCCTGGGATTACCGGCCCGGCCACGCTCAAATACCGAGATGAGGAGCGGTTGCTGGCGGAGCAAGACGACCCTGAGCGCTATAACCGCGAGGTGATCTACCCCGACAAGGTCCGGCTCAATCGGGAGTACGTCGAGCAGTACAGCTTTCTGCGCGATCTCGGTTATATCTGGCGGACGTTGTTAGGCTGATCCGAAAAAAGAGCTGCACAAAGCGCTCCGGGTACCGTTCCATGATGCGTCTGGCAATTTTTGCAGCGGTTCGTTGTTGCATGCCCACACCTTTTGGTTGAGGCTCTGGATCATTTCGATTCATCCGTCACCGTTTTCGGTCAATCCCGCGCTGAATGCCCCGCGCATTGCACCCCTGGATCCGATGATTGCCGTATTGTCCTGGTAGGTATGTCCACGGTGTTGTATGCCTCGAGTCAGCGCTTTGTTTCCTCGCGAGCCTGATCCAGGCGTGATAAACGGCTAGGCGTTGAGCATACCGTTGCGATAGATACTGTTGCACCACCCGACGAAGGCGCTCTGGGGCGGATTGCCGAGCAAGTATAGGGAGAATTTATTGGGGAGATCAGCGTGTCGTCTATAAAATGGATTTGAGACGATAATCGCAGATTGGGCGTAGGATTTTTTAGAAAATTAAAATCATTTCCATGAGCTTGGCCCGGTAATACTGAGGCGTCATGATTGATTAATCCTTTAAGTCTAGACTATTCGGTTAGAATTTCTCGTTATTTTCAAGAAGTTTTTTAAAACACTTAAATCACCAAGAAAACCCTGGCCGTGTTTTTAAATAATTTTATTAATAGAAATTTTCAGGGCTTATTGATAACTAAATGAGTTGGATTTAAGCTTAAATGTTTTTATATTTTATTGGGGTGGAGGAGTGCATGTCACTTATAGCTCTATCGGGATTTAGCTGTTACCTATCATAAATCAATCATCCAGCTCTTTAGTTTTCTTTTTTTCTGAAAAATGCCAGGATGGTGATTAAAGGTCATTCAAGGGAGGGCAGGTGAAATATTATGGGTTTATATATGCGTTAATCTTTTTTGTTAGTAATTTTAGTGTTGCAGATACAGTTGTTATAAAAAATGGTGATCGACTAACTGGGAAAATAAAAAAAATGGAAATGGGTATCCTCATAATAAAAACAACGTATGATCCTGAGATAAAAATACCTTGGACACAAATCCAGTCTCTTATAACGGACGCTCCGATTATTCTCAAGTTGGAGGATGGATTGCGCTTGGTTGGGCGTACGGTAAAATCTCGCAATGGCAGTAACTTGCGGATTGTGGACAGTGAGGTCGGAGAGGTTGATTTTCAGCTCACTTCAGTGAAAGAAATCAGATTGCATCCCAAGCCATCCGTCGAGACCCATGGCCATCTAAATCTATCAGCTCGAACGACCCGAGGTAATAATGAAACCGATAGCTATCATGTCGATGGGGAGGCGACGGTGCGTACGAATAAGCATCGATATGTGCTAGGTTTTGCCGCCAACTATGGCAAAAATAATGAGGGTATTATTCAGCAAGATTCTCTAGGGTATTTGCGGCATGATTTTTTTATTAAAAGTAAATTATTTTTCAATAATAACATCACGGCTCTTCATGATCGATTCAGAGATCTGAATTTGAGAATGACTCTTGGCTTGGGTTTTGGTTATCAAATTTTTGATGTGGAAGACCATAAACTCTCTGTGGAAAGCGGTCTCAACTATATTAGGGAAGATTTTCAGAGTGCTGATGATAAAAATCGAACAGCAGCGCGCTGGGCATTAAATTATGAGCAAAATTTCTTCGATGGTGGGCTGACAGCATTTCATTACGATGAGGTCCTGCTTGGTTTGGGTGCACCTACAAAAGAAATTTTAGTTACGCTCAGAAACGGATTTCGCATCCCATTGTTTCTAGATTTTATCGGCACTTTTCAGGTAAACGTCGACTTTAATAGTGACCCCGCACCCGATACTCAGAAGACCGATTTGGGCTATTTGCTCGGCGTGGGCTATGAGTTCTGAAGCCGGAAGCGATAGTGCAAGGGCATGCTAAAGATTTGCTGGAGCCGACCGTTACAGCATTTGAGCGTATTGGAATACACCGCCGCGTCTCCGGACAGAACGGCACGACCGGCGCGCATATATCGGAGCAAGGAGTCTAAGCATGCCTCAGGTAATCAACACCAACATCGCCTCGCTCAACGCGCAGCGTAATCTCAATAGTTCCCAGTCCGCCTTGCGCACGTCGCTACAGCGGTTGTCCTCCGGGCTGCGCATCAACAGCGCCAAAGACGATGCCGCGGGGCTTGCCATTTCCCAGCGTATGACCGCCCAGATTAATGGGCTCAATCAGGCGGCGCGCAACGCCAATGATGGGATCTCGTTGGCGCAGACAGCGGAAGGGGCGCTCAACGAAACCGGTAATTTGCTGCAGCGCATGCGCGAACTGGCAGTGCAGTCGGCCAATTCTACCAACTCTGCCTCCGATCGCGAGGCATTGCAGGCCGAGGTCAATCAGCTGCAGGCGGAGATCAGCCGCATCGCCGATACGACGACCTTCAATGGTCTGAAAATCCTTAATGGCAATTTTGCCGAGCAGCAGTTCCAGGTCGGCGCCAACGCCAACGAGGTGATCAGTGTCTCCATCGCCGGTGCCGGGGCCAATGATCTGGGCAGTTTCGATTTGAGTGACGTCAATCAAACTGCCAATCAGGGCACCGGCTCAGCCGCTGCGGCGGCCGCCGCCTTGCCGGCCAATAACCCCATCGCGGCGCAAACCTTGACCGTCTCCACCGGTGACGGGACCAGCGAGGCCATTACCATAGGCGCAGGCGACAGTGCCGCGCAGGTAGCCGCGGCGGTGAACGCCACATCCGGCGCTACTGGAGTGACCGCCGATGCAACTAATGAGGTGGAGTTCAACACGCTCTCTGCCGACGGTACCGTGTCGTTCACCTTGAGCAGCAGCGCCGCCGGCAGCGCCAACATCAGTGCAGCCGTAACGACAACCGATCTCAGCGCGCTGGCTGAGTCCATCAATTCCCAGTCGGGCAAAACCGGCATCACCGCCGAGGTGGGGGGGGATCTCAGCACGCTGACGCTGAAGGACTCCGAAGGCAACGACATCAATATCGAGAGCTTCGATCATTCGGGGGCCTCCGGTGAGACCATTAATGTACAGGGTCTCGACGGTCAAGACGAAGCGCTCACGCAGGGCGGTAACAACAGCACTGTTGTCGCCGGTAACGTGAGCTTCAACTCCTCCGAAGCGTTCAGCGTCCAGTCGTCAGTGGCGGACAGCGCCGGCAGCGTCATCAATGTGGCCGCTGCCACCGACGTCAGCGCCACCGAGACGAACATCAACGACGTAGACATCAGTTCGGTATCAGGCGCCAATGGTGCCATAGCCCTTGTCGACGCCGCGCTGCAGCAGGTCTCGGCTATCCGTGCCGACCTCGGTGCCGTGCAGAACCGCTTCTCTTCGACTATCTCTAATCTGCAAACCACAGTGGAAAACGTAAGCGCGGCTCGCTCGCGGATTCAGGATGCCGATTTCGCCGCGGAGACGGCGGCGCTGACGCGGGCGCAGATTCTGCAGCAGGCCGGTACCTCGGTGCTGCAGCAGGCCAATGCCCAGCCGCAGAACGTGTTGAGCTTGTTGCAGTAAGGGTAGGCCCGGTGGCGGGGTGCTGAGGCGCCGAAATGTGACCCAGCCCCCGTCCTTGAGCGGAGACCACGGCATGGCTAACACAATTAGTGTTCCGCCAGTGAACAGCCCGTCTGCACGGCGCGCGGACGGGGGGCAGGCTCAAGCGGTCGATGGCCGCTTGAGCCGCACGGAAAGCGCTGATTCCGCTGCGGTTGCGGCCAGGGTAGACGGCCAGAAGACGAGGACTCAGGCGGCGACAATCGTTGAGGCGGCGCAGCAGGTTCGCGATTTTCTCCAGATGGCCCGGCGGGACCTCGAATTCAGCGTCGACAAGGACAGCGGTACAACGGTCATTCGGGTGCTGGATGCGGCAACTGGTAAGCTCGTGCGCCAGATTCCTCCGGACGAGGTTTTGGCTATGGTGAAGCGGTTGGGTCAGCCTGAAGGCGTGTTGTTCCGTGGCCGAGCCTAACCAGGCACCGATTCTGCGGCATTTTCTTGCCCGCCGTCGATCCCGACCACGTGTCCTTAAGCCCAAGCGTGACGGGCCGATAATGGTTAAGAGAGACGAAATGGACCCTGGCCAGCGCCGGGGGTGACGAATTGATCGGCCGCCTTGCTACGAAACTAGCAGCGATTCAGGCAAGCGAGTCAGGAGTCAGCCATGGCAGGCATCAGCTCTCTAGGCATCGGTTCCGGTCTGGACATCGGTGCGCTTGTGGACCGGCTAGTAGCTGCGGAGCAAGCCCCGGCGCAGAATCGGCTCAATAGCCGCGAGGCGCAGGCTCAGGCACAGCTCTCCGCCTATGGCAGCTTGAAATCAGCCTTGAGTGACTTTCGGGATAAAGTGCAGGGCTTGGCGCAGGCGGATGACTTCCGGGTGTTAACGGCCACCTCGAGCAATTCGGAAGCCGTCGCCGTCTCAGCTTCCACTGCGGCGGTTGCCGGTAGCCTCGATTTGGAGGTAAATCAGCTGGCGCAGGCACAGACCGTGGCCTCGGCCGCTTTTGCAACCTCCACGACCGCGTTGGGTTCCGGCACGTTGACTTTGCGCTTTGGTACGGTTGTCACCGACGCCGATGGTGCGGTCACCGATTTCACGCAGAATCCGGACAAGGCTGTTGCCACGATTGACATTCCCGCCGGCGCCAATACCTTGGCGGGCATACGCGACGCCATCAACAATGCCGATGCCGGCGTGAATGCCAGCATCATAAACGACGGGACAGGAGAGCGACTGGTTTTTAATGCGGCCGATACCGGCGCCGCCAATGCCTTTGTCATCGAAGTCGCAGATGACGACGGCAATGATGTGGATGCTGCCGGTCTCTCGCAACTCGCCTTCAATACTTCAGCGACCCAAGCCCAACAAGCCCGTGGCGGGCAAGATGCGCAACTTATCGTCAATGGTTTGGCGGTCAGTCGCGCCGGCAATGAAATCACCGATTTGGTCGACGGGCTGACGTTGTCGCTGCAAACCACAACGACGTCCGCAACGCGTATCGACGTGGCGCAGGATACGGGCGCCGCCCAGCAGAAAATTCACGATTTCGTCGATGCCTTTAACCAGTTGCGCCAGCAGATCGATCAACTCGCCGGATTCGATGCGAGCAATGGGCAGGGTGGTGTGCTCCAGGGCAATGCGACGGTACGCGGAATCGATGCGCGCTTGCAGCGTTTGACCACCTCCGAGGTTCCAGCGCTGAATGGTCGGGCGGTTCGCTCGTTGGCGGATTTGGGAATTACGACTCAGAGAGACGGTACGCTGCAAATCGATGATGCCACGCTGAGCGAGGCGCTCGATAGTCATTTCGACGAAGTGGGAGCGTTGTTCGGTATTGGTGGCCTTGTCGAGGGTGGCGGCTTTCGCTATATCGGCGGTGCAGAGGTAACCCGCGGAGGGGAATACGCAGTCGCCGTGACCAGCCTGGCGCAGCAAGCCTCGATCCAAGGGGCGGCCATCGTTCCGCCCGCGCCCTCGGCACCACTGGTCATCGATGCGGGCAACGACACGCTGCAGCTCACTGTGGACGGCGTTACCTCCGGATCCATCCAGCTGACTCAAGGCAGTTATACCAGCGGTAGCGATGTGGCGGCCGAATTGCAGGCTCGCATCAATGGTGATGCAAATCTAAAAGACGCCGGGGCAACAGTAAGCGTGGACTTCAGTGGCGACGCCTTCGTCATCACCTCGTCGCGCTATGGCAGCGAATCAGCGGTAACGCTCAACTCCGTGGCGGCCAACGTGCCTTCGAGCCTTGGGCTCAGTGGTGGTCAGGCCGGTGTGGGGGCGGATGTTCAAGGGACGATCGACGGGGTCGCCGCCTCGGGTGCGGGCCGCTTTCTAACAGCGCAAGGCGGAGCGGCTTCGGGGCTGGAAGTCGAGATTACCGCATCGACAATGGGCGAACTCGGCACGCTCACCTTCTCCCGCGGGCTGGCCGATCAGCTCAACACAACCTTGGACACCTATCTCGATGGCGGCGGGCTGTTCGATTCACTCACCACGAACCTCTCGGACCGGATCGACGCCATCGGCGAGGATCGAGACCAGCTCGCCGCGCGCATGCAGCAGGTTCGGCAGCGGTTTCTGGATCAGTTCAATGCCATGGACACATTGCTCGCCCAGCTCAATTCGACGGCCACTTTCCTTGCCAATCAGCTTCCGGGGCTTGAGCGCTTGGCCCAATCGGCCGGCCCCTCCGGCGATAGCCAATGACCAAACGATGGAGAGGATTTAGGGCATGTTCACTACTCGTATCGGCATCGCTCAATATCAGCAGGTGAACAACGAAGCCGCGGCCTACGCCGATCCGTGGCAGCTCGTCGGTATGCTCTTCGATGGCGCGTTGGATCGTCTCGCGCAGGCCCGTCATGCCATGCAAATGGGTCAGATCGCCGTGAAGGGAGAACGCATCGGTAAGGCCATTTCCATATTGGGTGGGCTGCGCGAGAGCCTCAATCATGAGTTCGATCCGCAGTTTGCCGGTAATCTGGATGGGCTCTATGAGTATATGCAGCGCCGTTTGCTCGAGGCGAGTCTGCATAACGCCGAGCCGGCGCTCGATGAGGTGGCCGGATTGCTTCGAGAGCTGAAAGCAGGCTGGGATGCGATTCCACAGGAGGATCGGGACGTTAGCCGACTCCAAGCAGAGCACCTTGGCGCATCCCGCTGATTCGGCGCGTACCGGCGTGGCCGACGATCATGAGCGGGCCGCCCGACGGCTGTTGGAGTTGACCCGGGAGATGCTGGATATGGGCCGCGTGGGTGATTGGGTGCGTTTTGCCCAGCGCGAGGAGGAGCGCCAGGCGCTCTCCCGAACGATCTTCGCAACTCCGGTGCCGCGTGCTGCCGCGCCTCTGGTAGCTGATTGTATCCGTCGTGTGCTCGATCTGGATCAAGAGCTGATTACGCTGGCCGAGGCGCACCGCGACCAAGCCTCCCGCACGATGCGCGACGTTCAGCGTGGCCGGCAGGCCGCCGATGTCTATCGTCGCTTTTCCCGCTGAGGGTGCGGCTTTAGCGCGTGATTAATTGGCGGATATGGTAACAGCTGAATCGACCAGGCGTCGTTCATTTGACGCGCATCACATTCCTCTTTTCATATCGTCGATACATTGGCATAGGAGGATATGCTAAGGACACGTTAGTGACGATGGTCAAAGTGCTGGTGGTGGATAGCGACGCTGGGCGCGCGCGCGGGATAGAGGCCGTGATCCACTTTCTCGAGCACGAGCCGGTGGTCGTCTCCCACGTTGAAATGCTTACAGCAGCCGCACGGCAGGCAGGTTACGCACTGGGTTTGATCACGGATGACCCGGGTGCGGTTCGCACGAGCGCTTGGCTTGCAGCACTCGGGCAGACGTTGCCGAATCTACCCGTCTTCCTGCTGCGCCCGAATGGTGTCCGGGTGTCCAATGGTGGAGCTCTGGCGGGCAATGTGATGGGTATTCTTGGGCATCCGCTGCGCCAGCAGGAACTCTCGGCGGCGCTGCGTCAGGCGCTGAGCCACAATGCCCAACAGGGCGGCGCGGCTCAGACGGCAACGCTTGCGGTGCTCCCGCGCCTAGTGGGGGAGAGTACGGCCATGCAGCGAGTCCGTCGGTTGATCGGTCAGGTTGCCGGTTCGGATGCCACGGTGCTGATTTTGGGCGAATCCGGCACCGGCAAAGAAATCGTGGCACGCCAGATTCATGCCCAGTCCAGCCGCCGAGATCAGCCCTTCGTTCCAATCAACTGTGGTGCCATACCGACCGAGCTACTGGAGAGCGAGCTCTTCGGTCATGAGAAAGGGGCGTTTACCGGTGCGGTCTCAAGTCGTCGGGGCCGCTTCGAACTCGCTCAGGGCGGGTCGCTGTTTTTAGATGAAATAGGCGATATGAGCTTGCACATGCAGGTCAAGTTGTTGCGTGTCCTGCAGGAGCGTACCTACGAGCGTGTCGGTGGCAATAAGACCCACTATGCCGATGTGCGAGTTATCGCCGCCACTCACCGTGACCTTGAGGCGCAGATTACCCAGGATGCGTTCCGGGAGGATCTGTTCTACCGGCTCAATGTTTTCCCCATCGAGGTGCCGGCGCTGCGCCAGCGGATTTCGGACCTGCCGGTATTGGCCGAGGAGCTCATTCGGCGCATCGAGGCCGAAGGGCGAGGGGTCGTGCGTCTTACGGCGCAGGCGCTGTCGGTAATGAGCCAGTACAGTTGGCCCGGAAACGTCCGTGAGCTTGCCAATTTGATCGAGCGGCTTGCCATCCTCCGGCCTTACGGTGAGGCGGGCGCCTCGGATTTACCCGAGAGGGTACTCGAGCACGCGCGGCACGCCGCAGCCGAACCGTCCACGGCGCGCGTACAGTCGACCGTGGACTATACGGCGCTGGACTCGGCTGATGCACTTACGCGTATTTTGGTGCCGGACGATGGGGTTGACTTGAAAGAATGGCTGGCGGATATGGAAATACGGTTTATCCGGCAAGCTTTGGACCTCACCGATGGTGTGGTGGCGCGGGCCGCCAAGCTACTGCGGCTGCGGCGCACCACGTTGGTGGAGAAGCTGCGCAAATACGGTATTCAGCGCGAGGGTTTGGATGTTTCCTGAGGGGCTTGTTCTACTCAATTAATGGCTCGGTTTATGCATATAAAGCAGCGGATACTATGCAGTGAGGTCCGATCATGAACGAAGTACAACAGGCGCTGCAGCAGATGCAGGCATTGGCGGCGCAGGCCGCAGGAAGTTCGTCAACGGAAGCGGCCGCGGAACCTCGATCTGCGGATTTCGCCGGACTGCTGCAATCGGCCATCGGCACGGTCAACGACTTACAGCAAAGCGCCGTGCGGAAAACCGATGCTTTTCTAAACGGCGAGGGCGTTCCGCTCACCGAGGTCATGATTGCAGGGCAGAAATCGCGCGTTGCCTTCGAAGCGATGAAGGAGGTCCGTAATCATCTTCTGACGGCTTACCAGGAAATTTCGCGGATGCCGATTTGAGGTTATGGCGTTGCACGAGATTAGACGGGAATAACCATGGCGGCGAATCAGGCGCTGGCGCCTACTGCGGACGCCAATCTGAAGGTACAGCGTCAAAAAGACGACGAGCGAGGCCGGCTCGGTGTTCTGCTGAGCGAATACCTCGGCGAGCGTGCACTGCGTCAGATGGGGTTGATCATCGGTCTTGCCCTTGCCGTTGCCGCTGGATTGGCGCTGTTTATGTGGACACAGGAGCCGGTTTATCGTGCGCTCTACGCCAATCTTCCGACACAGGACACCGGCGCGGTCGTCGATGCGCTGCAGACGGCCAATCTTCCATATCGTTTGGATGCGAGCTCCGGCGCTATCTTGGTGCCCGCGCAGCGGTTGTCCGAGGCGCGCCTGAAGCTTGCCGGGCAGGGGTTGCCGCATACGGGGGGGGTCGGTTTCGAGAGCCTGCGCCAAGAGCAGGGCTTCGGCACCAGCCAATTTATGGAGACGGCCCGGTTCCAGAGGGCATTGGAGACCGAGCTGGCCCGCACCATCGATTCTCTCGATCCAGTCGCGCGGGCGCGCGTGCATTTGGCCATCCCCGCCCGTTCGGTATTCGTTCGTGACCGTAAGACGCCCAGCGCCGCGGTCACTATCGGATTATATCCCGGGCGGGTTCTAACTTCCGGCCAAGTCCTGTCCATTGCTCATTTGGTGGCAAGCGCGGTGCCTGAAATGACGGCCACCGCGGTGACGGTCGTAGACCAGCGCGGCCGGCTACTAAGCCGTGTGGGAGATGAGGACAAGGGCTTGAATGCGACGGCGCAGCAGCTTGCCTTCAGGCACCGGATCGAGGATGCCTACGCGCGGCGGATCGAGGACTTGTTGGCGCCGATCGTCGGTGCCGGTCATGTGAAAGCTCAAGTCAATGCACGTGTCGATTTTTCGGCTCAAGAGCGAACGGAAGAGTTGTACCAACCTGATCGAAGCGCAGTGCGCAGCGAGCAGAGCACGGAGGAACGGACCGAGCGCTCAAAGGAGGCCATGGGGGTACCGGGTGCGCTTAGTAATCAGCCGCCCGGTACCGGAACGTTGCGACCGGCGCAACCAGGTAAGGCGGTCGGCCAGGGCAAGACAGCCGGGCAGGGCAAAACGGCCAATCAGGGCAAGACAGCCGGGCAGGGGGATGCAGCCGATCAAACGCTGGCTCCGGAGTTGGTGGATAGCCGCATCAGCCACACCCGCAACTACGAGGTTAGCAAAACGATCCGTCATGTGCGCACTCCACGGGGGGCGATTACGCGGCTTTCGGTGGCCGTGCTGCTCGATCGTCCTGCGATTGCGCCGGAGGACAAGGGCAAAACCCCGGCCCCTCTCCCAGTCGAGTCGGCCGAGCTTACGGAGCTTGTCAAGCAAGTCGTGGGTTTCGATGCGGACCGCGGGGATACGATCAACCTGATCAGTTCACCGTTTCAACCGCTCGAGGAGGTGGCGCCGGAGCATACACCACTGTGGCAGCAGCCCTGGGTGTCGGAAGGGGGGAAATTACTGCTGGCGTCGATCTTGGGGTTGGTTCTGATTCTGGCGGTGGTGCGCCCGCTTGTGTACGGCCTGCTCGATCAGGACCGCTCCAAGCGGGCCGACCCCGTTGCATCGGCGCAGGTGCAAGCTCAGGGCGGTGCTGATCCCGATGCTGCGCTCACCGGGCCCGCTGAACCCAAGCGGCTCAGCGCGGTAAGCGATTACGACGATCGCCTGCGGATCGCCCGGGATGTCGTAGGCAAAGAACCCGCGGTAGCGGCCAATGTAATGAAGCACTGGTTGGCTCAAGAACATGAGTGAGGTACGTAAAACCCCGATGACGGGCACTGAGCGGGCGGCCATTTTTCTGATGAGCCTCGGCGAGGAAGACGCCGCCAAGGTCATGCAGCATCTGGGGCCGCGCGAGGTGCAGCAGCTCGGAGTGGCCATGTCGGCGCTGGAAAACGTGACCCGTGAGCAGGTTAACGGGGTGCTTGGTGAGTTCGTGACCACAGTCGAGGAGCAGACGTCTTTGGGAATCGGCAACACGGAATACATCCGTGCGGTTATGGTCAAGGCGCTAGGAGAGGACAAAGCCGGCGGCATTATCGACCGGATTTTCATGGGTGGCAATACGCGCGGTTTGGAGCAGCTTAAATGGCTCGATGCCAAGACCATCGTGGAGATGATCCGCCTCGAGCATCCCCAGATCATCGCGATCGTGCTTTCCTACTTGGATTCGGATCAGGCGGCGGAGGTGTTGCGCGGACTGCCGGAGCGATCGCGCCACGATATCATCATGCGGGTGGCCGCGCTGGAAGGTGTTCAGCCGGCTGCGCTCAAGGAGCTCGACGAGGTCATGGAGCGTCAGTTCTCGGGCAAGGAGCGGATCAATTCGTCCACCCTCGGCGGTGCGCAGGCTGCCGCCAACATTCTGAATCAGCTCGATTCCACCAGTGAGGCCAGCATTATGGAGCAGATCCAGGAGGTTGATCCGGATCTGCGTGAGTCGATTCAGGAACTGATGCTGGTCTTTAGTGATCTTGCCGAGATCGACAACCGGGGGGCACAGCAGCTGTTGCGGGAGATTCATACCGACACGCTTGTCCTCGCTCTCAAGGGCGCCGACGATCGGGTGAAGGATAAGATCTTCCGCAACATGTCTCAGCGAGCCGCCGCGCTGCTGCGCGATGATCTGGAAGTGAAGGGGGCGGTGCGCTTGAGCGAGGTGGAGGCGGCGCAGAAGGAGATTCTGGCAATCGCCAAGCGCCTGGCTGACGAGGGTCAGCTCTCGCTTGGCGCAGCTGGGGAGGCTTATATTTCATGACGGATGCAATCATTTCGGGTGCCGCGCTCGAGGGCGGGCAGGCGAATGCCTGGCGCTTGCCAGATGTGTCCGAGCCTACCGCGCTTACCCAAAAGGCGCCGCAAAGTAATACGTCCGGTGCCGCCGGGGTCAGCGTCGAGGTGCTTGAGCGGATCCAGCGGGAAGCCTATGCGGAAGCCTTCGAAGCGGGACGCCAAGAGGGGAATGCGGCGGGTTTTCGCGAGGGGCGCGAGGCCGGATTCGCTCAGGGGCAAGCCGAGGCCGCCGAACTGGTTCGGCATATGGCCGATCTGCTCGATGGTTTGGCGCAACCCGCGACCGAGCTTGACGATGCCGTCGAGCAAGAACTTGTGCATTTAGTCTTGTGTCTGGCGCAGCAGCTCATCCGCCGCGAGCTGCAGATCCAACCGGGTGAGATCGTGGGCGTTATCCGCGAGGCGATCGCGCTGCTACCGCTATCGGCGCGGAAGGTCAAGCTCCAGGTGCATCCGGACGATGCGGCTTTCATCCGTGAGGCATTGGGCGAGGGCGAGATGGTATGGCAGTTGATGGACGATCCGGGCATCAGCCGCGGAGGATGCATCGTCAATACGGCCCGCTCGCGGGTCGATGCCACGCTCGAGCACCGTTTGGCGGCGTTAGCCGCTGAATGGCTCGGTGACGGGCGGCGCCGCGAGCTCGATGCAGGGTCGCATGAGCCGCCTCGCTGATCGGCGCACGCAATGGCTTAAGCGGTTGCGCGAATACCGCAAGCGGGTGCGTCAACCGCCGTTGGTTGTGGAGGGGCAGTTGCAGCGTATGGTGGGACTCACACTCGAGGCCGAGGGTTGTCAGGCCGCCGTGGGATCGCGCTGTACGGTGATCGGTGGGGCAGGGGCGCGGGTGGAGGTCGAAGTGGTGGGCTTTGCCGACGATAAGCTCTATCTAATGCCTACTGGTTCACTGCACGGACTGACACCCAATGCTCGGGTCATCCCGCATTCCGAGGCCTGCGAGGCACGGGTCGGCGTAAGTTTGCTGGGCCGTGTGCTCGACGGTGCTGGCCGGCCGCTCGACGGTAAAGAATTGTCTCCGGCCGACGCCACGGTACCGTTGGTCGGCCGCCCGATCAATCCGCTGCTGCGGGCTCCGATCCAACGACCGCTCGATGTCGGTATCCGCGCCATCAATGCCTTGCTGACCGTCGGTCGCGGACAGCGTATGGGGTTGTTCGCCGGCAGCGGAGTGGGCAAGAGTGTGTTGCTCGGCATGATGACTCGCTATACCACGGCGGATGTCGTGGTGGTGGGCCTGATTGGTGAGCGTGGCCGCGAGGTCAAGGAGTTCATCGACCATATCTTGGGCGACGAAGGGCTCGCGCGCGCCGTCGTGATCGCCGCGCCGGCCGATACCTCGCCGCTTATGCGGCTACACGGCGCACTTTTGACCTCCAGTATCGCGGAGTATTTTCGCGACCGAGGTTGCCAGGTCCTGCTGCTCATGGATTCCCTGACCCGCTATGCGCAGGCTCAGCGGGAGATCGGTTTGGCCATCGGCGAGCCGCCAACCACCAAGGGCTACCCGCCATCGGTTTTCGCCAAGCTGCCTCAATTGGTGGAGCGGGCCGGCAACGGCCCCGTCGACGGTGGCTCCATTACGGCGTTCTATACGGTGTTGACCGAAGGCGATGATCACAACGACCCGGTGGCAGATGCCGCGCGCGCGATACTCGACGGCCATGTCGTGTTAAGCCGCGAACTCGCCGACGCCGGACATTATCCGGCCATCGATATCGAGGCCTCGGCCAGTCGCGCCATGTTGAGCATCATCACGGCGGAGCAACTCAAGGCCGTGCAGCGCTTCAAAAGTCTTTATTCGCTGTACCGGCAGAATCAGGATTTGATCAACGTTGGCGCTTATAAAGTGGGCAGTGATGCCCGCGTCGATGAGGCGATGGCCTATCAACCACAACTTATCCGCTATCTACGCCAGGATCTCGGTGAGGCCGTGGGTTTTTCGGAAAGCGTCGCCGAGTTGTTGGGTCTGCTCGGCGAGCCGGATCGGGAGATCGTGGAGTCCAAGCAATGAAACGATCCAAGCGCATGGAGCCAATCCATCATCTCGCCAGCGCGCGCGCGACGGAGCTGGCGCAAGCGTATGCGGCACATCGCGAGCTACTGGATCAGGAAGGTGAGCGTATGGCGCAGCTGCGCGGATTTCGTCGGGAATACGAGCAGAAGCTGGCGGTCTCGGGTGGACAAGGCATCGACGCCTATCGTCTGCGCGACTACAACGCTTTCCTGGCCCGTATCGATCAGGCCATCGGCCACCAGCAGGAGAGCCTCACGCGTCTGGCAACCGAGGTCGAGGAATTGCGACGCACCTGGTTGGATCAATGGGGCAACGCGCGTGCGCTGGAGCAACTGGTAGTACGTTATCGTCGTGCGGAGCAGCGCGCCGATGCCGCCCGCGAGCAACGCCTCAACGACGCGTTGGCCCAGCGTCGGCCGGGGCAGATGGGGGGCCGATGAAGGGGATTCGAAATGATGCTTTCTAATGCCTTGCAACTGCGCGGCCTTGATGTGCCGGATTCGACTGTCGCGGCTACGGGCGAACCGCCGGTCGATGGCGGTTTTTTGACGGCCTTGGCCGCTCAGATTGAAAAGGAAACGGGTCGCCGGGTCGATCCACAGATCCTGGCAGCCTGGTTGCAGGAGCACGGCGACGATTACCCCGCTATTGCACCGGATGGTCTGGCCCCGCTACTCGTGGGGCTGATGGATCGATCGCTTGTCTTGGGTGTTACCGCATCGGTGGCTAGAGGTGGGCCGGAGCTGGCCGAGCAGGTTGGTTTGTCGAGCGTGACGGCCGGCGCGCTGTTTCGATCCGTCGATGAGCAGGCCGCGCATTTGTTGGCAGCCTTGCGTGTCGGCGATGATGCCACTCGGCCGGCGCAGCAAGGGGGGGATGGGGATGCCGAATCGAGCGGGCTCTTGGCGTTTCAAGCGGTATTGCAAGGAGGAGCGGCTGCGCAGCCCCTCACTGGCTTGCCATTATCAGAAAATCGCGCCGGTTGGCCGATTCTGCAAGTGAGTACGCCGGTTACCCAGGCGGGGTTTGCAGCGGCCGTTGGTGAGCGGATGCGCTGGATGGTTCAGAGCGAGGTGCATCATGCTCGCTTGTTGCTCAATCCGCCGGGGCTCGGGCCCCTGGATATTGCGGTCTCGTTGCAGGGCGATCAAGTCAGCGTCGCGCTCACTGCGCATCACGCGCTCACCCGCGAAGCCCTTGCCGCCGATATGCCACGCCTGCGTGGCTTACTGGCCGATGCCGGGTTTGGCACGGTCGACGTTAATGTCTCCCAAGACCGTGGGCGTGGAGATCACCAGCCGTCAGGCAAGGCGTCGGATGGATTCATCCCGATAGGCGTCAGCGGTGCGCCTGAGGTGGTCGAGCCCGTGCAGGGCGATGGGTCGCTGCGTTTGGGTCGTTCGCTGGTGGATCATTACGCCTGAGTTGAGCCGTAGGTGAAGCGTCGTCGCCCTCTGATGCTTGGGCTTGGCCGGCGCAGGATATTGAGAGTGCTTGAAATCGCAGGGAAGAGGAGCTCAGTGGATGGCCACAGTCAGCCTAAACAAGCGTCAAGCAGGCCTGGCTACATGGCTGATCATTGTCATGACGGCGATCGTGGTCGTGCTCATCGGTATCGGTAGCGTGGCAGGACTTTACTACTCTGGCTATCTCCGCGGCGATCAAGCTGCGGCGGCCACCGCGCCGGAGGGGGGGGCGACCGAAGACTCGGCGAACGCTCCGAGTAAGCCGCCCATCTATTTGCCGTTGGAGCCGGCGTTGGTGGTTAACTTTGATCGCCACGGTCGGGTTGGCTATCTGCAAGCCGGTCTGCAGCTGATGGCCCGCGAGCAGTCCGTCATCGATGCCGCGCAGGCCAATTTGCCCATGATTCGCAATAGCCTCCTCATCCTGCTGAGTGCTCAGAGTTATGCAGAGCTCAGCAGTCGGGAGGGTAAGGAGCAGCTGCGGCAAAAGACTCTTGATGAGGTCAACGGCGTGCTCGATCGCGTTGATGCGCCTGGCCATATCGAGGCGGTGTACTTCACAGCATTCGTGATGCAATAGCTATGGCTAATCAGGATGTTCTTAGCCAAGAAGAGATCGATGCGCTGCTGTATGGCATCGATGGGGGCGAGATCGGCGGGACGGAGCCGGAACCTGCCACCGGTGGGGTCAGCGCCTACGATTTTCAATTCCAGGACCGCATCGTGCGGGGCCGGATGCCTACGCTTGAGATGGTCAACGAGCGCTTTGCCCGGCTGTTTCGGACCGGACTGTTCAATATGCTACGCAAGGCCGCAGAGGTGAGTGTCGCCGGTGTGGAACTGCTCAAGTTCTCCGAGTATGTGCACACTCTCTATCTGCCCACCAGCCTCAACCTGGTGAAGATGCCCCCGTTGCGAGGTACGGGCTTGTGTGTGCTTGATCCCAAGTTGGTGTTCATTCTGGTCGATAATTTCTTCGGCGGTGACGGTCGCTATTTCAGCAAGATCGAAGGCCGCGAGTTCACTCCCACGGAGGCGCGGGTAATTCGCAAAGTCCTCGAGCAGGGGTTCGCCGACTTGCGCGAAGCCTGGAATCCGGTGCTGCCGGTGGATTTCGAATTTCTCAACATGGAAGTCAACCCGCAGTTTGCAAACATCGTATCGCCTTCGGAGGTTGTCGTCGTCTCGCGTTTTCATATCGAGCTCAACGGTGGCGGCGGCGATCTCCATATCACGTTGCCCTATACCATGATCGAGCCCGTTCGAGACATTTTGAATGCCGGTGTACAGAGCGATCGTAATGACGTCGATCAACGCTGGATACGCTCGCTGCGTGAGGAAATGAAGGGCGCGCCGGTGACGCTTTCTTGTCGGCTAGCCCAAGCCAGGGTCAGCCTGCGCGAGCTCATGCGGCTGCAGCCCGGCGACATCATCCCCATTGAAATGCCCGAGACCGTAATACTACGCGCCCAGGACGTTCCGGTGCTGCGCGGTCGGCTCGGGTGTAGCGGCGGCAGCGTGGCCGTCAAAATCACGGAGCCGATTCGGGCTCCGCAGCAACAATCCCTGATCAGTTTGAGGAAGCGGACATGAGCGACCATCAGATCAAGGATCAGCAGATCGGCGAGGATTGGGCGGACGCCTTGGCTGAACAGGGCGATGGCCATGCTGAGGGTGTTGCGACTGTGGAGCGCGCGCCGCTCGATAAGCTGGATTCGGAGCCGGGCAATACAGGGGCCGACGAGGACGTCAACCTGGACGTCATTCTGGATGTGCCGGTCACGCTGTCCATGGAACTCGGCCGAACCCAGATCGATATTCGCAATCTGCTGCAGCTCAATCAAGGCTCTGTGGTCGAATTGGATCGTCTCGCTGGCGAGCCGTTGGACGTCATGGTCAACGGTACCTTGATCGCTCACGGCGAGGTGGTGGTGGTCAACGAACGATTCGGCATCCGACTGACCGATGTGGTCAGCCAGGGTGAGCGGGTCCGAAAGCTCAGATAAGGATTCGCATTCATGAGCTTGCGGCGCACCAGACGGATCGCCGGCGCGATACTCGTCAATTTTCCGGCAGCCGCCTATGCGGCGGTCCGAGTCGACGGCTCCGGCGTTGATGTGGACGCGCTGCTGCGTTTGAGCCTTGCCCTCAGCGTGGTTTTGGCTGCAATTATCGCACTTGCCTGGCTGTTGCGGCGGGTGGTTCGATTCAATCACGGCGCTAATGGTCAGCTTCGTATTCTGGGTGGTCTATCGGTTGGCAACCGGGAGCGAATCGTGTTGGTGCAAGTGGGTAAAATCCAGCTCCTGGTGGGGGTGGCCCCTGGTCGGGTACAAACTTTGCATATACTCGACGAGCCCGTCGAAACCCCACAAGCGGATTCGGCGGGTGCCGTTGGCGGGGGTGTTTCGTTCGCACAACGGTTGCGCGCGTCGCTGGAGGAGCATGGAAAGCGCTGATGCGAGCTCTATTAGTCGTGGTCCTTCTGTGGGTGCCGGCCGAGGCGTTCGCGCAAGGTGCGGGGGTCGAGGCAATCACGGTCCAGTCGGCCGGCAATGGCGAGACCTGGAGCGTGAGTCTGCAAATTCTCGCCGTGATGACGGCGCTGACCTTGTTGCCGGCGGGATTGCTCATGATGACCGCCTTCACGCGGATCATCATTGTGCTTGCGATTCTACGCCAGGCCATTGGCACGGCCAGTACACCGTCCAACCAAGTGCTCATCGGTTTGGCGTTGTTTTTGACGGTGTTCGTGATGTCGCCGGTGCTGACTCGTATCAATGAGATGGCGCTGCAGCCCTATCTCAACGAGGAGATGGGTGTGGAGCAGGCGGTTCGAGAGGCTGCGAGGCCGCTGCGCGCGTTCATGTTGGCGCAGACCCGGGAGAAGGATATCGGCTTGTTTCTCAACATTGCCGATGTCGGATCGGTGGCAAGTCCACAGGAGGTGCCTTTCTCGATTCTGGTGCCGGCTTTTATGACCAGTGAGCTTGAGACGGCGTTTCAGATTGGCTTTATCGTCTTCCTGCCGTTTCTAGTCATCGATTTGGTGGTGGCCAGCACCCTGATGTCGATGGGTATGCTCATGCTCTCTCCCATGCTTATTTCACTGCCGTTCAAGATTATGCTGTTCGTGCTGATCGACGGTTGGTCGCTGATTATGGGAACGCTGGCCGGCAGCTTTTATCCCGGCTGAACCGAGCATTTGCAGGAGGCAAACCAGCCATGTCGCCGGATTTCGCCATCGATCTCGGCAAGCAGGCGCTGACCGTGGCGGTTTTAATCGCCTCTCCGATCCTACTCTCGGCGCTCGCCGCCGGGCTGATCATCGGTATGTTCCAGGCCGCCACTCAGATCAACGAACAAACGATGAGCTTCGTACCCAAGCTCGCCGTGCTGGTGCTGACCCTGTTCGTCGCAGCGCCTTGGATGCTGCAGGTGCTGCTGGATTTCACCCAAGAGCTGTTCCGGGGTATTCCGGGTTTTATCGGTTAGCCCCCGGATTGGCCGAGTGCAGGCATGACGATCCGATCGGTCGAACTCGCCGCCTGGTTCGGGCATTTTTTCTGGCCGTTCATCCGCGTTGGAGCCGTTTTGCTGACCGCACCGCTGTTCTCCAACATCCTTATTCCCGTTCGGCTGCGGGTGTTGCTCGGTGTAGGGTTTACGGTAGCGGTGCTGCCGGCGATAGGTGATGTGCCGCAGCTTGATCCCTTGTCTCCGGCGGGGTTGCTGGTCGCCGGGCAGCAGGTGCTGATCGGCGCCGCCATCGGCTTGCTCATAGCCATGGCTTTTCAAGCCGTAGCGCTTGCCGGGGAAGCTCTATCGATCACCATGGGGCTCGGCTTTGCCACCATCATCAGTCCGCAGACGGGTGTGTCGAGCTCGGTGATCAGCCAGTTTCTGCTCATTCTCGTCATGCTGTTGTTTTTGGCTATGGGGGGGCATCTCATGCTGATTCAGCTGCTGGCGGAGAGTTTTCACACGTTGCCCATCGCAGCGACTGGGCTCGGTGGCCAGGATGTTTACGCGCTGGCGGCCTGGGCGGGGGAGATGTTCGCCGGCGGTGTATTGCTAGCGTTGCCCGCTGTCGCCGTGTTGCTGATTGTGAATCTGATTATCGGCGTGATGACCCGTGCCGCACCGCAAATGAATATCTTCTCGGTCGGTTTACCCCTTACCCTGCTGGCCGGTTTCGGGGTGCTACTCATGATCCTGCTGCCGGCGTTGCCTGAGCAAGTGGCAGATCTCTGGCGGTCGGCGTTCGACGCCTTGCGTCGGATTCTCAACGGCTAATCGGACGGCGCGGTGGTTGTTTTTCGGGTACGGGTGTTCCTCGCGAAATCATAATCGGTACGCGTTTTGCGTCCATTGAATCGAGGTTCAAGCGTGAGGATGTGCGGTGGCGGGAGAAAACGCCGACGGCGAGGAGAAGACCGAAGCGCCGACCGCCAAACATCGGCAGGAAGCGAAAGAGCAAGGGCAAGTGCCCCGCTCCCGTGAGCTCACCACGCTGTTGGCGATGTTGAGTGCGGCGGGCGGTTTGCTGATCTTCGGCAATTACATGATTGAGAGCCTGGCTGACGCCTTGCGTCAAGGGTTGCACGTTGGGCGTGGGGTGATTTTCGATCCGCAGGCACCCATTCGACTGTTACGCGAGATGATCGGTAAAGGTCTTTGGGCGGTGGGTCCGCTGGCGTTGGTGTTGCTGCTGGTCGCCTTGGTGGCGCCGGTGGCTTTGGGAGGATGGACGTTCAGCGCCAAGGCGTTGATGCCCAAATTCAGCAAGCTCGATCCTATCGAGGGCCTCAAACGCATGTTCGGCGTGCATGGCCTCGTCGAACTCGGCAAAAGCCTGGCGAAGGTAGCGCTGGTAGCGCTGGTGGGCACGTACGTGCTCTGGCACTCGCTCGACGATTTTCAGGCTCTGGCCGCCGAGGCGTTACACCCTGCGCTGCAACACGCCGCTCGGCTCTTTAGCAATACGTTTCTCATGCTCGCCACGGCGCTGATTTTCATCGCGTTGGTCGACGTACCGTATCAGCTCTGGGATCACACCCGCAAGCTACGGATGACCAAACAAGAAATCAAAGACGAGCTCAAACAAACCGAAGGTAAGCCCGAGGTGAAAGGCCGCATCCGACAGCTCCAGCAGCAGGCAGCCCAAGGGCGAATGATGGAGCAGGTTCCCAAGGCCGACGTGGTGGTTACCAACCCGACGCATTTTGCGGTCGCTTTGCGCTATGACCCCCTGCATATGCGGGCACCGCAGCTCATGGCCAAGGGTACGGATCTCATCGCACAGCGCATCCGCCGGCTGGCCGAAGACAACGGTGTTCCGCTGTTCGAGGCGCCCCCGTTGGCGCGAGCTTTGCATTATACCACCGAGCTGGATCAGGAGGTTCCGGCGGGGCTCTATCTCGCTGTGGCGCAGGTGCTGGCTTACATTTATCAGCTCCGCAGCCGAAACCGGGAGGGTCCGGCTCGGCCGAAGCGACCTGAGCCGGTCGTCCCGGAGGAATTCCTGAAGTACGTCCACCCGCGGAGACGGAGGTGATGACGAGCATGGCAGCAGTGTTTGCGAGGGGGTGGCGTCAAATCGGTGTGCAAGGTTTAGGAACACCTTTGCTGGTGGTGGCGTTGCTGGCAATGATGGTGATCCCGCTGCCGCCGTTGGCGTTGGATTTACTGTTTACATTCAATATCGCGCTTAGTCTGGTGATGCTGTTGGTCGCCGTTTATGCGTTGCGGCCGTTGGATTTTGCCGTTTTCCCAACCATTTTGCTGATTGCCACGTTGCTGCGGCTCGCAC
>JAUILK010000076.1 GCA_030433275.1 Gammaproteobacteria bacterium
AGCTCTGGGGAGCCAAATGGCTCCGGATAGCAGCGGTCGGTGTCGAAAAACCGAGCATTTTTGCCCTTCCTCTCGTCGAAGATGAACGCTCTTGGTTTCAGGGCCGAATTGATCAGATGTTCCTTAGGATCTCTGCCTGCTCCAGTGCCTCAACCAGGGTATGGTCGTCGTAGGGATTGCCGGGCAGCCGGCGGCAGCTGATGACAAAGTTTCAAGATTTAGGGGGGCTGTTTAAATATTTCTATTTATCATAACGTTAAATTAAAAAAATAATGTTATTTAATTTAATGTGTAATAATGCCTGCCCTGACGATGCGGATTATCGCGGCACGGCTGTTGACCTTGTCAGAAGCGGTTGGGATTGGAGTTGCGCATCTTCCAGAAGATCAAAAACATCTTTGCCGTTTTGTCAACGTGTCGAGTTGTCGAGCGGGTGCTTGTTTGGCTCGGCAATTACCGTCGCTAGGACTAGGAAATTCTGCCGCTCACGGCCGCGAATAGGGCGGGAGTCGCCATGCTGCGCCCACTGGGATGACGGTGCGGAGCAACGTTTTCGTGGCTCCTACTGAACGGCGCATTTGAATGTGTTTCCGCGCGGGTGTTAAAAAGAAAGCCTTGCAAATAGGACAAACCTGTCCGGTGCGGCCGGAGAGGTAGCACGGCTGATCGCATCGTGGATCGGTGAACAAGGGTGCGCGCCGGTGCATACTCTGATGCCGTGGCCGTACCGGCCAGACGGGTTACCCAATCATCACAACAAAGGACGTTCGTGTGAAAATCCTCGTTACCGGCGGAGCGGGATTCATCGGTTCGGCGCTCGTGCGTTATCTCATTGGGGAAACCGAGCATTACGTGGTCAATGTGGATGCGCTGACCTACGCGGGCGATCCGAGCACGGTGGCCTCAGTTGCCGACGACCCTCGTTACCGCTTCTACCGTACCGACATCTGCGATACAGATGCGCTGCGCGCGCTGTTCGCCAGTGAAAAACCAAATGCGGTCATGCACCTGGCAGCGGAATCGCATGTGGATCGCTCCATCGACGGACCGGCCGAGTTCATCCGTACCAATATCCACGGCACGTATTGCCTGCTCGAAGCGGCCCGTGCCTATTGGACAGAACTCACGCCGGCCGAACAAGAACGCTTTCGCTTCCACCACATCTCCACCGACGAGGTGTTCGGCACACTCGGCGCGAGCGGCTGCTTCACGGAAGATAGTCCGTACCGACCCAACTCACCGTATGCGGCGAGCAAAGCTTCATCGGATCATTTGGTGCGCGCCTGGTGCCACACTTACGGTTTTCCTGCGGTGCTCAGCAATTGCAGCAACAATTACGGGCCGTATCAGTTCCCGGAGAAACTCATTCCGCTGCAGATCACCCGTGCGCTCACCGGTCGGTCGCTGCCCGTATACGGCGATGGCCGTAATGTGCGGGATTGGCTGTTCGTCGACGATCACGCTCGCGCCTTGGTGTGCGTACTGACCCGCGGCCGCGTGGGGGAGAGTTACAATGTTGGCGGCAACGCCGAGCGTACTAATCTTCAGGTGGTGGAAACGCTGTGTGCGCAGCTCGATCGCCTCAGACCGAAGGCGCAGCCCCATGCGCGTTTGATCGAATTCGTACCCGATCGGCCCGGTCACGATTTCCGTTACGCCATCGATGCCGGCAAGGTGCGCCGCGAGCTGGGCTGGTCCCCCGAGGAGAGCTTTGACTCCGGGCTCGAGAAAACCGTGCGCTGGTATTTGGACCGCCCAGATTGGCGCAATCGGTTGGCGACCAAGTACGATGGCGCGCGCCTTGGTCTGAATGACACCGCTGCCCAACCGGCGTCCCTTTCTGAAGGGGGTATCCGACAATGACGATACGTCCACGGCGTAAGGGGATTATTCTCGCCGGGGGCGCCGGCACCCGCCTGTATCCGATCACCAGAGCCGTTTCCAAGCAGCTCCTGCCGATCTACGACAAACCGATGATTTATTACCCGCTCACTACGCTCATGCTGGCGGGGATCCGGGAGTTTCTACTCATCTCCACGCCCGAGCATACACCATTGTTTCAAAAGCTGCTGGGCGACGGTGCGCAGTGGGGTGTGAGCATGAGTTACCAGATGCAGCCACGCCCGGAAGGATTGGCACAAGCGTTTTTGATCGGTGAGCGGTTTATCGACGACGAGCCCTGCGCGCTCGTTCTGGGCGACAACATCTTCCAGGGACATGAGCTCAGTCAGCTACTCGATAAGGCCGCCTTTCGGACGGAAGGTGCCACTGTTTTCGCTTATCCGGTCAACGATCCACAGCGCTATGGCGTGGTTGCGTTCAACGGCAACGGCCGGGCCGTAAGCCTCGAGGAGAAACCGGCCAAACCGCAATCGCGCTACGCGGTCACAGGTTTATATTTCTACGATTCCGCGGTGGTCGAGATCGCCAAGGCGGTACGCCCCTCGGCGCGCGGCGAGTTGGAGATCACCGACGTCAACCAGGCTTATCTGGAGCAGGGGAAGCTTTCCGTGGAGGTGATGGGTCGAGGATTTGCCTGGCTCGATACCGGTACGCATGAATCTTTGGCCCGGGCGAGCGCGTTCATCGAAACCATCGAAACGCGCCAAGGTTTGCAGGTTGCTTCGCCGGAGGAAACCGCCTACCGCATGGGCTACATCGATGCTGAACAAGTGCGGCAGTTGGCCGAACCGCTGGCGAAGACCGATTACGGGCAGTATTTGCTGCGCATTCTGAGTGAACGGGTTTTTTGAGCGGAGCTCTTGATGGAATTCATCCCAACGCGTATTCCGGAAGTCATCCTTATCAAGCCCCATGTGGCCGGTGATGAACGCGGCTATTTCATGGAGACTTGGCACGAGCGTAAGTTTCACGATGCGGGCCTTGACGTCCGCTTCGTGCAGGATAATTACAGCCGCTCGCGACACGGTATATTGCGCGGCTTGCACTACCAGATCCGCCAGCCCCAGGGCAAGCTCGTACGCGTAGTCTCGGGGACTGTGTTCGACGTGGCGGTGGACCTGCGTCGTAGCTCGCCGAGTTTCGGTCAATGGGTTGGGGTCGAGCTCTCCGAAGAGAACAAATACAGTCTGTGGATACCGCCCGGATTCGCCCACGGCTTCTATGTGAGCGCCGACCATGCTGAGTTCGTCTACAAGTGCACGGATTTTTGGGCACCGCAGCACGAGCGGACTATTCGCTGGGATGACCACGAGCTTGGCATCGCCTGGCCCATTCCAGCTCACGCCGCGCCGTTGCTTTCCGAGAAGGATTGTGCCGGGCTGGCCTTCAGCGATGCGGAGCTGTTCCCATGAAAGTGCTTGTCACAGGGGCGAACGGGCAATTGGGACACGCGCTGAGGCGGCACGTGCCCACTGGGGTGGAGTTAGTGGCGCACGGTCATGACGAACTCGATGTCACGCAACCGCAAAGCGTACCGCACGTGCTCGCCATAGAGCCGGAGGTGATCGTCAATGCAGCCGCCTATACCGCCGTGGACCAAGCCGAGACCGCGCGGGCGGCGGCCTATGCGGTCAATTCCAGTGGGGCGGAACACATGGCCCGGGCCGCCCGGGAGCTTGGCTGTCGGCTGGTACATATCTCCACCGATTTCGTCTTCGACGGTGCACAGGGATACCCCTATACGCCGGAGAGCAAGCCGAACCCACTGAACGTATACGGCGCCAGCAAGCTCGCCGGGGAGCAGGCGGTTCAGGCGATCAAGCCCGATGCACTCATCTTGCGCACCGCCTGGCTCTATGACGAGACAGGGCGCAACTTCTTGCACAGCATGCTGCGGCTCATGCGCACGCGAGCGGAGCTCCACGTGGTCGATGATCAGATCGGTACGCCCACGGCCGCGGCCGGCCTTGCACAATGCATTTGGCGGGCGATCGAGCGGCGGCTGGGCGGAATACAGCACTGGACGGACGCGGGTGTCGCGAGTTGGTATGATTTTGCCGTCGCGATTCGGCAAACAGCGTTGTCGCAGGGTTTGCTGCATCGCAACGTAGATGTGCGGCCGGTGCCGAGCAGCGCGTATCCGACGCCTGCATCCCGGCCAACCTTCAGCGTCCTGGACAAGGCAGCCACATGGCACGCGCTGGCTCTAACCCCAGGGCACTGGAGCACTGCCCTGGCTGATACCTTGATGCGATTGGCGAAAACCGCCGACGATCCTTGCTCCTAAGGCATGCTGTAATCGCAGCCAGGGTTATACCGCAAGGTGGCGATATGCTGTATATCAAAACCTGTCATGAGTGTGTCCCGGTAAAACCTGTCCGTTCCCGGATATTGGATGGCCTTCCAGCTAGAGTCGTACCTGTGGCATCCTTCGTTCCAGCCTATGATCAAGAGCATCGTGTGTGAGCAGGGTATTAGGTAAGTTGCGCATGCGTCAGCATAGTATCGCCATCAGCATGGCGGCACTGGTGCTGCTTGCACAGTTTATTCTTACTCTACACGGTGCGGTTCACTTACCCAGCGCGGGACATGACCACTGCGAGATCGCGCAGCTCGCGCCCTCCTTTGCCGCACAGCTCCCTTCGATCCCCTTCCAGATCGTTACTAGTCCCTTACCCCAGTCGCAGCGATATGGCGGGCTTCCGGTTTTTGGTCAACCGGAACCGGATCAAGGTCCTCCGATTCGAGCCCCACCCTCTGTTTCCTCTTCTGCGTTTATTTTCAAAAACCAAAGGGCGCCTCGAATTTCGTTATTCGAGTGCTGAGCGGGAGTTGTTTGCTCTTCTGTAAAGGCGGGCCGGCTTCCGGCCTGCGCTGGAATGGCGGCGCTGACCATGTCGCTTTCGAGGCCCCTCTGCATTGGTTCAAGCAGCCCTGAACGGGTGTGCTTGCTACCGCTTTTGGGGAGACTCGAAATGAGGCACTTTCGCTCAGCTTATCTATTGTCGGCTATGCTGGTATCTGTCGGTACGTCGGCACAAAACGTCGATGGTGACGACGGTCCGGTTATGCTGAAGCCACTGCACATCCATGCGCGTCCACCGGGCTCGCAAAGCCTGGAGCATACCGCTCCGCCGGTGAGTATTCTCTCCGGTGAAGAGTTGGAGCGGCGTCAAACCAATACCATCGGCGAAACCTTGAATCGGGAGCCCGGTGTGACCGGCACGCAATTCGGCGCCGGTGCCAGCCGGCCGGTGATCCGCGGCCTTGGAGGGCCGCGCGTGCGCGTGCTGCGTGACGGCATTGGCACGCTCGATGCCGCAACCATCAGTCCCGACCATCAAACGACCGTTGAACCGTTCCAGGCCGAGCAGATCGAGGTCATGCGTGGCCCGGCTACGTTGCTGTACGGCAGTGGCCTGTCGGGCGGCCTGGTCAACGTTACCACTGGCCGGATTCCCGAATACGTGCCTGAATTCGAAGCCGGTCTGCACGGCCAATACGAATCCGCCAATACTGGTAAATTGGCGGGCGTGCGAGTGCGGGGCGGCTTTGATCAATTGGCCTTGCACTTCGATGGTCTGACTCGCGACACCGACGACTATAAGGCCGCGAACGGCACTGTCAAAAACAGCTTTGTCGAGACCCAGGAGGCCAGTCTTGGGACCTCCTGGACCGGTAGCCGTGGTTTTTTCGGGCTTTCCTTCGGTCGGTACCAAACGAAGTACGGCATTCCAATCGATCCGCAGGAGCCGGACGAGTCGGTCTTCATCGATTTAGATCAGAATCGCTGGGACCTCGCCGGCCGCCTCGACAATCCATCTGTTGGACTGCGCAGCATCAGTGTTCGCGCTGGTTATAACGATTACGATCATACCGAGTTCGAGGGACCGGGTGAAGTCGGCACGGTCTTCAAGAACAAGGCTTGGGAGGGGCGGCTCGAACTCAATCACAAGCCTCTTGGTCCGCTGACTGGTACCATTGGTGCGCAATATGTTTATCGCGACTTTGAAGCCACAGGCGAAGAGGCTTTCGTGCAGCCGGCCAAACAACGAACGGCGAGCATGTTCTTGTTTGAGGATGCGGATTGGCGCGACTGGCATTTCGAGGCTAGCGGCCGTATCGAGCTCCAGACCATCGACCCGGAAATGAGCGCAGGCAACAACATCGATCATACGGTTTACAGCCTTTCCGGTGGCGCTATCTGGAATTTCACGCCAGGGTATGCCGTCGGTTTGACTGCGACCCGCTCGCAACGGCCACCGGCCCTGGTAGAGTTGTTGGTCGATGGGCCGCATTTCGCCACTGGAACATTTGAAATCGGCGATGCACGGCTGGATGCGGAGACTTCGAATAACCTTGATCTGAGCTTGCGTAAGACTGATGGGCGTCTGACGTGGCGTGCCAATGTGTTCGTCAACCTGATCGATGACTTCATCTTTGCGCAATCGCAAGATAGCGACGGTGACGGGTCTGCCGACCGGGTTGACGATGAAGGCAATCCCGGTGGCGAACTGCTACTCATCAATTATGCCCAGACCAATGCTTTGTTCTTCGGTGCAGAGGTAGAGGCACTATACGGGTTGTTCGACAATGCCAACGGAACACTCGATGCGCGGTTGTTCGGTGATTGGGTCCGCGGCCAGCGTACCAGCGGTCCCGATCTACCACGCATCTCGCCGGCGCGCCTCGGCTTTGGCCTCGATTACCACCGCGGCCCGCTCGAGGGCACCATCGAGGCCATGCAGGTATTTACCCAAAGTGCGACCGCCCCGCTCGAGACGCGCACCAGCGGCTATACCATGCTGGATCTCGGGCTTAGTTATACGCTGTATGCCGCTCCGCTGGAGACGAAGGTGTTTCTGCGCGGCACGAATTTGCTCGATGAGAACGCCCGGCGGCACAACTCCTTTATCAAGGACCGGGCGCCACTGCAGGGGCGCTCGACCATCGCCGGAGTCAATGTCCAATTCTGATACTTGCGTGCTCACCCATCTCAGGCATTGCCCGCCTGGGATGGGTTCGGATATTTTTGTGACGAGTGTCTCATTTTGTTTTTTCCTGGATGAGTAGGTTAAGGATTCCCTGGAATCGATTCCTTCGCAGTCTCGAAAGCAAAGATCCTGTTAACCAAGGAAAATACATCATGGGCATCAGCATTAGTATCGTCGCCGGTCACGACAAATCGGCATCGAGCGTAAACGCCACCGGAACCGTGCAGCACGTTATTACGGACGAGGAGCGGACGACTTTCCGGCTTGGTGATAAGCAGCTCAAGGACGCCGTCAAGGCGTATTTTGGGAAAAGCCCGAACGATGCATATTTGCACAGCCCGACACCGTGGGGCGACCTTTACAAGAAGTACAGTTGGCCGCAGGTCCAAATGATCCTGGCCGTCCAGAGTGCGGAGATTCTCGGTATTACCTCAGAGCCAGTGATCGTCAAAACCCAGGAATTCGTGAATAACAGCCGCCAGAAAGGCACTTTCAACGTGGCCATCACGGAGTCGCTGAACAACACCACCTCCTCCAACTGGAGTACGGGCGGCACGCTTACAATCGGGCAGAAGTTCTCCTACGGCGTCAAGTTCCTCGGTGCCGGCGTCGAGGGGGAAACGTCGCTGTCGTACAGTCAGTCCTGGGGAGTCGGAGGGCAGGAGTCGAAATCGATCACTGTAGGCTCCTCATCCGGGGTGAGCGTAGAGCTTGATCCCGGCGAGTCCGTTCTTGCCGAACTCTCTGCCAGTCGGGGCGTGATGAAGGTGCGAATTCGCTATAATGCTTACCTAATCGGCAATACGGCCGTGAACTACAACCCGGCCTATAAGGATCACCATTTCTGGAGCTTGGGTATCGCCGGTGTCATGGCTAAAGGCGGTGTTACCAACTCGGTACAATCGACCGAAGATATAGAGATCGGTTATTACTCCAATTCCAAGATCGAGCTCAAAGACAAGACGACGGGCGTCCTGAAAGCCGCCTACAACATGGCCGACGCGCCTGGGCAACTGGCCGCGGAATCCCGCCAGCCTATTCTCGACGAGGCCTAGTTGTTTATCCGCCGCTGGAGAGGTTTGGCCGCCGCGCTTGGTGCTGCGCGCAAGCGCCAGCCGCGCTCGCGCATGAAGGCGCGGAAAGAACGCCGTGACCGATGGCTGCCCGCGGAGTTCCCCTTTAGAATAAAGGGGGCTTCGTGGACAGCGTTATATTAGGGAGACTCTGAAATAATCCCGACTGCCCCAGCCGGTATAATGGCGGCATTGCCAGTGATTCAGGCGGAACC
>JAUILK010000077.1 GCA_030433275.1 Gammaproteobacteria bacterium
GGATAGCAGCGGTCGGTGTCGAAAACCGAGCATTTTTGCCCTTCCTCTCGTCGAAGATGAACGCTCTTGGTTTCAGGGCCGAATTGATCAGATGTTCCCAAGGTGCGCAACCGCCATAATGCTGGGACCCGAGGCTGCCGGATCAGAGCATCGTGCTCTTCTTGTTTGAAAAATTTGGTGAGGTTGTGCGGATACATGGTTATCGGCTTCGAAAAGGCAAAGAGCCATCATCGCGACTCTTTGCGCTGTGCGCCTTCGAGTACCATACAAGTCAACCGCTTCGATGGTGCTAATATTCCAAGTAACGGTGTCTTTCCCCTGAGCATTTCCTGAGGTTTTGAAGGGATATGCACTCATTCGCGCTTTTGCTCTTCATTGCATTGTTCATGTTCGCCCTGACTATCGGGCACAGCCCTTCGGCTGTCGCCGGTACGAGCGTCAGTTCCTCCGTGAGTAGCTCGATAAGTATGGGTTCCGGTAGCAGTTCGACCGCGCAAGCCAGCGTGACCGGACAAAATGGGTTAATCGTTATTAACGGCGATCGAGTCGAGGTCAAGGACGGCAAGCTTTTTCTAAATGGCGTTTCTTATGGGAGGGTGGGGAAACACTCGGTGGTGAAATACACCGTAAAAGGCAATGTAAAGCAACTGTTCGTCGATGGCATTGCACGAAATCCGGATTGATAAGGGGAGGCGACCAGCCGTGAATGGCTTGTGGTATGGTTTGGTGGCTGAACAAGGCGTTCTGTATGAGCGGCAAGGGTTCACCGCAAGCAGCGCCATGATAAGCGACGTAGAGTGCGAACGTGGGTGCGCTCGCCCTGTTCACTCATGATTTCGTGACTCCGATCGATTGCCGCTTTTCCGGCCGATCACCGCAACGCTGATTTCAGGCTCAGCATCAACTTGGCAACCACCACGCTGGATTGTCGGGCGTTTCCGATGCAGGTGGAAGCATTAGTGCCACAATACGACGGCTTCCAGATCACCGAGACCATCATACGGAACATGACCGCAGCCGTGGAAGCCATGGTTTCGCTCTGCGAGCAGGGGTTTCGTTTTGCTCTCGATGACTTCCGTTCGGGGGGTGGCAAGTTATATGAATCGATCGCCTCTGCATCACGTAAAGGTGGACGGCCAATTCGTTTTTATAGACCCCATGAGAATTCTGCTAGCCGAATCATCGTCACTTTACGCAAGAAACTCGCTGTGCTGGGTGGAACAAGATGCTTCGTGGAGCGGGTAGGGCCCAGCCGACCCTGGCAGCGATCAGAGATATCGACATCGACTGCGCGCAAGGCTTCTAAATCCATAAACCAGAGCCGTTGCTGAGCGCGCGCGGCGCGTCTCCCCAGTACTAACGGGGGCTAGCCAGGTGTTCTGGTAGACTTGAGCCGTGTTCGAGCTTTTTCCAGAGGGGATTGGGCGCTAAGCATGGATTTGATCGAATCGGTTAGTGACCAATAAATAAAATAGTAACTTAAATTACATAGTTTTCATTATGGATGATGAATAATATTCTCTCGGAAGGAGCTTCCGGCGCGCCCAAAGCCTAGAAGATTTCGTCAGACGGAGGCGGGCGCGCGGCAGCCTTATTGAATTTTGCTATCCGCCGTTCGGCAAGGGGGACAATTCGTGAGCGTGGAATCAGTACGCGGCTCGTGGTCGAACCGCCTGGGGTTCGTTCTTGCCGCCGCAGGATCTGCGGTCGGTCTCGGAAATATTTGGAAGTTTCCCTACATGGCCGGGGAAAACGGCGGCGCGGCATTTATTTTCGTCTATATTGTCTCAGTTTTCGCAATTTGTTTGCCAATTGTAGTCGCCGAACTGATGCTCGGCCGGGCGAGTCGGCGCAATCCCGTTGGTGCCTTCCGGAGCCTGCGGCCCCGGAGTTTTTGGGTGCTCGGTGGCTGGCTTGGTGTGCTGTCGGGTTTCCTGATCCTAAGTTTTTACGGCGTGGTCGCGGGTTGGACGCTCGATTTTATGCTTTTGAGTGCTTCTGGCAGCTTCTCTGGAGCCGGGGGAGACGAGATTCACGCTCTGTTCGATGGCCTCGTCGGCAACGCGCCACGCCAGGTGTTCTGGCAGGCGCTGTTCATGGTCGGGACGATCGTCATCGTGGCCGGTGGTATCGCCTCTGGCATCGAGCGAGGTTCGCGCATCCTGTTGCCGGCGCTGTTGCTTATGCTGCTCGGGCTCGCCGGTTTTTCGCTGACGCTTTCAGGAGCGGGAGAGGCGGCGGCCTTCCTATTGACCCCGCGCTGGGAGGAATTCTCGGGAGGAAGCTTACTCGCAGCGCTCGGCCAGGCGTTTTTCTCCCTCAGTCTCGGCATGGGCGTGATGATCACCTATGGAAGCTACCTAGGTTCTGGCGAATCATTGTCACGCTCCGCCTTTTACGTGGCGTTGACCGACACGGCCGTAGCGCTGCTCGCCGGTGCGGCGATTTTTCCCATTGTTTTCACTTTCGGCTTCGAGCCGGCCGCGGGACCGGGGCTCACGTTCCAGACGCTGCCGGTCGCCTTCGCCCAACTACCGTGGGCAGGGGGGCTCGCATTCACGTTCTTTCTACTGCTCAGCCTAGCCGCGCTGACCTCGTCGATCTCCCTGCTCGAGGTGATCGTCGCCTACTTCATCGACGAATGGCAGTGGCGCCGCGTGACCGCCGCCTGGCTTTGCGGGGGGGTGACCTTCCTGGTCGGTGTTCCGTGCGCTGTCGATGGTGCCTGGATCGAGCGACTCGACACGCTGACCTCGAATTATTTCCTGCCGATCGGCGGTTTGCTTATTGCCGCTTTTGCCGGCTGGGTACTTGTTACCGCGGAACAAGAAGGTGAGCTTGGTACGAACCGTGTGACGCGGGTTTGGCGCTTGATGATCCGCTGGGTGAGCCCCGTGGCCGTGGTCGCGATTTTCTTATCGCTCGTTTTGGATTGAGCGCGTCGAGGGAAATTTTCGTGTCTCCTCGGACGCGGGGCACGAACCATCAATTACGCCAAAGCCTTGCGCAGCAAGGCTTGCGCATCGTCCGACAGAGGAATCGTCGCGGCCAGCTCATGGCCGCGGGGCGACATCTTGTTCCAGGTCTTGCGCACGATGCGGAGCAGCTTTGCCTCCTCTTGTGCGGGGGTGAAGTCGGTAAAATAATGCGCGAGGAAGACCAGGCAGGCGGTGTCCTCCAGTGCCTGGACCTCGGGGTCGCTGCGCAGCTTCTCCTTGCGTATCATGCCGGCGACCTGCTGGCAGGTCGCCTCGTCGTAGCCCACTTCGCGCAGGATCTGCGCGGCCTGCTCGGCTTGACGATGCCCCAGCGCTCGGCGCCAGGCGAGGTAGCCGAGGCGGTCCTTCGGATAAGTATCGCGCGGGATGAGCCAGCGCTGTAGGTGTTGGGCACGTATGGCCAAACGCAGCGCTTCTGAAGCCTGCGGCGCGACCCGCTCGAGCCATTCACTCATGCGTTGAGCGTAGAGCAACTCATAGGCTATTTCTTTGCCTGCGACGTGCTCTCGCCGTGGATCCTCGGCATGCAGCGCATCGAGTCGGTCGAGGGCATCTCGAAAGCGGGCATTTCGGTCAGTCACGCATGAATCCTCCGCACCCGATCTTCAACGTTTTTCCCATGCGATATCGATCAGATGACCATGGGCAAGTTACAGCATAGCCCTCTTGTGCAGCAGCGCCGAACAGCACTTCAACGGCAAATCCAAACGCCGTTCCACGCGCATTTTACGGCCATCACCCAGCCTGCGCCGACGCCTTAGGTCACGGGAGCGCAGCGTGACAGGGCTGTGGCGTGCGTGCGGTAAGCGCCTTCGTTGGTCAGCACGAGGCGAATGAGCTGCACATGGTGCAGACGTTGCGCTTCCTCGGCAAGGGTGCGCAGCGCCACTTCGGCGGCCGCCGCCATCGGATAGCCGAAAGTGCCGGTTGACAGTGCCGGGAAGCTGATGCGGCCGAGCCGATGTTCCTCGGCCAGGCGTAGGGCGCTTCGATAGCACCTGGCCAGCAGCGTGTCGGCCGGCTCGTCGCGCCCATAGACTGGGCCCAGGCAGTGAATGATGTGGGCGTTCGGCAGCCGTTGTCCCGAGGTGATCACCGCATCGCCTGGGCGAATCGGGGCCAGCGGCCGGCACTCCGCAGCCAAGTCCGGCCCGGCGGCCGCATGAATTGCCCCGGCGACCCCACCGCCGGACAGTAGCTCAGCATTGGCCGCATTGACCACGGCGTCGACATCCGCTTGGGCCGTTATATCACCCACGATACACTCGATGGTGACGTTCCCGATGACGGCTCGCATGGTGACCTCCAATGCTCTGCCCGCTATGCCGATGGGGCCGAGGATAGGTATTGAGCGCTCTCCACGAAGTATACTTGCCGGAGACCGTATTAGCCGATTTTGCCAGGCGCCCGAAGCAGTCCCGTGGCGTGGAGCGGGGCGCTGGCGATCCTAGCGGTGCCCATACTCTCCGATCCGTTACATTCAGCATAGAGGACCGCAGCCAATGGCTGGAAAGAAGATTCTGATGATCGTCGGTGATTTTGGCGAGGACTACGAGATTATGGTGCCGTTCCAAGCACTGTGGGCCGTTGGGCATACGGTCGACGCGGTGTGTCCCGGTAAGAAGGCCGGCGAGCATGTCAAAACAGCGATTCATGATTTCGAAGGTGATCAGACTTATACGGAAAAGCCGGGGCATAATTTCTCGCTTAATGCCGACTTCGCCGTAGTGAGCGAGGCTCACTACGATGCGCTCGTGTTGCCAGGCGGGCGCGCGCCGGAGTATTTGCGTCTGAACGATAAGGTGCTCGAGTTGGTGCGTGCTTTCGATCGGGCGAACAAGCCGCTGGCAGCGATCTGCCACGGTGCGCAGATTCTCGCGGCTGCCGGGATTATCCAAGGCAAACGGGTGTCGGCCTACCCGGCCTGCGCACCTGAAGTGACCTCGGCGGGTGGCGAGTATGCCGAGGTCGAGGTGAGCGAGGCCGTGACCGACGGCCATTTGGTGACCGCACCGGCCTGGCCGGCCCATCCGGCTTGGATCGCGCGGTTCTTGGAGGTGCTGGGCACACGCATCAGCCACGCGTGATGGCACGCCACGGCCACTCTCGGCGTTGTCCATGAACGCAGAGCAAGGCGCTTTGCTGCGTTCGGTCGGTGCGGCCCTGCTCATGGGCACGCTCGGGGTGAGCTTTGCGCTCGTCACGAACTCGCGCGCCATCTTGCTCGATGGACTATTTAATCTGACCTATTTCGCCGTGGCAATCGTGACCGTGCGCGTTGCCGGGTTGGCGGTGCAGCCGGATAGCTCTGAGTTTCCTTTTGGTTATGCCTATTTCGAGTCACTGATCAACGCCGGCAAGGGCGTGCTGATTTTGGGTATTTCAGCGGCCGCACTGATTGACTCGCTGCAGGCGTTGTTCAGCGGGGGACGCTCGGTCGCTGCGGCGCCGGCAATTTTCTATGCAGTGCTCGCCACGGCGCTGTGCTCGCTGACAGCCTGGTGGCTGCAGCGAAGGCGGCGTGAGGTGGATAGCCCCCTCTTGTACGCCGATGTGCAGAATTGGGTTTTGGATGCCCTTATCTCGGGCACCGTCTTGATCGCGTTCTGCCTCGTGCCCGTGTTCCAAACGCTCGGTTGGCCGGAGGCGGTTCCGTATATCGATCCGGTGCTGGTCGCCGCCGTGGTGATTATTTGTCTCGGTGTTCCGGTGCGCATGGCCAAGCAGGCGATGCTGGAGCTGCTCAATCGGGCTCCGCCGGTGTGGCTTTCCGAGCCTGTGACCTTAGCGATCGACCGAGTCTTGCAGCGGCTGCCCGTGCGCAGCCGCTATGTCCGCATGGTCCGGCCCGGGCGGACGCTCTATGTGGTCGTGCACACGGTGTTGGCGGAGGATTTTCCGGTCGAGCGCTTGGCCACGCTCGATCAGCTGCGTGAAGAGCTTGTCAAGGCGATCCGAGCGGTGCATCCAAGGGTCGTCGTGGATGCAATGTTTACCGCCGAGGAGCGTTGGGCGGCACCGACCTCGGGCCTTCATGAGCCGATTGCGGCAACCGGCCAGCGGCGACCCCCCCCTGAGCAGTTTTAACGGTGGCGTTTAGCGCTGTGCGGCGGGACTTGCGATGCTGGTCCTGGATTCCGCTCTGAGAGCCCAGCCCTGCTGGCAGGAAAGAGTTGCCGAATCCAATTCCTGCACTTTGGAAAGAATTGGCTGCAGAAGACACCAACCAGCCTGCGCTACGCGAGTCTTGCATTCCCTGGCTGCCATGTAATGCCGCCAGTCCCCCAGAAGAGCGTGGCGACGGCTGATTCAGGCGGGTATCGGCAGGCCGTCGAGAATGCGCGCCGGCGCGGCCGGGACGATGCCATTGGGGTTTGCAGCCCGAATCGAGTAATAGCCGTATTTGACATGTCGGAAGCTGACCGTCCTATGGATCGCCGGGTGTTCGCAGAGGCGTCGCAACGCGGGCACGCCCAATGCCCACGGCCAGATAAGTGCTGCGTGTAGGTGACAGCGGCCGGGTTCGAGCAGGAAACACTCGGGCCCGACCCATTCGCGGAACTGGCCGTCTTGGCGGATGAAATTGCCTTCGGCGTCGATTTGCTGCACGGGTTGGAACGCCTCGGACCATGTGCCGTTGACAGGCATTTCGAGTGGCCTCCCGAGCTTGAATGGGATGGCCGGGATCCCGCAGGATCCTGGTGCATCTCGGATTGGGCAGCTGCGGGGTTCGGCGTTGCGCTCGCGCCGTTTCGGCACGGACTGCCTGTCGCCTTGCGCCTCACCCGATGATGTGGCGCGCTACGGTAATTTCTGTACCCTGGGTGAACCGCAGCGCCACGAGCACCTCTGCTAAAGCTACCAGGGCGCCAGCCGGCGCAACACTTGGGCGCCGTGGCGGGAGGGAGAGTCCATGGTAACGGGTGAGCGGCCGCTACGAGGTGAACAACGGTGATTTGTTTCGGGAGGCTGCGACCCCGGGGTTCGGTATCGCCTACCAGACGGCGTTTCTTATCGGCGCGGCGGGGTGGAGCAGGGCGAGTTGGTATGCCTGTGAGCCGACTATGACGGGAGCAAACTCGGTATTTATGCCGTGTATCCGCATCGCGCACACATTCCCGGCCGGTTGCGGGCATTTTTGGATTATCTCGGGGCTCATCTCGCTATCCCCTGAGGTGCTCTCTACAGTGAGCGCCAATGGCTGGATCGTCTCGCACGGAACGTCGTGATGCCATCGTCGTTCCTGGGCGATCCGGCCAGCTGCGCATGCCGCCGACCTGGGCAGTCGAGAACTAGTTTTGGCAAGTGCCCATTGTGTTTTGTGGAACCCCGCTAATCGCACGCGCCTCAAAGCGAAATATCTCATACGGATCGACCACGGGCGTTGCGAGGTGCCCCCGAGCGGGCGCTGGCAGACGCTGGTAGGCGCTGGATCCCATCGGGCAGGGGCGGGTGTGTGTTTGCCGTTCCAAATAACGCTATGGCTCAGGCCGAAGCAGTCATGGCAGAGTTTGCGCGCACCAAATCCATGGATGCCGGAGCAGCCTGGTCAGGGTTTGCCCTATTGGCACGTAGTCGAGCCAGTTTGGAGCCGGTCCGTGCCTGATCCCAATTGGAAAGGCGTCGCTTGGTGTTATGCGCTGCTGGCTTTAGTCATTACGGGGGATCGGCGGGAGTTGCGCATATTGCAGGGCGTCGTTGTCGGTAAGTCGGCGCGCGAAGTAGCCCTGCCGAGTGGGTGGATTATCGAGGCTACCGTCGAGAATATCATGCGCTGGAGTCGGATATGGCTGGTCCCGATCACCACAGGCACCTATGCGGTAGGTTAATAGTGGGGGAAAAAGTTCATTTTAAATAAAAATGTTGTTCAATAAAAAACACATCTGAATGATAAGTGGTCGTTTTGGCAATTGAAGCCGTCGAATCCGGAGAATAAAATCAGCAAAAACAGATTGATATAAATTATTTTTGTTTTTGTGTCGCCATTGGTATGCGATCTGCAATTATCTAGGCAACGAGAGCGAAGCGGCCTCTCGGAGCCAAGAGCAGAGTGTTATTTAATCGACAATTGAATGTGACTCTTACGGAG
>JAUILK010000027.1 GCA_030433275.1 Gammaproteobacteria bacterium
TCGCAGCCATGCCTCAGGCCGTTATAGCCATTTTCGGCCAGCCCGATTTCCGCTACGCCGCCGAAACCGAATGAGGCTTTTTCAACGTATTCCTTAGTATGGTCAGGTCTGAGGCGCCTAACTACAAGTAGAAATCCTAAATGACATTTTATAAGGCGTCGATTTTGAAGTATAATCCTGTTTATTCTTGATGATACAAGAACTTGCGTGAAAAATGGAATGCTACACGTCGAACCCAAGGATGGGAGAAACGTCATGTCACAGGAGCCACGCCTGCTCGATCAGGTCCGTGATCGCATCCGCTTCCGCCACTACAGTATCCGCACCGAGCAAGCCTATCTGGGATGGATCCGTCGTTTCATCCTCTTCCACAGAAAACGTCATCCGCGCGACATGGGGGCGCCGGAAGTCGAGCGGTTCCTATCGGCGTTGGCGACTGAATACAACGTCGCGGCGTCCACACAGAATCAGGCGCTCAGTGCCATCCTATTTCTATATCGCGAAGTTCTGGGGATCGAGCTGCCTTGGCTCGATGGAGTCAAGCGGGCGAAGCGTCCGCAACGTCTGCCCGTTGTGCTCACGCGAGAGGAAATCCGCTCCGCGCTGGCGCATCTGCAAGGCCGTAACGCGCTGATGGCGTCATTGCTGTATGGCGCCGGGTTGCGGTTGCTGGAATGCGTTTGCCTGCGGGTGAAAGATATCGAGCTCGACCGGCGGCAAATCGTGGTTCGGGATGGGAAAGGCGGACGGGATCGGGTGACACTGCTGCCGGAGTCGATGCGGCCTTCGCTCGAAGAGCAGATCGACCGTGTTCGAGAAATCCATAATCAGGATCTAGCCGATGGCTTTGGTGCAGTTTGGCTGCCGCACGCGCTTGCGCGCAAATATCCCAATGCGCCGCGGGAGTTCGGCTGGCAGTACGTGTTCCCGTCGGTGAAGCGCTCCACCGACCCGCGCTCGGGTCGCCTGGGGCGGCATCACATTGATGAGCAGACGCTGCAGCGGGCGGTGAAACAGGCTGTGCGCGCAGCGGGTGTGTCGAAACCCGCCTCCTGCCATACGTTCCGGCACTCGTTCGCCACCCATCTACTGGAGGCGGGCTATGATATCCGCACGATTCAGGAGTTACTGGGGCACCGGGACGTGAATACTACGATGATCTATACGCACGTCGCGAACTGCGGCGGACGTGGTGTGCGCAGTCCGCTGGATCGGGATCGGTGATTCCAGGGCTGGCTGCTTTCGAGCTTCTCATGGCTGAAGCTCGTGTACCGCTAGCAGCTGCAGCAGCGCATCGCGTTTTACCCCATTCCGTCACGGACCGGCCGCGGCGAGCCACGTGTTAAGGTGGTGCCGTTGGGGCTGGACGTGGTCGGTCGGCAATAGGGCGGGGTACTCATTCGGAACGGTGTCTTACGTGGGTGGTTGACCTCGCCCGCTCTTGCGGTGATGGGCGGCTGGGTGCATTCAAGGTACACTTTCGCCGAGCGTTGCAGACATCTGCAGTGGATGTGGTCTTGCTCTTGCCTTTATTGGGCCATGTCGGCCAATCAGTCGTCGCTGACCCGCGCGGAGGGTGGCAAGATATGGACTCTGCCCGGCATTGGATCGCAGGGTGTTTGCTATTCAGAAGCCGTGTTGCTTGCAGCGTAAACGGTTGCCGGTCGAACACGTTGACACTCACGATCCAGCAAGACGCCGCGTCTGGCTGCAAGTTTGAACACGATGTTAGCAGATTTATGAGGATCTATTGATATGGCACTCCCGGTATCGCTGCGCCAACTTGTGAGTGAAGTCGAAGCCCTGCAAGAGGGGTGGACGATCTATCTCAATCGTAAAACCGGCGAACTAATGACCATAACGGACAGAGAAGCGCGGATCGCCCTCGAGGAAGAGCAGGCGAGCGAGCTTGCCGATTGGTTGATGGAGGATTTTTTGCCCAAGGTCAAGGAAGTGGTGACCTCGGATGACTGCGTGGTTTTACCGAACAAAGCGAGCGTCGAATTCGCGCTGATGGAGAAATACTGCGATGCGGTTGACGACCCGCAATTTCGGGAAAGCTTGCTGAACGCGGTTCGCGGTCATGAGGCGACGGCCCGTTTCGACGACCTGATCGAGGCTAAGGGCGCTCAGGAGGAGTGGAATCAGTTCAAGGAAGAGGCGCTAAGAGATCTCATCGCCGAGTTTTTGGACTCGCACGGGATAAGCTATGTCGAGGCAAAAAGCCACGCCTGAGTTTGGTGCGTAATATCGCTTGACCGTAAGGTGGCAATCAATCAATGCGTCGGTGTGCGGCCTGCTCTCGGCGCGGTATTTAAGAGAGCGGGCCTCGGGAGCGAATCCAGCGCCCATGGCGGCTGCAACCCCGGTGTTACGGATTTACGTAGTTCATCCGCTGATCGAGGGTTTCGGGTATGACGGAACGTGTTCAGGCCGGAGGGTTACTGGTCGCCAAACCGCTGCATGATTTGGTTGCGCAAGAGGTGGTGCCTGCGCTCGAGTATGATCCAGAGACGCCATGGGCGATTTTGGCCAGGATCGTCGCCGAGTTGGGCCCGCGCAACCGCGCGCTGCTCGCCGAGCGAGTCGAACTGCAGGCCAAGCTCGATGGTTGGCACAGAGAACGCCGGGGGCGGCCGCACGACCCCGAAGCCTATAAGCATTTTCTCGAGGAAATTGGCTATCTGCTGCCGGAGGAAGCGGATTTCCAAATCACGACCACCGATGTCGATCCGGAAATCGCGCAAGTGGCTGGGCCGCAATTGGTCGTCCCGGTGAACAATGCCCGCTATGCGCTTAATGCCGCCAATGCCCGCTGGAGCAGCCTTTATGACGCGCTATACGGCACCGATGTCATAGCGGAGACGGCCGGTGCCGAGCGCGGCCCGCGCTACAACCCGCGGCGTGGTAGTCAAGTTATGGCGTATGCCGCCGAGCTTCTCGATGCGATCGTGCCGTTAGCGCATGGCCGTCATCGCAATGCGATTGGCTATGTGCTGGGTGAGGAGAACGGCGGTAAGCGGCGGCTGCTGGTCAAGCTGAGCGACGGCCATGAGACGGAATTGCGGCAGCCGCGGCAGTTCGTGGGCTACGTCGGTGACCGCGAGCCCGAGGTCGTGCTGTTGCGCAATCACGGGTTACACCTGGAAATTCTGGTGGACCGAAGCCACCCCGTAGGCCGTGAACACGCAGCCGGCGTGAAAGACGTTGTTCTGGAGTCCGCGCTGACGACCATCCAGGACTGTGAAGACTCCGTCGCCGCGGTCGATGCCGTGGATAAGACATTGGTCTACCGCAATTGGCTCGGTTTGATGAAAGGGGATCTGGAAGCCTCTGTGGAGAAATCGGGTCGGACCATTACGCGCTGCCTGCATGCGGATCGCCAGTATACGACCCCGGAAGGTGGCACGTTAGTGCTGCCTGGCCGCAGCTTGATGTTGGTGCGCAACGTCGGGCATTTAATGACTACCGATGCCGTGCTCGACGGCAACGGCGCGGAGATTCCCGAAGGCTTCCTCGATGCCATGATGACTTCGCTCATCGCGCTGTATGACCTGCGGGGGCTGGGCCGTTACGTCAACAGCCGGACCGGGAGTGTGTATATCGTCAAACCCAAGATGCACGGTCCGGCTGAGGTTGCTTTGAGCTGCGAGCTCTTTAGCCGGATAGAAGAGGCGCTTGGTCTGAGGTGCAACACGCTGAAACTCGGGGTGATGGATGAGGAGCGGCGCACCACGGTCAATCTAAAACAGTGCATCCGCGCCGCTAAGGAGCGGCTCATATTCATCAACACGGGGTTTCTGGATCGCACGGGAGACGAGATCCACACCAGCATGGAAGCGGGACCCATGGTGCGTAAGGATGCTATGAAACAAACCGCTTGGTTGAGAGCCTATGAAGACTGGAATGTGGCGGTCGGCCTGCAAGCGGGATTGCCGGGGCGGGCTCAGATCGGTAAGGGGATGTGGACCAAACCGGATGAGATGGCGGTCATGTTGGCGACGAAGATCGAGCATCCGCTTGCCGGCGCGAATTGTGCCTGGGTACCTTCGCCCACGGCCGCAACGCTTCATGCCCTTCACTATCATCGAGTCGATGTATTTCACCGTCAGGAGATGTTGGCGACTCGGCCGTGCCCCAAACTGGAAGAGCTTCTGCAGCCCCCGCTGATGGACCCGCTGACGCTGACGGATGCAGCGATTCAGCAGGAGCTGGATAATAACTGCCAGGGTATCCTCGGTTATGTGGTGCGTTGGGTCGAACAGGGTATCGGCTGCTCGAAGGTGGCCGATATCGATGGCCTCGGATTGATGGAGGATCGGGCCACCCTGCGCATCTCCAGTCAGCATATTGCTAACTGGCTATACCATGGTATTTGCTCGGAGCAGCAAGTGAGGGAGACGTTGCAGCGCATGGCGGAAGTCGTCGACCGGCAAAATGCCGGGGACTCGCCCTATCGGGCGATGGCGGCGGATTTTGATGGCAGCGTCGCTTTTCAGGCAGCCTGCGATTTGATCTTCCAAGGCCGAGAGCAACCTAATGGTTACACCGAACCGCTATTGCACCGCCACCGCCGAGCGGCCAAGAAGAGATACGGCTGTTAGCTAAACTGGTGCCGCGGGTCGGCACTGGATTATGTGCTACTCGCGCGCCGCGGTGGCTTCGGTGCGGTATCCAAGAAAATTTTTAAAAAACTGTCGCTAGCATTAAAAACCAACGAGGAATCGGTTGTCCCGTTACACCTATCCAGATCATATAGATGGTGGCGGCGATGGCAGTGAGGAAAGCCCCCAAGCCAAAATATTTGATCAAACCGTAACTACGGTGTTGCCGATTTGACATTGGTTTCTCCGGTAGAGTAGCTGAGATAGCGAATTTAATAGAGAGAAACTAATTCTACATCACTTGCCCGACTTCTCGGCATCTATGGGATGCGTTCGCTCAGGCATAATATCTTGATATTTAGCCGCCTTTGCGCCTTGCCGGGTGAATCCGCTGCTGGCGGCGCCGCGGTGTTCCAATGTTGGGCTCCGATCGGCGAAAGGCCCTTTATTGAGAGAAGCAAGACTTACTTCGCTCTGCTCTGTTTGGCGAGCGCTCTTAAGACATAGTGCAAGATGCCGCCGTGATGGTAATAGTCCCATTCAGTCGGCGTGTCTATGCGTACCGCGGCCTCGAATTCAGTGACTTCTCCGGACTCGGTAACCGCTTTGACGGATACGGTATTCGGTTTACCCGCGAGACTGCCGATCGAGAAAATTTCCTTGCCGGACAGGCCAAGCCGCTCGATGTTCTCCTCGGGCTTGAACTGTAGGGGAAGTACGCCGAAACCCACCAAGTTGGAGCGATGGATGCGCTCGAAACTCTCGGCGATGACGGCTCGAATGCCGAGCAGTTTAGTACCTTTGGCAGCCCAGTCGCGCGAAGAACCGGCTCCGTAGTCCTTGCCGGCGAGCACCACCAGTGGGGTCGTTGTTTCTTGGTAGCGCTGCGCGGCCTCGAAAATGCTCATCTGGGTACCGGACGGGAAGTGAATGGTCCACCCGCCCTCGGTATCCGGAGCGAGCTTGTTGCGCAGGCGAATGTTGGCAAAGGTGCCTCGCATCATTACTTCATGGTTGCCCCGGCGCGAGCCGTAGGAATTGAAATCCTTCGGTTCCACGCCGTGTTGTTGCAGGTATTGCCCAGCCGGGCTATCCGGCTTGATGGCCCCGGCCGGGGAGATGTGGTCGGTGGTGATGGAATCACCCAGCATGAGCAAACAACGTGCGGCCTCGACCTTGGGTGCACCCGGGGGTTCTAGACGCATGCCTTCGAAAAACGGCGGATGCTTGACATAGGTAGACTCCGGCCATTGATAGATTTCCCCCTCGGGGATCGGCAGGGCCCGCCAGGTGTCGCTGCCAGCGAAGACGTCGGCGTACTGCTTGCGGTACATGGCTGACGAAATGTTGTTTTTCATGAGTTCGGCGATCTCCGTCTGGCTGGGCCAAATATCCTTGAGATAGATCGCGTTGCCGTTGCGGTCTCGACCCAGTGGTTCGCGATAGGGGTCGCAAGCCATGGAGCCGAGCAATGCATAAACCACTACTAAGGGGGGAGAGGCCAGGTAGTTGGCGCGTACGTCCTGGTGAATGCGGCCCTCGAAGTTGCGGTTGCCCGAAAGGACGGAGGTCACGACGAGGTCGCCTTCGCGGATGGCCTGCGTTATGGCTTCCGGCAAGGGGCCTGAGTTGCCGATGCAGGTCGTGCAGCCGAACCCCACCACGTTGAAGCCGAGCGTTTCCAGTTCACTGAGTAAGCCCGCTTTCTCTAGATAGGCAGGGACGACTTGGGAGCCGGGCGCCAGTGAAGTTTTGACCCAGGGTTTTACTTTCAGACCGAGGGCGTTGGCTTTTTTGGCCACCAGCCCGGCGGCGAGCAGGACAGCTGGATTGGACGTGTTGGTGCAGGAGGTGATGGCGGCGATGACGACCGCACCGTGCTTGAGCAGGTGTTTCTCGGCGCCGAGTTCAACCTCAACCGCGCCGGTTTCGTGTCCATCCTGCCACCCTACGGCTGTGTGACCGCCCTCGGAGGCGAAACGCTCTTCCTCATGGTTTGCGGGCAGTGCGTGTCGGCTCTCCAACTCCTGATGCAGAGCCTCAAGAAAGGCCTGGCGGGCGTTTGTCAGTGCAATGCGATCCTGGGGTCGTTTGGGGCCGGCAATGCTCGGCGCCACCGTGCCGAGATCCAGTGCCATGGTATCGCTATAGTCGGCCTCGCGGTTGCCGGTTTCCCGCCATAGCCCTTGCACCTTGGCGTAGCTTTCCACCAACGCGAGTCTTGCCGGATCGCGCCCGGAGAGTTCGAGATAGCGCAGGGTAGCTCGGTCGATCGGAAAAATGCCGCAGGTGGCGCCATACTCTGGCGCCATGTTGGCAATGGTGGCGCGATCGGCCAGCGGTAGGCTATCGAGCCCGTCGCCGTAGAATTCAACGAATTTGCCGACCACACCCTTTTGGCGCAGCATTTGGGTGACGGTCAGAACCAAGTCGGTGGCGGTGGCGCCCTCGGGCAATTTGCCGGTCAGTTTGAAGCCGATCACCTGCGGAAGGAGCATGGTAATGGGCTGTCCCAGCATCGCGGCTTCGGCCTCGATACCGCCGACGCCCCAGCCGAGCACGCCCAGCCCATTGATCATGGTGGTGTGCGAATCGGTCCCCACTAGCGTATCCGGATAGGCGAGGGTGGCCGTCGTAGTCGCTTTGGTGAATACGACTGTGGCCAAATATTCCAAGTTTACCTGGTGCACGATGCCGGTGTCCGGAGGTACGACGCGGAAATTGGTGAAAGCCTTCTGGCCCCAACGCAGGAATTTATAGCGCTCCTTGTTACGCTGGAACTCAAGCTCGGTATTTTTCTTGAGCGCGGTTGATGTTCCGAAGTAGTCGACCATGACCGAGTGATCGATGACCAGATCAGCCGGTTCCAGCGGGTTAATGAGCTTGGGGTTGCCACCGAGGCGTTGCATGGCATCACGCATGGCGGCTAAGTCGACGATGGCCGGCACACCGGTGAAATCCTGTAGGACCACGCGCGCTGGCGTGAACGCGATCTGGACGCTGGGTTCGGCCGTCGGCTCCCAGTTCAGCACCGCTTCGATGTCGTCTTCGGTGACCTGCTTGCCGTCCTCCTTACGCAGAAGATTCTCCAGCAGGATCTTCAGTGAGTAGGGGAGGCGGTCGATGTCGTACTTGTCCTTCAGCGCCTCGAAGCGGTAGAGCTGGTAAGAATTGCCCTGCACCATGAGGGTGGACCGGGTATTGAAGCTGTTGCTCATGTTGTTCCTGCTTTCTCGTCTTTGATCTCGATCGAGTCGCCGCCGGCATTCGGGCAGTTGGTATAGTGTGCTATACCCTATATCTTACAATCGCGCAGATATAGGTATACCGAGGTTTCATACGCTCATCGCCGTGGCGCTCAAGAAGTGGCAAGCTGTCGTTGAGCCTCGGCGATAAGGCGTTGACGAAAGAAGATGAGCCGCAGTCGATTGCCACCTGCTCGGCGCCAAAGGCTGGCTGCACGGATAGCGGAGAGCAGTAATGTACGGATCAGCGCCGCATTGCGTGGATCCTCGAGATGCGCGCGTTCACCACGGACGATGATAGGCGGGCGCAGCGAGCTGACTGTCTCAGCGTACAGCCCGCCCACATTTCGAATAACGTTGTCGTGCAAAATACCGAAGTGCCCCGCTTGTTCGGCGGCGCGGCGCACCCCTTCAGTGACTTCCCGAAAGCGGCGGTGGTCGGCGATGAGCTTGCGTTCCAAATGCAGCACCGACACCAGATAACGGGTGAGCTGCACCTCGCTGGGGTGGGTGAGGTGGTCTGCCAATAAATGCAGTCCGGCTTGCAAGCGATCACGGCCCCCATAGAGTACGGCGGTGTCGCCCGCGTAGACTCCGAGCAGCGCACGGAGGCAGGGTTCAGTGCGGCGTGCGTCGGAATGGCCGCACATGGCGGTTTGGCATACCTGCGCCAGCGCCTGAACCATCCCGGCCAATGCGAGTACCTGTTCGCTGTCAGGCGATTCCATAACGTGTTTCATGAGTATGCCAGGGAAATGTTTGTTGGATAACCCCACCACCGATACACTCTTCGTCACGATAGAACACCACCGATTGCCCCGGAACCACCGCCCTTTGCGGCTGATCAAACAGGGTGCGCGCGCGCCCGGCGGTAATAGCTTCCAGCACACAGCTTTGGGAAGGTTGGCGATAGCGCGTCTTGGCGGAGCAACGCAGCGGCGTGGCCGGCGGCCGCCCGGCCACCCAGCACAGTTCATTGGCCTCTAGTCCGGCACTCATCAGCAACGGATGGTCGTGCCCTTGAGCAACGATAATGCGGTTGGCCGATATATCCTTGCCGACCACGTACCAAGGCTTTCCCGAGTGTCCTGCGCGTCCGCCGATTTCGAGCCCTTGGCGCTGACCAAGCGTGTAAAAGCTGACTCCTTGGTGTTGACCGATGACTACGCCTTCCGGGGTCTCGATAAGCCCTGGCGTGGGTCGGATGTAGCGGCTCAAAAACGGGCGAAAAGCGCGCTCGCCGATGAAGCAGATACCCGTGCTGTCTTTACGGTCGAAATTGTCGAACCCGGCTTGCTCGGCTAGGACACGCACCGTGGATTTGGCGTGTTCGCCCAACGGGAAGGTGGCGTATGACAGTTGGCGCTGTCCTAAAGTATAGAGGAAGTAGCTTTGATCTTTGGTGGCATCTTTGGCCTTGAGCAGGCGGTGTGTGCCATTGTGCTTGATATTACGAGCGTAATGGCCGGTGGCGATGCGATCGGTGCCTAGGCGTTGCGCATAGTTGATAAAGGCGTGGAACTTGATCCGCTGGTTACACAGGATATCCGGGTTAGGCGTGCGCCCGCGGCGGTATTCACGCAAACAGTGGTCGAATACCTCCGCACGGTATTCACGTGCGAAGTTCGCCACATGCAGCGGGATATCGAGCTGAGTGCATACCTGTTTGGCGTAGGCGAGGTCTTCCTCGGCGCTGCAGTGGGTGGCGGTATCGTCGTCCTCCCAGTTGCGCATGAACAAGCCCTGGACTGCTTGACCTTGCTCAAGGAGCAATAAGGCAGCGACGGCGGAATCTACGCCACCGGAAAGACCGACGATGTAACGCGTGCGGGGAGCCATTGTCAGTTCAAAGCGTTGCGGCTACTTAACGTATATTATAGATACATCTTACCTTGGGCGTTAGTATAATACAGTTTGGTGGTCGTGCCTCATCGCTTACTCCAGATCGCGCAACAGCTCCAGCGGATAACGCCGCCCGGCGAGGTAATCCGTAGCAGACTGAAGCACCAGGGGGCTGCGTAATTGCCGCGCGGCTGCGGTGAGTTCGTCGCAGGTCAGCCAATGCGTCCCCAGGATACCCTCATCCAGCGATTGAGCTGGGTTGTGGGAAAGCGCGCGCGCCGCGAATGTCACCCGCAGGAATGTTTTGCTGCGCTTTGGGTGCAGCCACCGATAGATGCCGACCAGGGCAAGCCCTTCCACCTCCCAGCCAGTTTCCTCACGCGTTTCGCGAACCATTGCTTCGAGCAGACTCTCGCCCGGCTCAAGATGCCCCGCCGGTTGGTTTAGAACACGGCGGCCTTCGGCGGTTTCTTCGACCATCAGGAAGCGGTTCGCACGCTCGACTACTGCAGCGACGGTTACATGAGGTTTCCATACAGTCATTGTCAACTCCGGGTTTTATGCCTCGTCCGCTGCGATGAACACGCTTGTATTGGGGAACACTATGGGTGCCGAGCGGTCGGTTGGCTGTGACTCGGGGCACATCAGTTCGATGAACCGCTTGGCCTGGAGCGAGAGGAATTTACCGTGACGCACCATAACGCCGTAGGTCCGTTTCGGAAATACCTCCGGCAGTGGCCGGACCGTGAGCTTTTCGGAGCCGGATAGGCAAAGGTTGCTGGCAATGGCGATACCGAAACCAAGCTCTACGTAGCGCTTGATGATTTCCCATCCGCCGACCTCAAGACGCGCCTTGTAAGGAATACTGTGCTGTTGAAAGACCAGATTGATCAAGCGCCACGTGGTTAAGTGACGCGGCGGTACGATGAGCTCGCCACAGGCCAGGTCCTGCAGTGTAATGGTGCGCTTACGGGACAATGGATGATCGAGTGGGGTAATCAGAGACAAGCTGTAGCAGTAGATTGCCCGGTAGCTGATATCCTCCGGGAGATCCAACATGGATCCGATTGCGAAGTCCACTTCGTCATGGCGGATGGCGTGGCACATCTGCTTACCCGCCAAGTTATGCAGCTTCACATGCACGCCAGGGTGGAGCCCCATGAACTGACCGATCAGATCGGGCAGAAGATACAGTGCCGTGGATTCGCCGGCTGCGATGTCTAGGCGCCCTGATTGCAGGCTTTCGCTATGAGCGGCGAAGCGCTCAGGTAGCGCATCGATTCCGTCCACCAGCGGCTGCGCCAGTTCGTAGAGTGTCTCGCCGTCCGGTGTAAGGCGGATGCGTGGGCCGCGGCGCTCAAACAGTGTAATCCCTAGTTCACGCTCAAGGGCCTGAATCTGCAGAGAGACCGCGGGTTGGCTGAGGCACAGTCGTTGGGCGGCCTTTGATACGCTGCGGTACTGTGCGGTGCAGCAGAAGGCGCGTAACTGTTTAATACGGTTGTGTTTGTGGCCTGGCTTTGGAGGGGTGCTAACCATAGTGCCATGACCCTCAAAATTATTAATTTATACAATATTAGATTGTTTGAAAATTGGGTTGTCAAATGATTCGGTGTGGCATTAGACTGATTTGAAACCGTCTATGCGCCGCAGATGCCAACGAGGGTATAGTGACGAAGTGATGCGGTGGCATGGGTGACTGGTAAAGCCCAGACGAGTTTGACCGTCGGTCTCGATGGGGCCTGGCGGACAAAGGAGTATGGGTCACACGGCGGTTTTCGGGAACCGCGCAAGAAAGGCGGTTCCCGGTTAGCGTGGATCTCTACCGCGCAACCCTGCGGGAGGAGTTCAAGGTGTCTGCGCCGAAGTCGGCGAGGGGGACATGGCGGCCGATCAGAATGTGCGAACTGCCCGACTGATGGGGGAAATCTCCACGCGTGACGCTTTGAATATGGGACCGCTGGCCCAGTTGAGCCGGTAGTACCTGGCCGGAAAGGGAGGCATTGAGATGCGTAACGACGACGCGGCTATAGAACAACTCAAGCGGGATTGGGCAGAGAATCGGCGCTGGCGCAACATAGCGCGCGGTTACAGTGCCGAAGACGTGATGCGGTTGCGAGGCACGGTAGCCATCGAGTATACGCTGGCGCGTCGCGGTGCCGAGAAACTCTGGCAGTTGCTTCACGAGGAACCTTTTATCAACGCCTTGGGTGCGTTGACCGGTAACCAGGCTGTGCAGCAGGTGAAAGCCGGGCTGAAAGCCATTTATCTTTCCGGTTGGCAAGTCGCCGCCGACGCTAATTTAGGCCATACGATGTATCCGGATCAATCCCTGTATCCGGTTAACTCCGTACCGACTGTGGTTCGCCAAGTTAATAATGCACTGCTGCGCGCCGATCAGGTTCATCACTGCGAAGGTGCCGACGGCATCGACTGGATGGCCCCCATCTTAGCCGATGCTGAGGCCGGCTTCGGAGGTGTGCTCAACGCTTTCGAATTGATGCGCGGGATGATCGAAGCTGGGGCCGCGGGTGTGCATTTTGAGGATCAATTGGCTGCAGTCAAAAAATGCGGCCACATGGGCGGTAAGGTATTGGTGCCGACTCAAGAGGCCGTCCAAAAGCTCATTGCGGCGCGACTCATGGCGGATGTCATGGGGGTGCCGACTCTGATCATCGCACGCACGGATGCGCTGGGAGCGAGCTTGCTTACGACCGATGCAGACGAGCGCGACAAGGCATTCTTAACCGGTGAACGAACCAAAGAGGGGTTTTTCCGCACCGCGGCTGGTCCAGCGCAGGCCATCGCCCGGGGTAGGAGCTACGCGCCTTACGCAGACCTCGTCTGGTGCGAGACCGACAAGCCGGATCTGCAGTTTGCCAAGGAGTTCGCGGAGGCGATTCGCCAGGACGAGCCGGATAAGCTGTTGGCTTACAATTGCTCGCCATCATTCAATTGGCGGCAGAATTTGGACGAGGCGACGATCGCTCATTTCCAACGTGAACTCGGTGCCATGGGCTACAAGTTTCAATTCGTTACCCTCGCTGGTTTTCATACCTTGAACTACAGTATGTTTCGCTTGGCGAAGGATTATACGGAGCGGCAGATGTCGGCTTATGTGGAGTTGCAGGAAGCAGAATTTGCCGCGGAGAGCGGTGGCTATACGGCCACCCGACACCAACGGGAAGTGGGTGCCGGTTACTTCGATGAGGTAACGCGTGTCATCCAAGGTGGGGAATCCTCGGTCACCGCCTTGAGTGGTTCCACAGAGGAGTCCCAGTTCCAGGTGGCACGGTAAAGACAGCTTTGGTCGAGGCCTCTGTGACTTTTCGGGAATCAGGGCCTGACGTCCCGGTTTCCGATTGACGCAGAAACTTGTGCGCTGCTCGTTGGACGGACTCGCGGGGTCTTTTACAATGAATATTGAGACCCCAGATAAACGGTCTGGGTCGTTGGATTGATGGTAAGCCCATGAGTCGAGACAAAGACACCCGGCGTGAAGGCGACCTCTCGGTCAAGCAGGCGGAACCGCAGGTCAAGCGTCCACCGTTGTACCGCGTGGTGCTGCTCAATGACGACTACACGCCTATGGATTTTGTCGTAGAGGTATTGCAGGCGTTTTTTCATATGGATCGTGGCAAGGCGACTCAGATTATGCTCCACGTCCATACGCGCGGTAAGGGCGTCTGCGGCGTGTACAATCGGGACGTGGCAGAGACCAAAGTGGATCTGGTCAACGAGTATGCACGCAAACACGACCATCCGCTGATGTGCACGATGGAGCCGGTCTGAGCGTGTTGGAACTCAATTTCGCGCCCGCAGTCCAAATTAGCGGAGCGCTTCGTGAACACGTTGTAACCAGGTGAAGGCGCATGCTGAGTAAAGAACTTGAGTTTACTCTGAATCTTGCCTTTAAGGAGGCGAGGGAGAAACACCACGAGTTTCTGACCGTGGAGCACCTACTGCTGGCACTGACCGACAATCCGGCGGCGCTGGAGGTTCTGCGTGCCTGTGGTGCGAATCTGGATCAGCTGCGCCGGGACCTGGAGAGCTTTCTGGATGAGACCACGCCAGTCCTGCCGCTCGATGATACCCGTGAGACTCAACCGACGCTGGGCTTTCAGCGGGTGTTGCAACGGGCAATTCTGCACGTGCAGTCTTCAGGGAGGAAGGAGGTCACGGGAGCGAATGTGCTGGTGGCCATCTTCAGTGAGCAGGAATCGCAGGCGGTGTATTTCCTGCATAAGCAGAATATTTCCCGGCTGGATACGGTGAATTTCATCTCCCACGGGATCTCGAAGGTGCCCGGCGATGGCGATGACGCTGAACAACCCGGTGGCGTGCCGCAGGATGATGAGGAGGCGGCAGGGGAGCCTAGCTCACGCAAGCCGCTTGAGAGCTTTGCTGCGGATCTCAACGCCAAGGCGGAGCGTGGCGAGATCGATCCGCTGATCGGCCGGCGCAACGAGATCGAGCGAACGATTCAGGTGCTTTGCCGGCGGCGCAAGAATAATCCGTTGTTTGTTGGCGAGGCCGGTGTCGGTAAGACCGCGATCGCAGAGGGGCTTGCCAAAATGATCGTGGACCGGCAGGTTCCGGACGTGCTTAAGGATGCCCGTATCTATTGCCTTGATCTGGGCGCTGTCGTTGCCGGGACCAAGTATCGGGGCGATTTTGAAAAGCGTCTCAAGGGGTTGCTGGCGCAGCTCAAGCGTGAGAAAAACGCCATCCTCTTCATCGACGAGATTCATACGGTAATCGGGGCGGGTTCGGCTTCCGGCGGTGTTATGGATGCCTCGAACCTGATCAAGCCGATGCTGGCGAGTGGCGAGCTGAAGTGTATTGGTTCGACCACGTACCAGGAATATCGTGGGGTTTTTGAGAAGGATCGAGCGCTGGCGCGCCGGTTCCAGAAGATCGATGTCTCCGAGCCCACGATCGAGGAGACGGTGCTGATCCTGCGGGGGCTCAAGGAGCACTTCGAGGCGCACCACGGGGTGCGCTACACACAACCCGCCCTCGAGTCTGCGGCGGGGCTTGCGGCGAAGTACATCAACGATCGACGGCTGCCGGATAAGGCAATTGACGTGATTGACGAAGCCGGCGCCAAGCTGCGGTTGTTGCCGCCGTCCAAGCGGCGTAAAACCGTTAACGTTACCGATGTTGAAACGATCATTGCCAAGATGGCGCGGATACCCCCGAAGCGGGTTTCCACGTCGGATATGCGGTTGCTGGAGAGTCTTGAGCAGGATCTCAAGCGGGTTATCTTCGGTCAAGATCAGGCCGTCGACACGTTGGCAACGACTATCAAGATGTCACGTGCCGGATTGCGCGATACTGAGAAGCCGGTAGGGTGTTTTCTGTTCGCAGGCCCCACCGGTGTGGGTAAGACCGAGGTAACGCGCCAGCTGGCTGAGATTATGGGGGTTCGGTTGGTCCGCTTCGACATGTCTGAATATATGGAGCGGCATACCGTTTCGAGATTGATCGGGGCACCGCCTGGTTACGTCGGTTTCGACCAAGGTGGGCTGCTTACCGAGGAGGTGATCAAACATCCCCATTCGGTGGTGTTGCTCGATGAGATAGAAAAGGCACATCCCGATGTATTCAACCTGCTGCTGCAAGTTATGGATCATGGATCGCTGACCGACAATAACGGCCGGCAAGCCGATTTTCGCAACGTGATTCTGGTGATGACAACCAATGCCGGCGCGCAAGAGCAGAGTCGGCGCTCGATCGGATTTACCGCGCAGGACCACTCATCTGATAGCTTGGAGATCATTAGGCGGATATTTGCTCCGGAGTTTCGTAATCGTTTGGACGCCATCATCCAGTTCAATGCATTGGCTCCAGCAGTGGTAGAGCGTGTTGCGGACAAATTCCTACGCGAGCTGCGCCACCAATTGGCTGAGAAGAAGGTCACCCTCGATGTCAGCGACTCGGCCCGTTACTGGCTAGCCGAGCACGGCTATGATCCGAAGATGGGTGCTCGACCCATGGCTCGGCTCATACAGGATCGGGTCAAGCGGCCGCTGGCAGACGAACTGCTCTTCGGGCGACTGGCAGGCGGCGGCCATGTCGTCGTTGACGTCGAGGATGAGGAGCTCACCTTCGCTATCAACGAGCCCGATGTGGTGAGCTGATTGGATCGGCAACTAACTGCCAGGGAAGGCGGTTCATTGATGACCCACATCCGCTCGAATTTTGGGTTCAAGGGGTCAGCGTGCACGATAAACGATGCGCCCCTTGCTCAGATCATACGGCGTGAGCTCGACTGTCACCTTGTCGCCGCGTAGGATGCGGATGTAATGCTTGCGCATCTTGCCAGAGATGCGAGCCGTTACCAGATGGCCGTTTTCGAGTTCGACCCGGAACATTGTGTTGGGTAGGACCTCCACTATGGTCCCCTGCATTCGGACGTGGTCTTCTTTGGTCATTCAGCCTCTCTTGTGTTGTTGTCTGGGTTTCCGATTTGCTCGGGCAGGCGTTGGTTATGCATGAGCAGATTTCGTTGCCGCCGGCGGAGCATTTGTTAAACCACGGGTAGCCTGTGAGGTGGCGTCGAGGCGAGATTCTAGCGGAGCCGGCGCCGCTAACCAACTCCTACCGGAGGATAAGCTCATCCTACCGAGATCCAACCCGCAGGTGTCAGCACTTCATGAGGACGAAATTCGCCTTTGTACCACATGCGCGCGCAGCCCGCGATCCAATAGCCGAGATAAAGATAATCATAGCCGCGGCGCTGGGTTTCCATGACCATCCGCAGGATGGACAAGGTGCCTAGACTGCGCTCGGGAAGCGCGGGTTCATAGAACGTATACACGGCTGACAAGGCGTTGCCGAGATCGTCTACGACGGCGACTGCCAATAGCCGGTTGTTTTCGCGCAGTTCCAGCAACTCGGTTTTACACCAGCTACGTGTCAGGAAGCTCTGATAATCCTCAGGTGTTGGATTAGCCATGCTGCCATCCGGATGACGGGCTGCCAGGTAGCGATGGTAGAGTGCGAAATGCTCAGCGCAATAGCCGGGGGTGACGGAGTCGAGTCGAACGGCGGTGTTGCGCCGTAGGCACCGCCGATGTCTGCGGCGGGCACGGAATTGAGTTACCGGGATGCGCAGTGATTGACAAGCGCTGCAGTTGGGGCAGGTGGGACGATAGAGATAGTAGCCGCTACGGCGGAAGCCTTGTTGGATCAGTTCGGCATAAAGGGCCGTGTTAAGCGGCGTGTTTGGTTCAATGAAGGCGGTACGTGCGGGGCGCCCAGCGATATAAGGGCAGGCATGCTCTGGTGTTGCCAACACGGTGAGCCGGCGCGTTTGGTCCTGGCCCAATCGGCTCATGGCTTGTCCTCTTTGATCTTAGGCTTAATCCACGTAAGTGGGTCAAGTTGTGCGCTGAATGCCCAAGGACCCAAGCGAGTGGGGTAAGCCAACGCCGCGTCGAGCTCACGGATGAAGCGGCGCCGTGAAATTTCAACTCCCCCCAATGCGTGCAGGTGAGGGGTCGGCATCTGACAGTCGATGAAGTCGAACGACCATGCGTCGAGCTGAGCAGCTAGCCAAACCAACGCGATTTTGCTGGTATCGGTGGCGCGGCTGAACATCGATTCACCGAAAAATGCAGCGCCTAGAGATACCCCATAGAGCCCGCCAATCAAGAGCCCAGCGCGCCAGACCTCGACCGAGTGGGCAATGCCGCGTTGGTGCAGCTCCCAATAGGCTGCCATGATCTCCGGGGTGATCCAGGTGCCTGCTTGGTCACGCCGGGGTGCTGAGCAGGCTTCGATAACGGCTTGAAAACATTGATCCATGGTGAGCCGGTAGCCCTGCTGTCGCAAGCGCTTACGAAGACTGCGTGAGATACGTAGATCCTGCGGGTAGATAATGAGACGGGGGTCGGGGCTCCACCATAAGACGGGCTGTTCCTCAGAGAACCACGGAAAAATACCGCAGCGGTAAGCTCGTTCCAAGCGCTCCGGTGAAAGCGGTCCGCCTATGGCCACTAGCCCGTTGGGCTCCCGTAGTGCCGTCTCAACATCGGGGAACGGGCTGGTATGGTCATCCGGGGCAATCCAGGGAATGTGCGACATGGTTCAAGTGTTCGCTCCCTGCCGAGACTTTGTCGTGTGGGTGATGTCTTCGCAAGATCAGCTATCCTGAAGGCTATGGGCGAGCTAAGCAAAGACATGCTCAGTTATTTTGCCACGAGTTAATGCGCTGGATCTGAGCGGCATGATGGTCGGGGCTCAATGGTCATTACGAACTCGATGAGGCGATTCGCTCCAACGCATCCAGGCGAAATGGGCCTGCCTGGGTCCGTTCACGAATGTAGCCTTCGATAGCCGCCCGTTCCTGGCGCAGAAACTCGTCCACCGCGAGCTGAAAACGCCGATCCAGTAAATGGTGGCAGGAATAGGTAGGCGTCGGCAGAAAACCTCGCGCCACCTTGTGTTCGCCTTGAGCGCCGGATTCGAAGCAGCGCAAACCCTCGCGAATGCAATAGTCAATGCCTTGGTAATAACAGGTTTCGAAGTGCAATCCATCGTGTATTTCACCATTATCGCCCCAGTAGCGCCCATAGAGCGTGGTATTGCCACGCAGATAGAGCGCGGTGGCGATGGTGTTTCCTCGCGCGCGCGCTTCCATCAGGACCACCCGGGAGCGTAGACGCTCGCCGATCTCACGGAAAAAACCCAAGCTGAGCAAAGGAATATTGCCATGGGCATGGAAGGTGTTTACATAGAAGCGGTGAAAGCTGCGCCACAGAGCGGCAGGAATTTCATGGCCCGCATGCGTGCGGAACTCAATGCCTTTCTCCCTTATGCGCCGGCGCTCACGACGGATGCTTTTGCGTTTTTTCGACGAGAGTTCGGCGAGGAACGCTTCGAAGCTTTCGTACCCTGCATTGTGCCAATGATATTGGCAGCCAAGACGAATACTGTAACCGGCGGTGGCAAGGGTGTGGGCGGTTTCTGGTTCCACGAAGAGCCAGTGGGCCGAGCTCAGCGCCTTGCCTCGGATGAACTCCTGTGCCTGTGCGGCGAGTTCGCTCACCGCCGTTATCCGATCCAACCCAGGACGCACCAAGACGCGGGGGCCTGTGGCTGGGGTATAGGGTACCGCGCTGACCAGCTTGGGGTAGTATTCCATGCCGTAGCGGTCATAGGCGTCTGCCCAGGCAAAATCGAACACGAATTCTCCCCATGAATGCAGTTTTTGATAACTCGGAGCCACTGCCGCCAAACCGTGTTCGTCATATAGGGCAAGATGATTTGGGATCCATCCGGTTCGCCGCGAGACCGCTCCGTGATGCTCCAGAGCAGCAAGGAATTCATGGCTCAGGAATGGGTTGGCGGTGCCGGCGAGGGAATTCCACTCGGGCGCTGAAATCTCTTCGAGCGAATGCAGAATTTTGAGTTTCATAACAGTGCGTGGTGCGGCTTCGCCAAGGATTTGACGGCGGCTATGCATCGCTCTAGGTGAAACCGGCTATGGACGAAACCCTAATAACGTCATAGAGGGCGAGGCCAGAATAATACTCCTGCTGAGGCGGATGCCCCAGGATGCAGTGGCCGGCATGCGCGCTGGTGTTGCCTTTGTTCCGGACAAACCGCTTTTGCCGCTCATGTATAATCCTTTTCGACCGCGTGTACCAGTGGAAAGGGTTGCCTCGTTGCATATGCCCTATTATTTATAGCAAGTTAGAATGTGTTTTTAAGTGCAATTCTTAGCCAGGACGGCCGCCATGGTGTCAAAGCAGGAGTCCAAAAATCCACCGTATCATTTCGCTCAGCAAATCGGCCACGGCTTGCGGGAGGCTGCGCTGCTTGTTCTGCTTGCCGTCGCCGGTTTTCTGCTGTTGGCGTTGGTGAGTTATGACCCGGCCGATCCGGGTTGGAGTTACAGCGCGGCCACCCGGACCATCTATAATCGCGGCGGTGTGGTGGGCGCCTATTTTGCAGATTTCACGCTTTACCTGCTCGGTTATCTGGCCTATCTCATACCGGTGCTGATCGCGTTGCTCGCTTGGCTGATCTACCGTTGGCAGAGGGAAAACGGTCATATCCGCTGGGACGTTTTTGCGTTGCGTGTAGTCGGATTCATGATCACCGTGGTTTCGGGAGCGGTGCTGGCGAGCCTGCATTTCACGCCACTGCCGGCAACGTTGCCGCTGAGCTCGGGGGGGATTCTCGGTAACCTGGTCGGCGATTGGTTGGAAGCCAATTTCAGTTTCGTTGGTGCGACTCTGTTGGCTTTGGCGGTGTTTCTCGCCGGGATGACCGTGTTCAGCGGATTGTCCTGGATTCAACTAATGGACTTCACCGGGCGGCTGGCGTTGCGCTTGGTACAGCGCGCCGCATTGGCTGTGGGGCGTTACCGTAATACCAAAGCGGAACAACTGCCCGTCCTGCGGCCGGCCGTCGCCATATCGGGGCGACCGGCTCGTAAGGCGGGCAAATTTGGCAGGGAACGTCAGGCACCACGTATTGAACCGGTGCTTGAGCCGTCCAGGCAGGCGGTCCGTAGCCGCCGGGAGCGGCAGATGCCGCTATTCGAGGAGGCGCAGCCTGGCAGTTTGCCACCGATCGACCTCCTCGATTCTTCGAGAGAGCAGCCGCCAGGCTACAGCCGTGAGGTGCTCGAATCGATGTCCCGGCGGGTCGAGCACAAATTGCGTGATTTCGGGGTGGAAGTGAGTGTTGTCGCCGTGCAGCCGGGGCCGGTCATCACGCGCTTCGAGCTGCAGCCGGCGCCGGGCGTAAAGGTAAGCCAGATATCGAACTTGGCCAAGGATCTGGCGCGGGCGTTATCGGTGACCAGCGTTCGGGTCGTCGAGGTAATTCCTGGTAAGTCGGTGGTCGGGATGGAGATTCCGAATGAGCACCGGCAACTGATCACGCTGGCCGAAGTCATCGAGCCTGCTCTCAAAGAGTCCCCGGCCGCGCCGTTGAGCCTTGCTATAGGCAAGGACATCAGTGGTCACCCAGTGCTCGTAGATTTGGCCAAAATGCCGCATTTACTTGTGGCAGGGACGACTGGTTCCGGTAAATCGGTTGGCGTCAATACGATGATTCTGAGTTTGCTCTACCGCAACCGCCCCGAGGCTGTGCGGCTGATTATGATCGATCCGAAGATGCTGGAACTCTCTATTTACGATGGAATACCGCATCTGCTTGCACCGGTGGTCACGGACATGAAAGAGGCCGCCAATGCGTTGCGTTGGTGTGTGGCCGAGATGGAGCGGCGTTATCGTTTGATGGCCACGCTTGGCGTACGCAACGTGACCGGCTGCAACCGCAAAATCCGCGAGGCCATCGAGCACGGCGAGCCCATCCGCGATCCGTTGTGGTCTCCAGCGGAGCCGCTCGTGGTGGGTGAGCCCGTCGAGCATACGGAGCCGCCCCTGCTCGAGCCAATGCCTTACATTGTCGTGTTGGTAGACGAATTCGCCGATATGATGATGATGGTCGGTAAAAAAGTGGAGGAACTTATCGCGCGGTTGGCGCAAAAGGCACGTGCTGCCGGGATTCACCTCATATTGGCTACGCAAAGGCCGTCTGTGGATGTGATTACTGGTCTGATCAAAGCCAACATCCCTACTCGGATGGCCTTCCAGGTCTCATCCAAGGTCGATTCGCGTACTATTTTAGATCAGATGGGTGCCGAGGCACTATTGGGCCACGGTGATATGCTCTATCTCGGTCCCAGCAGCCGCGGGATTCCGGAGCGTGTGCACGGCGCCTTCGCTTCGGACGCCGAGGTGCACCGAGTCGTGGAGTATCTCAAATGCACCGGCGAGCCCGAGTACATCGACGCGATTTTGGAAGAGCCGGGCGCTTTGGCGCCTGCGATTCCCGGTCTCGCCTCGCCAAGCGATGAGGGCGAGGGTGATCCGCTCTACGATCAAGCCGTACGGGTGGTTACGGAGACCCGCCGGGCTTCGATCTCCGGGGTGCAACGTCGTCTCAAGATCGGTTACAACCGAGCGGCTCGATTGGTCGAGGAAATGGAGTCGGCGGGCATCGTTGGGCCCTTGCAGTCAAACGGTGCGCGCGAAATATTAGCCCCGCCACCGCCCGAGTAAGCTCGTGTAAACTTAGGCCTCTGACGTTCGGGGGTCGTCCACAAAAGATCCCATACGGTATCTGGAGGTCTGTGTGCGTATCCAGCAGGTTATTCCGCTATTACTCCTCCTCGTATTGCCGTGGGAATTTGCCCGTGCAATGGATGCCATACGGGCACTGCAGCGATATTACGATTCCGTGCACACGCTGACGGGCCGCTTCGTCCAGGAAACCCGGGCTGAAGACGGGAGCCCAATCGATGCCTCCTCTGGTGCGTTTGCTCTGGCCCGGCCGAACCGTTTCGATTGGCTTTATGAGAAACCCTATCGGCAGAGGATAGTCGCCGATGGCGAGCGGTTATGGGTTTATGATGTAGAATTACGGCAGGTCACGGCCCGCTCGCTCGACGAGGTTCTGGGTGTAGGGCCGGCGTTGTTGCTCAGTGGCCGTTTCTCGGATCTGCAGCGGAGTTTCGAGCTAAAGGATCTCGGCGCCGGCTGGATTCGTTTGCGACCCAAGACCGGGCAGTGGGATTTTCAGCGGTTACGGTTACATATGGCGCAAGGTGTGCCGGATGTCATCGAACTCGACAACGGACTTGACCAGAAAACGCGGCTAGGGCTGCGTGATTTGCAAAGTAATCCGCGGCTTGACCTGCAGCGTTTTCAGTTCACCCCGCCGGCAGGAGTGGACGTTCTTGGCCCAGGCCAAGAGGCCGAAACGGCGCCATGATCGACTGGACAAGACCGCTGGCGGATCGCATGCGGCCGCGGCTACTAACGGAGTTTGCGGGACAATCGCACTTGTTGGACGCCGGTAAGCCTTTGCGTGAGGTCATCGAGGCGGGGCGGCCGCATTCCATGCTGTTCTGGGGGCCACCCGGAACCGGTAAGACCACTTTGGCGCGGCTTATCGCCGAGGCCACCGAGGCCGAGTTTCTGGCTTTGTCGGCGGTTTTGGCGGGAGTCAAGGAGATTCGCCAGGCGAGCGCCACTGGGCAAGCGAATCGGGCGCGCGGGCGCCGGACGATCCTGTTCGTGGATGAGGCCCATCGTTTCAATAAAGCGCAGCAGGATGCTTTCCTACCCTTCATAGAAGACGGCACGGTCGTATTTATCGGCGCCACCACCGAGAACCCGTCCTTCGAGCTCAACAATGCGTTGCTCTCGCGGCTACGCACCTATGTGCTGCGGCCGCTGGATGAGGTGGCTCTGGGCCGGATTATCGACTGTGCACTGGAGGACAGCGAGCGCGGTCTTGGCAGCAAGCAGCTTGCGCTCAGCGAGCAAGCCCGATCGCTGCTGATCCAAGCGGCAGACGGCGATGCGCGAACCGTGCTCAGCCTGCTTGAAGTGGCGGCAGATCTAAGCCCTGAACAGGCACTGCTCGACATCGATTTGATTAGTGCGGCGGCCGCCGGCGGCCGGGCTCGTTTCGACAAGCGTGGCGAGGCGTTTTATGATGAAATTTCAGCTTTGCACAAAGCCGTTCGAGGTTCGGCGCCCGATGCGGCCCTGTATTGGTTGTGCCGTATGCTCGCTGGGGGATGCGATCCGCTCTATCTGGCTCGCCGGTTGTTGCGGATGGCCTCGGAGGATATCGGCAATGCCGATCCGCGGGGGCTGCAACTCGCGCTGAACGCCTGGGAAACTCAGGAACGGTTGGGCAGCCCGGAAGGGGAGCTGGCGATTGCCCAGGCAGTCGTTTATCTCGCCAGCGTGCCCAAGAGTGATGCGGTTTATCGCGCCTATCGACTCGCCATGGAGGATGCCCGTACTCGTGGGAGTCTGGAAGTGCCGTTGGTGCTGCGCAATGCGCCGACGCCGCTGTTGCGGGAGCTCGGGTACGGGCATGGTTACCGCTATGCGCATGATGAGCCGGAGGGCTATGCCGCAGGGGCCGAATATTTTCCTGCGGAGCTGGCCGGCACACGCTATTACCAGCCCACCGAGCGCGGGTTGGAGCGTCAGATTGGTGAGCGCCTGCGCCGGCTACGCGAGCTCGATCGCACAACCCGTGCGAAGGACGGCGACTGACCATGGGCAGTCCGTGGTGAGGAACCGACCAGGATAATCGAGTATTCCCTGAAGGTAACACGTCTCGTATGGATGCATTATCGGGCGCTCGTTGAATAGTCAAAGAGATGGATTGATGCTGGATCCAAAAGATCTGCGGAACAACCTTGAGGCGCTTGCTGGGCAACTGCGCCGGCGTGGCTTTGAACTCGATACGGCGTGCTATGGCGATTTGGAGGAGCGGCGTCGGCGGCTGCAAATCGATACGCAAGCGTTGCAGAACGAGCGCAACCGCCAGTCCAAGGCGATCGGCCAAGCGAAGGCGCGCGGCGAGGACATTGCGCCGCTGCTTGCGGAGGTGGCGCAGCTCGGTGCACGGCTCAGCGCCGCTAACGAGGCGCTGCAGGCGACTCATGTTGAGCTGCAACGGTTGCAACTGGAGATCCCTAATGTACTGCATTCGAGTGTGCCGGACGGTGCCGACGAGGCAGACAACATCGAGCTTCGCCGCTGGGGCGATCGGCCCACCTTCGACTATACTCCGCGTGATCACGTCGAATTGGGTGCGCTGAACCAGGAGATGGACTTCGAGGCCGCTGCCAAGCTCGCCGGTGCGCGTTTTGTGGTGTTGCGCGGCCGCCTTGCGCAGCTGCACCGAGCTTTGACCCAACTGATGCTGGATCTGCACACTCAGGAGCACGGTTACGAGGAAGTTTATGTTCCTTATCTAGTGAATCCGCAGGTCATGCGAGGCACCGGGCAGCTACCGAAGTTCGAGGAGGATCTGTTCCGGGTTGCTGCCGAGAACCCGCTCTTTCTGATCTCGACCGCCGAAGTCCCGGTGACGAATCTGGTGCGCGAGCGCATCGTTGAAGCCGACGTTCTACCATTGCGCTTCGTTTGCCATACGCCGTGTTTTCGCTCCGAGGCGGGTTCTTACGGCAAGGACACCCGAGGCATGATCCGTTTGCACCAATTTGACAAGGTGGAGCTGGTGCAGGTGGTGCGGCCCGAAACGTCTTATGGCGTGCTCGAGGAACTCACGATCCATGCCGAAAAAGTTCTTCAACTCTTGGAGCTGCCGTATCGGGTGGTTGCACTGTGCGCTGGCGATGTGGGGTTCGCGGCAACGAAGACCTACGATTTGGAGGTTTGGCTACCGGGACAACAGTGCTACCGCGAAATCTCCTCCTGCAGTAATTACGAGGCGTTTCAAGCCCGCCGCATGCAGGCACGTTGGCGCAACCCTGCCACTGGCCGCCCCGAGCCGGTGCATACGTTGAACGGCTCTGGCTTGGCGGTCGGCCGTTGTATGGTGGCAGTGCTTGAGAACTATCAACAGGCCGACGGCCGGGTGCGGCTGCCCACAGTCCTGCAACCGTACTTTGGGGGAAGGGACTACCTCGACGACTAGCCGAGCCCGAATGGTCGCTTGAAGGCCAGGTTTGTGCCATGCCGTCAACGCATTTCCAGCTGGATCTGGAACTCGCGAATGAGTTGCTCCCGTTCCTCCGCAGTCCGGGCCGCGATGGCGCGCTCGACGACGCTATGCGTAAGGTGAGGGGCGAATGCCTCTATGAAATCGAACATGTAGCCACGCAGGTAAATACCGCGGCGAAAACCGATGCTGGTGATGCTTGGTTCGAACAGATGGCTTGCGTCGAGGGCGGTCAGGCCCGTGTCGCGCTCTGGGTCGAAAGCCATGGTGGCTATGATGCCGACCCCAAGGCCCAGCGCGACATAGGTTTTGATCACCTCGGAGTCCGTGGCCGTGAAGACCACCTCCGGATTAAGCCCGGCGGCGGCGAAGGCCTTGTCCAACTTCGATCGTCCGGTGAAGCCGAATACATAGGTTACAAGCGGGTAGCGGGCTATGGTCTCCAAAGTCAACGGCTGTTCGTCGCACAGAGGATGTGCCACTGGGACGATAATGCTCCGATTCCACCGGTAACAAGGCATCATAACCAGGTCCTCGAACAGTTCAAGGGCCTCGGTCGCGATGGCGAAATCCACCGAGCCGCGCGCGGCCATCTCCGCGATTTGCAAGGGGGTGCCCTGATGCATATGCAAGCTGACGTTCGGGTAGCGGGTTCGGAACGCGCCCACGACTAACGGTAACGTATGGCGCGCCTGGGTATGGGTGGTCGCGATGGACAAGCTACCTCGCGATTCGCTCACATGTTCCTGGGCGATGGCCTTAATGTTCTGCACCTCGCCCAGGATGCGTTGGGCAACCGCCAGTACCTCCTCACCGGCCGGCGTCACGTGGGTCAGATGCTTCCCGCTGCGGCTGAAAATCTGCACCCCGAGCTCTTCTTCGAGCATGCGGATTTGTTTGCTAACACCGGGCTGAGACGTGTAGAGCGCCTCTGCGGCGGCAGATACATTGAGGCCACGGCGGGCCACCTCGCAGATATAGCGCAGTTGATTGAGTTTCACGGCTTGCCTTTCTAATAACCTACTAGCCTTAGCCTATAAATAAAAAAATATCCTTTTTGTAAATAGAGCGGTGCTCACTGTTAGTTTTGCTTGATGGAGTATTTTTACCATGAGTTATCAAAGCATGCGCCAAACTCGACCGGCAACCCCGGCCCGAGGAGGCATGGTAGAACCCTCGGATGAGGCAGAATCTGCTGACTCGGTTAGCCGCCGGGAGGACGGGCGAGTGCCAAAACGCACGCAGCTGGGTCACATGCCGGTCGGTACCGAGCGGGCAGTGAGAAGCCGGGAGGCGGCATTGTATGCCCGCAAGGCGGCGGTGCAACAGTTGGGCACGGAACGGGGCGGGCGCGACGGAGAACCTGGCCGACGTCGCGGGCCGCCGCGCGCCGGTGAGGCACTCGGGGAAGTCTATTTGATCGGCGGCGGACCCGGCGATCCGGATCTACTTACCTTACGGGCATTGCGCCTGCTACGTCGCGCCGATGTCGTCCTCTACGATCGGTTGGTAGCCCCTGCTATTGTCAAGATGGCGCGAATCGACGCCGAGCGGGTTTATGTGGGTAAGCGCCGCGATCAACACCCCGTCCCCCAGAAAGAGATCAGTGCCATGCTGGTGCGGCTTGCCCGGCAGGGCAAGCGCGTTGCCCGTCTGAAGGGCGGGGATCCTTTCGTTTTTGGCCGCGGCGGTGAGGAGGTCGACTCGCTGACGGCCGAGGGCATTCCGTTCCAGGTCGTCCCAGGTATCACGGCCGCCAATGGCTGCGCCGCCTATGCCGGTATTCCCCTGACTCATCGAGAATATGCCCAATCCTGTGTGTTCGTCACTGGTCATCGCAAGGCCAACGGCGAGTTGACGGTGGATTTCGACTCCCTCGTGCGGCCAGGGCAGACCGTGGTGTTTTATATGGGGCTAACCGGTTTGGCCCAGCTTGTGACGGGCCTGATTGGCCATGGTATGCGCGCGGATATGCCGGCCGCTTTGATACAGCAAGGCACGACGGATCGCCAGCGCGTGTTGGTCGCCCCTTTGTCTGAGTTGCCTCAGCAAGCCGTGGAGCAGGTGATGCTGCCGCCGACATTGATAATCGTCGGCGAGGTGGTGCGGTTGCGCGAGCGTCTCGCTTGGTTCAGGTCGGCCGCTGAAGCCGATAAAACGCCCGGCTGAGGGTGGGTGCCGGTTCGGCTGTCGTTGGCTCCGCCCCAACGGGGCTTGCCAATTTAAAGATTGCGTTAACTTTCGAGGAGCCCCGCGGACTTTGCCTGGGGGCTCCTCCGATTGTGCTATGGCTGTACTGCTTAGCGCTCTCCGGCAAATGCGGCCAGCAAATGCAGCAGGCTGGTGAAAAGGTTGAATAAAGCTACGTAGAGTCCGACGGTGGCCATAATGTAGTTGGTTTCGCCGCCATGGACCATCTCGCTGGTCTGATAGAGTATGAAACCGGCCATTAATACGATGGCGGCTGCGCTCACCGCTAAGGCCAGGCCGGAAATATGGAAGACAATGGCGCCGATGCTGGCAAGGAACATGACGATGATTCCTGCTAGCACGAAGCCGCGTATAAAGCTGAAGTCCCTGCGGGTGGTCAGCGCATAGGCGGACAGAGTGAGGAAGATTGCGCCCGCGCCGCCCAAAGCCATCATCACCAACTCGGTGCCGTTGGCGAGCGTGCTGATGTAGAAGTTCAGCATTGGGCCGAGGGTATAACCCATGAATCCCGTGAGCGCGAATACAGCTAATATTCCCCAGGCGCTGTTACGTAGGGCGCTGGTGAGAAAGAGCAACCCGAAATAACCGCCCAACACCATCAACCAGTGCATTGGTGGGGCATTGGTTGCCATTGCGATACCTGCTGTAGCGGCGCTGAACAGCAGCGTCAGTGACAGCAGGGCGTAGGTATTGCGGATGACGCGATTGGCCCCAAGCACTCCTTCGAGATGGGTTGTGCCTTTCCCAAGCGCAATGTCACGCGCACGATCTACCATAGCGTTATTAACCTCACATGAAAGAGATATTTGAAATCTGCCATTTTTAAGGCCCCATTGTCCAGTCCTGCTCCCGCCGTCGGTCCCGAGTAACGTATTAAGCGTGCATGCATGGCCTGTGCGATTGCTGAATGTAATGATAGGCTACCCTTGCGAGCAAGCCGTCGGCGCTCCGAACAGGATGGTAAAGTATGCCTGTGACATTCGATGGCAAGCTGGTCGTTGGGATCTCCTCTCGGGCCCTGTTCGATATGAGTGAGGGCCACAAAATATTCGAGACCGAGGGCATCGACGCTTACTGTCGCTATCAAATCGAGCACGAGGAGAAGCTGCTCGAGCCAGGAGTGGCTTATGAGTTGGTTCGCAAGCTCCTGGCGCTGAACCGTGACACCGAACGCACCCGGGTCGAGGTGATTTTGCTGTCGCGCAACAGTGCCGATACGGGGCTGCGCGTGTTCAATTCCATCGAGCACTATGGTTTGTCTATTACGCGGGCGGCTTTCACCAACGGAGCAAGCCCGTGGCGCTATGTCCCGGCGTTTTGCGCGCATCTATTTCTATCCGCCGATCCGAGCGACGTTGTGGCGGCGCTCGATCGAGGCTATCCTGCCGCCACGATTTTGCCACGTCTGACCGACGCGACGGCCTCCACCCAGACCGGCGTTGACGAGCAGCTACGAATCGCATTCGATGGTGATGCCGTGCTGTTCGCAGACGTGGCCGAACGAGTATTTCGCCAAGGCGGACTGGAGGAGTTCTCGAGCAGCGAGCGCCAGCACGCTCGGGAGCCGTTACCGGGCGGGCCGTTCAAAAGTTTCCTCGCCGCGTTGCACAGCCTCCAGGCGGAATATTCAGCGGAAGCCTGTCCGATTCGTACTGCGCTGGTGACCGCGCGCGGCGCGCCGGCTCATGAGCGGGTGATTCGAACGCTACGCAGCTGGGAGATTCGGATCGACGAGGCGCTGTTCCTCGGCGGGTTGTCTAAGGGAGAATTTTTGCAGGCCTTCGGTGCCGATATATTTTTTGATGATCAGCACGGACACTGCGAGTCCACTCGGCGCCATGTCGCCACCGGCCATGTGCCGCATGGAATCGCTAACGAGGCATCGAGTTGAGTCGGTTGGTATCTTGCGGGAATCCAGAAAAACGTTTAGCTTGTCGAGCGCTTTGGGTTCGGCTCCAGAGTCGAATCATACGGTGCTCTATATTGTTTAAAGACCATTGGATCATGCGTTGGACCTTTCATGCGGGTTGCCGTACTTGCTGATACTCACGGTTTCCTCGATCCCCGTATTCGGGATCGCGTGAGTCAATGTGATGTGGCGATTCACGCCGGCGATATCGGGGGCGCCGACGTATTGCTCGCAATGCAGCCCCGGGAAGAGGTCGTTGCGATCCGTGGCAATAATGATACTCCGGAGAAATGGCCTGCAGCCGAGCATCAGTTGCTCGCAACCCTTCCACGCGAGGCGAGCGTCGAACTGCCGGGTGGGCTTTTGATCGTCGTGCATGGCGATGCGCCCGAGGCTCTACGGCAACGACACAGCCGCTATCGACGCTGCTACGCTCATGCCTATGCGGTGGTGTATGGTCATAGTCACCGCCTGCTTACCGATCTCGAGGAACGGCCCTGGATTCTAAATCCCGGGGCGGCGGGGCGTACACGCACTCATGGGGGGCCGTCGTGTTTGTTTATCGAGTGCGATCCCCAGGGCTGGCGGGTTGAAACGCTGCGCTTGGAGCCGCGCAAATATCCTTCGATTCGCGGTGTTTCCCGTCGCGCCACGAATGCATCCCCTTCGCCCAGGGAGAGGAACTGACGGATTCGCCTGAGCGCATGGCTTGCTTAACCGAAAAAGCACGCCCCTTTCAAGAGCTCAAGACCCAGCTCGCCGGCCTGCCTCGGGCCTGGATTCCTACTTTTCGCCGTCGTTTTTGTGGATTGGAGCGCCGCCGACGACAAGGTCGGCCTTTCGAGCACGGGCTGAACCGACTCAAGCGCGATCTCGCCGACATACGCCAGCGTTATGAACAACGGCAGTCCCATGTGTTGCAGCCTGATTTCAGTGCCGCGCTGCCTATTATGGACCAGCGCGCGGAAATCGTGCGTCTGCTCAGCACGCATCAGGTCATTGTCGTCTGCGGTGATACCGGGTCGGGCAAGAGCACTCAACTGCCACAAATCGCGCTCGCTTTAGGCTTGGGAGTCGAGGGGATGATCGCCCATACCCAGCCACGACGAATCGCCGCGCGCAGCCTGGCGACCCGGATCGCTGAGGAGCTCAACACCGAAGTTGGCACCGGGGTCGGCTATAAGGTGCGTTTCAGTGACCGGGTGAGGTTTTCCACTCGGCTCAAGCTCGTCACGGACGGTATGTTGCTTGCCGAGACTCAAGGCGATCCGGATCTGGCCCAGTATGACACCATCATTATCGACGAAGCGCATGAGCGCAGCCTCAATATTGATTTTCTGCTCGGCTATTTAAAACGGCTTTTGCCACGTCGTCCCGAACTGAAAGTCATCATTACCTCGGCGACCATCGACCCACAACGTTTCTCGCGTTATTTCAATGGGGCTCCGATCATTCAAATCGCCGGACGCAGCCATCCAGTTGAGATTCGATATCGGCCGTTGGTGAGTGAGGAAGAGGACGAACGTGATCGAAGCCTGTCAGAGGCGATTCTAGAAGCGCTCGACGAACTCGCCTCGGAGGAAACGGGGGATGTGCTGGTGTTTCTGCCGAGCGAGCGAGACATTCGCGAGACTGCTGAGAATCTGCGCAAGCACCACCCCCCCGGTACCGAGGTGTTACCGCTTTTCGGACGGCTTTCGGCCACAGAACAGCTGCGCGTGTTCGCGCCTCATTCCCGGCGGCGGATCGTGCTTGCTACCAACGTTGCGGAGACTTCCCTGACCGTGCCGGGTATCCGTCATGTGGTGGACAGTGGACTTGCCCGGATCAGCCGTTACAGTTTCCGCACGAAGGTGCAGCGGTTGCCGATCGAGCCGATCTCCCGCGCCAGTGCCGATCAGCGGGCGGGGCGCTGCGGCCGTGAGGCCCCGGGTGTATGCATTCGGCTGTATGCGGAGGCGGATTACCAAGGTCGCGCGGAGTTTACGGAACCAGAGATCCTGCGGACCAATCTGGCCTCGGTCATTTTACAGATGAAATATTTGAAATTGGGCGAGATCGAGCGCTTCGATTTCATCGATCCACCTGATCCGCGTGCCATCCGTGACGGCTTAAAGCTGCTCTATGAGCTAGGTGCCGTGGCTGGGAGCAATGCACTCACCGAGCTGGGCCGACGTATTGCGGCGCTGCCGGTAGACCCGAAAATTGCGCGCATGCTGGTGGCGGGTGAGGCCGAGCGCGCGCTCAGTGAGGTATTGATTATCGCGGCGGCGCTGAGTATCCCGGATCCGAGGCAACGTCCGATGGATGCCCCCCAGGCAGCCGACGCGGCGCAGGCGCGCTGGCGCGATCAGCGCTCCGATTTTCTGGCTCTGGTCAAACTATGGAACGACGTTCAGAAACAAGTGCGGGAGCTCTCGCAGCGCAAGCTGCGCCTGTGGTGTGCCGAGCATTTCCTCTCCTTCGTGCGTTTGCGTGAGTGGCGAGATATTCATCACCAGCTGCGCGAGCTGGTTAAGGGTATAGGTTGGCGCGAAAATGCGCAGGAGGCCGACACAGTAGCTATACACCGTGCGCTTCTAACTGGACTGTTGGGCAACATCGCCTTGCGTACCGACGAACACCGCTATATCGGCGCGCGTGGTTTGAAGCTGGTGATTTTCCCGGGCTCCGGCATCGCCAAACGCCGGCCGCGCTGGATAGTGGCGGCGGAGCTGGTGGAGACGAGTCGAATATTCGCCCGTACGGTAGGAGAGATACGCCCCGAGTGGGTGGAGCCACTGGCTGCGCATCTAGTGCAGCGGTGCTATTTCGAGCCGTTTTGGGAAGAAAAAAAAGGCCGGGTGGCGGGCTACGAGAGCGTAACGCTGTATGGCCTGCCTTTGGTCGCACGCCGCAAGATCGACTACACTCGCGTGGATCCTGCGGCCGCGCGGGCGCTGTTCATCCAAGAAGGATTGGTCCATGGTCGACTGCGTACGCGGGGCCGTTTTCTGGCGCATAATCGCCGGCTTATTGCCGAGATCGAGACGTTAGAGGCAAAATCACGTCGCCGCGATGTGCTTGTGGAGGAAAGCGTGTTAGCGGCTTTCTATGCGGAACGCGTGCCTGTTGGTTTGGCCGATGCCGCGAGCTTCGAGCGCTGGATCCGTCGGCCCGAACACGATCAGGCTTTGCACATGACGCCACAGATGCTGATGGAGCGCGAGGCGGTTGAAATCACCGCCGACGCCTATCCGGAGCATCTGAGCGTTGACGGTATGTGTTTGCCTCTGCACTACCATTTCGAACCGGATCAGGCCGAGGACGGCGTCACCGTGATCGTCCCGCCAGCCGCGCTCAATCAACTTACTCCGGAACGGTTCGAATGGTTGGTTCCCGGATTGCTGCAGGAGAAAGTGGTGGCGCTGATTCGTGCGCTGCCCAAGCGTCTGCGGCGCAGCTTTGTTCCTGCGCCAGAGTTTGCAGCGGCCATCCTGGCGGCGGTCCCTCAGGGTGCGGGTTCTCTCACTCAAGTGGTCCGGGATGAGCTCAAACGTATGACGGGCGTGCTCATCCCTTGCGATGCCTGGGAGGGCGTTGAGCTGGCGGCGCACCTGCAGATGAATTTTCGAGTGATGGATGTGCACGGGCGGACGGTCGGTGAGGGGCGCGATCTGGTTGCCCTGCAACGCGAATTCGGCACCTATGCTCGTGCGCAGGCCGGCGATGCCCGGCGCCGCTGGGAGCGGTGTGGGTTGCAGCGCTGGGATTTCGATACGCTGGTTGAGCATGTGGAGTTCAACGACGCCGGAATTACGCTACGTGGCTATCCGGCGGTGGTTGATGAGGGCGAGAGTGTAGCCTTGCGCTTGCTGGACTCACCCGAACTGGCCGCACGCACGAGTCTCGGCGGGATATGCAAATTATTTATGCTGCAGCTACCCGATCAGGCCAAGTATCTGCGCCGCAAGCTACCCGGAATCGATCGGTTGTGCTTGCTTTATAGCGTGCTCGGTTCATGCGAGGCCTTTAAACAGGATTTCCTGGCCGCCTCCTATCGACGCGTGTTCATGCCTGGCGGGGTTCTGCCGCGGACGCACGAGGCTTTTCAGGCGCGGCTGCAAGTGGGTCGGGAAGAGCTGATTCCAACCGCGACTCAGCTGGCTCAGACGCTGCTGCAAGTCTTGGAACATTATCAGGAGGTGCGTCGGCGGTTCAAAGCCCCGTTGTCGCCGACGCAGCTAGAATCCTGCCGCGATATGCGTGAGCAGCTCGATGCCATGGTATATGCGGGCTTCGTGCAAGAGACGCCGGCCGAGTGGCTGGGTGAGCTGCCTCGCTATATGCAGGCACTGGTACGGCGCCTGGAACGACTGCAACGGGATCCAGGAAAAGATCGGCGCGGGCTGCAGGAGATTCGCCCCCTCTGGGAGCAATACCGGCGCCGGCAGGAACAGTACGTGCGCCAGGGCATCGAAGGCACGCAGCTCGAGCACTACCGCTGGCTGCTGGAGGAATACCGAGTGTCGTTGTTTGCCCAGGATCTGGGCACGCGTGAGAAGGTCTCGGAGAAGCGGCTGCAGGAAGTGTGGCAGCAAGTGCGTTGAGGCATGCTTTCGCATGCCGGGACTGATGTAGATGCGTGCAGTCAGATCCTGAGGCTGTTTGGGCAAGGAGCCCTTTTCGAAATAGGACGGTATGCCAACGACGGCCATCCGCATGTCGGCCTGATACGGACTGCGATCATGCCCTTTCGACCTGCTTGCTGGATCGGACGCCGGTGTTGTAGTGCTTGGGCGGACGATGTCCGTCAAGCCCATAGTCGAACGCGATTTTTCCCTCAAGGTCCGGATACTGAGGTAGGAGCCGCGTAAGCTTCGGTAGCAGGATGGAGTGTCGGCCGCATATTCCGTAGCTGTAATTCGAATGGTGCTGGGGGTCTCCCAAAGCTCATTGAGCGCCGCGAGCTCGGCTTCAATCTCTGCAAACTGGGGGGATGGCTTGGTGCAGGCGTTTGCCCGCCGCAGTGGGCGCGAAGTAGATCGCGACCGAGCACGATGGTGAAGGAGTGGTCCCCATCAAGGACCTGACCGGCAGTGTCGGTGCCAGGATTCGGTGCTGGAGTGCGTCTGCACAACGGAGTCAACGATGCAGGTAATTCGTTCCACCTGCCCTGGTGGATCTGTTGGCTATGTCGGCCTGCATGGGAATGACGAGATTCCCGTATCGAAACCACCACGCACGGTTATCAGTGCTTTCACACGGGTTCGCCATTCAGACGGATTCTGCCACCGCGAGCTGATATCATATTCGGCGAAGCCGTTTATCGAAAGCAGCAAGGCAAGCCATGGTCGAGCTTAGTACACTGAACGCAACTCTCAACGATCTCCAGGGCCGTGTCGAGTCCCTGAGGGGGTATCTTTGACTACGAGGCGAGTCAGCATCGTCTCGAAGAGGTTTGTCGCGAGTTGGAGCATCCGGATGTTTGGAACGATCCGGAGCGTGCCCATGAACTCAATCGGGAGCGGGTGCGTTTGCAAACGGTGGTATCGAGTTTGGAGCGTCTGACCTGCGGGCTTGCCGATGCCGTCGAGTTGGTGGAACTCGCGCGCACGGAAAACGACGAAGCAACGCTTGCCGAACTCGACGCGGACGTTGCCGGGTATCGAAGCGAAATCGAGGTGCTCGAATTCCGCCGGATGTTCTCCGGCGAGATGGACGAGCGTAATGCGTTTCTTGATATTCAGGCCGGCTCCGGTGGCACAGAGGCTCAGGACTGGGCCAACATGTTGCTGCGAATGTATCTGCGCTGGGCCGAGCAGAAGGGCTTTAGAGCGGAAATTATCGAGCTTTCCGAAGGCGAGGTCGCCGGGATCAAAAGCGCGACGCTGCGCATCGAGGGCGATTATGCATTCGGTTGGTTGCGCACCGAGACGGGGGTTCACCGATTGGTGCGGAAATCCCCCTTCGATTCTGGCAACCGTCGCCATACTTCCTTTGCTGCGGTCTTTGCCTCGCCGGAGATCGATGACGCCGTAGAGGTCGAGATCAATCCAGCCGATCTGCGCATCGATGTTTATCGGGCCAGCGGCGCCGGCGGTCAGCATGTCAACCGCACGGAATCGGCGGTGCGCATTACCCACATGCCAACCGGTATTGTTACGCAGTGCCAGAACGATCGCTCGCAGCACAAGAATAAGGCGACCGCCATGAAGCAGTTGCGGGCCAAGCTCTACGAACTGGAGATGCGCAAACGCCGCGAACAAGCCGATCAGGTGGAGGAGTCCAAAGCCGATATCGGCTGGGGCAGTCAAATCCGTTCTTATGTCCTGGATCAGTCACGCATCAAAGACCTGAGAACCGGCGTTGAAGTCGGACACACTCAGGCCGTGCTCAACGGTGCCTTGGATCCATTTATCGAAGCGAGCCTCAAGGCCGGTTTGTAACTCGTCCGAGATCGGAGAGCGCCGATGAGCAAGCAAAACAGCACGCGGCCTGTACCGCAGGACCAAAACAAGCTCATCGCCCAACGCCGCGAGAAGCTGGCGCAATGGCGGGCGAGCGGACAGGCCTTTCCCAATGATTTCCGTCGTGATCGCCTGGCTGCGGAGTTGCACCGACGGTTCGGCAACCGGACAATCGAGGAGCTAGACGAGGCAGCCGTGCCGGTGAAAGTTGCCGGCCGGATGATCGGCAAGCGAGTGATGGGCAAGGCGAGCTTTGCTCATCTACAGGATATGAGCGGGCGCATTCAGCTCTTTCTGCGCCGCGACGAGCTTCCCGCCGAGATTTATCAGCAGTTCAAGAGCTGGGATGTGGGCGATATCATCGGCGCCGAAGGCCATGTATACAAGACTCAGGCCGGAGAGCTTTCGGTCAGGGTTTCCAGCATTCGATTGCTGACGAAATCATTGCGGCCACTGCCCGAGAAATACCACGGTTTAGCCGATCAGGAGGCGCGTTACCGTCAGCGCTATGTCGATCTCATCGTAAATGAAAACACGCGGCGCACGTTCATTCTGCGCGGGCGTATCATCCAATCGATTCGAGCCGCATTCAACGATCGAGGTTTTCTCGAAGTCGAAACGCCGATGATGCAGCCTATTCCCGGCGGCGCCGCCGCGCGGCCTTTCATAACCCACCACAATGCATTGGATGTCGATCTGTACCTGCGGATCGCCCCCGAACTCTATCTCAAGCGCTTGGTGGTGGGCGGCTTCGAGAAGGTCTACGAGATTAATCGCAATTTCCGCAACGAGGGCGTCTCGACTCGGCATAATCCGGAATTCACTATGTTGGAATTCTATCAGGCCTATGCTGATTACCACGACCTCATGGATCTGACCGAGGAATTGCTACGGCGCTTGGCCGCAGAGGTTTTGGACACGCAGCAGCTCCACTATCAGGGTGAGGACATCGATCTGCGCCGTCCGTTCGCCCGGTGTACCGTGCGGACGGCCATTCTCGAGTACAATCCGCAGCTCAGCGCCGCCCAGCTCGATGACCGCGAAGCAGCCTGCAGTGTGGCGCAGCATCTCGATATCGACGTCCAGCCGCACTGGGGGCTTGGCAAGCTGCAGTTGGAGATCTTCGAGAAGACCACCGAGCATCGGCTCAGGCAGCCTACTTTTGTCACTGAGTACCCCAAGGAGGTCTCTCCGCTCGCCCGCCCCAAGGATGGCGATCCTTTCGTTACGGAGCGATTCGAGCTGATCATCGGTGGGCGAGAGATCGCCAATGGTTTCTCCGAGCTCAATGATGCCGATGACCAGGCAGAGCGGTTTCGGGCACAGGCGGCTGGCAAGGAGGCCGGTGACGAGGAGGCCATGTTTTATGATGCCGATTTCATCCGCGCCTTGGAGTATGGGTTGCCGCCCACGGCCGGAGAGGGGATTGGCATCGATCGCCTCGTGATGCTATTTACAGATGCCCCTTCAATCCGTGACGTGCTGTTGTTTCCGGCGCTGCGTCAGTAACTCGGGCGGGGCTGGCGTTTGCTTTCAATCAGAGGCGGGTGCGCTGCTGTGCTGTGAGCGCAAGCGATTGGGGAAGGGGTCGCGCCAAATCCAAGCGACGGTTTCCCATGAGGACTCGCAGCCGACTCTTCAAGTAAGGTGTTTTTTTGGGGCGGGCGATTCAGTGTTGAAGGTATAGCGTAAATCAAGCAGTTGGAGTGGTGTATCGTTTAGGAGTAAAGTGTCCTGCTCGGCAAGCTCAGTTCGCAGCACAGCCAACAGCTCGCTGCCATGCCGGGCTGGAGCAGCCGCAACGACCATCCCGGCCTCCTGGCCGCCCGTACCGGAGCGTATCGTCTCGCCGGGCGCCGGCGGTGTTCCGGTTTGCGTATGCAGGCGATACATTCGGCGCTTGAGCTTGCCCAAATAGTGCATCCGGGCGATTACCTCTTGGCCGGGGTAACAGCCTTTGCTGTAGCTGATCCCTTGCAGCGGTTCGAGGTTGAGCATCTGCGGAACAAATTCCTCTTGGGTTGCGGGGGTGATCGTTGGTATGCCGGCACGGATTTCGAGCAACTGCCAAGCTTCGCTGTTGGTCACCGGTAACGTGGACGCCAGCTTTGCCCAGATTTCCGGTAGCAGCCGTTCCGGTACGGCAAGCGCAAATCGATCCGGTACACAATCCAAGCGTATGAGTCTAGTCTCGTCCGCGTTTTGTACACCGCCGATCTGCTCTGGTAGAGAGCCCATGAGCTGCTGCAATGGCGGCCTGCTTGCTGCCCCGCCCAGCCCGATTACCCCGATTGCCTCCGAGGCGTCGTCGAGTGTGACCTTGGAGCGCAGCACAAACATGCGCAGCCGCCGGATGAGTGAGTCGATGAGTGCCTTGTGGGTAAACAGGAGCAGGCCGTCGTCCGCGCGCAGCACTCGCAACAGTGCCAGCGCGCGGCCTTTGGCATTGCAATAGGCGGCAAGCCGGGAATTCACCGCATCGAGGTTTTGGATGTCGTTGCTGAGCTGGCTGTGAAGGAAGGCCGCTGCATCGGCACCATGGGCATGGATAACGCCCCAATCCAACAACGCGCACATGTACCCGTTTGGTTTGTCGACCGAGAATTCGATAGGGGCTTGCCCTTCGGCAGGGTTTGCCCGTTGCTCGGGCGTGTTCAGGTCGAGGAAGTTCCAAAGTCTCGGCATAGCGTTCTTACCCAGCCCGATCATTTCTTTCCCATTAAAAAGTCAATATATCGTATTATCTAAACGGCTTGGACGCACGTGCTGCCGGTGCGGATTATCTCAGTCTTGCAAGGTGAGTGACCAGTCTATAATGTCGGCAGTGTCGTACTTTTTGCTAGGAGCGGAGCGGTTAACAAATGGATAGTGATGATCGACCGCTTTCTCCCCACCTGCAGATCTATCGCTTCCCAACCACCGTCATTACCTCGATTACCCATCGCATCACCGGTGCCCTGCTCGCGCTCGGCACGCTGGGCGTAACCTATTGGTTGATCGCGCTCGCTGCTGGCCCACAGGCATATGCCGGGGCCCGCGCCTTTTTCGGCAATGGGTTCGTGCAGTTCATCTTATTTTTGTGGACGTACGCACTTTTCTATCACTTGTGCAATGGCATCCGCCATCTGGGATGGGTTCTCGATTACGGGTTCGAGCTGGATCAAGCGCGCAAGTCGGCGGTAGCGGTGTTCGTAGCCGCCGGGATTTTGACTGTGGTCACCTGGCTCTTCGCTCTGAGCCAATAATGCCGTTATCGAGGAGCGTCTCCATTATGAGTTTCCGCACGCCGCTCAAGCAGGCATTGGGGTTGGGAGCGTCGCATTCGGGAACCTCGCGTTGGTGGGCGCAGCGGGTGAGCTCGGTGGCGCTCGTCCCACTGCTGATCTGGCTCATCATCGGGATGGTTCATCATGGCGGCGCTGACTATGCCGGTGCTCGAGCTTGGCTCGGTTCGCCAGTTACCGCTGTTTTAGCGATCCTGGCGCTGGTCGCCTCTTTTTATCATGGTGCGCTCGGCATGCAGATCATAGTGGAAGACTATGTCGGTCACGAAACGGTCCGGCTGGTGTTGGTTGTATTGGTGAAGTTTGCCGCTGTGGTGTTTGCCGTTGCGGGGATTTTTGCGGTGCTCTTGGTTGCATTGGGAGACTGATGGATGGCCGGCGATTACGTAATCATCGATCATAGTTACGATGTCGTCGTGGTTGGCGCCGGCGGGGCGGGTTTGCGTGCCACGCTCGGCATGGCCGAGCAGGGTTTGACGACCGCCTGCGTCACGAAATTGTTTCCAACACGTAGCCATACCGTATCGGCCCAGGGCGGAATCAGTGCGGCATTGGGCAATATGGGCGAAGACGATTGGCGCTGGCATGCCTATGATACGATCAAAGGTTCGGATTGGCTCGGTGATCAAGATGCGATCGAATATATGTGCCGCGAGGCGATTCCCGCGATTCTTGAGCTCGAGCACTATGGCGTACCGTTTTCGCGTACCGAGCAAGGCCGGATCTATCAACGCGCGTTTGGCGGTATGACGACACACTTTGGTGAAGGGCGCGCCTTGCGCACCTGCGCCGCTGCCGACCGTACCGGTCACGCAATTCTGCATGCGCTTTATCAGCAGGCGCTTAAACACCAGGCGGAATTTTTCATCGAATTCTTCGCCATCGACCTCATCATGGATGCGCAAGGTGTCTGTAGAGGGGTGATCGCCCTGGAGTTGGCGACTGGAAAGATTCATCGCTTCCGTGCCCACCTCACCGTGCTTGCAACCGGCGGCTATGGCCGGAGCTATTTTTCCTGTACTTCGGCGCATACTTGTACTGGCGATGGTAATGGTATGGTGCTGCGCGCGGGATTGGCGCTGCAGGATATGGAGTTCATCCAATTTCACCCGACTGGTATCTATGGGGCCGGGATGCTGATCACCGAGGGTGTTCGTGGCGAGGGCGGCTATCTGACGAACTCAGAAGGTCACCGTTTCATGGAACGCTATGCCCCGCATACTAAGGATTTGGCCTCGCGGGATGTGGTTAGTCGCGCCATGACCGTCGAAATCCGCGAAGGCCGCGGTGTAGGGCCGAACAAGGATCATCTTTACTTGCACCTCGATCATCTCAGCCCGCAAGTGATCCACGAGCGACTACCGGGTATTGCCGAGACCGCACGTATTTTTGCCGGGGTGGATGTGCGCAGGGATCCCATACCGGTGCTGCCGACCGCGCATTACACCATGGGTGGAATCCCGACCAATCTGCATGGCGAAGTCGTAACGTTGCGAGGCAGTGACCCCGATAGTGTGGTTCCCGGGCTAATGGCGATTGGCGAGGCGGCCTGTGTATCCGTGCACGGCGCCAATCGGCTGGGCTCGAACTCACTGTTGGATATTGTGGTTTTTGGCCGCGCTGCAGCGCAGCGCGCAGCGCAGATCGTTAATGGACAGGGATCGCCGCCGCCATTACCGCGTAATGCGGCGGAACCGGCGCTCACCCGATTGGAGCGGCTACGTTACGCCAAGGGTGGCGAACCGACCGCAGGAATCCGCGAGCTTATGCAGCGTGCGATGCAGGATTGTGCCGCCGTTTTTCGCGACCGCCCCACCCTGGAGGAGGGCTGCAGTCGCATAGCCGAAGTTTATCAGCGCTTTACAGGCGTGAGCATTTCAGATCGCTCGCTTATTTGGAACACCGACCTAGTGGAAACCCTGGAGCTGGAAAACCTGTTGGGCTGCGCGGTTACGGCGGTCGAATCCGCACGCAGCCGTACAGAGACGCGTGGCGCCCATACCCGTGAGGACTTCCCCGAGCGTGATGACCGAAATTGGCTAAAACATACGTTGTCTTGGCTGGATGCTAGTGGCAAGGTCTCTTTGGGTTATCGCCCCGTGCGTTTGACGCCTTTGACTGGGGAAATGAAGTCGGTACCGCCGCAGGTCCGTGTTTATTAAAAGAGCCGTTACAAGCCAGTCACGCATGTGAAGACAGGTTTCGAGACGAGGTTCAACCATGGCGAAGTTCAGACTTCCGGCGAATTCCCGCATTCAACCGGGGCGGCGCCACTCTACGTCTGTGGGCGTCAAGAACGTTAAAGTGCTCAAGGTTTATCGGTGGAGCCCGGATCAGGGCGGTAATCCGCGCTTGGACACCTACGAAATCGATCGGGACAGCTGCGGCCCGATGGTTTTGGACGCGTTGATCAAGATCAAAAACGAACTCGATTCCACCTTGACGTTTCGGCGTTCATGTCGGGAAGGGGTTTGCGGTTCTTGCGCTATGAACATTGCCGGCCGCAACACCTTGGCTTGCACCAAGCCCATTGACGAGATCGAAGGGGAAATCCGAGTCTATCCGCTGCCGTCTCTGCCGGTGATCAAGGATCTTGTGCCGGATATGACCCATTTCTATGCTCAATATGCATCCATAAAGCCATGGCTGCAGGCCAAAACACCGGCCCCTTCTAACCGGGAGCGGTTGCAGTCCCAGGAAGACCGAGCGAAGCTTGATGGGCTATATGAATGTATTCTCTGTGCCTGTTGCACTACTGGCTGTCCGAGTTGGTGGTGGAACTCAAAGCGTTATTTGGGGCCCGCAGCTTTGCTGCAATCCCAGCGCTGGCTGGTGGATAGCCGGGACGAAGCGACCGGAGAGCGACTGGATGACCTGGAAGATTCCTTCAAACTGTATCGTTGTCACACCATCATGAACTGCACCGAGGTTTGTCCTAAAGGACTGAACCCGGCGCAGGCGATCGCACGGATCAAAGGACGGCTGCTTGCTCGGGGTTGAGGGGCTGGGTGCTTTGCGGAGGCGGGCGCTCGGATGAGCGAGATTGCACGTCTACGTTGGCGCTGCCGGCGCGGTACCAGAGAATTGGAGTATCTGCTGCAGCGGTTTCTGGATCATTATATGAGCCTGGCTGAGCCGGACTTGCATGCTTTCGAACGCTTACTCGATTGTGAAGATGACCGACTTACCGATTGGCTCATCAGAGGAGACGATCCGGCCGATGATCGACTCTGCGCCATCATCCACCATATGCGGCGCAGTATTGGTTGTTGACGTGGCGCCTTCGCGGCGGTTGTTCGGATTGGTGCTCGTACTGTACGCTGCCGCGGCGCTTCCGGCGGTGCTGTGGTCAGGTCTGGCCGTGGCTGTGCGAGTTGGTTGGTTCGTGGTAATTGTCGCGTTGTGCTATCGCGAACTCGCCCGTCAGGGCTGGGCTCGCCCCAATACCTTCGTGTATCGGTTCGGGCGAACCGGCGCCGGCCATTGGTTCTTCGAAGCTTGTGGCGTTCGTTACAGTGAAGCGGTTTTGACCGATCGGTTGGTTGGCCCGGGGGTATGTGTGTTGCGGCTATCGACGCCAAGCCTTGCCCGGACGTTGGTGGTTCCCACTGATGCCACCGATGAGGTCAGCCATCGACGCCTGCGTGCCGCTTTACTGACCCTTCAATGACCCATCGACGGATTTAAGATGTCGCCCTTGTCTTTGCGACGATAGGGCCGCGGCGCTATGGGCGTCAGGATGGTAGGGCATGGGGGATGAGTCTCGTCACGCTGTGGATAGTCCAGGATGTAATGTAAGCCGCGGCTTTCTCGGCGTAGCAACGCGCTGCGAATGATCAGATCGGCCACCACGGCTAGGTTGCGCAGCTCTACCAGATCCGCCGTAATGCGGAAGTTGCCGTAGTATTCTTGAATCTCGCCGAGGAGCAGATCGATCCGCCGTTGTGCTCGCTCCAAACGCTTGTGAGTACGTACGATGCCGACATAATCCCACATGAAGCGTCGAATTTCGTCCCAGTTATGGCTTACCACTACCTGTTCATCGGAATCGGTCACCAGGCTTTCATCCCATAGGGGCAGCGCCGGCTGCTGCCTTGGCGGCTCGGCGAGCACGCGAGCAACGTCGGCGGCCGCTGCGGCGCCATAGACGAGGCATTCGAGCAGCGAATTGCTTGCCAGTCGATTGGCCCCATGCAAACCCGTGTAGGAAACTTCTCCGATAGCATAGAGCCCCGGCACATCCGTGCGGCCGCAGTGGTCTACGAGTACTCCGCCGCAGGTATAGTGAGCCGCCGGCACCACCGGGAGAGGGGCACGGGTCAGGTCGAAGCCGAATTCGAGACAGCGGTGCTGAATGGTTGGGAAGTGGGTATGCAGAAATTCGGCGGTTTTATGGCTGATATCAAGATAGACATAGCCGATCCCGAGGCGTTTCATCTCGTGATCGATAGCGCGGGCGACGATATCGCGGGGGGCGAGTTCGCCGCGCGGATCAAAGCGCGCCATAAATCGCTCGCCGTTGGGTAGGCGCAGCCAGGCTCCTTCGCCACGCACGGCTTCGCTGATAAGGAACGATTTAGCCTGCGGATGATAAAGGCAGGTGGGATGAAACTGGATGAATTCCATGTTGGCGATACGGGCTCCGGCGCGCCAGGCCATAGCGATGCCGTCTCCGGTAGCACCATCCGGATTGCTAGTATAAAGGTATACTTTATTGGCTCCGCCACTTGCTAGGACGATACAGCGGGCTCGCACGAGTATGACGCAGTTGCTGCTTTGATCGAGCACGTAGGCGCCGTAACACCGATTGTCGTCGAGCCCGAGTCGCCGCCCCGTGATGAGGTCGACCGCGACATGGTATTCAAGGATGCTAACGTTCGTCAGGCCGCGTACTTGTTGTTCTAGGGTTGTTTCGAGAGCGCGCCCGGTCGCATCCGCGACATGGGCAATGCGGCGGTGGCTGTGGCCGCCCTCACGGTGGAGATGTAATCCCTCGGTGCCGTCCGCGCGGCGCTCGCGCGAGAAGGGGACGCGCACATCAAGTAGCCATTCGATCATTTTGGGGGCGCGACTGGCGACGAACCGTGCCACCTGCGGATTGCAGAGCCCGGCGCCGGCTTCAAGGGTGTCGGCGACATGCGAGTCGATCGAATCGGATTCTTCCAGCACCGCCGAAACGCCGCCTTGGGCGTACAGGCTCGAGCCTTCGCTCAGCGCTCCCTTGGAGAGCAGGGCGATTCGACTGGTGCGCGGCAGATGCAGTGCCAGTGTCAGACCGGCTGCGCCGCTGCCAACGATCAGCACATCATATGAAATTGCCGCATTTGCCATGTAGTTGCACCTAATGGAGGGGATCGGCTACCCTCCTGTTCCGTTGCCGCGCAAAGATCGATACGGGTCCGCCCCCTAGCCGGGTCAATATAAACCTACACTGTGACCGCGCGAACTATTCATGTTGCTTAGTGTCTATGAGAATAGGGTAATCCGTTCCACCAATCGGTGCTTGATCTCCGAATGACCAGGAGATTGTGTACCGATAGGGAGTTAGTGGCGCGGGTAAAGGCCGGTGACAAGCAGGCTTTCAATGTGCTGGTGCAAAAATATCAGCACAAACTGGTCAAGCTGGTAACGCGCTACGTCCATGACCAAACAGAGGCGTTGGATGTGGCACAAGAGGCTTTCATCAAAGCGTATCGGGCATTGCCCCAATTTCGCGGCGAGAGCAGTTTTTATACGTGGTTATATCGAATTGGGCTCAATACGGCGAAAAACCACTTGGTTTCATTAAGTCGGCGTCCACCGGATACGGACATCGATGCCCAAGATGCATCGCGCTATGATATCGAATCGAGGTTGAAAAACCATGATACGCCAGAAGCGCTCGCTCAGCGGGATGAGATCGAGCGTACTGTGCTTATGGCCATTGATGAGTTGCCGGAGGATCTGCGCACCGCGATTACATTGCGGGAGCTCGAAGGCCTGAGCTACGAGGAGATCGCACAAGCGATGAGTTGTCCGATCGGTACCGTGCGATCGCGGATATTTCGCGCTCGGGATGCTATCGCCAAGCGCTTACGGCCATTGTATAGCGTTAGCCTGACAGGTGACGGGTTATGAGGGACGGGCTTAACGAGCAGCTGTCGGCACTGGTCGACGGCGAGCTTCGCGAGGATGAGGCGGCTTTGCTTTTGCGTCAATTGGGACGTTCCGAAGAGCTCAAAGAGCGCTTTGAGCGCTATTGTCTGATCAGTGATGCGTTGCACCGGAATCTCTCGGTAGCAACGGGAGGTGATCTTGCCGCGCGGGTTGCGCGTACACTCGAAGATGAGCCGAGCCACGCTGTTGGTCAGCAACGGCCAGCGCGTGGTCGTGTGCTATTACGTCCGGTGGCCGGCATGGCGCTCGCTATTACTGGAGCGCTGGCGATGGTGACGTTGTGGCCGCAGCCAGTTCAGGAGCCAGCGCTAGTGCAGGGCGCGGGACCGATTGCGGCGGGTCAGGAGGCGTCCCTGCAAAGTCATCTGCGACCGATAGAGGCAATTGATGCGTCTGAACGCGCGACACCGCGTGTGGTCGTCGGAGCAGCGGCGCGCAGCCAGCTTCAATGGAAACGCCTTGATCCGCAGCTGCAGCGGCAGCTGACAGACTATCTGATCAAGCACAGCGAACGCTCAGCAACCGGCCAGATGGATACTGCCCTTCCTTACATGCGGATTATAGGGTATGAAGCGGGAGAATGAGAGGGGGGCAGGGCATCGGTTCTGGTTTGGAGCGTTCGTTTGTTTGGCGGCTTTTTTGTTACTCGGCACCCAGGTTCGGGCCGATGCCGATGAAAGCCAAGAGGCACAAGCCTTGCTGCAGCGCATGGCGCATGCCGTGCGGTTTACCAACTACGTTGGCGTTTGCGTCTACCGCTTCGGCAACAAGCTGCAGACGATACGCATCGTTCATCAAGTCAAGGATGGCCATAGGAACGAGCGGCTGATCTCGTTAAACGGGCCTGAGCGGGAAATCATCCGCGCTGACGCTCAAGCCACTCGCATCCAACCGAATGGGCATTTCATCGCCCAGAATTTGGCATTGTTGAATACCCCTTTTGACACCGCGTTTGCGGGTGATTCGGCTCGAACCGCAGCGGCCGAGGGGGTTTGGGATAACATTTATAGCTTGGAACTGCTCGGTATTGACCGGGTCGCGGGGCGAGAGGCGAGGCGGTTGAACATTGTGCCGCTCGATCATTTCCGATACGGCTATCGGTTATGGATTGATGAGCACAGTGGGTTGTTGCTCCGATCGGATCTGATCGATGAGGCCGGCGAGCCTTTAGAGCAGATTATGTTTACGGCGATTGAAACCCCGGACACCATTCCGGATCACTGGCTTAAACCAACGCGCGGCGGTCAGGCGAGCACTTGGCATCGCGCGCATGCGTCATCGCGTATGCAACCCGGCAAGGTTGCAGCTTCGGCGTGGCGAATCGAGGATTTGCCGGACGGGTTCAACCTCGCCTTTCGGGGGCGTCAACCCGAGCAGGACGGTCGCAGTGAGGGTTTCGTGGAACACTGGCTTTACAGTGACGGTCTGGCAACGGTGTCGGTCTATATTCGACCGCGGGGCAAGCGTCCATTCAGCGGTTGGTCGCGTATTGGCGCGGTTAGTACGTTTGGGCGCGCGTTCGATGACTACCAGATCATTGTGGTCGGTGAGGTTCCGGCGGCGACGGTTCGGCGCATCGGTGAATCGATGTCGATACGAACGCAGGCTACTGCGCCATGAGGCGACGCCGCCTGTTGTGATGCTTTTGGGTGGGCGTACCCCTGAGAGGGCGTTGGAGTCCTTGCGTTAGCGCTGCAGACGCGGTTGGGGAGAGCCGGTTGGGCCTCATGGGGGCGGGGTTTCGGCGAGGGCCGTAGCGCTATTGATTGCGTCGCCCGCTAATGTAGCTGCTAGCAACGGTTTTCCCGAGTGGACTAAGATGGCGCGCACAGGATTCCTCACCAATACCCGCTGGGCGGGCGATCGGGCGTACAAGCAGATAATAAACGCTCGGCAGTTTTTCAATGACCGGTTCTCACCGAAAGCGTATGATGCGCAATCACTTGGCTCGGGTTGCATGATCTCCCAAACGGTCACGTCATGATCGACGCTGGTGGGATGGCGGATGCGAGCCAGATTGGGGTAGGTTTGCGCAACCAGCCGAGGTCACGAAACGCAGTTGGTCGAAGCGGTCCGGTGTGACGGCTATTAAATCATTTTGTCGCTGTGTTTTGGTGGCTAAAAGCTTTGGGCGTCGTGTATGCGCGCTCCGCAGCCTACCGTTTAGCCGCGCCCGCTCTGTGGTCGCCGCCGCGCGGTGGGTGCCCATTAGGCTGCCGAGCTAGCAGCGGTCCGTCTGGCACGGCATAACATTCGGCGGTGTGCCGGTGGGTTCTTATGACTACGCGCAGACTCGAGCAAATTCGTAACTTTTCTATTATCGCGCACATCGATCATGGTAAGTCGACATTGGCGGACCGGCTGATCGAACGTTCCGGCGCTCTGAGCGAGCGGGAGATGGCGGAGCAAGTCCTCGATAGTATGGACTTGGAGCGCGAGCGCGGGATTACCATCAAAGCTCAGAGCGTTTCCCTCGAGTATGCGGCGCGCGATGGTCTGATCTATCAGCTCAACTTCATAGATACGCCGGGGCATGTCGATTTCTCATACGAGGTCAGCCGCTCCCTCTATGCATGTGAGGGCGCTTTGCTGCTGGTCGATGCCTCCCAGGGTGTGGAGGCTCAAAGTGTGGCTAATTGCTACACGGCAGTAGAGCAAGGGCTCGAAGTTCTACCGGTGCTCAACAAGATCGATCTGGTATCAGCCGATCCCGACCGGGTGGTTCAGCAGATCGAGGAAATCATCGGCTTGGATGCGGCTGACGTGCTCAAGATCAGTGCCAAGACTGGGCAGGGCGTCGATGAACTGCTGGAGGCTCTCGTCCAACGTTTCCCACCTCCTACGGGTGATCCGGATGGGCCATTCAAGGCCTTGATCATCGACTCTTGGTTCAACAATTACCTGGGCGTAGTTTGTCTGGTGCGAGTCTTCGATGGCGCGGTGCGGCCGGGGGATAAGATCCGCGTCCATTCTACGGGGCGGGAGTTCACGGTG
>JAUILK010000078.1 GCA_030433275.1 Gammaproteobacteria bacterium
TCGGCTGGCTGGAAAAATGCCGCCGCTTATGGAAGAACTGCGAGCGTAAGATTAATACCAGTCTGCAGTTCGTCCATCTGGCGTTCTTGACACTGTTGCTCCGGAGATTGTGAACAGGCTCTAAGGGACTCGCAGAGTACTCATTCACCGATTTCTCGCAAACAAGCTGCACGAGACATTTAGCAGGAAATGAGGCCTCGATTGGCCTCATGTATTAAGGCTGCCATTGCAGGGATTAATTACATAGCGCTTGGAAGGAGTCGAGATATTGACATAATCCTTAACTGGATAAGCACTCTATCAGGTCCAGACAATACCTTGTATGACAACGCTCGACCGCGCTACTCAGCGGCGTAACGCTGCAAAAGTAGACGCTTAGCCCGGCCGAGCCAACACCAAAGAAAAGTAGCGATCCTCGGCTTGATAATGATGAATGGGATTCAGTCGAGCCGCACGCAACTCGGCGATGAGCGACTCGGCAGTGAACTTGCGACTGATTTCGGTGAGAATCCGCTCCCCACGGAGGAAACTGTAACGGCGTTCAAGCGCCATGAGGTGCACTTCCTGATCATACCGAGCGACGAGATACATTTCTATCCGCTGCAAAGTCTCGTTGTAGAGGGCCTGGTGGTCAAAAGCATAGGGGTCGAAATCTCCCTCAAGGCCTTGATTGATGACGTTGAGCACGTTGCGGTTGAACTCGGCTGTGAGGCCACTCCCATCATCGTAGGCAGCCTGCAAGAGCTGAGGGGCCTTAGTGCGATCCGCGCCCAACAGAAAAGCATCGCCCCCGCGCATCAAGCCGCGCAACTCTCTGAGAAAAGCGATCGATTCTTGCGGCGTCAGATTACCGATTGTGCCGCCCAGAAAAACGAACAACCGCCGACCGGCGGGTTGGGGAAGATGCGCCAGGCCTGCCGAATAGTCACCGATCAGCGCCTGTATCTTAAGCCACGGATGCGCCTCAAGGAGCACCTCGGCGGCGGCATGCAAAACCGCTTCACATACATCGAAGGGCCAGTAGCTCGGTTCCAATCCGTTCGCTTCGCAAGCTTCAAGTAGGCGCGCCGTTTTGCGAGAGGTACCGCTGCCAAGTTCAATGATATGATCTGGTCTTGCCTGACGGATGATATCGCGCGCCGCCTGATCGAGCAGTTGCGCCTCGGTCCGAGTCGGATAATATTCAGGCGTATCACAAATTCGGTCGAATAGCTCAGAGCCCAAGGCATCATAAAAATACTTCGGCGGTAGGATACGTGGCCGTCTAGCGAACCCCTGTAAAACGTCTTCGGCAAGATTGGGCACCGCCCGCGCGGCCGGTACCTCCTGGCATTCAAAGCGCTCAAGCACACGACTACGAACGGATGCACCTTCCAAAGAAATGTTCATAAAAAAGCACTCTTTTAGTAAGGTCTTTTCCTCATACGCTACCATCCCACTGTGAGGAAAGCACAACCCTTACGGAGAATAGACGTGTGCCGACTAGCCGCCTACTTGGGCAAACCCGTCTACCTGGAACGCTTTCTACTCGCTCCGGAACATAGCCTGATCCACCAGGCCTGGTCGCCTCGGGAAATGCGCTCGGCCGCCCTGAACGCCGACGGTTTCGGATTCGGCTGGTATGACGACACTGGCCGTCCCGTCGCTTATCGCAATATTCAACCTGCCTGGGCAGATCCTAACCTAGTGGCATTGGGACGAACGCTGAGGCGCGATTTATGGCTTGCCAACGTGCGTAGCGCCACCGAAGGGTTCGCCAGTGGATACGCCAATACCCAACCGTTTACGGACGGTCGCCTACTCTTCCTGCACAATGGTTTCGTCGACAAATTCGCCGAAGATCTACGACCCCGACTGCGAGGTTGGCTACAATCGGATATAGAAGCCGCCATTCACGGCAATACCGATTCCGAATACCTGTTCGCAGCGATCCGCCAACTCGCTGCCGAAGGCCCACAGTCACCCAGCTTGCTGTTGCGTCGCTTGATGGACATCCTCGCCAGCTGGGTCACCACGGGGCAGGCACTGCTCAATATTGCCCTCACCGACGGCACTGAGATCGCGGTTACTCGACACGCCATCGGTGCCGAATGCCCAACCCTGTATACGACCGACTCCGAGCCGCTTTGCTCGCAGGGCGCAGTGATCGCATCGGAACCACTCACCACCGGTCTACACTGGAAGATGGTCCCTGCACACCATCTCGTGGCACTGGCCGGCGCTTGCCCACCGCGCCTAACCGCTTTATAGCGCTATGAAAGAACACGAGCTAGAGAGGGCGCAGCAAATCGCCGAACTGGCAGCAATGCACCGCCAGGGCCAGAACATCGTCAGTCAACTCCCGGCTGAGGACATCCGTATTCAATACCATGAGGACCTCAGCCCGCTCGGCTGGCATGTCGGCCACTGTGCCTTCATCGAAACCTATTGGGTGCGCGAAATCGTCCTTGGCGACAATGCGACTACCGCAACCCTGCATGGCGTCTATTTCCCCGATTTATGCGAGAAAGCGGCGCGCCCCGATCTGGTTCTTGGGCGAGATCAGCTACTCGAATGGACAGGTGTGATGCACAGCGAGAATTTAGCGTTGCTCGCCGACCCGCCGGCGCACATTCGCCAACACCGACTGATGCGCGCGGGCTACCTGCTCGATTTTCTGATTCAGCACTACGCCCAACACCTTGAGACCATGCATTACGTACTGGCTCAACGCCAGCTGCTCACCAGCAGCCTATGGACACCCAGCCGAGCACTTGCCTCGGCAAACCCGCACAAAGCGGCACTCCGGCTGCCAACGCAACCCGTCATGATCGGTTGCGACGCGCCTTGCGCTTACGACAACGAGCAGCCTCGCCACACATTTCAGCGTCGTGGCGGGTATATCGCCGAGTACCCGGTAACCAATGCCGAATACCTTGCGTTTATGGAAAGCGGCGGCTACCGGCACCGCGAGTTGTGGAGCCTGATCGGCTGGGAGTGGCTGGATAAAGCACGGGCCGATTGTCCGTCGCTATGGCGTCGCGCGGAGCATAGCTGGTACGAACTGAGCACCGCTGGTCCTCGTGACCTGAAACCGGATGCTGCGGTGCGCGGAGTGTGCTTCCATGAAGCCGAGGCCTTCAGCCGCTGGGCTGGCGCCAAGTTGCCGCACGAATTCGAATGGGAAGCCGCCGCCCGAACCGGCCTGTTGCGAGGTGTCGGCCAGGCTTGGGAATGGTGCGCCAATCGCTTTTATCCATATCCCGGTTTTCGGCCATTTCCCTACGACGGCTATTCCACTCCCTGGTTTGACGACCGGCATGGCGTTCTGCGCGGCGGTAGCGAGCACACACTACCGCCCATTCGGCGCACAAGCTTTCGCAATTTCTATACTCTGGACAAACGCCATATTTGCGCTGGACTTCGGCTCGCCTGGGATTGAAAATTTATTGTATAAAACCCGTCTCGCTCGGACATATTGAATGAGTCTACTGAACCCAAGGCCGGGAACAATTCACAGTGATTGATCGGCACGCAGATCACGCAAATTGGTAATCACCTGCTCAAGCGCTTTGTCGAAGAGCATATTATGGTCTAGGATAAAAGCTTTTCCGTTGCTCAGATCCTCGGCTACCTCCTGCGTTTTTTTGTCAGCTAGCTTGAAGCCGGCGCGATTGACAAAAATCAGGCGCCGACCTCCGTTCAGCCGGGCCGAGAGTTTGGCGCGTAGCTGGTGTCCGGCATCGGTAGAAAACTCAAACCATGTTCCAAGATCCACCGTAGCCAAGCGTTGCAAAGACTCCTCCCGCAAGCACTGCTCTTCAGTAAGCAGAGGAGAAGACTCAGACGCAACGGAAGGCTCGTCACAATCAGACGCGTTCCATTCCTGTTCAACTGTTGGTTCGCCTTCGCTGCCCCCTTCGCCATCGACGGTGTTGCCGCCCTGATCAGTCTGAGATGTCGAGAGACAACGAATGTGCTCGGCTTCCAATTCTTTGAACAAACGCGTCATCTCGAAGGGATTGTAAAGAATCGCATTCAGCCCCTCACGCAGATCGTTCAGCAACGCGGGTATGCGGGCCAATACGTTTTGACGCTGCTCAGGATTCGCACTTGGCTGGACACTCCAGATCAGGCGATCCATCAGTTCGAGCTGCGATTCCCAAATCAACCCCTGCGGCCCGTCCTTTACGCAGGTAATAAAAAGCACCTTGGACCAAGCGCCTTCTAGAATCTGGCGTATAACGGCCGGCACCGACTCACCCCGCAGACGCCGCTCGATTTCGGCTTGTACCCGCTCCCGCGCGTCCTCGACCTTAGCCTTCCCTTCCGCCGCTTGACAAGTGCGCGCCTCGACCGCCTGCGCTCGTTCCCGCTCCTGCTCGAGAAACTGCCGGAAATCCTGTAGCACCTGCTCGAACAAGACAATGTCTTCCTCAAACTCCTCAAGGATCCGATTCATGACCTCATTCATCTTGCGATAAAGTGGGTCGGCACTCGGATTCTCCGGCTCGGCCCATCCCATGGCGGCATGGGCCAACTCATTGATCAGTGCGCGCGCAGGATGCTGACGGCTGTTGAAAAAGCTGCGATCAAGCATCGCCACCTTGAGCACCGGTATCTGCAGCCGAGCGATAACGGCTTTTATCGAAGGAGCAAGTCGGGAATCATCCAAGATGACGTCGAAGAGCATGCTGACGATATCGATGGTATCATCCGCGGCTCGCTCTATGGGCCGCGACAAACCGCTTGAGGCAACGACCAGCGCGCTTCCCAAGAGCGCCTTTAGCTCCTCGGCAGCGAATAGCTGTGTAACACCTGTCCCATTATTTGCCCATCTGGGCTGCTGTTGCAGCGCGGAAAGCGCCTGGACCACCTCCGAATGCCCCCCCCCCTCTGTGCCATATGTCGTCGACGAAACTGGCTCGTTGCCACCCCGGGCCTGAACAAGCAACCCCTGCAGCAATTCCAGCGTTGCATTGCCGTCTCCGGAAAGGGGACCAGCCCCCGCACCGGCCTGGTACCCGCTCTCCGGAGCTTGAGCTCGATCTTCACCGACTATCAAGGGCTCGCCCGTAACACGCAGCTTGGGCATAATCCCAGCATCGATGAGTAACTGGTTGGCCGCCTCATAGAGTTCGGGCAACTGTTGGAGCGCCTGCTTCTCAAAGAGTTTAAAGATGACCAGCTTGGGCTGGATTTCGATGTCGAGCCCGTCCATCGCGACAGCAAAAGCATCGACAATCTGGCGGGGATCCAGGGGGTTATTACATTCGTCGACTTTGCGCTCGGCAACAAGGTAGTCCAACCGCGACTGGAGTTGGGCCAGGGGAAAGGCACAGCGGGTACGGAGTTTGCCGGTGACCGTCTCGGCGGCTACGCGCTCCTCCACCACTGTCTCATCCATCAATGCCAGCGAATAGTCCGCACCTGCCGGCGCTGCAGATTCCCGGATTTCCTGGGAATCTGGCTGCGTCAACCGAGTGAAGGCACTCTCCATCTCCTGGGTAAACATTTGCACCACCACCCGGCGGTTCATTCGAACCTGCCGCATGGTCGCGAAAAACAGCGCTTGGTCCGCACTGCTAGCGGCCCGTTCTGCCCGATCGAATAGTGCATCGTCGATCTGATCGAGGGCTTGGCGCAGCATGGTTTCAAGGCTCGACTCAGCCAAGTAGGAAAGCTCGTTCAGGGTCTGGACGCCGGCGCTCGGCGTACTCTGGGTGTTTAAGTAAACAACCTTGCTTTGCCCAACCATGAGCCGCACCTAATAAATTCGAGAAATGCGCATTACGCCTTATGACACCCCTTTGTAAAGAAAGGCCTGAAATTTTAATGTGAATTAGTTCACACAATATTGTCTTCCCGACTGTATCTGGAGAGCCCCTGCAGCAACAATCGCCTGCATGGGATGCGACTGGGTATAATCTCCGGATATAGCCCATGTTCATCCCTGCCACTAATCAGACATGAGCCGTACGGAGAAACCCTGATGATCGATATAGGCACATTGCTCGCCGATGAGGCAGAGAGCCTCCTCTCCCATCGCTGCCGCGGCATTCCAACGCAGATGCTGCACCTTCCGGGACCCGATTACGTCGACCGTGTAGTCGCCCAGAAAAATCGCAAAGCAAACGTTCTGCGCAACCTGCAGACCATTTTCAACCAAGGTCGCCTGTCCGGCACCGGCTATCTCTCCATATTGCCCGTCGATCAAGGCGTAGAGCACTCAGGCGGGGCTTCCTTCGCACCCAACCCGGAATACTTCGACCCTGAGAACATCGCCCGCCTCGCCATCGAAGGCGGCTGTAACGCACTCGCCTCTACCCTGGGTGTCCTCGCGGCAGTCTCACGCCGCTACGCCCACCGCATCCCTTTCATCGTCAAGCTCAACCACAATGAGTTGCTCACCTACCCGGAGCTGCATGACCAGACTCTGTTTGCCTCGGTGCAGCAGGCTTTCGAACTCGGTGCCGTAGCGGTTGGCGCAACCGTTTATTTCGGCTCACCGGAGTCCCGACGCCAGATCCAGGAAATCAGCTCAGCGTTTGCTCATGCCCATGATTTGGGCCTGGTTACCATTCTTTGGGCCTATCTACGCAACCCGGCATTCAAAAAAGACGGCATTGACTACCACACCGCGGCCGATCTGACCGGGCAAGCCAATCACCTAGCGGCCACCATTGATGCGGATATCGTCAAGCAGAAACAGCCCGAGAACAATGGCGGTTTCAACGCCCTCAAATTCGGCAAAACCCACCGTAGGGTCTACGAGGAGCTCACTAGCGATCACCCCATCGATCTCACCCGCTACCAACTCGCCAACTGCTACATGGGGCGCGCCGGACTGATCAATTCGGGCGGCGCATCGGGCGGGCACGACTTACAGCAAGCGGTGCGTACGGCCGTCATCAACAAGCGGGCGGGCGGTATGGGCCTGATCAGCGGCCGCAAGGCCTTCCAGCGTCCGATGCGGGAGGGCATCGAACTGCTGCATGCCATTCAGGATGTCTACCTGGACAATGAGCGGGTCACGGTGGCCTGATGAAGGCAAAACGATCGACGCCGCAGGCCCAGAAAACCCGCTGCATAACCGAACGCAATAGCGGGTGGTCAGCCCAGGTGCGTCAAAAAATATAATTGCCGTATTGGCTGAGACCTTTTATGTCGTGGCGGCAAGAAAACTGAGAGCCAAACACTCTCTTGTGCTCAGAGCGGGCCAGCTCAGCTGTCTTCCAAGGGAAGACCGCCACGTGAGCAGGCTCGAAGCAGCTCCACCGGCAATGGATGGTCCCCGTTGGCTAACCTCGAGATCCCGGGTGCTTATAGAAGATCTTCGACATGCGCAGTGAGAGCGACAAGCGGACGTGCCTCACCCACCAAAGTGGATGATCTCGGGAGACCTCTTGAAGTAGCGGAGCGGGCTCACCTTGCACCTATGAGAAGAGCATGTCGGCGGCTAATGTTGCTCCAAGCCGTTTCCCTCAATACCCACGGACGCGTGCTGCAGAGGACGCAGATGATCAATTTTATGACGCACCGAACGCCTAACACGCGTCGATCAGCGATCGTTTAGGTCGGATTTGGTCAAAACACAAACCGCTCAAGCGTTCTCCATGGCCCGCCCATTTACGCACGCCAAGTCATAGAGACACCTCGCCTCCGTGCCAGCGAGTGCACAGGAAGCCCCAGGTCACTCGGACGCCGGCGCGGCGCACTTCCTCTTCGTGCAGATCGTAACCCGCGGTTAGCGGTGTAATCTCCGGTCCGTAGCGCAAGAGCACGCTGCAAAGGGCGGATTTTGATCCGGCGTGTTAGCTAGTCGATCCTGAAAAACGCCTAACGCGTTAATGGGCTGGTGCTTATAGCATTTTTCGGCATTCTGAAATTGCCGGATTTTGGTAACCTGGGTGCTGTTTCCTTGCAATTGTGGACGGTGTAAATGGGCCCCCGTGACCGCCGGCGCACGCCGCAGGA
>JAUILK010000079.1 GCA_030433275.1 Gammaproteobacteria bacterium
GATCTGCTCAAACTGCTCGCGCGTAATGTCGCTGGGATAGGCTTTCTTCCTCATCCCCCCATTCTCGGGGATATCAAAGATCATGAACAGGCTCTTAGATCGCAACATCTTCGGTCAAAAAAGCGACAGCCGTAACTATGCCACCAACCTGGATGTCTTTGGTCATATCGAACTCGGCCCCACCGAGCACCAGCTGCTCGTCGGCGTGGACTACCTCCAAGGCCGAACACTCTACATCACCAACGGGAATTGGCTTGATCCCAATCCGGCCCTGGCCATCGACATCTTCAACCCGGAACCAAGCTACGGCATCGACCCCGCGCTGTTCGAGACCACGCTGGCGGGCTCGGTCTTTCCGGACAACCATTCGGTATTCAAAGATCGCGTTTTCGGCGTCTACCTTCAGGACCAGATCAGAATCGGCGAAAAACTGCACCTGCTCCTCGGAGGACGTTACGATTGGGCCCGAACCGGGCGCGGACGGGGCACCAGCGAAGACGCGGCTGAGGACGCCGTTCCCACGCGCAAGGACCAGGCCTTCAGCCCGCGGCTGGCCGTGCTCTACCAATTCCAGCCGAGTGTGTCCGGATACGCGAGCTGGAGCCGCTCCTTCGGCGCCAATAACGGCGTGAGCGCCACCGGGAAGAGCTTCGATCCGCAGCGCGGCGAGCAATACGAACTCGGCCGAATCAGTGGACAACTACTACCGCCCCCTGCTGATCGACGTCGACCCATACAGCGGCCGGATTCTGGCGACCCGCTCCTGGGGCGAGACCCTCACTACCTGGCTTTATGAACTGCACGCCTCTTTGTTGGTCGGCCGCTACGCCAGTGCCGAGAGCGGGCTCTTAGCCTTTAAGGTGATAACCTTTCTCGGGCTCTTGCTGATGCTTTCGGCCTTAAGCGGCCTCTATCTCTGGTGGCCCAGAGGGTGGAAAGCAGCCGCCTTCAAGATCAAAACCACCGCGGGCAGGGCACGCTTCAAGTACGACCTGCACCGGGTCATCGGCCTCTATGCCTGTACGATGCTTTTTATTCTGGCCTTTACCGGCTTTTCTTTCGGTCATCGGCACTGGGTTACATCGGCGGTGAGCGGGTTCTCGTCCGTCAACTCGGAACCCTTCCAAGATCCGCCCCATTTGAAGTCACACCCCACGCCATCGGGCCGAAGAATTTCTTTGCAAGAGGCGGCGGCGATCTCCGCGCGGCAATTCCCCGATACAATTCTGCGCTGGCTCGCCACTCCCGCAGGAGCAGCGGGGTATTACAGTATCGAGCGCCTAGGTCCCGGCGAGGCCACTCCTAGGCGCCCGCGGCATCGCGTTTGGATCGGCCAATACAGCGGCGCGATCCTTCAGGCCGAAACGCCGCGCGAGCTGAGCGCCGGAGAGGTCTTTCTCGATTACCTTTGGCCCTTGCACAACGGACAGATTTTCGGACTGCCTGGTCGAATCCTATTCTGTCTCACAGGGTTCGCGCCGCTGCAAGCAAGAAAAGCGCACCCTCGAGCTTAAGGCGTCATCCGGGCACTTACGCGCAGAATCTTCTGTCATAGCGCTTCCTCCGCTTCATGCCGCAGAATAGCGTCATAACACGCCGAGATCCGGCAGCTGGGTTCTCATCGACGGGAGGACAAAACATGCCCGAGCAGGCGCACCGGGGGCGGTTGACGCTGGATGAGCTGCGCGCCGAGATGGCCGCCGGCGCGCTCCATACCGTGATGCTCGCCATGGTCGACATGCAGGGGCGGTTACAAGGTAAACGCCTTACCGCCGAGCACTTCCTCGAGGAGGTGGCCGAGCGCAAAGCGGAGGGCTGTTGCTACCAACTCGCGGTGGATGTGGAGATGAACACCGTGGCTGGCTATCGGCATGCCTCCTGGTCCACGGGCTACGGCGATTTCGTGTTCGCCCCGGATCTCGCCACCCTGCGGCACATTCCCTGGCACGCGGGCACAACACTGGTGATGAGCGATTTGGAATGGGCGGACGGCGCGCCAGTGGTGGTCTCGCCCCGGCAGATTCTGCGCCGCCAGATCGAACGCCTGGCCGAGCGCGGACTCATCGCCTACGCCGGCACGGAACTCGAGTTCATCGTCTTTCGCGAAAGCTACGAGGAAGCCTGGCGCAAGGGTTACCGCGAGCTCACCCCGGCCAACTTCTACAACGTGGATTACGCGCTGCTCGATACCGCTCGCCTGGAGCCACTGCTGGCGCGTATCCGCAATGAAATGCAGGAAGCGGGGCTCACGGTCGAGGATTCCAAAGGCGAGTGCAATCTCGGCCAGCATGAGATCAACTTCCGCTACCGCCCGGCGCTGGAGGCGGCTGACGGCCATGCCATCTACAAAACAGGTGCCAAAGAGATCGCCGCGCAGGAAGGCTATGCGCTCACCTTCATGGCCAAGTTCAATGAGCGCGAGGGCAATTCCTGTCATATCCACCTCAGCGTGCGCTCGACGGACGGCACGCCGGTAATGGCCGACGGCCGTGCGCTCTCCGCACTCGGCGCACACTTCGTTGCGGGCCTGGTGGCCGGACTGCGCGAGCTGACCCTATTCTTTGCGCCCAACATAAACTCCTATAAACGCTACGTGACCGGCAGCTTCGCCCCCACTGCCGTGGCCTGGGGACGCGACAACCGCACCTGCGCCCTGCGGCTGGTCGGGCATGGACCAACGCTGCGGATCGAAAACCGAGTACCCGGAGGGGACGTGAATCCCTACTTGGCACTTGCGGCCATGATCGCCGCCGGTATCCACGGCATGGACCACAAACTTGCGCTGGAGCCCGCGTTCATCGGCAACGCCTATCAGGCCGACAAACCGCAGGTAGCGCACACCCTCGGCCAGGCCCGAGAGCTGTTCGCCGGCTGCGATCTAGCCCTGGAGGCGTTCGGCGCCGAGGTAGTCGAGCACTACCTACGCATGGCGCAGGTGGAGTTGGAAGCCTTCGAGACAGCTGTAACGGATTGGGAGCGTTACCGGGGATTCGAACGGCTCTAGCACGAGCCGGTGGCGGAAACGACGGAGAACACTGTGACCGGAACCCTGCGCATCGTTAGTCCCGTAGACGGCTCAGTCTATGCCGAGCGGACCTTGGCCGAGCGCGCCGAGGCCCTGGCGGTGGTGAGGTATGCTGCCGAGGCACAGCGGGAATGGCGGAAGGCGCCGCTTGCGGAGCGCCAGCGGATCCTCTCCGCCGCCGTGGACCGGTTCATCGCACAGCGCGGCGCCATCGCCGAGGAACTCGCCTGGCAGATGGGTCGGCCCGTACGTCAGGGAGGCGGCGAGGTCGACGGTTTTGAGGAACGCGCCCGCCAGATGATCGAGGCCGCTCCGAGGGCGCTGGCAGACATCGATCCCGGCGCGAAGCCGGGCTTGCGGCGCTATATCAGACGCGAGCCGGTGGGGGTCGTATTCACCCTCGTGCCCTGGAACTTCCCCTATCTGACGGCGGTGAACTCCGCCTGGCCAGCGCTCGTTGCCGGTAACGCGGTGATTCTCAAACACGCCCAACAAACGGCGCTTTGTGCCGAACGCCTCGCCCGGGTGCTCGCCGAGGCCGGCCTGCCCGAGGGCGTGTTCCAAACGCTGCACCTGAGCCACACCACCGCGGCGGCGGTGATGCAGCACGAGGCGGTGCGGCTAGTGTGCTTCACCGGCTCGGTACGCGGCGGCCGGGCGGTACAGCGCGCCGTTGCCGCGAGCGCGGGTTTCGCCGGCACGGGACTGGAGCTAGGCGGCAAAGACCCGGCCTATGTGCGCGCCGATGCAGACCTGACGAGGGCTGTCGCCGGCATCGCCGAGGGTGCCTTTTTCAACGCTGGACAATCATGCTGTTCGCTGGAACGAGTCTATGTGCACGAGTCGGTCTACGATAGGTTCGTGGCCGGGTTGGCGGCCGAGGTACAGCGGCTCGTGCTCGGCAATCCGCTGGATCCGGCTACCACATTGGGTCCGGTGGTCCGGCCGGCGGCGGCGGCCTTGGTCCGCGCGCAGATCGCTGCGGCGGTGCACTCAGGCGCTCGGACGTTGATCGACTCCAACTCATTTCCGGCCGATGATCCCGCGGGCGCCTACCTGGCACCCCAAGTGCTGATCGACGTGGACCACAGTATGCGCGTGATGACCGAGGAGAGTTTCGGCCCGGTGGTCGGGGTGATGCGAGTGCGCTCGGACGCCGAAGCTGTGCGTCTGATGAACGACAGCGAGTTCGGCCTGAGCGCCTCCATCTGGACGCGTGACGTGGCGGCGGCCGAACGGATCGGCGAACAGTTGGAAACCGGTACCGTATTCATGAATCGCTGCGATTATCTGGACCCCGCGCTGGCCTGGACAGGGGTCAAACATAGCGGGCGCGGGTGTACACTCTCGGTGCTGGGCTACGAATCGCTTACGCGGCCCAAGAGCTTTCACCTGCAGCTGAAATGACGACGGTGCAGTACGCTTCGCTCCACACCCGCTGCAAAGTGCGCAACGACTTCGGGAAAGCAATATGCCCGTAAACGGTTTCGATCCTGCAGCCATCACCGCTGATTGGGGTTTCCCAACCCGCATGCTGGTCGGCCCGGGGCGGCTGGCCGAGTTGCCGGGACTTTGCCGGGAGTTCGGCATCGACCGGCCGTTGCTGGTGACGGACGCCGGTCTGCGGACACAGCCGATTACCGAGGGCACCCTGAATGCGCTTCGGAACGAGGGCTTCGCCGCAGCACTGTTCGCGGAGGTTCAAGGCAACCCGGTGGAAGCCAACGTCGATGCCGGGGTCGCGGCTTATCGGGCCGGCGACCACGACGGCGTGGTGGCCTGCGGCGGCGGCAGCGCGCTAGACGTGGCCAAAGCCGTGGCGTTGATGGTTGGGCAATACAGGGCCATCTGGGACTTCGAGGATATCGACGAGAACTGGCGCCGGGCGAATGCCGAGGCCATTGCTCCCGTAATCGCCATCCCGACCACGGCAGGCACAGGTTCCGAGGTGGGTCGAGCGGCGGTGATCACCAACCCGGCCAACCACCGCAAAATCATCGTCTTCCACCCCCGCATGCTGCCCCAGGCGGCCATCCTGGACCCCAAGGTAACCGTAGAATTGCCTGCACCGCTCACTGCGGCCACGGGTATGGATGCCTTCGTACACTGCTTCGAGGCTTGGTGCGCCTCGGGGTTCCATCCAATGGCCGATGGCCTCGCGCTGCAAGGCATGCGGCTTATCGCCAACGCGCTGCCTCGCGCCTACCACGACGGCAGGGATCTGCAGGCGCGTACCGATATGCTCGCCGCCGCCAGCATGGGCGCGCTCGCCTTCCAGAAGGGATTGGGCGCGGCGCATGCCATCGCCCATGCCGTGGGCGCGCTGTACGGCACACACCATGGCCTAACCAACGCGGTGCTCCTACCCTACGTGATGCGCTTCAACAGGAACGCGATCACCGCCCGTCTCGAACCCGTGGCTCAGGCGCTCGACATCGGAAACGGGTCGTTCGAAGCGGTGCTGGAGTGGGTGTTGCGCTTGCGCGAACGCTTGGGGATCACTCATGCGCTCGCGGAACTGGGTGTAAACACCGGCCGGGCGGAAGAAATCGGCCGACTGGCCGAACTCGACCCCTCCGCAGCAGGCAACCCACTACCGGTCACGGCCGAAGATTTGCAACGGGTATTCATCAACGCCGTACACGGTCGGATTTAACCCAGCCGCGCTCATATATTTTCAAACCTTGCCCACTCAGCAGAACTCAGCGCTATACGCACGCTCTTCCGAGAGTCAGGACAATCGGCTTGCAGGAGGTTTCGGGCTGCTGTCGGTATCTTGCGGGGCATTCCTTAGCCGGTACCATTCCCTTAGCTTCTCTTCAGCCTCCTTTTTGCTGATCCCATAGGCCTTTTGAATCTTCCCGGTCAGCTCTTCCTCATAGCCCTCAGTGAGGTGATCCAAATCCTGGTTGGTAACCATCCCCCACTGCTGCCGGACTTTGCCCTTCAAGATATGCCAGTTGCCGCCGATCTGATCGCGAAACATCTTGACTCTCCGTCATGCACCTCATGACTGGCTTTGCGAAGTACGAAATCTCAGTAAACCACCGCATTTTTAGTATAGTAAATTTGCCGCTTTGCTCAGTACGAGGCATAGCTTGACTAGCCGTTACCGCATCAGAAGGCCGGGGGCCGAAGAACTCACTCCGAAGAGACTAACCGTAGTTCGTAGGCAACACCTCCGAGAACTGGAAGTCCAGCAGCTGCATGGTCTGGCGGAACTTCTCGTGTAATTCCTGCTCGCTCTCGCCACCGAGGAACAAATCGGCGATCTCATAGCTGTAGCTGTCCTGGGCGCGGAGTTCGGAGAGTTGCATTCCCTCTTCCACATGGAGATGCACGATCAATTCCGGATGATGACGTTGGATGGCCTCGATCTCCGCCACCGAGGGCACCCGGTTGATGAGCGCATCGCCGTAAACGCGCGGCATGAACTTCGCCGCCATAGGGAAGCGGCCTTCCGCGCGCGGAAAGTCCGGCCGTTGACCCAGCGCAATGTCGATGGCCACTTCGTGATGCGAGGCACCCGTCACCATCTGGAAAATGGGGCAGTGCGATTTCGAGATCCGCGGATTGATCTCCAGTAACCAGACTTGGTCGGTCTGCGGATCCCAAAAGAGCTCCATATTGAATGGGGTCTGGTCCAGGCCGATATGCTGCAAAATTCGCTCGGCATAGGCCTGCATCCGATTCTGGATGCCCTCGGGCAGCTGCGAGGGGTACTGATAGCTGAGAAAGCTGACGTTGTTGGAGCCCCGCAGGGAATCGATCACAGCGTAGGTCACCACCTCGCCCTCGTGGATGTATCCCTCCAAGGTACAGAGATGGCCGCCGATCAAGCCCTCGGCGAGCACGGTGGCCCCATTGCCGTGCGCCGGCAGCGCCGAGCGATTCTCGCAGTGCTGCACAATGTAGTCGAAGGGCTCGGCGAAGACGTGGATATTCTCGCGGATAGTGGCCATAGCCTCGCGGTACTGCTCCTCATTGTCGATGCGAAAACCCAAATACGAGGAGAAGGCCGTCGTGGGCTTAAGCCAGAAAGGGTAGTCCAGCTCCAGATCACGCACCGGATCGTCACTGTAGGGGTCGAGCCCCTGAAAAGGCGGCGTACACTCCGGCACCGCTTCCTGGTGGGCGATCCGACTCCAATACTTGCTCTCACAATAAAGCACACTCTCCAGCGTCGGCGAGGGCAGGCCCCACTCCCGGCGCAGGATCGGCAGCATCGAAGTGGTAGGAAAATCCCAGTGACCGATGATGGCGTCCACGCCCGGCGCCTCGGTGAGCGTTCGGCGGGCCTCCGCCATGATCTGCGCCATCGGATAGGAAGCGGGGTTGACCATGGTCTCGTAGGAGACGAGGCCGTGGAACTCGTACTCGGCGGCGTTGCGGACGGTTTGAAGCTCGCGCAGGTTAAACTCGTCCAGGCCGATTACGAACACATGCTTGGTCATAAGAGGAACCTCTCTCGTAGCAGCGCTCGACTAAGGAAATATCTTATATTCCACTCGTACCCCGGACTATTCGTCAAACTCACGGATCAGTATGAGCTGGCGCGAAAGTATCGCGCTATCAATAGTTTGGCCCTTCGCCCTGAACCTTTCGACGATTTCCCCACACTCGAATTACACGAAAGCACAAACTCATTAAACCGCCGTGAAAAGAAGATCGACTGCCGCCATCAGTTCGTCGCGATACGACGAAAGATTACCGCTCGCCTCAGGAAGTTCTCGGACTGGAACCAATATAGTGGTCCCCATGATTTGGACCACTGGCGTAGATAGAATGCCACGCCGAAGACGAGGAGACAGACGTGGCACGTAAGCGGTTTAGCAGCGAGTTCAAGGCGAAGGTGGCGC
>JAUILK010000080.1 GCA_030433275.1 Gammaproteobacteria bacterium
CCACCGTGCAGAGCATCAACCCCCGCGCCGCCGTGTAGGGCATCGTTGCCCCAGCCTCCGTAGAGTGTATCCGCGCCGGCATCGCCGTAGAGGGTGTCGTGGCCGTTGCCGCCGTGTAGCTCGTCGGCGCCCTCGCCACCACGCAGCGTGTCAGCTCCGTTGGCCCCCCGGAGAATGTCGGATCCTCTTGCTCCAGCGATTACATCTCCGCCATCACCGCCTGTGATCTGATTGCTCGTCTCGTTGCCGATCAGCATCTCCGGATCAGTCGTGCCGGCAACCGCCACCGCACCGTCAGCCGCATAGATGATGTGGCGCCCGGCAAGCAAGCCTTCGACATCAGCGTTCAGTGGCGTTGACCTGAGCTCGTCACCGAGAAAAGACCAGGCATCCCAACCTGATTGCATCAGCGAATCACCGCGCGCATCAATCAAATCCAGAAGATCCACAAAGCCGTTATACGGATCCTGTTCAATTCTTGTCGTCGCAACCTGTTCGATACCCGAAAAATCCAGCACGAGTTGATCGCCGTCGGACTGCAGGCTGATGCCGTCCAGGTATGGTTTGAGCCGCGTCTGAAACAACAGTCCCTGATACACGGATGTCCGCAATGCCTGGTAGCTCTGCTCCAAGAGCTCCAACTGCGTGTCCGATAGATTGACGTCGACTTTATGCAGCGATATCCCCACCGTTGCACCGGTGCCGCCGCTCGCAGCGGTGTCCACCGAGATCGCCCAATCATCGCTGTCGACTTCGGGTGCCTGGAACTCGATGAAGGTGCGGCCATTGAACCGCTCGAGGGTGGATAGGCGCGTGAGCCACTTCTTGTAGTCGTCGCATTGCCCGTCATTGTAGGCCTGCAACACGGCTTGAGCACCGGTGCCGTAAGCGCCGCCGTCGTACCGTGCCGCGGCGGCCGCGGCGTCACCGTCGTCCTGCGCCGTGCTGCCGAATCGCCAGCTCACTACGAATCCCGCATCGAACGCCCGGTCCTGCAGGCTCTCCATATCGCTGCTTCCACTCCACGCTTGCAGCAGCCCGTCCAGCAACGCCTCCTGCTCGGCTTTGGTGCCGGCGTTCGTATAGTCCGTAAGTGCTTGCGCCAGGTCAGCGCTTTGGCTCGCCGCCTCGCGTAGATCACGCACCATCCCCGAGCCCTGCATGTCCGGCAGCGCCCGAGTCTCCTCGGTAATGGCTATTGGTTGTTCGAAGCGCCGGTGGAAATGATCCTCGGCCAGATCGACGTCGCCGAGCTGCCCTGTCGTGCCGTCGCTGCGCACAAAGGTGCCCGTTTTAATCAGACGATTGCCGCCGGCGAGGTTTTGATCGGTTTGGCTGTTTGCGAGATTTAAGGCGCTGATGCCCAGCTCTTCCAGGGTGTGCAGCTCTCCGGCCTGGCTCACGCCGTCGCCGTTGGCCTCCTGCCAGATGCGCAGCTTGGCGAAATAAGCATCGGCGGCATCGATGCGGCCGTCGGCGTTGCTGTCCAGATCGGTCAGCGCGGAGAAGCCGTCCGCCGCTGTGCCGTCACCGCTGCGGGTCGCCTCGCCGAAAAGTTCCCGCCCATCGTCGATGACGCCATTGCCATTGCGGTCCATGACCAGCAGGCCGTCGTCGGCGTCGATCCAGCCGCTCGCCGTGGCGATCCCGTCGGCGTTCTGATCGAAGACGGTGCCGGCCAAGCCGTTAGTGCCGACGGTCTCGATGCCGTCACCATCGAGGTCCAAGGCGAGGGGGTCGATGCGGGGGCGCCAATTGACCGCGCTACGCCAATAGTCGTTGGCGGAGTCGAGGATGCCGGGGATGCCGCTCATGACCTCGAAGAAATCGGTCAGTCCCGATCTTGCCTGGTCGTAGGTATCTACGATGGGATCGCCGATGGCTTGTGCCCAGCTGTCAGGGAGGGTTGTATTTATGACTGCCGCCGCAAGCACTGAACCACCGGCGACCAGCGCGGCGGTGCCGAGCACTCCCAAACCGAGTGTAGTGGCGGCCGCGACCGCGGCCGCAGTGACAATGCCTCCGGCGACGGTTCCGACCAGGCCGGCCCCCACCGCTTGGCTATTCTCATCGGAAAGCGCGTACAGGCCTTCACCAAACGATACGGCTGAACCTGCTGGTCCAGCCAACGTTCCAAGCTTGCCGGTAAAAACATTGAGCTTCTCGACCTCGCTGAGCGTACCGTTTGCTTGCGCCGCCGCCTCTTCGGCGGCATCCAGGGACTGGTGGATCCAGTCTTTCATGGTTCCATAGCTTTGGCGCAGCGCATCCTGAAGCGCCGGGTTCTCTGCACGATGCATAAGGTGGCGCATCTCTAGCAGCTCGAGATGGCGCAGCCGGTCTCCCGCGAGCCTGGCGTCGGTCAGCGCTTTATCTAAACGTTCTTGTATGATCGACGTATCAAACGTTTCATTCGTCAGTTGATCCATACCAGAGAGAACGGCACGGGCAACGTCCTCGGACGTCATGATTGTGGTATTATTCTCCGTCATTTAGCATCTCCTTCGATTTCCAAAGGTAGGAACAGGGCATATAAAAAGCTCACGAAGACACTGAGTAGATAGCTATAAACCCAATAAGCGAACACATAAACCAAAACCATTTTGAAACCCGTGTCATGAAATACTTCTGAAGGGCTTTTAACGTGGCTATTAAAAACGGGTACGTAATGAGCGATTACCGAAAAAAATGCCACTAGAAAGCCAAAAGATATGACACCCATAAGAACTTTAAGTCTTTTTCTCTTTACTTTCGGCTTGATCAGCATCGGTCGAGTAAAAATAATGACAACCAAGGTAAAGAGCAGACCGCATAGATGCAAAAAGGCCAGCTGCGCTTCCGCCGCCGGCTTGCCCATAAAATGGATCATGCTCGGCAGGCCGCGGATGCTTGGCACGATCGATGCCATGATGTCAACCATATCGGCAACCCAAGACCATTGCCCAATCGATTCCCACGGCAGCAACCAAGCAACCATCCAATAGATTCCCAAGCCGACATAAACCCATTTCGATTGGAAAAGCCAGGGAAAAGATGTCTTTATTCTCTCATTAGCCTCTGGCATTGTTATCATCAATTCCGCCCTCGTAAACAATATTTATCCCTCGTGATGGGCTTTTATTTTTGATATCAATTTATAATGTAGCGGGCAGAGTCTATCGATCCTTATTATTCCGCTTTTAAAGCCCACCCATTTCCTTAATAAGACAATTTTTCATCGCTCCCTCGCACTCTCGTCGATGTGCTCGATCAGCGGTGCCAACAAGAAATCCAACACCCGGCGCCGCCCCGTTTTCACCTCTAATGACACCGTCATGCCGGGGCTCAAGTGGACTCTTCGGCCATTCACGTTCATCCAGGCCCGGTCGATTCTCGCCGTCGTCTGGTAGATCAAGCCGCGGTGCTCGTCCTGCACGGCATCGTTGGAGACCTGCGTGACTTCGGCGTGAAGGGTTCCATAACGGGTGAATGGAAACGTCTCGACCTTGATCTCGGCGGGCTGTCCTGTGCTCACGAAACCGACATCGCGGTTGGCGAGCCAGGCCTGGACTTCCAGCGGCGCATCCTCCGGCACGATCCGCATCAGCTCCTCGGCGGGCTGGACGACGCCACCGGTGGTGTGGATCTTGAGGCCCTGCACGAAGCCGGCGATCGGTGCGTCGAGCGTGTTCCAACCCGCTCGCGCGTCGGCTTTACGAAGCTCTTCCTGCAGGGAGGCGATCTGTTTCTCGGATTCAAGCAAGCGCTGGGCGAGGTCTTTTTGAAACTGGGCGCGTTGCACCTCGATGCGCCTGCGGTCCTCCTCGATCCGGGCGTCCAGCTCCGACAAGCGGGCGGCAATGGTCCGGATGCGACCGGCGTGATCCAGGCGCTGCTGCTCGATTTGCAGATAGTCGAGTTTTGGGGCCATCTTGCGGCGCGCGAGGACCTCGAGTGCATGCGCGCGTTTTGCGATCAGCGGCAGGGTCGATTCAAGCCGGCGTTTGTCCCGCTCCGTGCTCTGCCGCTCGGCCCGGGCACGGGCAAGCTCGGCCCGGAGTGCCGCCAGTGACGCGCGCTGCTCGGCCAGCGCGCTGCGCATGAGCCGCCTGTGGGTCGTGATGGCGGCGGGATCGGCACCGGCCGGCCAGGCGGGAGCGAGGGCTTCGGCGAGAGTGGCTCGCTCTATGACGGTGAGCATGGCGAGTAGACGTGCCCGATCGAGCCGCGCCGCAGCCAGCTGCTCGCGCAGGCGGTTGCGCTCGGCCGCGCTGATGGTGGGGTCGAACTCCACCAGCACCTCGCCCGCGGCGACGTGCTGGCCTTCCCGGACGCGAATCGCCCGCACGGTGGCCTGCGCCATGGGCTGAATGATCTTGACCTGCCCCGACGGCACGACTTTGCCGGCGGCGGTGGCCACGATGTCGATATGGCCGAAGTAGCTCCATACCACGGCGATGAGGAAGAGCAGGCCGATACCGGCGGCGATGGCACGGCCGACCGGTGAGGGCGGCGTCTCCTGGACCTCCAGCGCCGCCGGCAGGAATTCGAGCTCCTCGTTGCGTGGCGGGCTCGGGACCAACGCCGTTGCTGTGTTGCCTTCCATGGCGATCCCAGTCAGTTTGGCTTAGGGCATTGGCAAGCGGTGCGCTCGAAACCATCGAGCCGCGCAGCGGCACAGCCGACCTCGGCGAGCGGTTCGGCGCCGTTGGTTACGTCCTGCAGTGCATAGAGACGAGCGTACGGTCCGTGGCGCCGGAGCAGCTCTTCGTGGCGGCCGGCCTCCACGATCCGTCCCTTCTCCAGCACGATGGTGCGGTCCACCTCGCGTACGGCGCTGAGCCGGTGGGCGATGATGAATACGGTTCGTCCCCGCACGATGCGCCGCAGATTCTGCTGGATGATCCGCTCGGACTCGTAGTCGAGGGCGCTGGTGGCTTCGTCGAAGATGAGGATTTTCGGATCCATGATCAGCGCCCGCGCGATCGCGATGCGCTGGCGTTGACCGCCGGAGAGGTTCGCGCCGTGCTCGCCGACCTGCGTATCGTAGCCTTCCGGCAGCTCGAGAATGAACTCGTGCGCGCCGGCGAGCTGGGCGGCGGCGACGACGCGTTCCATGGGCAGGCCCGGCTCAGCCAGTGCGATGTTCTCCCGTACCGTGCGATTGAAAAGCCGGCTTTCCTGGAGCACCACGCCGATGTTGCGGCGCAGCCACGCTGTGTCCACCAACCGCAGGTCCACCCCGTCGACGAGCACGCGCCCGGATTCCGGCACGTGCAAGCGCTGCACCAGCTTTGTCAACGTGCTTTTTCCCGAACCGGAACGCCCGACGAGGCCGATGACCTCACCGGGTGCGGCGTGGAGGCTGAGATCCTTGAGGGTCTCGGGGCCGTCCGGACGGTACCGGAAAGAGACGTGCTCCAGGCGGACATCACCTTTAACGGCCGGCAAGGCGGCCCGGTTGGGGTTGTAGCCCGGCTCGGTGGGCGTGTTCAGGATGTCGCCGAGGCGTGCGACGGAGATTCCCGCCTGCTGGAAGTCCTGCCAGAGCTGCACGAGCCGTAGGAGCGGCCCGCTTACCCGGCCGGCCAGCATGTTGAAGGCGACCAGTTGGCCGACCGTGAGATCGGCATCGATGACCAGCCGCGCGCCGAGCCAAAGGATCAGCAGCGTTGTGAGCTTGTTGATGAAGCTGGCGCCCTGGTTGGCGATGTTACTCAGGTTCGTGGCGCGGAAGCTCGCCTTGACGTAGCCGGCGAGCTGCTCCTCCCAGCGCACGCGCATTTGCGGCTCCACGGCCATCGCCTTGATGGTCTCCACACCGCTCACCGACTCGACGAGAAACGCCTGATTCTCGGCTCCGCGCCGGAATTTCTCGTTCAATCGGGTGCGCAGCATCGGTGTGACCAGTACGGAGAGCAGCACGTATAGCGGTATGCTTGCCAGCACGACGCAGAGCAGGGTTGGGCTGTAGAAATACATCACGGCGAGAAAGACCAACGTGAAAAAGAGATCGATGACCAAGGTGAGCGCGGAGCCGGTGATGAAACTGCGGATGGTCTCGAGCTCACGGACTCGGGCCACGGAATCGCCGACCCGGCGGGCCTCGAAATAGCTAACGGGCAGCGCGAGAAGATGGCGGTAGAGCCGTGCGCCGAGCTCGACGTCGACGCGGTTGGTCGTATGGGAGAAGAGGTAGGTGCGTAGACCGCCCAAGAGCACGTCGAATACGGCGATGACCAGGAAGCCGACGGCCAAGACGTCGAGGGTCGTAAGTCCCTTGTGCACGAGCACCTTATCGACGATGACTTGGAAGAACAGCGGCGTGACCAGCGCGAACAGCTGAATGAAGAACGAGGCGAGCAGAACCTCCGCGAAGATCCGCCGATAGCGGGCGAACGCCGGAATGAACCAGGCGATGTCGAATTTGCGCCGCAGCTCCTCGGCCAGCGTTCGACGCGTTACAAGGATGAGCCGGCCGCTCCAGTCCCGCGCAAATTCATCGGCGGGTAGGGCGTGCGGGCGGCCCTCGCGCGGGTCGTGCAGCAGCACCTGGCCATCACCGAGCCGGGCCAGCACGACGAAGCTGCCGTCGCGGCGCTCGGCGAGTGCCGGCAAAGGCGTCTTCTCGAGCCGCTGCATCCGGCTGCGGAGCTGTCTCGCCTGTAGCCCCAGCGAGCGAGCGGCCCTTACCAGCGTAAGCGCATCGACCGCCTTTCCCGACGAGGCGAACTCGCGGCGCAGCTGCTGCTCATCGGCCGGTAATTGGTGGTAACGAGTGATCAGGCAAAGACAGGCAAGGCCTGTATCGGCACTTCCTGCCGCCTTCGAGAGGCGTACTTCTCCCACGGCAACGTCCCTGTTTTCCCTTAAACTGCTATACCGCACGGAACATCCTGTTCCGTGAACATCCTCGGCGGGCCTCGTTTCCCGCAACTCTATGCTTTTCTATCGCGATGAAGAATAAAATGCAACCTAGTTCACAAAAAATTTTTCGGATTGTCTTGCTTCGTCACCGTCTGGAGAGTACGGGGGCGCTGAACGAGGCGGTTGCGCAGTCATTTTTGGGATAACTCGACCAGCGTAAGCCACCGCCTATGGTGGTGTGACTAACGTGTGCGTGGCATGAGGCACAGGCCGGCGTTCCAGGGGCAACCTGGGACAAGAGGGTCCGCCGTTACCGGACGGAAGGACGACGCCGGCAAGGCAAGGGCATGACCGGAAACGGGATGTCTGAAGGAAGCATGAGGCAGAACCCGTGTACGTAGCGAACAGCGAACCGGCTATATGGTGTTGGGGATGAGGTCGAGCCGACGTGACTAGGCGAGGCCTGATATCCGGAGAACTGAACCGACATGAAGCCGGACGGGATACGGGGAGGTGGTGCGTTTTACCCAGGGAAGCCCTCCTGTCCTGTCGTTGATGTTGCCAGAGACGGCAGAAAACCGAATCGACGAGGAGACCCCGAAGCGAGGAGGGACAGAGGGTGGCAGATCCGCGGGCAGTACCGAAGACTCAGGGCCGATGAAGCATTGGTAACAGTGTGGAGG
>JAUILK010000028.1 GCA_030433275.1 Gammaproteobacteria bacterium
CTCCTTCGGCTGGCTGGAAAAATGCCGCCGCTTATGGAAGAACTGCGAGCGTAAGATTAATACCAGTCTGCAGTTCGTCCATCTGGCGTTCTTGACACTGTTGCTCCGGAGATTGTGAACAGGCTCTTACAACCTCAATCCGAAGCTGATGCGCGAGTTGCAGAAACCCCAGGAGGGACGGCTGCTGAAACCGGGCGGGGAGAATATCGCTAGTGTGATCGGGCATCTCGAACGGGTCGCACCAGGGCAGCTGGCGATCATTCAGGAATATCTCCAGACCGTGGTGCCGATGGTGCATGGTATAGAGCGCAAGCAGGTCGGCCCGATGGAGACTTTGGAATTCCGCCAGGATATGGCCGGCTCCAAGCATCCCTGGCGGTTCATGGCCCAGAACATGTCGGACGGCACCCTGCGGGCGTTGGGCGTGCTGGTGGCCTTGTTTCAAGGCAATCGCGACTACTCGCCCATGCTGGTCGGTATGGAAGAGCCGGAAACGGCATTACACCCGGCGGCGAGCGCCGCACTGCGCGAGGCGCTGACGCGTGCCTCGGGCCAGACGCAGGTCATTGTCACCAGCCACAGTCCCGATCTTTTGGACGATCAGGATCTTGGCCCGGAGGCCTTTCTTGCGGTGATCTCCGAAGGCGGTGAGACGGGTATTGCGCCACTCGACGGGGCTTCCCTTGAGACTATGCGTCACCAGCTTTTTTCCGCTGGTGAGCTGCTGCGCCTGAATCAGCTCGCTCCGGACCGGGAAGAACTGGCTGCCCAGAATCAGCATCAGGCCGATTTGTTCGGAGACGCCGGTTCGTGAAAGTGGCGGCTATCGTTGAGGGCGACGGTGAGGTCAAGGCGCTGCCGACTCTTCTTCGCCGGCTCGCTGCATGGCGGACACCGGAATCGTTCGTCGATCCGCTGCCACCCATCCGGGTCCGTCGAGACCGCTTCCTCAACCGCAATGAGGAGTTCAGCCGCTATTTGCCGCTCGCTGCGGCGAAGTGCACAGAGGACGGCTGGGTCTTGTTGGTCTTGGACGCCGACGACGACTGTCCGGCTGAACTGGGGCCACAAATCTTGAAACGTGCACAGTGTTGCGTGCCGCACCGGCGGATCTCGGTCGTTTTGGCAAACCGCGAATACGAGTCATGGTTCATTGCTGCGGCCCAATCACTGAATGACCAGCGCGGTTTCAGCTTTGACCCGATGGATCGGATTGATCCCGAGACGCCGAGAGACGCTAAGGGCTGGATCAGGGCGCGCATGGCCGGTGGCGCTTACGGAGAGACGACGGACCAACCCGAGTTTTCGGCGCGGATGGATCTGCAAGAAGCATATAATGGCAGCAGATCCTTTCGTAAGCTGTGTTCCGATTGGAGCAGGCAGGTGCGGACGGCATAGCATCATTGGTCGACTCCCCGTCTGAATGGGTTTGTCAGGTGGTGATCAGACACTGCTAAAACGAAACACTACCCTAGGCAGGAGCAGAATGCGGCGCGCCGGCACAGGCTGGCCCGGCACAGTAGCAAACCGGTTGGCTAGGCGGGCGAGTTGCCGAGAGGCCGTCTTGCGTTTGTCGGGGGCCAAGCGTTGGAGCAAATGCTCGCAGACACCGTGGGATACAGATTGATTGGACAACGTTTCCATTGTGGTGCTCCTGGTGGGCCGGGGCGGATACGCCCCGGCGTGGGCTTATAACGAACGCGGTCAGCGGCGGCCGGCGCGGTGGATCAGCGCCGCGTCGACCGACGCACGCCCGCTTCCGGTGATCGCCAGGGAGACCGCGGCCGCGAGCAGCGCCAGCGCGAACTCATAGCCGTTGTTGCTCATGAACAGACCGTTGCCGATGTGCACGGCGAAAATGGCGACCGCCATGGCGAAGGCCAAGGCGCTGGCCGCCGGCCTCACAAGCAGACCGAGCAGCAGCGCGAGGCCGCCGAAGAACTCCGTGCCGCCGGCCAGCAGCGCCATTACAAGGCCGGGGCTGAGACCGATCGAGGCCATCCACTGCCCGGTGCCTTCCAGCCCATAGCCGCCGAACCATCCGAAGAGCTTCTGCGCACCGTGCGCGATAAAAATGATGCCGACCGGAACGCGCAGGGCCAGCGGGGCCCAGCCGCTCTCGGTTGCGACGAGGATTCGGCTCAGAATGGTGTTCATGTCATGCCTCCAGTCAATTCAATTCTTGCGGATCCAGGCCGGCGCAATGTTGCTGCCGAGTCCGGCGCCGTAGCCCAAGTAGATGTTCAGAAATGCCAGGGGCTCCAGATAGCGCGCGTGCTTCAGTCCGCCCGCATCGATGGTCGCAAATCCCATGCTCTCGGCGATCACGCGCGCCGTGTGCTTGGCGCGATCGGTGTCGGCGGCGTAGAACACCGTCACCTTGCGGTTACTGCCGAAGTCGGCGCCCTCGGCCAATACTTGGGCAAACACCGTGTTGAAGGCCTTGACGACTTCCGCGCCGGGCACCGCCTTGGCAATCTCCTCGGCGGCGGAGGTGTCGTGGCCGAGGCTCAGCCCCGTGTAGTCGGCGGTCAGCGGATTGGTGATGTCGATGACGACCGTGCCCTCCAGGTTCCCGACGGCTTGTAGGGCGCCGAGCGCGTCGTCATAACCGGTGGCCAGCACGACGGCGTCGGCACCGGCGGCGGAGCCGGCGCTTGTCATGGCCACCGCCCCGGGATTCGCGGCCGCGACCCGTTCGGCGTTAGCGGCGTCGCGGGCAGTTACGCTGACCTCATGGCCAGCACGGGTGAGTTGCTTGACGAAGGCCGAGCCCATATTACCGGCACCAATAACGGTGATTTTCATCGCGAGACCTCCCATGCCTTGATTGGCGCCTTCTTCGGCGCAGTCCAGCGGGAATTTGCTGGGCACGGGACTATCGTAGTTATACTAATTTGTGAGATAAATGCATAAAAATAATATTATAAGTTCCTTAAAATGAAACAATGAACAAGTTCCTTGAGCTGCAGACCTTCGTGGCAGTCGTCGAGGCCGGAACCTTCGTGAAGGCGACGGAAGGGCTTGTCATGTCCAAGGCGGCCGTCTCGCGCTATGTCGGCAGTCTGGAGGCGAGGCTGGGTGTGCGCCTTTTGCATCGCACCACCCGGCAGCTCTCTCTGACCGAGGAGGGCAAGGTTTTTTATGTCCGCTGCAAGGAGCTTCTCGGTGAGCTCGACGAGGCCGAAGCGGAAATTACCTCGCGCACCGGCCAGGCGGTGGGGCGGGTGAGGGTCAACGCACCGGTGACGTTTGGCATTCTGCATCTGGCAGCGTTGTGGGGGGCGTTCAAGGACGCGCATCCGCAGGTCGCGCTCGACGTGACGCTCGCCGACCGGACCGTCGAGTTGGTGGAAGAGGGCTATGACCTGGCGGTACGCATTGCACGACTGCCGAGTTCGACCCTGGTCAGCCGCAAGCTTTCCTCGACCCGCCTGGTACTGTGCGCATCGCCGCAATACCTAATCCAGGCCGGCACCCCAAAGCATCCGAGCGAGCTGGCGCAGCACGCGGTGTGGGCCTACAGCTACTTCGCTTCGGGGGACGAGTGGCCCTTCGAGGGGCCCGAAGGCCCTTTTACTGCGAAAGTACGGCCGTGCGTTCGTACCAACAATGGCGATACCTGCCGAGCCGGGGCCTTGCAGCACCACGGCATCGTGCTGCAGCCGACCTTCCTGGTCGGGCCGGATCTCGACGCCGGTCGGCTTATCGAGTTGATGCCGGAGTACCGATCGATCGAACTCGGCATTTATGCGCTTTACCCGACACGAAGATACGTATCGACCAAGGTTCGGCTGCTGATCGACTTCCTTGTCGAGGCATTCCGAATACGGCGTTGGCCAGAGTGAAGCGCTCTGTGATCCGGCCAGTTGGATGCCTGTGTAGGCGATCGAGTCTCTATCCGTGTAGCCACGCGAGAGAAATTAACTATTTTTCAAAAATATAGGATAAAACCGAAATCACAATTCACAAGCCATGTCATCATTGTTGACTGAGCCTCTGTAGCCGGCTTTGGGATGATAATGGATTGCTTCGAAGGCATTTGCCTCATTAGCCTGCTTCAGGCAACGATTGTCTGCTGTCAGGTTGATGATTGAGCGCGTGCCGGGTGGCTCAGTTGGCTGTCGACCAACCCGAGAAAAGCGGTTACCCAGGCGGTAACCGCAGTGACCATGAATAAGTACGACAATGGGGTTAAGAACGATGCGGCCATGATTTGCGTCAAATGATACGTGCACACGGAATACATTCCTAGCGGGAAAACTCCGCCCCAGTAGAGTGGGTCATAAGTGAAAGGTACGGCGCAAATCAGGTAACGCCATACTCCGAGGATCAAGAGCATAGGGATCCACAAGGTTCCGATGGCCCAAAAGAAGAGCGTCAATCCTTTGACGAACGGCGCGATCTCCACAACGATCGGAGACAAAGTCGAGTGCTCCAATAGGGTGGCCCCGGCCAGCGTGGAGATGGCTACGGTGCCCATATTGATCCAATAAGGGGGTGTCAGATCAGCCGGTGACATCCGCAAAAACGTGTATCGGTAAAAAATCAGCGTCATCAGCCACAGGTACAGCACGCCAGCGCCAAGCCACAGTACGAGCGCCGCGAACATGAGCGGTTGCGTCAGATTGGAGCAGACGCCGGAAGCCAGCATCAAAACGGTCAGGATAGACACCGACTGAGTTGCCACGACGCTGACGAGCCAGCCACCATTGAGGCCATCGACCAAACCGGGCTTATCCGGTCGAATGGTTAGCACGGCCAGTACGCCATAAATAACGACAAACCAGAGCATTATGGCGCCGGCCCAAAATAAAGCGGCGACCCCGACGGCTTGCATCTGAAGCACAAGCTGGTCGCCGAATACGCCAGCGGCCGCCGGCACGGTGAAAAAGCCAACTCCACGGCTGTGGTTGCGCACGTCAGCGGCGAACGCAGCAGGGTAGCGCAGGATGCGCGTGCCCGTCAGCGTCACCAAGCCGGCGAGAAAGAGGACATTGAGCCAGAACAAAACGCTCGGCAGCTAGGGTACGCCATGCAAGTCAGTGGAGATAGCGACGATGCCGGTGGCCATGACGAGTGCGAAGTAGACCGGGTGCAAGGTCTCCAAATCGTCCGGTTTTCCACGTTTGAAACACGGTTTCATAACAGATGTCCCTAGCTGTCGACGCGAATCGCCACGCACTTTATGGCCAGAAGCCTCTTTTCTGTCAACATGATCCCTCCCCGGTTACGCGTCCAGGTTTTACGTCTGGGCGATCTCTCATTTCAGAGTCTAAACGGCAGTCGAAGTCGGTTGGTATTGCCTGCATGCCAGTCGAGTGAGTCGATTACATCGAGAGGCTCTACAATTGCAGAGGGTTGTGCGGTGATATAGTAAACACCGCTCGCTGTACTGCAGGGAATGGACTCCAAGGGGGTTAACTTGATCAGCGTGAGCCGCTGCCAGTAACGGTGTGGCTGCACCTTTTGAAAGCCGGCGGTGAGGAGTTCGCCTGCCTTTGTGAATGAGCCGTGCCCTCACAAAGCTGTCCCCAGCGAGGAATTGTCATGATCAATACAACCGGTATCAATACGGCTGATGCACCTACCGGTCGCGGGCAGGTGGTGTGGGGCGTGCTGCTAATCATTGCCGGCATCCTGGCGGTGTTGATGCCGGGAATCGCGGCGTTGGCCACAGCGCTGTTCCTCGCGTGGCTACTGATTTTCGGCGGAGTCTTCGAGATCGCTTATGCGGTCCACACGCGCGCAAGCGGTGGCTTGGGTTGGAAGTTGGCCTCCGGCATCCTGACCTTGTTGCTCGGGATCGCGATTTTGGCGGTCCCACTCGCCGGGGTCGCGTCACTGGCGCTGCTGGTCGGCGTTTTTCTGTTCGTCGGCGGTCTCGCTCGGGCAGTACTGGCCTTACAGCTCAAGCCACGGCGCGGTTGGAGCTGGGTGCTGTTCGATGGGCTGCTGGCGGTCGCGCTTGCAATACTCATCGTGCTCGGCTGGCCGCAAAGCTCGTTGGCGTTCATCGGCCTATTGACCGGATTCTCGCTGATTTCGACCGGTGTATGGAGAATCGTACTGGGGCGATACGCCACGGTGTGACTCCTGCAGTGCGCGTGCTGACTAGGTTCAGCAAGCAAACGTGTGTGAAGCGAATGTCGGTGTGGCGCTTCCCGGTTTCGGCGAATATCCGGGCTGCGACCTCGAGGGTCCAGGCCGCCATCGGCTGCTGGCTCAGCCAGTGAACCGTGGCGGTGACATCATCGAGCCCTTAACGAAGGGGTTATCGGGTTTGCCCGGTACGGTCTCGCGGGTCCTTTCCAGATCGACGATTCCCTTGATGATCACGAGGGCCATGTGAATATCCGCCGCCTACAGGCTGCCTTCCACCACCCAGCGTCGTGGCGACAACAGTACGAAATCGCTCTTGGCTTCGGGAAATTTGACTACCTGCAGCTCGATGCCGTTGTCCTGCGCCGCCTCCTTGGCCTGCTCGTCCGTGTAGCCTTGATCCGCTGATGCCAGCTTGACCGTGCCGTCCGTGGCCTCTTGCACGGCCTCGCACAGCCGCCGTACTTGCGTGTGTTTCTGCTCGTTGGCCAGCGTGACGTGCACGGCCAGCAAATGCCTCAACGGGGGGCATCGCCATATGCAACTTGCGGCCGTCTCGACGCTTATAGCCATTGTAGCCGGCGTGGGGGCCGCTCTGGCAGTTGGATTGCAGCCGTGCGAGCATCCATCACTACGGCGCTGGTCTGGCTCTGGTGTCTTTGTACCATGCGGATGCTCGCGCGCAGGTCCGAGACCATGGCCTCGAAACAGCCCGAATCCACCCGACGCCGGTTTTGCCGGTAGACCGCCGTCCCAGACGGCGCCGTGCCGTCAACCGAGCTGCACGGCAAGCATTGAAATGGAGCCGCCGTCGAAGCCCTCGACCGGGAAGCTGACCGGATCGTGGTCGTGGTACTGGGCGAGCACGTAGAGCAGCGGCAGGTAGTGCTCCGGGGTCGGTGCGGCGAGCATCGCATCGCGCCCTAGCGCTTCATAAGCTACGAGTGGTGCGAAATTCCCGGGGCGAAGTAGATCGCGCGCCTTCGTCTCGAAGCGAACGGCCCAGTCGTACGGCTCGACCTTGCGGTGGCCCCAAGCATAAGTGTGAAGATTGTGGACGAGATTGCCGCTGCCGATGATGAGTACTCCTTCATCACGCAGAGGGGCGAGCACTCGGGCGGTCCGGTAATGCCAGCTCGCGTCCTTGGTTTCATCAATGCTCAGTTGGATCACGGGAACGTTCGCGTCGGGATACATGTGCACGAGAATTGACCACGTCCCGTGATCCAATCCCCAGCCGTGTTCAAGCGCCACCGGCACAGGTTCCAGCAGCTTCGCAACGCGCGCGGCCAATTCGGGCGCGCCCGGCGCGGGATATTGAACTTCGTGGAGCGCCTGCGGAAATCCGCCGAAGTCGTGGATGGTGCGCGGTTGCGCGTTGGCCGTGACCGCGGTTGCGGGTACGTACCAATGCGCGGATATACACAGTACCGCCCTGGGTTTCGGGAGCGCGGCGCCGAGTGCCGCCCAGCGGTGGGTGTGGGCGTTGTCATGAAGCGCGTTCATTGGATTGCCGTGGCCGAGAAAGAGAGCGGGCATTCGAATATCGTGTGGCATAAAGGGCCCCTCCTAAATTGGAACCGACTTCGGCGCGTGAACACCGACAAGCGCGACCCGAGGGTACCGAGGGTACGAGGCCGGCATCAACCGGGCCCGTCGGCGCGCTGCTGGGCCGGACCGTGGGCGCAGGCGAGGTTATTGGCGGTATTTACGAGCGCGATGTGGGAGAAGGCCTGCGGGAAGTTACCGAGCTGGCGGTTGATGCGCGGGTCGTACTCTTCGGCCAGCAGGCCGAGGTCGTTGCGCAGGCTGAGCAGTCGCTCGAATAAATCGACAGCATCCTCATGGCGGCCCAACATGATGTAAGCGTCGGCCAGCCAGAAGCTGCAGGCGAGGAAAACGCCCTCGTCACCCGGTAGCCCATCGGGGGTATCCTCGGCGCGGTAACGAAGCACCAGGCCATCTACTACGAGTTCTCGCTCTATGGCCTCGACGGTAGCGCGAAAACGCTCGTCCTGGGCCGACAAGAAACCGACCTCGGCCATCAGCAGCAACGAGGCATCCAGGGCCTTACCGCCGTAATATTGGACGAAGGCGCGTTTCTCGGCGTTCCATCCATTGTGACAGATATCGGCATGGATTTGCGCGCGCACCACACGCCAGCGTTCGACTGGGCCGGACAAACCGAAATCTTCCACCGCCTTGATGGCGCGATCGAAGGCGGTCCAGCACATCAGCCGGGAGTGGGTGAAGTGGCGTTGGCCACCACGCACTTCCCAAATTCCCTCGTCGGGTTGGTTCCAGTCCTGTTCCAGTTGCCGCAGTATCGTTTTCTGCAGTTGCCAGCTGTGCTCGCTGTGATCGAGTTGGAGTTTGCGCCCGGCGTGCAGGGCGTCCATCAATTCGCCGGGCACATCGAGCTGGCGTTGCCCGAAGGCGGCATTACCGATGCGCACGGGCCGGCTCTGCTCGTAGCCCGGAAGCCAGGGCAGCTCGAATTCGGTCAACCGGCGCTCGCCGCTCAGACCGTACATGATTTGCAACTGCTTGGGGTCGCCGGCGGCTGCGCGCAGCAGCCACTCTCGCCACGCATAGGCCTCTTGTCGATAGCCCGCGTTGACCAGGGCGTAGAGTGTCAAGGTCGCATCCCGAATCCAGCAGAAGCGATAGTCCCAGTTGCGTATACCGCCCAAATGCTCGGGCAATGATGTGGTGGGCGCGGCGACGATGCCGCCGGTGGGACTGAAAGTAAGAGTTTTGAGCGTGATCAGCGAGCGGGTGACCGCCTCGTGCCAGGGATGATCCTCGGCACGGTCGAATTGGCATCGTCCAGCCCAAGCGTGCCAGCGTGCGGTGGTTTCTTCGAGCCGGGTTAGGGCATCCGCCGGGGAGCGTGTCGGCCAGTGAGAGGGATGATACGCCAACGTGAATGGAATAAAGGCTCCGGCACCGACGCTGAATTCCGCGCTGGTGGTCAAATTCTGGCCTTTGAGCTCGACCGGGGTGTGTAGTTGCAGGGCATCCGGTCCGGCGACGGCACTCAGACCATAGTCCTGGCTACGCACCCAAGGCACCACCTGACCATAGCCAAGCCGCAGGCAGAGCTCCATGCGCATGCGCACGTGGCCCGCATCACCACGCACCAGGCGAACCACGTCGACATAGTGCTCGTCATCGGTGAACGGCATGAAATCGATCAAAGTGACTTTGCCCCCGGCGGTTGCAAAGCAAGTTTCGAGGATCGCGGTTCGAGGTCGGTAGCGGCGGGTGACGTATTCGATTTCGTCGGTCGGCGCAATGTGCCAATAGCCATGCTCGGCTCCGCCGAGCAGCGCCGTGAAGCAGGCATCGCTGTCAAAGCGCGGCAGGCACAGCCAATCGATGGCGCCGTCACGCGCTACCAGCGCACCGCTCACGGTGTTGCCTATGAAACCATAGTCCTCGATTGCTTTGCTCATGCTCGAGTCACTCTCGCGTCGGTGGAATCCGGACCGGTGTTAGGAATACGTGTCGTTGCCACCCGTTACAATGTCGCCTCGTCCTCGTCGGATGCGTTGACGTATTCCACTTGCCGGGTACGCTTACGGTTGAAGTGAGGCTCGTCCTGCCTCGATTCGGCATCGGCCTCGAACAGCGCCTTGAGCTCCCGTGCCGCGTCCTTGGCGGATTGGATCAAGGCCTCGCGGTCTTCCCGGATCGAGCGTTGGCGGGCCAGCGTGCGCTCGTCATGATCGCGAAAGAGGGTCATGGCGTACGCGGCCCGGCTTGCGGACCAGCCCAGACCCTCCAGCACTTGACCACCCAAATGGAGGCTGGATAGGAAGGTCTCCCGGATGATCGCCTTGGCTCCCAAGTCCATGAGCTGATGGGCGTGCTGGCGATTGCGGGCGCGGGCGTACAGCGGCACATTCGGGAAGTGGCGGCGCAGCGATTGCGCGATTTTCATGGAGGCTTCCGGGTCGTCTACCGCGAGTACAAAAAGCCTTGCTTGATCCACCTGCGCGGCGCGTAGCAAATCCAACCGTGAAGCATCGCCGTAGTAAATTTTATTGCCGAAGCGGCGTACGAAATCCACTTGCGCCGGGCTGATTTCCAAAGCGGTAAACGGGATCCCCTGGGAGGCGAGCAACCGGCCGATGACTTGACCGAAACGCCCGAACCCGGCAATCACCACGGTAGGCTCGGTTTCCTCGATGGGATCGAACGGGTGTGTCGGGGCGCTTTGGTGGCGATCGATGCGATTCTGCAGGGCTGTGAGCAGGGGGGTGAGCGCCATCGACAGGGCAACCACTACCGTGATGAGCTCGACGGTGTTGGCCGGCAGAATACCGAGCTCGAGCGCTTGGCCGAGCAGCACGAAGGCGAGCTCACCGCCCTGCGCCAGATACAATGCCAGGCGCCGGGCTTGTCCTCCGCTGACCCCTTGGACGTGCGCGATGGCATAGAGAATCAAGGCCTTGACGGTGATCAAGCTCGCCGCTAAAGCGATTACCCGCAGCGGCTGCGTGACGATCAGACCGACGTTTACCGACATCCCCACCGCTATGAAAAACAATCCCAACAACAGACCCCGGAAAGGATCGATATCGGCCTGCAGCTGGTGGCGATATTCCGAGTCCGCCACCAGTGTGCCTGCTAGAAAGGCGCCCAGACCCATCGACATATCGATCATGTGCATGATCAACGCCGAGCCTATGACGAGCAGCAGTGCGGCGGCCGTAAAAATCTCATGGCTCTGTACCGCGGCGACCAGCTTGAGTACGGGGCGCAGTAGATAGTGACCGCCGATGATGAAAATTCCCAAGGCGAGGGCGATCGAGCCGGCATTCAATAGCATTGTCAGCGGCTGTGTTGCGGCGGCGGAATGGGCGGCGAGCAGTGGCAAGGCCGCGATCATCGGCACGGCGGCCAGGTCCTGAAACAGGAGAATACCGAAGCCGCGCCGTCCGTGTTGGGTTTTGAGCTCCTGCCGATCAGCCAAGAGATGGAGTACGAAGGCGGTCGAGGACAGCGCCAGGGCGAAACCCACGACCAAGGCGGCTTTGGGGTTGAGACCGAAGGCCAGCGCCAGCGCGGCGAGCGCGGTGCCGCTGAGCAGAACTTGAGCGATGCCCGGGCCGAATATCGCCCGGCGCATTGCCCGGAGTCTGGTCGGCTGGAGCTCGAGACCGATAACGAAAAGCAGAAATACGACTCCAATCTCACTGAAGTGCATGATGGATTGGACGTTGCCGGCGCTATCAAGCCCCCAGGGTCCGATCACTACCCCGGCCATCAAGTAGCCCAGCACAGCCCCCAGGCCAAGCCGGCGGAACAGCGGCACCGCGAGCACGGCCGCCCCGAGGAAGATGACGATTTGCTGCAGCAGCGGCATGTATCAGAGCCTGTTGATGTTTCCTGCGATCATTGTGCCTGTGGCTATTTTTTGGTAAGCCTAAACACACCCAATACATATACCAGTTTACGAAACGGTTTGGATGGCTCGCGTCGCCATGTTTTTTAGCCATACGCTGCCGCTGAGAACGGCGTGGTTTGATCGGCTTCGTGGCGGCGTGTTATTCGGTCGGATTCATCGTGGGTGCCCGGGATGGGCAGGTCATCCACAACGTCCAGCACATCCGCACTTTCGCCGCGATGAGCGCCATTGCCGCATCTACTACGCGCGCGTTTGTGCTGTTCGTCAATTCGGTGTTTTGGGCCGTTATGCGGCTGCTCTATGGCGGCTCGCTGGCCGGGCTGGACATGGTCACGGAGAGAGGGCTCAACGCCAACACACCATCGCAGGAGCGCGGCAAGATACTTGGGCTCGACAGCGTTGAGCACCTACATGGGGCTCGGCGGCGGGCAGTTCCTGCTCCTGCTGGCGGAGCCCCAAGGCGCAAGCCTGTTTTTGTTGGGCGCTATTCTGATCGGCCTGTCGCTGGCGCCGTTGGCGCTGATGCGCAGCAACATGCCCGATTTTCCGGATATTCAGCCTGTGCGCCTGTGCCCAACGTTGGGGGAGGCGGGTTCGGTTAGTGGCGACTTTGCGAGAATAGAGTAAACGCCGCAGTGGCGAGCGCGAGCCGCTCGCATAGGGCGACACACTGTGCTGCCCGGCGATGAGGTTGCCCGGTTTCGAAGTGGCTTGGCGCTGGCTGGAATTCAGCTTAGCATGCCATGCACCAGAGACCACAAGCAGGAGAGATCCGGTGCGTGCATTACGCTTTACGCGGTTTTGGCAGGCTACCGCATGGCTGCTGTTGGCGGGGGTGGTGCTCATGTCTTTGATTCCCGGACCGCCGAGTCCGCCGGTTTTGACCTGGGATAAGTCGCAGCATGCCTTCTCTTGGGGCCTGCTCACTTGGTGGTTTCTGCAAGCCTGGGAAGGGCGCCGCCCTGTGGGCTGGTGCCTGTTCCTGCTCGCGGCGGCGGGACTGGTGGAATTGCTGCAAGGGACGACCGGCTACCGAGTCGCCGACTCGCTCGATATGCTCGCCAATACCGTGGGTTTGGTGGTTGGCTTGATGCTCTGGTGCACGCCAATAGGTGGTACTTTCCGCTGGATGGAATACTGGGTAGTCGGGCGGCCCTACCAATGAACCGATCGCTACCTGCGGAACCGCCGCGCCTTACGAGGGCTCCATAAGCGCCAAATAGGGTGGTCCATCAAGCGGGCTCACGGTCTCGGGTCAGCCAGCTTCCTAGGAGACGGCGGACCATAACCGCCACCCCCTGGCGTTTCGATGACCACCACGTCACCCGGTTTGACGGCTCGGCTGTCACTTCCGGCCAAGGGTTCCGACTGCCCGTCGGCGTGTTCGAGCCATTGCCGGCCGCACGCGCCGGGTTCGCCCCCGGCAAGCCCAGGTGGTCCCCGGCGGCGGTGATTCGCGAGCACAGCGGCCACCATCGGTTCCAGAAAACGAATACGGCGTACGACGCCGTCGCCGCCGGGCCAACGCCCCTGGCCCCCGGAGCTCCGCCGGATGGCGAACGCTTCGAGTCGGACCGGAAAGCGCCACTCCAGTACTTCAGGGTCGGTGAGCCGGCTGTTGGTCATATGCGAGTGTACGGCACTGGCGCCGGCGAAGCCGGGTCCGGCGCCGGTGCCGCCGCACAAGGTCTCGTAGTATTGATAGTGCTCGTTGCCAAAGGTGAAATTGTTCATGGTGCCCTGCGAAGCCGCCTGCTGTCCCAGCGCGAGGTAGAGCGTGTTGGTTACCACTTGGCTGGTCTCGACATTACCGGCCACCACGGCGGAGGGGTAGTGCGGATTGAGCATCGAAGCCTCGGGCACGATGAGTTCAACCGGCTTTAGGCAACCGTCGTTGAGCGGGATAGCGTCATCGACCAGAGTGCGCAGCACATAGAGCACCGCCGCGCGGGTGACCGCCTTGGGCGCATTGAAGTTGCCCGCTTGCTCGGGGCTGGTGCCGGTGAAATCGATTGTTGCGGTGCGTGTGTCATGTTGTACCGTAATTTTCACATGCACCTTGGCGTCATTATCGAGCACCTGCTCGTATTCTCCGCCGGTGAGCGTGCCGAGCACGCGGCGGACCTGTTCCTCGGCATTATCCTGCACATGGCGCATATAGGCATGCACGACATCGAGGCCGAACTGCACGACCATGTGCCGCAGTTCCTGCGCGCCCTTTTCATTGGCGGCGATCTGTGCCCTTAGGTCACTCAGATTCTGCTCGAGGTTTCGGGTCGGATAGGAGCCAGCCGTGAACAGGGTGCGGACCGCTTGCTCGCGCAACTCGCCGGCCGCCACCAGTTGGAAGTTGTCGATCAGTACCCCTTCTTCCTCGATGCGAGTGCTATGCGGCGGCATGGATCCCGGCGAGATGCCCCCCACATCGGCATGATGAGCGCGGCTGGCGATGTAAAATAGGATTTGCTCGCCGTCGGCCGCGAATACGGGGGTGACCACTGTGATATCGGGCAGATGCGTGCCGCCATGATAAGGATCGTTGAGCATGAACACGTCACCGCGGCGTACGGTGCCGGCCCGTCGTTCGACGATGGCGCGTACGCTCTCCCCCATAGAGCCCAAATGCACCGGCAGGTGGGGGGCGTTGGCGATGAGATTTGCCGCCGGATCGAACAGTGCGCAGGAGAAATCGAGGCGCTCCTTGATATTGGCCGAAGAGGCGGTCTTGCGCAGCATGACCCCCATCTGTTCGGCCACGGACATGAACAAATTATTGAACACCTCCAACATCACCGGATCCACGGCCGTACCGATATCGGTATGTCCCTGCAGCGGTATGACGCGCTCCAGGATCAGGTGATTTTTACGATTCACCCGGGCCTGCCAGTCCGGTTCGACCACGATGGTCGATACCGGGTCCCGGATGATGGCCGCGCCGTTGAGGACATCGCCGGGGCGCAGTTGCGCGCGATCGAACAGCGGGCTTTTCTGGTAGCGCCCTGCCTGCCAGAGATCGACCTGCGCGATCGCTTGCGGCTTGCCTATACCGCGCTCGGCGCGCTCCGGCTCATCATGGAGGCTTCCGCTTGTAGCGATGATCTCGACACTTGCGGCGGCCACGATCAGAGCCTTGTTCGGCAGCAAGAAACCGAATTCGCGGCGGTGTTCGCTCGCGGCGCAGGCCGCGACGTACGTCGCATCGGCAAAGGGCACCTCGAGCGTGGTGTCGCTACCCTCGTATTTGACCCGCAGCTTGCGCACCTCGCGCATGCGTGCCCGCTGACAGTCCTGGGCCTCGAGTTCGCGTCGGGCGTCCTCGGCGAGTTCCTGCAGTGCCTGTTCGAGCCGGGTGATCAATTCGGCACTGAGAGCGGCGTCCACTGGCTGCTCGCGCAGGCTGCTTAAGTCGGCCAGCCCCATGCCGTAGGCGGAGAGTACGCCGGCCAAGGGATGGATGAGTACCCGCTCGATGCCGAGCGCATCTGCCACCAGACAGGCGTGTTGCCCACCCGCGCCACCGAAGCAGTTGAGCGTGTAACGTGTGACATCACGCCCGCGCTGGACCGTGATTTGCTTGATGGCGTTGGCCATATTCTCCACAGCGATCTTCAGGAAGCCATTGGCCACCTCGGCAGCTGTACGCGTATCGCCGGTGGCTTGGGCTATTTCCTCGGCCAGGGCGGCGAAGCGCGCGCGTACCACCTCGCCATCCAGCGGCTCATCGGCTTTGGGACCGAACAAACGGGGGAAGAACGCCGGCTGTAACTTGCCCAGCATCACGTTGCAATCGGTGACCGTGAGCGGGCCGTTACGACGATAGCAGGCAGGGCCCGGGTTGGCCCCGGCCGAGGCCGGCCCCACTCGATAGCGGCTGCCGTCAAAGTGCAGGATGGAGCCTCCGCCGGCGGCCACAGTATGGATCAGCAGCATCGGTATGCGCAGACGCACGCCGGCGATGAGGGCTTCGTGGCTGCGCTCGAGCTCGCCGGCGTAGTGACAGACATCGGTGGAGGTGCCGCCCATGTCGAAGCCGATGATGCGTTCAAAACCGGCTATTCGCCCGGTGCGGGCGCAGCCGACCACGCCCCCAGCGGGGCCGGAGAAGATCGCGTCCTTGCCCGCGAAGTGCTGGGATCCGGTCAAGCCGCCATCGGATTTCATAAACAGCAGCTGTGTCGCGCCGAGCTCGGCCGCCATGCGTTCGGCGTAGCGGTGCAGGATCGGGGAGAGGTAGGCGTCGACCACAGTGGTATCGCCACGGCCCACTAGCTGCATCATTGGACTGACTCGATGTGAGACGGAGACTTGGGTGTAGCCGATCTCGCGAGCCATCTCCGCTATGCGCCGCTCGTGGTCTGGATAGCGGTAGCCGTGGACCAGACAGATCGCACAGGCGCGCAGGCCGGTGTCGAAGGCTGTGCACAGCTCGCGTCGCACGGCTTTCGGGTCCAATGTTTGCAGCACTTCACCACTCGCTGAGAGCCGCTCATCCACCTCGATGACCTGCTCATAAAGAGGCCGCGGCAGTTCGATGCGACGAGCGAAGATATCGGGTCGGGTTTGGTAGCCGATTTGCCAGGCGTCGCGAAAGCCACGGGTAGTAACGAGCAGCGTGCGCTCGCCTTTGCGCTCGAGCAGCGCGTTAGTGGCTACCGTGGTGCCCATTTTGACATGCCGCATATACTGTGCCGGTAGCGGTGCCTGCGAGGGCAGGCCGAGCACCGTACGAATGCCCTGCAATGCGGCATCTTGGTAATGTTCGGGGTTGTCGGAGAGGAGCTTGTGCGTGACCAATGTGCCTTCGGGGCATTGGGCGACGATATCGGTGAAGGTTCCGCCGCGGTCGATCCAAAACCGCCAGCGATCGGCTGGTTCGTTCGTAGCGTTCATCGGGCGGCATCTCCTTAAGGCATATGCTGTGAGCGGGTGCTAAGCGTACTGAATATGCCCCGAACCGATGGTTCGAGCTGATCGGCTAGTGCCCCGGAGCCGGTGAGGTTTGCCCGTGTTCGCCTGCGGTATTTTCCACGCTCGCGTGTCTTTGGCTCCGGCTATGATCACGGGCGAATAGGACATAGAAGGCCGGTAGCACGAACAGCGTGAACAGCGTGCCGATGCCGAGACCCGTTGCGACGGTCAGGCCGATGTCGAATCGGCTTACGGCGCCGGGGCCGCTTGCGGTGAGCAGTGGGAGCATGGCCACCACCATGGCTACCGTGGTCATGATGATGGGGCGCAAGCGAATAGCAGCCGCCTCCTCTACGGCGGCACGCTTCGAGAGGCCTTGCTTTTGTTGCAGCTGATTGGCGAATTCCACAATCAGAATGCCATTTTTTGACACCAGGCCGATCAGGGTGATCAGCCCGACCTGAGTGTAGATGTTCACTGAGGCGAAGCCCAGGGTAATGAAAATGAGCGCACCGGCGATCGACATGGGTACCGACACCAGGATAATGGCCGGGTCCCGCCAGCTCTCGAATTGGGCCGCGAGCACGAGATAGATTACCAGTAGTGAGAGGAAGAAAGTGACGACCAGCGCGCTGCCTTGCTGGGCATACTGGCGCGAGCTGCCCATGTAATCGTAACTGAACCCCTTTGGAAATTGCGTCTCGGCTTGGCTCTTCAGGTAGTTCAGGGCATCACCGCGCGCCACACCCGGGGCCGTTACACCTTCGACCGTCAGCGCATTGAGCTGTTGGAACTGAGTGCGTTTGCTCGGTTCGATGCTGCTTTGAAAGGTGACGATCATGGACAGAGGGACGAGATTCCCCGTGCCGGTCTGTAAATAATAGTTATCCAGCATTTGGGCATCCAGGCGGAAACGGCGCTGCACCTGCGGGATCACTTTGTAGCTGCGTCCTTCGAGGCTGAACCAATTGACATAGCCGCCGCCGAGCATGCGCGCGAGGTTGCGCCCGACATCGCTCATCGTGATGCCGAGGTCCCCTGCTCGATCCCGGTCCACGGCCAACGTGATCATCGGCCGATCGAAGTCGATCGATTTACGCAGGAATGCGAACTGGCCGCTTTGCATGGCGTTGTCGATGAGTTGATCGGCCACCTGGTCGAGCTGCTGATAGTCCGTATCCGTGGTGATCACGAATTGGATCGGCAACCCGCCGCCGCCCCCGGGTAGGCTGGGGCGTGGGAAGACCGCGATCTGAAAGCCCGCCACGTCTTGCAATTTGCTCTGCAGCTCGGGTTGGACCTGCATCTGCGTGCGGGCGCGCTGGGATTGGGGCGGCATTTTGAAGCCACCGAAGGTGGTATCGGAGTCGCGTCCCAGGATATAGAAGCTCTCCTGGTACTCCGGAATGGTTTCGAAGATCTGTTGAATTTCATGCGAGTAAACTTCGAGATAATCCAGCGTGGCCGTGCGGGGGGCTGTTGCTTGGAAGAACAAAATGGCTTGATCTTCGGTGGGAGCGAGTTCGTTTTGACTGGTGATGAACATGAAGTAGATGCTCGCGAGCACCGCGAGGCCGAAGAGCACGGTGACCGCCAATGTGTCGAGCGAGCTGTGCAGCAGGCGTTGATAGGCACGGGCGAGCCCGCCGAAGGAGCGCTCCACGGCCCGCTCGAAGCGCCCCGGCTGGCCGTGAGCCTTGAGCACCTTGGAGGAGAGCATGGGTGAGAGCGTCAGCGCTACGACCCCCGAGATGAGTACGGCGCCGGCCAGGCTGAAGGCGAATTCGGTGAATAAGGTTCCTACCAGGCCGCCCATGAAGCCGATCGGAGCATAGACCGCCACCAAGGTCGTGGTCATCGCCAGGATCGGCAGCCCGAGCTCGCGGGCCCCTTCGATGGCCGCCTGAAACCGGGGTTTACCCTGTTCTATGTGGCGATGCACGTTTTCCACGACGATGATGGCATCGTCCACGACCAATCCGATAGCAAGTACCATCGACAGCAAGGTCAGCAAATTAAGAGAAAACCCCATCAGCAGCATCAGGAAGGCGCCGCCGATCAGCGAGAGCGGAACTGCGACCGCCGGGATCACGGCGGCGCGTATCGAGCCCAGAGTGAGGTAAATCACCAGCAGAACGATCAGTACGGCCTCGGCGAGCGTGCGATAGACCTCGTTGATGGAGTCTTTGATGAAGGTGCTGGCATCGTAGGGAAGGACCACATTGAGCCCTTCCGGCATCTGCGCACGGATGCGCGGCAAAATGTCTTGGACGCGTTCGGCGACGCCGAGCGGGTTGGCGCCGGGCGCCTGTTCGACGCCGATGAATACCGAGGGGCGGCCTTGATACCAGGTGGCGGAGTCGTAGTCTTCGGCCCCGAGTTCGGTGCTAGTGACATCGCGTAGGCGTACCAGTGTGTCCTTGCCCCGGCGAACCACCAAGTTCTCGAAGCTGCGGGGTGCGCTGACATCGGTGGTCGCGGTCAGATTGATGGCGACGTATTTGCCTTTTGTCTGGCCCACCCCGGCAAGGTAGTTGTTCTCCCGCAGTACATCGGCCACATCCTCGGCAGTGACATCGAGGGCGGCCATGCGCCGCGGATTCAACCAGATGCGCATGGCGAAGGTTTTGTTGCCGATCAAGCGCGCCTTGGCGACACCGGGCAGTGCCTGGAGTTGGGGCTGAGCAACGCGCAGTAGGTAATCCGTGATCTGCGGCAGCGACATCGTGTCGCTGTAGAAGGCAAGATACATCAATGCCGTGGTATCGCCGGTGGTGGAATCGATGACCGGGTCCTCGGCGGCCTCCGGCAGCACATTACGCTGGCTTGCGACCTTGGCCTGAATTTCGGCTACAGCGGCGTTGGCATCGTAGTTCAGCTCCATATGCGCTTCGATCGTCGATTTCCCCAGCGAGCTGTTGGAGAGCAGATAATCGATGCCTTGCGCCTCCGCTATGGCTTGCTGCAGAGGCTGGGTCACGAACCCCTTGACCAGCTCGCTGCTCGCGCCCGAATAGGTGGTGGATACGGTGACCACTGTGTTTTCGGTCTCAGGGTATTGACGTACCTCGAGCAGTGCCAGCGCGCGTAGGCCGACAATCAATATGAGCAGGCTGACGACGCTGGCCAATACCGGGCGATGGATGAAGAGGTCGGTGAATTTCACTCGTCGACGACCTCATCCGCTTTGAGCACGACGGAATTGTCGATTCGAATTGGTTGGCCGTTGCGCAGTTTCTGTTGACCGGCTTGGATTACCTGCTGGCCGGCTTCCAGGCCTTTGAGGATCTCTACTCGACCCTGTTGGGTGGCACCGGTGGTGATTTGGGTACGATGAACGGCTTTTTGACCGTTTTTGCCTTGCTTGATGCGAAAGACGAAGTCGCCATAGGGATTATAGCTTACGGCGGTGCGCGGAATTGTCAGGACTTGCCTTGGCGCGCCTTGCTCGGTGGTGACCTCGGCGAACATTCCGGGCCTGAGCCGGCCATCCGGATTCTGCAGGGTGGCGCGGGTCTGAATGGAGCGCGTTGTGGGGTTTACCGCGGCGTCGACAGCCGTGATCCGGCCGACGAAGGTTTCGTTTGGGTAAGCACTCACTGTTACTTGAACCGTTTGGCCCTCTTGTAGCTGATTGAGATGTCGTTCGGGGAGCGTATAGTCGACGAATATTGGGTTTAGTTGCTGAATTTGAACAATTTTAGTGCCGGGTGAGAGATACTGGCCCAGATTCACTTCACGTATGCCCAGCAGACCGTAAAAAGGCGCGCGTATGGTTTTTTTGTTGATCAACGCCTCTTGTGAGGCCACCTTCGCCTTGGCGCTTTCGTACTGTGCTTTGGTTTCATCGTAAGCCGATTGCGAGATGGCCCGCCTCGGTAGCAGCCGTGCATTGCGCTCGAGCTGCAACTCCGCCAGTCGCATATCGGCCTTGAGCCCGTCCAAATCGGCGCGATCCACGGTGGCGTCGAGTTGTACCAGGATATCCCCCTTGCCAACCCGTTCGCCGGACTTGAACCGGATTTCTTCGACCTTTCCGGCCACTTCGGTAGTCACGTCGGTGCCGTTGATGGCTACCACGCTGCCCACGGCGCTCAGCGTCGGTTGCCAGTGTGCGACCGTCACTTCTGCAGAAGATACCGTGGCCGGCGGTGGCGGTTGGGACTTTAGCGCCTGACTTTGCTGCAGCTGCAGGTACTTCCAGCCAAAGACCCCCCCGAACAGCAAGGCGAGCAGCAAGATAATGAGAACGAGGCGCTTGATCATGGCGGCGAGTCCTTATGATCGGACGGTAAGCGAGTCGGCGGCCTGTTGATGATCCGACTGGCTAGAAGCGATTGCCAGTTTTCGGCAGAGTGTTAAGCACGCAGTTGGACATCCTTTTTCTTGCATCCCTTGTTTTGCCTTGGGATTCGCAGTGGCCCGTTCGATTCCTGTTCTTTCACCGCAGAGGCCGAGTCGTCTCGTGACGCGACGGTATTGCGTCGCGCGAGTAGAATAGTAGGTTTAGAGCCCAACTCGGCACTGTCGACTGCTTGCAGGGCGGACCACTGGACTGCGCTGGATGGCGACGTTCGCTCAGCACGGAGACAGAATCACGGTTATGGTCGCTATTGTTTGAGTACGGCAAGTTTCACGCGGGCCGTGCGTTTTTCGTGATCGTGCAGGAGTGTGAGCGCCAGCGTGTCACCGGCATGCTTCGAGTAGACGATATTCTGCAACTCCTCGGCGCTCTCGATGGCTTTGCCGTCGACCTCGACGATGATGTCTCCGCCCACTGGCCAGCGCTGGCCACTACCGGTAACCGCGTATTGGGCTGGCTGTATGTTCGCCTTGTCCGCAGGACTGTCCTCGGCCACAGCCACCACCATGACGCCCTGATCCGGCAGGTTGAGGAAGTTGCGTACTTTCTCCGGATAGTCGGCCATACTCATAATTTGAATGCCGATTTGCGCTTTCTTGACCAAACCGCCGTGTTGCAGCTCGCCAAGGCGTGCCTGCACGAGATTGCTCGGGATGGCTAAGCCCACCCCGACAAAGGTGCCGTTGGGGGCGAGAATCTCGTCGTTGACGCCGATGACCTCCCCCCGCGAGTTCAGCAGAGGCCCGCCGGAATTGCCGGGGTTGATGGCGGCATCCGTTTGGATGAAATCGATGGGGACGCCACTGACCTGAGCGGCCTGGCGGCGATTGACGGCGGAGACAATGCCTTCGGTTACCGTCGAATCCAGCGTGAACGGGCTACCGATGGCGATGGCTTTCTCGCCTACCATTACTTTGTTCGAGTCGGCGAGGGGAATCGGTATAGCGTCAGCCGGGCGGTCCTGCGGATTCTCCAGCTGTAGCAGAGCAAGGTCATAGGATTGATCAGCCCCTACCACTTTGACCGACAGGTTCCTGTCCTGGCCTCTGAAGTTAACGGTGATGGTTGCATTCGGCTTGAGCTTTGTGGAGCCGCTGCGTAGGGCCTGAGCCAATACATGGTAGTTGGTGACAATCTGGCCGCGGTCATTGACCACGAAGCCGCTGCCAGCGGCGCGCTCGACCACCCGCTCCGGCTGCGAGAAGGGGGTGTTTTGACCGAATTGCCGGAAAAACCGGCGCAACTCAGGTGGTAGATTCTCCAGCGGGTTGACCCGTTGCCCTTCGACGGTGACATTGATCGCCACCACGCTGGGGCTATAGCGCTGCACGATATCGATTGTGTTCTGTTCATAGGCGAGGCGCTCCTGCCCAGCAATAGCGGTGATAGCCGGTGCCGCCAAGGCCTTGCCGAGCGGATCGAGATCGGTCAGCCCAAGGCAGCCACCGGTTGCAACAGCAACACCAAGTAGGAGCGCTAGCGGCAGCGCTTTCCCTTCTCGCAACATTCCAACCCCCTGCAATCTTAAACGTGTTCCGAGTGTACCCCGCTGGCCGGCGGTGTGCCATGCTGCAAATTTTCGCTCCGGTGCCCCATTATCCCCTGAGCGCGTGGATCACGGGGGCGGTCTGTGGCCTCATGCCCCGCCAGAGCAAGAACGATTCCGCGGCTTGCTCAACGAGCATGCCGAGCCCGTCCAATGCGCGGGCGGCACCCTGTTCGAGCGCCCAGCTACAAAATGCCGTGGGGGTTCTGCCATAAACCATGTCGTACACGGTCGTACCAGCGATTATCAGACCCTTCGGCAGTACCGGGAGTTCCCCGTGCAGCCCGGCCGAAGTGCCGTTTACGATCACATCGAAGCGCTCGCCGGCGAGTTCCTGAAGGCCGCAGGCGGTCACGCAGCCGAGACTGGCGAGCGCGGCGGCGATGGCATCGGCACGTGCCCGAGTTCGATTGGCGATGACCAGTTCGGCGGGTGTCTCGGCCAGCAAGGTCGGCAGCACACCGCGTACGGCTCCTCCCGCACCCAGGACCAAAATACGCCGTGCCTGCACTTGTACTCCATGGTTGCAGCACAGGTCTCGAACCAGTCCGGCTCCGTCCGTGTTATCGCCCAGGCGGCCAGCGTCCGTTATAGCGATGGTATTCACCGCGCCGGCGCGCTCGGCGCGTGCTGTGCGTCGGTCGACCTCCGCCCAGGCCTGTAATTTGAAAGGCACGGTGATATTGAGGCCGCGCCCGCCGCTCGCCGCGAACTCGGTTACGGCAGCGGCGAAGCCGTCGATTGGCACCAGAATGCGTTCATAGGCCACCGGTTCGCCGGTCTGATGCGCGAACAGCGTGTGGATGCGCGGTGATTGGCTGTGGGCGATGGGATTGCCCATAACGGCGTAGCGCTCAGGCATGACTCGCTCGGCTGTGACTGCTGCTATCGAGCCGATCGCTCAGCTTCCGGCCCGTAGCCAACCCGCCGCCTGTTTGGCGAAGTACGTCAGGATGGCATCGGCGCCGGCACGTTTGATGGCTATAAGGGCCTCCAGCGTGCAAGCCGGGCCGTCCAGCCAGCCCTTTTCGGCGGCGGCCTGTAACATGGCGTATTCACCGCTCACCTGATAGACGAAGGTGGGTACCCCAAATCGGTTTTTTACACGCTGAACTACATCGAGATAAGGCAAGCCCGGTTTGATCATAACCATGTCCGCGCCTTCCGCGAGATCCAGCGCGACTTCCCTCAGGGCCTCGTCCGTGTTGGCCGGGTCCATTTGGTAAGTCTTCTTATCGGCTCGGCCGAGGTTGGCGGCGGAGCCGAGGGCATCGCGGAACGGTCCGTAATAGCTCGAGGCGTATTTGGCCGAATATGCGAGGATTCGCGTATGGATCGACCCTTGCGCATCCAGCGCCCGACGGATGGCACCGATGCGCCCATCCATCATGTCCGAGGGTGCGACGATGTCGACTCCGGCTGCGGCATGGCAGCAGGCTTGTTTGACCAAGACTTCGACCGTCTCGTCGTTGACAACATAACCGCTGTTATCCAGCAAGCCGTCTTGGCCGTGGCTCGTGAATGGATCCAAGGCGATGTCGGTGATGACACCGAGTTCCGGTACGGCGTGTTTGAGCGTCCGCACGGCCCGTGGCAGCAGTCCCTCGGCATTGTATGCTTCGCGGGCGTCCAGAGTCTTGTGCTCGGCCGGGGTGACCGGAAACAGCGCCACGCTGGGGATCCCGAGTTCGGCCACCGTCTCGATCTCAGCTGGGAGCAGATCGATCGAGAGACGCTCGATACCAGGCATCGATGGCACCGGCTCACGGCGGCGCTCGCCGTCAAGCACGAACAGCGGGAAGATAAGATCGTCGCGCGTGAGCATGGTTTCCCGCATCAACCGCCGCGAGAAATCATCCCGGCGCATGCGGCGCATGCGGGTACTTGGAAAGCGCTCCCCGTTGTGCGAGGTGTGACTTGACAAGAGGTTTCCTCCGCTAGCCGTAGCTGGTGCGAGTAACGCGCCGACTGTCCTTCAAATTGGCAAATTATGCCTGTTCCGAGATGCAAGCCCAAGGTGGCGTCGATTCCCGTTTACCCTCCAATGAGGGTGGGGCAATAGAGAAGAAGCAACGCTAATCCTCCGATGCTTGAGAGGCATTCAGGCGTTGGCGGATCCAGTCGAGCACGCGGCGTACTCGGGGCGAGGTAAGGCGAAACGCCTCCTCGAGCGTTACCCAGCGATATTCATGGTGCTCGGCTCGACCAAGCTGTGGTGAGATGCCGAACGTAACCGCCGTTTCCGTGGTCTCGGCGAGATAATAACGGGCGATCTTGCCCTGAGCATAGGGGCCAGTTTCGATATAATCGTAGCCCCAATGAAACTGCAGCTTCGTGATGCCCGTTTCTTCCATGACCTCGCGGCGGGCGGCCTGCAACGGTTGCTCGTTGTGTTCCACTTGACCTTTCGGAAAGTCCCAGTGCTGAAACGCCCGCAGCAGTAGAAAACGCCACTGTCCGTTTACTCGCCGCAGCACTGCTACCCCGGCAGAGAATATCCGGATCTGGCGGTTTTGACCTCGGTTGGTATGGTTTCTATCGGCCTCGTGCGCTGTCATGAATGTGGGTGCTGAATTCGTGTACAGCGTCGATCATGGCGGAGACGTGATCCGGATTGATTTCGGGGTGAATGCCATGACCCAGGTTGAAGACATGCCCCGGATGCGGACCGTAGGCTTCGAGTACGCGCTGCACCTCGCGCCGGATCACCGCCGGCGCGGCATAGAGTACGCACGGATCGAGATTGCCTTGCAGCGCGACCCGTTCGCCCACCCGTTGCCGTGCCGCCGCGATATCTACACTCCAATCCAGGCCGATTGCATTGGCTCCGCTATCGGCTAGGGCTTCCAACCAGAGTCCGCCACCTTTAGTAAATACAATGACCGGTATCCGACCTTCCGAGGTGTTCAGGTTCAGTTCTTCGAGGACACGTCGTACCGGATCGAGCGAGAACTCGAGATAGGCGTTATGCGCCAGCGCACCGCCCCAGGTATCGAAGATCATCAACGCCTGTGCGCCAGCTTCGATCTGGGCATTCAAGTAGTCAGCGACCGCCTGTGTCACCTTTTCGAGCAGTTGATTCAGCGCCTGCGGGTGTTCATAGAGCAAGGTCTTGATGCGGCGGAACGTGCGGCTGCTGCCCCCCTCGACCATGTAGGTTGCGAGCGTCCAGGGGCTGCCGGAGAAGCCGATCAACGGCACCCGGCCGGCCAGTTCATGGCGGATTAGCCTGATGGCGTCCGTGACGTAGTGTAAATCGCGGGCGATGTCGGGTGGGGCTAGATCGGTGATCGCCCGCAGGCTGCGGACCGGGCGTTCGAACCGGGGCCCCTCACCTTCCTCGAAATAAAGGCCCAGCCCCATGGCATCAGGCACCGTGAGGATGTCCGAGAATAGGATGGCAGCATCCAACGGATAACGCTCCAGCGGCTGCAAGGTCACCTTGCAGGCCAGCTCCGGGTTGCGGCAGAGCGTCATGAAACTACCGGCTTGCGCTCGCACCTGGCGATACTCCGGCAGGTAGCGCCCCGCTTGGCGCATGATCCAAACGGGAGTTCTATCCACCGGCTCGCGGCGTAACGCCCGCAGCAAACGGTCGTTGTGTAAGTCAGTCACTATCGGTCTGCAGCCTTGCCAAGACGAATACTCGGCAGTGTATCATGCGCCGCGCCCACGTTTTGCAGTGTGCCGGGTCGGAAGTAGGTGCTGGCGTCACCGGACGCAAAATGCGCGCCGATGGTGCCGGATTAGATATTAGATCCCGAGGTAGGCCAGAATTCCTTTGGCCGCTTCGCGGCCTTCCCAGACCGCAGTGACCACCAGATCGGAGCCGCGCACCATATCTCCGCCGGCGAACACCTTCGGATTGCCGGTTTGATAGCGCAGCGCGCTGTTTTGGGCGATTACCACGCGGTCGCGTTCATCGACGCGTATCCGATTGGTTTCGAACCAATCCGCTGGGCTCGGCCGGAAGCCGAACGCGATCAGTATGCGGTCGGCGGCAATGACTTCTTCCGATCCCGGCACCGGCTCAGGACGTCGGCGACCGCGTTCGTCCGGGGCACCGAGGCGGGTTTGGATGACTTTTACGCCTTCCACCCGGCCATCGCCGACGATCTCCACGGGCTGGCGATTCCAGAGAAACTGCACGCCTTCTTCTTTGGCGTTGTATACTTCGCGCCGGGAACCCGGCATGTTGACCTCATCGCGGCGGTAGGCGCAAGTTACGCTGCGCGCTCCCTGTCGTAGAGCTGTGCGGTTGCAGTCCATGGCGGTATCGCCGCCGCCTAAAACGACCACGTGTTTACCACGCATGTCGATGAACTCCGCGGCACTGCGCTCAAAGCCCATGAGGCGATTGATGTTGGCGACCAGATAAGGTAGCGCTTCGTGAACCCCCGTCTTGTCCTCGCCGGGGAAGCCGCCGCGCATGGAGGTGTAAGTCCCCATGCCGAGAAAAACGGCATCGAAGTCATTCAGCACAGTTTCGAAGGTGATGTCTCGCCCCACGTCGATGCCGAGCTGGAAATTGACTCCCATGCCTTCCATGACGGAGCGGCGGGTACGGATTACGCTTTTTTCCAGCTTGAAGGGAGGGATGCCGAAGGTAAGCAGTCCGCCGATCTCCGGGTAGCGATCAAAAACGACCGGTTCCACGCCGTTGCGCACCAGAATGTCCGCGCAGCCGAGGCCAGCCGGGCCGGCACCGACAATAGCTACTCGTTTGCCGGATTTGACGATTCCGGACAAATCGGGTCGCCAGCCGCGCTTGAATGCCTCATCGGTGATGTACTTCTCTACGGAGCCGATAGTGACCGCGCCGAAGCCGTCGTTTAGCGTGCACGCGCCTTCGCAAAGGCGGTCTTGCGGGCAAACGCGACCGCAGACCTCGGGTAGCGAGTTGGTCTTATGGGCGAGGTCGGCGGCTTCGAATAAATTGCCTTCGGCCACTAATTTGAGCCAGTTCGGAATATAGTTATGGACTGGGCACTTCCACTCGCAGTAAGGGTTGCCGCACTCCACGCAGCGATCGGCCTGTGCCGCTGCCATTTCGGGGTTGAAGGCGCTGTAGATCTCGGCAAATTGCTGGACCCGGACGGCGGCAGCCTCTTTCGGCGGGTCTTGGCGCGGGACCTCGATGAACTGGAACTTGTTATTACCCATGGGTCTCCATCGTTCGATACCGGCCCCGGCCTCAGGCGGCCCGGCGGAGCGTGTCCAGGACTTCTTGGAGATCCGCTGCCTTGGGCTTGACCAGCCAAAACTTGCCGACGTAGTCGCGGAAGTTCTCCAGTATCTCCCGGCCCCAAGGGCTGGCTGTCTCTTCAGTGAACTGTTCAATCAAACCGCGCAGGTAGTGGCGATGAGCATCCATACGTTCTTGTTGGATGCGGTGAATGTCGATGAGTTCATGGTTGTAGCGGTCCACGAAGCGGTTATCCAGATCGAGCACGAAAGCGGAGCCGCCGGTCATGCCCGCACCGAAATTGAGGCCTGTGGCGCCGAGGACACAAACGATTCCGCCCGTCATGTACTCGCAACCATGATCACCCACGCCTTCGACTACGGCATGGGCGCCCGAATTGCGCACGGCGAAGCGTTCTCCGGCAAGTCCAGCCGCATACAGCGTGCCGCCAGTTGCACCATAAAGGCAAGTGTTGCCGATTATAGGTGTCTCTCGACTCTGAAAAACGCTGTCCGCCGGTGGGCGGAGCACGAGCTTGCCTCCGGCCATTCCCTTGCCTACGTAATCGTTGGCATCACCTTCCAGATACATATGCAAGCCGCCGGCGTTCCATACGCCGAAGCTTTGCCCCGCGGTGCCCGTGAGCTTCAAGATGATGGGCGCTCCCGCCATGCCGAGACTGCCGTGGCGCAGAGCGATCTCACCGGAGAGGCGGGCGCCGATGGAGCGGTTGTTGTTGCGCACGGCGTAGTGAAATTCGCCACCGGTTTTGCCTTTGATGGCGGGCAGAGCATCGGTGACCATGCGCTCGGCGAGTTCGCCCTGGTCGAACGGTCTGTTTCTGGGCAGACTGCAGTACAGCGGCTTGTCTTTCGCTACCCCGCCGTCGGATATCAGCGCGGTCAGATCCAAGCGACGCTGGCGAGCGGTTTCCCCTGGCAGAATTTCGAGCCGATCCAGTCGACCGATGAGTTCTTCCATGGAGCGCATGCCGAGTTTCGCGAGCCACTCGCGCACCTCGGTCGCGACAAAAGTAAAATAATTGGCGATGCGTTCCGGCGTGCCGATGAAGTGCTGCAGCCGGAGTGTTTGCTGTTGGGTAGCCACGCCGGTCGGACAGTTGTTGAGATGACATATGCGTAGGTATTTACAGCCCATCGCCACCATCGGCGCCGTGCCGAAGCCGAAGCTTTCGGCACCCAGGATGGCGGCTTTGATCACATCCAGGCCGGTCTTCAGGCCACCGTCGGCCTGTAGGCGCACTCTGGCGCGCAGATCATTGGCGCGCAGGGCCTGCTGGGCTTCTGCCAGGCCGAGTTCCCAGGGCGTGCCGGCATATTTCACCGACGTGAGTGGGCTTGCTCCGGTTCCTCCGTCATGGCCGGCGATGGTAATCAGATCTGCATAGGCTTTTGCCACGCCGGCTGCGATCGTGCCGACACCGGGCCCGGCTACCAACTTCACTGATACTAGAGCGTGTGGGTTGACTTGTTTGAGATCGAAAATCAACTGTGCTAGATCTTCGATGGAGTAGATGTCATGGTGCGGCGGCGGTGAAATCAGGGCGACCCCGGGCTTGGAGAAGCGCAGCTTGCCGATCAGATCGTTGACTTTGTGGCCGGGTAGTTGACCGCCTTCCCCGGGTTTGGCTCCCTGGGCAATTTTGATTTGCAGGACCTCGGCATTGACCAAATAATGCGGTGTCACGCCAAAGCGTCCGGAGGCGACCTGCTTGATCTTGGACATGCGCTCGGTGCCGTAGCGGGCTGCGTCTTCCCCTCCCTCGCCGGAGTTGGAGCGACCACCCAGACGGTTCATTGCGATGGCCAGCGCCTCATGAGCCTCCGGGGAGAGGGCTCCGAGGGACATGCCGGCGCTGTCAAAGCGTTTTAGGATCGCCGGCAGGGGCTCAACCTCGCTCAACGGCAAAGGCTTTGCCGCCAGTTTGAGCTGCAATAGGTCGCGCAGTGCCGCTACCGGGCGTTCGTTGACGGTCCGCGCAAACACTTGGTAGCGCTGATAATCGCCCGTATAGGTGGCTTCTTGCAGAGTCCGCACCACCTCGGGGTTGAAGGCGTGGTATTCGGCGGCATGGACGTATTTCAATAATCCACCTTGGCTTATCGGCTCGCTGATCTGCCAAGCGCGTCGGTGCAACTCGCGGCGGTCCGACTCCAGATCATCCAAGTTGGTGCCCTGGATGCGGCTTGCCGTACCCGGGAAACACAAACGTACCACCTCGTCGTGCAGCCCGACGATTTCGAACAGCTGGGCGCCGCGATAGCTGGTGATGGTGGAAATCCCCATTTTGGAGAGAATCTTATAGAGCCCTTTGTTAATGCCTTTACGGTAGGACTCGAGCAGTTCTTGCAAAGCGGTGCCCTTGATCTGGCCGGTGCGGACCATGTCCTGGATGACGTCGTAGGCCAAATACGGGTACACGGCCGTAGCGCCATAGCCGATCAGTACGGCGCATTCATGCGAGTTGCGCACGGTGCCGGTCGCTACGACCAGGTTGGCGTCGCAGCGCAAGCCCTTGGCCACCAGATGGTGATGTACGGCACCGGTGGCAAGCAGCGCGTGTACGGGCGTGTACTCGCGTTTCAACCCGCGGTCGGAAAGGACGAGGATGGTTTTACCGGCGCGGACTGCACGTTCGGCTTGCTCACAAAGGTCCGTCAATGCCGTGCGCAGGTCGCTGCTGAGCAGGGTGTTCAGCGAGATCAATGCATGGGCGTAGTCCGGCTCAGTTTGGGCCAGCAGCGCCTGAAATTTCGTGTCGCAGAGCACCGGGGAGTCCACCACCAGACGCTTGGCATGGGCTTCGGTTTCCTCGAACAGGTTCTTCTCGCGCCCAAAGCAGGTTTCCAGCGACATGACGATTTGCTCGCGCAGCGGATCGATGGGCGGGTTGGTGACCTGCGCAAACTGCTGACGAAAGTAATCGTAGAGGGGACGTGTTTGTCGGGAGAGCACCGCAATAGGGGTGTCGTCACCCATGGAGCCGACGGCCTCCTGGCCGCTCTGTGCCAGGGTGCGTAAGACGATATCTCGCTCCTCGAAGCTGATATTGAATTGCTTTTGATAAACGGCCAGGCGCTTGGGATCGACTTCCTCGTGCACGTTCGCGCTGCGCGCGTCGGCAGGCGCGTCCAGGGTGCGTGCGTAGAGCGCTAGCCAGTGCTTGTAGGGTTTGCGGTGCTTGAGCCGATTGTCGATGTCTTCCGGCAACAACAGTTCGCCCGTTTCGGTATCCGCGGCGAGCATCTCGCCGGGCTTGAGGCGTCCTTTGCGGACCACATCTGCGGGAGCGTAGTCGTAGACCCCGATCTCAGAGGCGAGAGTGATGTGGCGATCGCGCGTGATCACCCAACGAGCCGGCCGTAAGCCGTTGCGGTCCAGCGCACAGGCCGCGTGGCGCCCATCGGTCAATACGATGCCAGCCGGACCGTCCCAAGGTTCGATGTGCTGTGAGTGGTATTCATAGAAAGCCCGCAGGTCGGCATCCATGGTGTATACATTCTGCCAAGCCGGCGGGAGCAGCAGTCGGACCGTTCGGAACAGGTCCAGACCGCCAGTGATCAATACATCCACCATGTTGTCGAGGCTGCACGAATCCGAACCCGTCGGGCTTACCAGCGGCAGGGTTTCCCCGAGTTCCGGCAGCAATGAGGTCTGGAATCGGTTGGCGCGGGCGATGGTCCAGTTGCGGTTGCCTTGGATCGTGTTGATTTCACCATTGTGCGCCAGATAGCGGAAGGGCTGGGCGAGTCGCCACCGGGGCAGGGTATTGGTGGAGAAGCGCTGATGGAAGACACACAGCGAACTCTCCAGTCGTTCGTCCTCGAGATCCCGGTAGAATCGCCCTAGGTTGGTTGGCAATACCAACCCCTTATACGAGAGCGTTCGGCTCGACAGGCTGGGTATATAGAAATCTTCATCAGCTGGTTCCAGTTGCTTTTCAGCCTGGCGCCGAGCGATGAACAAGCGCCGCTCAAACAGTGGCTCATCGAGCCCCGCGGGCGCATTAACGAAGACTTGCTCGATTCTCGGCAGACTCGCCAAGGCCTGCTCGCCACAGGCTTCAGGATTGATTGGAACCGCGCGCCAGCCCGCACTCTGCAAGCCGCGGCTTGACAGCGCCTGCTCAAGGGTGGCTCGGGCTTGTTGCGCTTTGGCCGGATCACGCGAGAGAAAGACACAACCCGCCGCGAAGCGTTTCGCTACCGTGATCCCGGCCTCGGCGGCAACCGTGCGGAGGAAGGCGCTCGGGTGTCTCATGAGCAACCCGCACCCGTCGCCGGTCTTGCCATCCGCGGCCACCGCGCCGCGGTGGGTCAAACGGATCAGCGCGTGCACGGCGGTTTCGATCAACCAATGGCTGGCTTGGCCGTCCATGTGGGCGATCAAGCCGAACCCGCAGTTATCCTTTTCTTGCCCTGAGAACAGCTGTGGTTTGGGGTTGCTGGGAACACGCACGGGAGATTCGCCTCTGCGGTACCTTCTTTTGGACGAGAGAAGGGTGTTTCATGAAAAGCACCACAAAAGCGGATTGTCCCGCTCTTGAGTGCTGGGCTCTGTAACCCTCTCTGAACGATGCGATTGCGGCGCTGCGGCAGGCGCTCACCCCGCGCGCCGGCCGAATGTTATTTTAGTGATCGATGTATATGCGCGGTATATGCGCGCGGGCGACCGGCCAGCCCGCAGGCAACAGCGCACGATCGCAACGCGACTCGTCAAGTTCTGACTCCCGCTTTCCGGAATTTGAAATCTACCCTAGATTCCGGCTCTATGGACTAATCAATATAGCGCCTAGCAAAGGCATGGTAAAGGGTTCGCCCGGTTGCGAACCGGTTCAGTGCGCTTGGCGCGCCCGCTTGAGCCGGCGTAGACCGAGCTTGAATTCCTGCTTGAGCTGGGCTCTGCGCGTGACGCTCAGATCCGCATCGGCGTAGGTCAGATCACAATAAATCTCCGTCAGGCGCTGCAACAGCGGCGCCCATTGCGGTAACGCCTGAGCCGCGCGCTCGGCGAACGCTGCAGGCCCCTCCCCGGGACTCCTCATCACTCCCAGGCGCGATAGCCGGTCACAGAAGGTCAGGTAGGCCTGATCCAGAGGCGAGAGCGTGCGTATCCGATTGCGGGCCAGCAGCGATCCTGCTACCGGCAACAATACCAGGGTGCCACTGCCGAGTAGGATAAGTATGAATTTACTTGTATCCAGTTGCCCGAGCAATTCCTGCAGCACACGGTACTGTTGATCGCTGTTAAAACCCATTACCCAGTTCTGCCACTGGTAGGTGAGCGCGTCGTAGCGCAAGCGTACTGAATTGAGCCAGGAAATGCTGCGATAGCGCAGCGGTGAGAGCGGCGAGTCTGCCAGGAAGCTACCCTCCGTCGCCACCGCTTGCTCCAGCCCCAATTCGATGCGCTGCGGCGATACTGCGGCAGTGGGATCGACTCGCACCCAACCGCGCCCGCTCAACCAGACTTCCACCCACGCATGGGCGTCGAACTGGTGCACGATCACGGTGCGATTGACTGGATTGATCTCGCCGCCCTGATAACCGGCCACCACCCGTGCGGGGACATCTGCGGCGCGCATCATGACCGCGAAGGCGTAGGCATAGTGCTCGCAGAAACCGCGCCGAGTTTGGAACAGAAACCGGTCCATGGGATCAGATCCCAGTCGCGGCGGTTGCAGAGTGTATACGAACGGTTGGCGAGTGAACATGGCGAGCACCGCGGCGACGAAGGCCCCGTCGCTGGCGCTGGCAGCCCGCATGTCACGGGCCAGTTGCCGAGTGCGGGGATTGCTCGCCTTCGGGAGCTGCAACTCGGTGCGACGGCGCCAGTCCGATAGCTTGGGTTCCAATGCAGCGTCCGGCCAGCTGTGGGCGCGGTATCGGTACTGTTCCTCCAGCGCCACCGAAGAATAGAGCAGGTAGTCCGTCGTGGCCTTGATCCCAGCCTGTTCGGATTCTGCATAACGCAGACTGTACAGCCAGTGCTGTTGGGTGGGGTTGATGATGACGCTGTAGCGTAGCGGCTCGTCGTCGATTGTTATCGGAGTCGGCCAGCGCTCGTTCGACGCCATCTCATGGTTTTTCAGTCGACGCCAGGCCCCATCCGTCAGGCGGCTGAAAACCAGGCCGCGCCAGTACAGTTTCGAGCGCGGCGGAATTTCACCTTGGAATTTTACTCGGAATGCCACCTCATCCGACTGGCTCAGGTGCGAGATATCTCCGGGCTGCATGGCATCGCTGACCCCGGTCTTGGCAGTGTGGCGTTTGATCGGTACGGACCACAGTGGTCCGATACGTGGAAACAGGAAGAACAGCACTAACATCAGTGGGAAGGCCTGGGTCAGCATTACCGCCGCCAGGCGTAAACTGCCGCCGTTGAAACGGTGTTGAGCGGGTTGGTGCAGAGCCACCAGTGCGGTGGTAATCAGGGTGATGTTGAGCACCGAGTACAGGACGATCAGCAGTTCCTGGCTGAACAGGAACTCGCTAATGCAGATAAAATAGCCTAGAAACAGCAATACATAGGCGTCCTTGCGTCTGGCGAGTTCGATCAATTTGAGGGCGAAGGCGGTCAACAGCAGCGCGACCGTGGGTTCTAACCCCTGCATGCTGCCGTAACTGGCATAGATGCCGGCGCAAGCACAGAGAATCAGCGCTAGTTTGGCTAGGCGCCCGGGAAACGACCAGAGCCCTCGGTACACCATGCTGCGCCATAACGCCGCCACCCCGTATACCGCCAGCACCCATAACGGCAGCCGGCTTACATGGGGTGCCGCTAAGGTAAACAGACTGATGATCATCCACACCAGCGCGTTGCGCGGAATTTGCTGCTGCGAGTTCACCCGGTTGGACTCCCACCTCGGTACAGAGCCAGCGCGGTTAGCACCTTCTCCAGATGTTGCGCTCCCATCCCTGGGTTGATGCTTTGATCGGGAAGGCGCAAACCGTATTGGTAGCGGCGCCGCTCGAAGACCAGGGCCCAGTAGCACAGGTGCGAGAGGCGCTGCTCCGTGCCTACCCCGGGGAACATAGCCCAGTCCAGCCACAGACTGCGCTCGGCATAGGCTGCGTATTGTTTGCTCTGCAGGGGTTGGCCCTTGGCCAGGCTTTTCCAATGCAGCTGGCGCAGGGAATCGCCGGGATGGTAGTTGCGCAGGTCGTAGAAGTCGTCACTGCCACTGATCGGCAGCGCGGCACCGTCAGGGTGCTGCGTAGCAAGCCCCGGTAGGTCGGCCGACGCCAGTGGCTGAGGATAGACTAGGGCGTGCAAGTTCAGGTCCACCCAGGTCCAGCAGCGCAACAGTCCCAACGGATAAGTGCTTTCCAGCAGCAGTCGGCCCGGATTGTACCAGCCGCGCCGGTCCACCGCCGTGTGCAAACGGACCTCGACGCTGTCCGCCTGTACTAGGTTGATTACGCACTCGGTACTCTCGGGCCAGGCTAGGCGCAGGCCGTAGTGATCGCGCTGCCGGCCGCGCTCTAGGCGGATATCGAATTCCGAATGCTGCCCCGGAAACGCCGGTTTGGTCCGCACCGCGTGAACGGTCAGCCCCGCCAGGTTGGCGTAAGTGTGCAGTATCGCAATCACAAACAGAGTGGTCAGCAGAAACGTGAGCGCAAAGCTCATGTTGTTCTGGTAGTTGATCGCCGTGAGTAACATCACCAGCAGGCAGAGAAAGAAAAAAAAGCCCACTCGTGAAGGAAAGATAAAAATGCGTCGCTGGTCTAAGGTTACCGAGCGTGCCGGGGGCGCGCGGCGGTTGATCCAGGTTAGAAAACGGCGCTGCCATCGGTAGCGCAGACCGATTTTCACATCGGGTTCTTGCCGTACCCGCATCACCAAGCACTCAGGGTTTGATGACGTCCACGTTGCGCTGCAGCAGAGCCACTAGGGCTTGGCCGTCGCCGGCATAATCGCCGTTGGGCACTAGTCGATGAGCGGCTACAGCGGGCATTATCACCTGCAGGTCTTCCGGCACTACGTGGCTGCGGCTGTCCATCACCGCCCAAGTGCGGGCGCAACCCAGTAATGCCAGTGCCCCGCGCGGCGAGAGGCCCACCGCAAATTCCGAGGCTTGGCGCGAATAGGCCACCAAGCGCTGCAGGTAGTCCAGCAGGTTGTCCGAGGCATGCACAGCGGTGACCGCGGTTCGGATAATCTGTAATTGCTCGAGGTCGATGCATTGCTGTAGTCCCAGCCCCTGACTACTGACGCCGGGCTGGCGTAAAAGCATCTCTCGTTCCGCCTGGGGATGAGGGTAGCCTAGCTCCAGCCGCATCAGGAAGCGGTCCAGTTGCGACTCCGGCAAGGGATAAGTACCAGATTGGTGGATCGGGTTCTGGGTGGCGATCACGAAAAATGGCTCCGGCAGCTGGCGGGTTTCGCCCTCCACCGTCACCTGGCCCTCCGCCATCGCCTCCAGCAGTGCGCTTTGGGTGCGTGGGGTAGTCCGGTTGATCTCGTCAGCCAGTAGCACGTGGGTGAAAATCGGTCCCGGATGAAAACTGAAGCTGGCGTCATTGCGGTTGTAGACAGACACTCCGAGGATGTCTGCTGGCAGCAGGTCGCTGGTGAACTGCACCCGTTTGTACGACAGGCCTAGCACATCGGCCAGAGCATGCGACAGAGTGGTTTTGCCCATGCCAGGCAGGTCTTCGATCAGTAGGTGGCCACGGGCGAACAAACAGCATAGGGCAAGGCGGATCTGAGGCTCTTTACCCAATAGTACTCGGCCAACCTCGGTGACGGCATTGTCTATGACATCCTGTAGTCTCATGCTCGCTATCCTTGGGTTGCCTTGGGGCTCAGGTGGGCGCGTTCAGATTCCTGCAAGTCCGCTTTGCGCTCGTTCCCCTGCTGTAAGCCTTGCTGTGACCCGGGTCGGCCCGCTGCTGCTCGCCACCTCGGCGCGTTCCCGATTATTCGAGTGAGCTTGGGTGTCGGGCGGATACACGATGATGCTTTGGCTGGGGTTGGCCGCAATCAGCGCAGCGCAGGGCTTCCCCAACCCATCTGTCCTGCCTAAAATTACTTATACAAAAAGTAATGCGCAGGAGGCTCGCAGTGCGGCGCAAACGAAGTCGATGGCAGGTGCAACACGTGGTATTGGCTCTTTTTGTCGTCTTCCTTATCCCCTTGCTGATTGCGCTGCTCTCCTGGGCAACCAGCCTTCCGTCCTTGCATTCGGTCATGATGCTCTTGTTGGCCCTCGTGGTGGTCGTCGCGGGTGTGTTCGGCATGCTTCGCACTGGCGGCCGAGTCGAGCGAAGGTCGTTGCGCGCCCGCTGATCACTTGGTTTCGTTGCGCCCGCCCCACCCGAACGGCTCCTCAGGGCTGTTCGCTCGGCGAGAGGCGGGTGCATGGGTCCCTTTAGTCGGCCACCTCGAGTCGATTCTGGACATCGTGGACTCCAGGGATGTACCAACAGTCCCAGCCAGCGATGCGTCGATTCTCTACGCTGTGGACTGAGCCGTGTAGGGATACCACGCGATCGTCTACAGCGACTTGTATTTGGATGCTATCGATCGCGGGTTCCTTTTCCAGCACCATTCGGATGGTGCTGGCGATCTCCTCGTCGCTGTCCCGTTCCGGTGGCTGGACGTGGAGACGGTTATCCACGTCGGCTGTTCCCGGTGTCCACCAACTCAAAACTTCGGCCAAACGCCGGTGGGACAAGCTGCCGATAACGCCCTCGAGCATGACCACGCCCTCGTGGGTACTGACGCGGATCCAATTCTGACTCGCAGGTGGTTGCGCGTGCGCGTCTAACACTTGCAACTCGATGAATCTCGGTTCTTGCATCAGAACGTGTGCCACGGCTTGGCGTAGCTCGTTATCCGGGCGGGGGCGCGCAACCTCGAGCCGGAGTCGATCATCGATGCCCGCGTTGCCTGCAATCCGATGGGCAGTTTGAATGGCGCGCCGTTTAGCTTCGATATCTGCTACCGTGCCTTCCAACCGCACGGCATCGCCTTGATGTACGTGGATGGGGTAACGTCGCACATTAATGGCCGGGTCATGCTCCAGGGCAGCCCGGATTTGGCTCTCGATGGAATCCCTGCTCATTTGACCTCCCCAGCCTGGTAGCCACATCGCTTAAATAATAATGATCATTGAGCCTTGTCCTCGGTCCGTCAAGCGTGTTTTAGGTGAAGGATATGGCGAGCCATGTATAGCGGGCTGGTAGAGGACGGTGATGCAGAATCGTTTACAGAGAGGCCTGGAGAGTATAAGGGGCAACAAGGAAAGCGCAGCCCTGCGCCATCTGTTCTGGAACTAACGGGATATCCGGTTGCCTAACTTTGCTGATCGTCTGGGCGCGGCGTTTTAGGAAGCCAGATGAGGGTGGCGAGTTTGAGCTGGATAGAATGTTGATCATAACTTGTTGAAACGTATCGATTGACATTTTCTGGAGAGGCAATCTATTATGTTGCGCAGCAACATTTGTGAGATAAAAAAAAGGGAGGCCATGAGGGGCCTCCCGGATAATTGTAAAGCGCTCTTCTTATTGGATTTTTGTGGTGTATTAAACTCTCAATGAGTCGGAGCGCTTTTTGATAAGTCGAACTCGGAACCCGCTCGCAAGCTGCCCTTGTATGGGTGGCCCACTGCTTCCTCCTCGATTCGCCCTCTCGCTAGAGAGGGCTTTTTTTAATTGCCCTCTACGCGGGAGCCACGCACAGTCAGTTTATCGGGCATTGTAGATGGCCGAGGTCGCTTGGCAAGCATTTTCGTTGTTGCGGTGCAATAATGGACTGTCTGTTCCGCTGTTACAGTGCGTTCAGCCGCATTGATGCAGCCATTCCACTAGGATGGGATACAGACGGCGATGAGCATGTTGGCTGATGAACAAGCCTAGGTGCCCGCCGGGCTGTTCCGCCTCGTGATAGGCGAGCGATCCGGTCAGATTTGCCAAGGCCTTTGCCGCTGCGGGTGGCACTAGGTGATCGGCCGTTGCATAAGCGTTGAACAACGGGCCGGTAAATCGGGTCGGATCCACGCTTTTGCCGCAGAGTCGCAGGTTACCCGCAACTAAGCCATTGGCTTGGTAGAAATCACGAACAAACTGAACAAAAGCAGCCCCTGCCTGGTCAGGGCTGTCGTACATCCATTGCTCGAGACGCAGGAATGCTTGTAACGCCTGTTCGTCGTCACCTAATTCTGCCAATCGCAGATAGCGCCGATAGAGGAGTTGGAAAGGTTTTAGGCTGGTAAACAGAGTGTTGAGCCCGGTGGCAGGTACATTGCCCAACGCTTGCGTCAGCCGCTCAATGTTGACGTGGCGGACGATCCGATAGAGCGTGTCTTGCGGGGTTTGAAAATCCACCGGGGTGGCAAGGGTGATCAGGCTGCGAACGCGTTCGCGTCGCAAGGCCGCGTAGCAGACGGCGAGTGTCCCACCCTGGCAGACGCCCAGCAGGGAAATGCGGTCGGTGTCGTGTCGGGCGACGATGTTGTCCACCGCGCAGTCGATTTCATCCTCGATATAATCATCGAGCCGCTGAAAGCGGTCCATCGGTCCCGGGTAGCCCCAATCGAGTAAATAAACGGTAATGCCGCCGCGCACGAGCGCCCCAATAACCGAGCGCTCGCAACTTAGATCGAGAATATAGGGGCGATTCACCAAGGAGTAGACGACCAGTAGTGGTATGCCCTCCCCGGAGCCGTAACGATAGAGCGTGGCCGTGCCTGAATGCGGTAGATCGCGCGCGGGCGTGCTGCCAGCGCTCACCGGCTGTAGCTCGCGCGCCCGGCGCAGCACCCTGGCAAGCTTGCTTTGCAGTTGGAGCGAATCGTTAGGACAGGATGTATCGTTGCTCACGAGCGCTTGTCCCTGTCGGGGCGAGATGTCGTCTGCGGTGGGCCGGTGGTAGTCGCGCGTAGGGCGGCGAGCTCTTTGCGCAACGCTGTGATCTCGTGTTGCAGCCGTATAGTGTCAATACGTTGCTGGCGCCTTAATCGATCGAGATGCCGCTGAGTATCTTCCACCGCGTGCCGGGTCGGTAATCCCATATACGCAAAAAGCTCATCCAGTACGGTCTGTAGAGCGAGCCGCAGGTCAGCCCAGGCGTTCAGCAAAGCGCTGATGGCTTGCGGATACGTCTCCGAGTGCAGAAACCGTTCATAGGTTCGCTCTGCCACCTCTAGCCAGTGATCGTACAGTTCACGAGTACTCCGAGTGGTCCTTTCGAGGGGGGCTCTCCTGGTTAGTTCTTGTTGATATTCGCTCAGAGTGGCCTGGTATAGCTCGCCGAGCTCCTGGGTATAACGCAAGGCGGCGGTTTGGTACCCATCGAGTGTGCGCTGCAGTGCTTCTAGGTTGGTTTGTTCTTTTTGCAGTGGGCCGATACAGGGATAGCAATGCGCTGCGAAGTGCGCGAAGGGGTGTGCGAGCCGATCTATGGAGAGCAACTGGCGAGCCAAGTCCAGCAGGACATTGACGGACTCGACCGACCGAGCGACCTCCTCGTGCAGTTGCTCCAGTGCCTGGTTTAAATGCTCGCCCAAGGCCGTCGCCGCCTCGCCATCTCGCGCGAACGCGGCGAGCGCAGACCAGCCTGCGGCCAACAAGATTGCCAGCGCCCCTTGTCCTTTTAGGAGATCACAAAGCAAGCCTTGAATTTCTTCCGGCCTTGAATGGTTTGCACTATCCTTTTGCATCACTCGCTACTCGCCGGGTCTGCTGGGCGGATGTTCCCGGTTGGTAAATATAGGGTAACCCCTTGGGGTGAACCGGTGTGATCGGTTACTCAACGCTCTTTCGATCGCTGTTTAAGCACCGCTTGCCACTGCGTGCGTAAGGCCGTAGCGCGAGATTTCTGATATTCATCGGCTTTGTTGCTGTCGAGTACGTGTTTTATTTGATCCAAGGCGCTGGGGATATCCCCGCGTAAATAGTAGTAATGGCCCATGGCCAATTGGGCTTGCACTTGTTGATCAGCACTATCGGCCGCACGGGCCGCAAGTTGCCAGAGATTGGCATCTTCCGGGTGGTCGCCGACCACGGCCGTGGCGATACGCTGAGCTTGCTGCGCGTGCCCTTCATCCAGCAACGTCTCTACATGGAGAACGCGCAAGGCATAGTTATCCGGGAATAACGACAACCCCTCCCGCACGGCTGCTAAAGCCTGTTCGGGTTGTTTTGCGGCGCGACTTACTTCGGCTAGGCCAACGAAATAAGGCGCGTATTCGCCGTGCACGCGCAGCAGTTGTAGGAGAATCGTGCGAGCGCGGGCATGCTCGCCTGTACGTTGCAGAGCCAGCGCCAGCCCATATTGGGCAGCCCAGGGTTTGGCGGTGCTATGCTCAAGCTGGGCTTGAAACTCATTTACGGCATCTTCGGGTAGGCGCGCGTTGAGCACCTCCAGGCGGGCGCGCATGAGATCGTACTCTGGGCTTTCGAAAATTTTGCTGCTGGCGAGTTGATGGGCGCGCGCTTGGGCATCGGCAATGCGCCGTTCGGTGAGCGGGTGGGTGCTGAGAAAAGCCGGCGGCTCATCACGATAGCGGCTTGCCTGTAGTAAGCGGCCGAAAAATCGGGGCATTCCCTCAGGATCGAAGCGGGCCTTGATCAAGGTGTGCATTCCAACCCGATCCGCCTCGCTTTCGTCGGAGCGGGAGTAAGCAAGTTGCTGTTGGATCATGCCGGCCATGGCCGACATGGTGGCAGCGCTGCCGGCTTGCGGGCTTTGTGTGCCCACCAGAATTCCGGCCAGTATCAGCGCGGCCATGCGCCAGCCGCTACCGCGGTCACGGAGAATCTGCCGTGCCAAGTGTCGCTGGGTGACATGGGCGATTTCATGGGCGAGTACCGCTCCGAGTTCGCTTTCGGTCCGGGTGGCCTGTATGAGCCCGGTATTGACGCCAATATAGCCGCCCGGCATGGCAAAGGCATTGATCTGCGGGCTATTCACGACGAAGAAGTGGTAACTATAATCGGGAGCATCGCCATGGGAGGCGAGCCGCGCGCCCAAATCTTGGATATAAGCATTGATTTCGGCGTCGTCGCCGAGAGGGAGTTGGCGGCGAACTTCGCCCATCATCTGCTGGCCGATCTGCTGTTCCTCGGTCGGCGTCATTACTTGGCTCGCTGGATCGCCGATGTCCGGCAGCGATAAATCCAAGCCTGCACGCGCGCTTAGGCAGACACAGATAAGTAGCGGTAGGACAAGGCGTTTCAAGGTATTCTCAGCGATGGTTCAGTTTATGAATGGCAAATGGGCTCTAGAGGCAACTTGGGTGTTTTCGTCGCTGGCCCCCGGAGGCACTGGTCGATATAGTGGCCGGTTATAGGCATTGTCTGCAATCGAACCATATGCAAGGTGCGTTTAATTACAATGCTGCCGTCGCCCTGCCAGGAGCGGTTGTTGGTTGTATACGTTATCCGGCTCCATTGTTCGGCTTCTCGCTGCCCGGTTTTCGGTAAGCCTCTTTAAACTTAATGGATTGGCCCGACCGGAATATGACTGCCTTGAGGTAGACCTGCAATCGCCTTGTCCGCTATTGATTAGCGTACAGCGGTGTGGCTAACGTTGCAGCGGTTCGGCCAAAAGCGAGCACGGCAGAATGAATTTTATTCGTACATGGTTCGAGCGCCATCTCAATGATCCCCAAGTGGTTGCGTTGGCGTTGGTATTGCTTGGTGGGCTCGGCATTATCCTGTTCATGGGGGATATGCTGGCACCGGTGATTGCGAGCTTGGTGATCGCCTATCTGCTCGAGGATTTGGTGCAGTCTTTGGAGTGTTATCGAGTTCCCCGCCGGGCAGGCGTCGTGGTGGTGTTTTTTCTCTTTATCGCCGTCGTGCTGCTGGTGTTTTTCGCGTTGATTCCGTTGATCAGCAGACAATTTGCTCAGTTGGTGGATAATCTGCCGGATATACTCGATCGTGGCCAAATGGTCATATTGCATCTGCCGGTGAAGTATCCGCAATTTTTCTCCGCCGATCAGGTCAAGACCCTCATGGAGGGGTTGCGCAACGAATCACTGCAGATTGGTCGCAACGTGTTGGCCTCAATTTCGTTCCAGTCCGTGGTGATGCTCTTTATGGGTGCGATTTATTTGGTGCTGGTGCCTTTCATGGTGTTCTTTTTCCTAATGGACAAGGAACAGATCCAGGCTTGGCTCAGCCGCTTCCTCCCGGTACATCGGAGTTTAATCGCCACGATTTGGTGTGAGGTGGATGCTCAGATCGGTAACTACGTGCGCGGCAAATTCTTGGAAATCGTCATCGTCGGCGTGGTGACCTATGTGACCCTTGCCCTGCTGGGGCTGCAGTTCGCTGCCTTGTTGGCTGTGGCTACTGGTTTGTCGGTGATCATCCCATACGTGGGCGCTGCGGTCGTGACCGTGCCGATTGCGGTTATTGGCTACTTTCAATTCGGGCCAAGCTCGGAGTTCGTTTGGGTGCTGATTGCCTACGGCATTATCCAGGCGCTTGATGGCAATGTTTTGGTGCCGTTGTTGTTCTCGGAGATCGTCAAGCTGCATCCGGTGGCAATTATTATCGCCATCCTGGTCTTCGGTGGTATCTGGGGATTCTGGGGAGTGTTCTTCGCCATACCTTTGGCGACGTTGATCCGTGCCGTTATCTTGGCCTGGCCGGGATTCGCGGATGATCCCGATGCCCAGAATGGCTATGCTATTAGATCTGAACACGAAATCACCCACAAGCAAGCGCGGGGTTAGGCGAGACTTCGGGTTCGGCGAGCAGGCAGATGCAGCTGTACTTATAGCGACTCGCTGGCGAAGTCGGCGAGACGTGAGCGCTCGCCGCGTTGCAGTGTCATGTGGCCGGCGTGCGGCCAGTGCCGGAACCGGTCGACGACATAGGTCAATCCGGAGGTGGTTGCCGTCAGGTAGGGC
>JAUILK010000029.1 GCA_030433275.1 Gammaproteobacteria bacterium
CAATAGCGGATCTTTTGCGCCGAATTCTGGGACGGCTACTGGCGGAATCGAGGCCCGAAGTGCGTGAGCAGGACACGGAATTCGGTCTTCGGGAAGCCGTGTAACACGGTTGTTCAGGACTGACTAGAAAGTTACTCTTGCCCGACCCATTTACACCCACCAGGTAGGTCAGCGGACCGAGCCTGACGTTGCAGTAACCGATGCTCTTATAGTTGCGCAGGATTACGCGATTCAGAAAAACGGGCTTTGTCATTTGGGGATTGTCCACGCGGGGTCACGAAGGCGTTTCATCATGCATGACAGGTTAACTGAGAGCACTCGGTGAAACAGCGAATCACCGGCTTGATCTGCGTCGTCAGCCGGACAATCTCCTATAGGCAGCCATCCGTCCACCTGCACCACGGCCAACCCACGGATCCGCAGTCCCCAGCCAAAAGTCCCTCTGGCGGCCGTTTGCTACCCAGCACAGACAAGGCCAAGTTGTCGATAGCGCCATTATTCGCTGGAGGACGGCGCCTGAACCAGCTTCCAACCGGTCTTCTCGCACATCCACTGGAAAACGACGTAGAGCATCGGGATAACGAATACGCCGATCAAGCGGATACCGCCCGGCGTGCCGACGCCCCGTCACTAGCTTCGTTAGGGCCCTCCTATCCATAAAGTTGCCCGCCTAGCGATCATTGATTAATGCATATTAAATATGCATAATCGGGCGGATGGAGATCGAATTTGATCCCGTTAAGGCTGAGAGGAACCTCACAAAGCACGGCGTCTCTTTCGAAGAGGCTGCATCTGCGCTGCTAGATCCGATGGCACTGGGTTTTGAAGACTCTGATGCCGAAGGAGAATCACGTTGGATACTACTCGGCATGAGTTCTCAGGCGCGTCTATTAACCATCGTGTACACCCTTCGTGAGGGTGAACGGATCCGGCTGATCTCCGCCCGAAAGGCAACCCGAAATGAGGCTGAACAGTATGCGTGACGAATACGATTTCTCGAAGGGAAAGCGAGCCAAGGATATTCCGCATCTTGCGAAGTTACAGCAGGAGGCAAAAGGTAAGAGTCGGATCACGATCATGCTTGATAACGATGTGCTTTCAGTCTTCCGCGCCCGAGCGGAAGCAACAGGCATCGGCTATCAGACACTTATCAACGCCACTCTGCGCGAAGCCATCGGGTCTCGCCCGGTGGACGAGGCAACGCTACGGCGCATCCTGCGCGAAGAGTTGAAGGCATCTTGAGGAACCTCTGAAAATTTGCTCGCGTATTATTTCAGCGAAAGTTAAATCCAGAAACATCAATATGCTGAATGCCGACCTCCGCCAGGGTGGCGAATAATGAGATGGAGAACCCGAAAACCTTATCCACCCCGGCGTAGGCCGAGGTCTACCTTATCGCTCCGGTAGGGGACTTATATGGACTCCCTTTTTCCACGATTGTGATTTCACTCTCCAATCCGGCTCACCAGGTAACCACTCAAGGGCGCAACTCTCGGCCAAAAGTCCCTCGGGCGGCCGTTTGCTACCCAGCACAAACAAGGCCGAGTTATCGATGGTGTCATTATTCGCTGGAGGACGGTGCCTGCGCCGGCTTCCAACCGGTCTTCTCGCGCATCCACTGGAAAACGACGTAGAGCATCGGGATGACGAATACGCCGATCGCAGATGCCGCCAGCATGCCGAAAAAGACCGGCGTGCCGACGGCCTGCCGGCTCGCCGCTCCCGGCCCAGTCGCGAGCACCAGCGGCAAAAGCCCGAGGATGAAAGCAAAACTGGTCATCATCACCGGGCGGAAGCGCAGCCGCGCCCCTTCGATAGCGGAGCCAAGCAACGACTGGCCGGCGCCGCGTTGTTCGAGCGCGAACTCAACGATCAGAATGGCGTTCTTGGCGGCCAATGCGATCAGCACCACAAGCCCGATCTGGGCATAAACATCGAACGCCAACCCTAATAGCCAAACCGCCACTACGGCCCCGAGCACGCCTACGCTGACCGAGAGCAGCACCGCAATCGGCACGTTCCAGCTCTCATAGAGCGCAACCAGGAAAAGGTAAGCGAACACCACCGCGAGCCCGAGCACAAGGCTGGTCTTGCCGGCGGCTTCTTTTTCTTGGAGTGCCGTACCGGTCCATTCGAAAGCATAGCCTGTGGGTAGCGTTTTTGCCGATAGCTGCTCCATGGTTGCGAGCGCCGCACCGCTGCTGTGACCAGGCGCTGGGCCGCCGTTGATGATGGCACCGCGGAAGTTGTTGTAGCGCGTCAACGCCCTCGGGCCGAGAACCACGCGCGCTTCGGCGAGGGCCCGGATCGGCACCATCTCGCCCCGATTGTTCTTCACGTGGATCTGGTAGATGTCGTCGATCTGCGAGCGGTAATCGGCCTCGGCCTGAATGTTGACCTGCCAAGTGCGGCCGAATCGATTGAAATCGTTTACATAGTAACCGCCAAGCGTCGCCTGGAGCGCGGTGAAGATGTCATTGACCGCCACGCCGAGCGTTTGGGCCTTCTCGCGATCGATGTCGAGATAGAGTTGCGGCGTGTTGGCGGCGAAGGTGGAAAAGACGCCGGTGAGCGTCGGCTCCTGGTTGGCGGCGATGGTCAATCCCCGGACCGTAGCCGCGATATCCGCTGCCGACTGCCCCTGGAGGGCCTCCAACGCATACTCGAACCCGCCGGTTGAACCGAGGCCGATGATCGGCGGCAAGTTGATGGGAACGGCGGTGCCGCCGGAAATGGCCGCGAGCGGCGGGCGCAGGCGCTCGATCACCGCGGCAACGTGCAGCCCCGGGTCCTCCCGTTCGGCGTAGGGTTTGAGCTGGGCCACGATGAAGGCACTGTTCGATGCAGCGGCCCCGCTTATGAAATCCAACCCGATAACGCCGATCACGTGCTCGACGGCGGGATCGGCCCTTATGAGCGTTTCGACCTCACGCGAAACCTCCGAGGTGCGGTTTTGCGAAGCACCTTCAGGGAGTTGGATGATCGCGAACATTGCACCCTGGTCCTCCTCGGGCAGGAAACCCTGCGGCGTCACGCTGAAAACCCCGCCTGTGAGCACAAGCATGCCTATGACCACCACGATGGACAGAAGGCTGATCCGCACGAGCTTGCGCACCACCCATGTGTAACCCGCCGTCATCCGATCGATTCCGGCCAGCATCCACCCCACCGGACCCCGTGGCCGCTGGCCACCGGGCCGGAGCAGCACGGCGCATAAGGCCGGCGACAGCGTCAGCGCGTTGATCGCCGAGATCACCATGGCGGTCGATACGGCGACGGCGAATTGGCGGAACAACTCGCCGGAGAGGCCCGGGATAAAAGCCACCGGCACGAACACCGAAAGCAACACCAGCGTAATGGCGATGATGGGCGCTGTGATCTCGCCCATCGCCTTGCGCGTCGCCTCCTTCACCGACAGCTGCGGCTCCTCCTCCAATATTCGCTCGACGTTCTCGATAACGACAATCGCATCGTCAACAACGATGCCGATCGCGAGCACGAGCGCGAGAAGCGAGACCGTGTTCGCGCTGTAGCCGATGAGCAGCAGCAGCGCAAAGGTTCCGATAATCGAGACCGGCACGGCCACCAGTGGGATGATCGTCGTACGCAGCTTGCCGAGGAAGACGAAGACCACGAGCGCGACGAGCGCGAACGCCTCGAGAAGTGTGTGGATAATCTCCTCGATGGTCGAGGTTACGAACACGGTCGTATCGTATACCGTCAGATACTCGAGATCGTCCGGGAAGCGCTGCGCGAGCTCTTTCATGCGGGCGTTGACTTGCCCTGCCACCGCAACGGCGTTGGCACCGGGGGCTTGATAGATGGCGATTGCCGCACCCGGCTGGTCATCGAACCGGCTGAACTTGTCGGCGCTTCGGGCGCCAAGCTCGATCCGCGCTACGTCGCGGACCCGTACGACCGAGCCGTCGGGGTTGGCGCGGACGATGATGTTCTCAAACTCCTGCTCGTTGGTCAGCCGCCCTTGGGTGGTGATCGTAAGCTGGAACTGCTGGTATGGTTTTACCGGCGCGGCGCCGATTCGCCCGACCGCGGCCTGGATGTTCTGGGCCCGGATGGCGGCGGCAACCTCGGCCGGGGTGAGCTGAAAGTTCGTGAGCTTGGCCGGATCGAGCCAAATGCGCATCGAGTAGTCGAGCGGGCCGAACAGCATCGTGTCGCCCACACCGGGGATGCGCTTGAGCGTGTCGATGAGATTGATCGTCGCGTAATTGCTTAGATACAAGCCATCGAAGGTCGCGTCAGGCGAATAGAGCTGGATGACCTGGAGCAGCCCCGAGGAACGCTTCCTTACCGTAAGCCCTTGTCGGCTCACCTCCTCTGGAAGCAGCGGCTCAGCGAGCGCCACCCGATTCTGGACATTGACGGTGTTGATATCGGGGTCGGTGCCCAACTCGAAGGTAACGGTCAGGGCATAGCCGCCGTCAGCCGAGGAGGTCGACTGCATGTAAAGCATATCGGAAACGCCGACGACCTGCTGCTCGATCGGCTGGGCCACGGTCGTTTCCACCACCTCCGCGTTGGCGCCCGGGTAGCTGGCCGTTACCTGGACCTGAGGCGGGACGATATCCGGGAACTGCGCGACCGGAATTGCGAAGATGGCAAGGATGCCGGCGAGCGTAAGAACGATCGAAACGACGAACGCGAGCCGCGGACGCTCGATGAAGAGGCTGGAGAGCACTGTCAATCACTGCCCTTAACGGCGGCGGAGACTGAGACTATCTGCCCTGGCCGGATCTTCTGCAGCCCTTCGACGATGATCTGTTCCCCCTCCTTGAGCCCCTTGGTAACAGTGATCTCGCTGTTCTGCGCGCTACCGAGCTGGATCCGCCGCTGCTCGGTCTTGCTGTCTTTGCCAACGACCAGTACATACGGTCCCGCCTGGTCGACGGCGATGACCGCCTGCGGTATCACAAGCGCCCGTTCGGGTTGCTTCTGCTCGACGATCACGCCGACGAGCTGGTCGGGGACGAGAAATCGCTTGGGGTTGGGGATGGTTGCCCGGGCGATTACCGTATCGGTGGTTGGATCGGTCTGAACATCGACGAAGTTGATCGCCCCGGTTTCATCGTAGATCGAGCCGTCCGGCAGACGGACCTTTACCTTAACCTGATCTCTGTCCTTGGCAGTCCGACGTATCTCGAGCAGCTTCCGGGAGCTCACCGGAAAGCTTACATACATTGGATCCTGACTGACAATCACGGCCAGCGGCTCGCTGGACGGAGTGACGAAGTCGCCGACAGAAAACACGAAGCGGCCGATGCGTCCCTTGATAGGGGCTTTTATGGCCGTGTAGTCCAGGTCAAGCTTGGCGCGGTCGAGCGCAGCCCGCAGCCGCTGCAGCTCGCCGCGCGCCTGTGTGTATTGGGCATTGGCCCTGTCCAATTCCGCCTGTGCGATTGCGCGGCGCGCGACAAGCTTGCGCATGCGCTCGACCTCGATCTGGGCAAGGCGCAGGGTTCCTTCAGCCGCGGTAATTTGTCCCCGAATTTGTCCAATCTGCGCCTTATAGGGGGCCTTTTCGAGCACGATCAGCAAATCACCGGCATTGACCTCCGCGCCCTCTTCGAAACGCCGTTGCTCGACGAACCCCTCGACCCGGGCGCGAAGTTCGACCCGGTCAACGGCCTCGACCCGGCCATTAAAGGTTACCGATGGGGTGATCTCGCGCCTCATTACTTCGGCGGCAGTGACAGCAGGTGGCGGTGGTACCGCACCCGGCTGCGCCTGTTGCTTTTCCCCGCACGCACCGAGCAGAAGTGCGCTGACCAAGCTGACTGATAGGAGAACGTGCCAGTGCACTTGCGGCAATGGCATGGCATGGTGCGCTACGCCGCCAGATGCAGGGGAACGACTGTATGGCTTGCCAAGCTCGCCCGACTCACCCACACCGATCTGCCCTCTTCTGCCCTACAAGCCGCCGATTGGCCATAGGGTTCGTTGTTATTACCGCCATAGCAGGCCACTTATGAAAATTCGAGCGGATAAAATTTTTTTGGGGAACCGATAATATTAGGGCCACTCTAAGGGAGGTCAAGTTTCACCTTGATTGCTTACCTCGCTGGCCATTACGGGCGACCACCATTAGTACCCCCGCGGTGGCCGCCGAAGTGGTGAAGACACTGCGTACCCGTGGTATCGACGGACCCTATGCAATAACCCTGGGACCGTGCTGCTACAACGGCCTGCAACAGACGTTCACGAGCGGGGGTATCCTGCAGTCGAACACGTGCGCCAACTGCTGGACGGGCCGATCATCTGGGCACCGGCAATCGACGGCGATACTACTGCATTAGCCGGAAAACAACGAAGACAACATCGAATAGCGGCGGCGCATTCCTGTATCCGCCGGCTCACTGGCCATCCAGACGTAGAACCCTGCAACGCATGTCACACGCCCGATCGAGCTTGACTGCAGAGAACATTACGCGCACGCAGGCGTACGGATAGCATCCATACGCCTAACCCATAATCAACTTCGACGGCCGATCCTGCTTTTAAACCGAGACCGGCTCGCTCACCTTAGGCCGTGGGCCTTGCAGAGGCTTGCCGGCCACCATCAAATACACCTCTTCGGCGATGTCGGTGACATGATCACCGGCCCGTTCCAAGCCCTTGGCGATAAACAACAGCTGAGTGCTGTCGGCCACCTGGTGACTGTTATTGCCCATCAGAGTGAGCAAATGCTTGAACAAATTGGCGTAGACGGCATCCAGTTCGGCATCGTCTGCCCAAGCAACATTGGCTGCCTCGGCGTCGCGCAAGGTATAGGCCTTCATTACACGACGCAACATGGACTGGATGCGTGTAGCCATCCATTGAAGTTGCGCGGCAAGCTCGGCGTCGATGGAGCCGCTCAGCCGCAGAGCCCGCTTGGCGGTATTCTTGGCGTAGTCACCGATGCGCTCCAAATGCGGTGCGATGCGGGCGGCAGCGAGAATAGCACGCAGATCGTCAGCCATGGCCTGCTGTCGGATCAGGGTCCGCGCGGTATGCTGGTTGATGCGATCTTGCAAAGCGTCCGCCTGATTATCGCTTTCGATGACGGCCCACGCTGCACCGGCATCGCCGCTGATCAAAGCCGTCACTGCGCTGTTCAACTCCTCGCTGACGTGGATGGCGAGCTTGATCACATCGTCACTCAACGCCTTGAGATCCTCGTCAAACACGCGTAAGGTGTGTTTCTCGCTCATGGACATCCCTATTTGTAGGCAATTAGCCGAAACGGCCAGTGATGTAGTCGTTAGTCATCGGGCTTTGCGGCGTGGTGAACACCTTCTCGGTGACACCGTATTCCACCAATTTGCCTAAATGCATGTAGGCCGTGAAATCGGAAATGCGTGCCGCCTGCTGCATATTATGAGTGACGATGATCACCGTAACCGTGTTGCGCAGCACAGTAAGCAAGTCCTCGATTTTGGCGGTAGCGATGGGGTCCAGCGCCGAGGTGGGCTCATCGAGCAGCAAAATGTCCGGCTGTGGCGCCAAGGCGCGGGCTATGCACAGCCGCTGCTGCTGGCCGCCCGACAGACCATAAGCCGAATCGTGCAAACGATCCTTGACTTCGTCCCATAGCGCGGCACCGCTCAAGGCTTGCTCGACGCGCTCATAGAGAATCCTCTTGTCAGCGACGCCCCGCACGCGCAACCCGGCCGCGACATTTTCAAAGATGGATTTTGAGAATGGATTGGGTTTCTGGAACACCATACCGATGCGTAATCGCACCATCCCCGGATCCATTTCGATCAGATTGCGGTCCTCTGGATAAAGCTGGATCTCACCGGAATAACGGTTACCGGGATAGAGGTCGTGCATGCGATTGAAGCAACGCAACAAGGTGCTTTTACCGCAACCGGAAGGTCCAATGATAGCGGTGACCTTGCAATCGACCACCGCCATGCTCACCGACTTGAGGATATGGGTCGCGCCATACCAGAAATCCAGATTACGCGCCTCGGCCCGCAAGACAGGTGCCGAAGTCGGTTCCGGTTGGACATCCTGCTGCTGCCGCATTGCGCCAGAGGTGTGTTGGGATGATGTCATCTCGTTCATGAGTAGTTTCACGCGTGTTTTCGTAGGGTTTTGCATGGTTCCAACACTCCGCCTTCCATCAGCGATGCAGCCGGCGTAAACGCAGGCGGACATAGATGGCCAATGCATTCATCGCCAAGGTCATCACCATGAGCACCACACCCGTAGCCGCAGCGTTGACGTGGAATTCCGCCTGCGGGCGCGAGACCCAGTTGAACAACTGGATGGGCATGGCCGTGAACGGACTGGTGAGCCAATCAAAATTGACGAACGGTGGCGTCGCCTGAACGGGGGGCGACGGCAGAAAAGCGATGAAGGTCAGCGCACCGATGGTGATGAGCGGAGCCGCCTCACCGATAGCACGGGCCAAACCGACGATAACACCGGTAAAAATACCCGGGCGCGCCGCGGGCAACACATACATGCGAACGACTTGCCATTTGTCCGCGCCTAAGCCATAAGCGGCTTCCCGCAGTTCCAAGGGAATACTGCGCACGGCCTCGCGGGTAGCGACGATGATCACCGGCAAGATCAGCAGCGCGAGCGTCAGCCCGGCGGTAAGAATCGTCTCACCCAAGCTGAAGGCATAGACGAACAATCCAAGCGCCAATAGCCCATAGATGATCGACGGCACGCCCGCCAGGTTGCTGACGTTGATCTCTATGAGGTCCGTCAGCCAATTTTTGGGCGCGTATTCCTCCAGGTAAAGTCCAGCCGCCACCCCGAGGGGAATGGCAATCACGGCGGTCACCAACATTACCAGGCTGGATCCGACAATGGCCGAGATGATGCCCGCTTGCTGCGGATGGCGTGAGGGGAAATGAGTGTAGAAATCCGGGTTGATCAGTCGATCCCAGCCGCTTGCGAGGAGACCGACAAAAACACTGGCAAGCAAGAGTGTGGCGATGGCCAGCACCAAAATACCGATGCTCGCCATGAGCAGATCGGCACGGCGGTTGACGGCGACGATACGCGCCGACTCGATTTGTGCGTTAGCAAGCGATGAAGTAGCCATCAGTATACTTCTCGAAAACGTCGGCGCAGATAAAAACCGATCAGATTGAACAACAGGGTAATCAGGAACAACACCAATCCAGCGGCGAATACCGACTGGTAGGCAATGGAACCATGAGGCAAATCCCCCATAGCCATTTGTACGATGTAGGCCGTAATGGTGGCCGCCCCCTCCAGCGGATTGAAGCCGAAATTAGGATTTTGTCCGGCGGCGATGGCAACCACCATCGTCTCCCCCACCGCACGGGACATACCGAGGATAAAGGCTGCCGTGATCCCCGACAGAGCCGCAGGAATCACCACCTGAGCGGCCACGCGGAAGCGCGAGAAACCGAGCGCGTAGCCAGCCTCACGCAATCCCATGGGCACGCTACGCATGGCGTCCTCGCTGACTGAGGCCGTATAGGGCAGAATCATGATGCCCATCACCAAACCCGGCGCCAGCAGGTTGAACCCGGACAACCCTGGGATAACGGTCTGCAACATCGGGGTAAGAAACAGCAGCGCGAAGAAGCCGTAGACTACGGTGGGCACGCCCTCCAACAGTTCCAAAAACGGCTTGACCGCCTCGCGCAGCTTAGGATTGGCGTATTCGCTGAGGAAGATCGCCAGTCCCAGCCCAGCGGGTATGGCCACCGCCAACGCAATTCCCGCCACTGTCAGCGTAGCCGATACCAGAGTCATCACCCCGAAATGCGCGTTTTTGAACACCGGCGTCCATTGCGTATCGGTGAGAAATTCGCTTAACGGAACCTGCTCGAAAAACGGGATCGAATCACGGATCAGCACATAGACGATGCCGATCGTCACCAGTACCGAAGCCGCCGCTGCGGCGAACAGCAACCAAGCGGCCACACGGTTCCAGAACGCTCGGCGACGCAAGAAGGCTTCGCTGGCACCACCGATCAAGCATTCGCTATCGGCATCGACGACAGATGATGGGATTGAGGACATAAAGCACACTCCCGCGACAAAAAAATGTACGAAGCGGCCGATACCGCTTCGCACAGCAACGGTTGCGCCATCCCTGGCCATCCCTTCCCATCCCTAGGCCAGCCATCCCTAGCCCTTCCAGTTGTTGTTGTCCAACCATCCCTAGCCTTTCTAGCCTTTCGGAGTACGGGCCATCAGCTCTTCGATTCCTACACCCACCTCGGCGCCATGGAACACGGTACCGGTCACGCGATCCTTGAATTTCTTCGCTGCCATGTCATAGGCCTTCTCAGGGAGGGGGACATAGCCCACTTCCTTGACCAACGGCGCAGCGTGCTTCTTGTTCATATAGAACTCGACGAACCGGGCAACATGAGGTTTGGTGTCGGCCGAATGCTTGTTCACGTAGATGAAAATCGGCCGCGACAACGGCTGGTAGCTGGCGTCCTTGGCATTCGCCACCGACGGAAGCACCGGTTTACCGCCTTTCCAGGAAATCGGCACGGCTTTTAACTTATCCTGATTTTCCTCATAGTAGGCCAGCCCAAAAAAACCCAATGCGTTCAAATTATTGGCCACGCCCTGCACCAGTACGTTGTCATCCTCGCTGGCCGTGAAATCGCCACGGCTCGATTTACCGTTCACGACGGCTTCGACAAAATAGTCATAAGTACCCGAGTCGGTACCGGCACCGAATAACGTCAACGAGCGATCCGGAAAGCTCGGGCGCACTTGGCTCCAGCGGGTGATCTTGCCCTGGGCCGCAGGTTGCCAAATCCTTTTCAGCTCGGCCACGCTGAGGTGATCGACCCAGTCATTATCGGGGTTGACGACCACCGTCAACGCATCCAATGCCGCCGGCAGTTCGATATACTCGATACCGTTCTGGGCGCAAATTTGTTGCTCGGAGTCCTTGATCGGGCGCGAGGCATCAGAGATATCGGTGTCGCCGCGGCAGAACTTTTTGAAACCGCCACCGGTTCCGGAAATGCCGACGGTGACCATAGTCTTGCCACGCTCGGCCGTCTGAAACTCCTCGGCCACAGCCTCGGTGATGGGGAAGACGGTGCTTGAGCCGTCGACCTTCACCAAATCTCGGGCATGGCTGGCCACACTCACGATAGCGGTGAGCGACATCACAACGGCAGCAGACTTGATCATGATTTCCTCTAAATAAAACGCGATCTCAGCATGAACCGCCGCTTATCTTGCAGTCGCAAAATGACATAAAAATGAAAAATTTATTACTGATTTATGATGATGATCACGGGGCATGCAGAGACGAGCTCGATTCAGCTAAAGAGAATCCGCCGCCCTGGTGTGTGGGTAAGATAAGGGATGGAGCGAACCGGCTCGGAGCTATTCAAGCTCACGCGGACGAATGAGCGCGAGCAATCTTGCGCAACCGCGCTCGAGTCGAGCCCAGTCATCAGGCATCGCAAGATGCGCGAGCGCGGCGGTTGGCAAGGGGGGAGATTGCGATTCAGCGGGAATGGATTGCCCCGTCAGGTGCGCCACCAACTCCTCGCAGCCCGGATTGTGACCGACGAGCATCACTCGGGTAGCCTCGGGATCACTCTCGGCGAGCACGTTGAGCAGAGTGCCGATATCGGCCTCATAAATGGCCTCTCGATAGGAGATGAGCTCGGCAGGAAGCCCCGCCTGGCGACACAGACCCAAAGCCGTCTGTTTGGTGCGCAGCGCCGGTGAGCTGAGAATGCGATCCGGCCAGCGTTTCTGCTCGCACAACCAACGACCCATGCGCTTGACGGCTTTGCGCCCGCGCTTGGCCAGCGGACGATCGAAGTCACGGGCTGCTTTGCTGCCCCAGTCCGATTTGCCGTGGCGAAGCACAAGTAACTCGCGTGACATGGCGGTTTCGGTTCCAAGCAGAATCGCACAACAAGCGAGGGTACACCGTAAGCCTCGCGCAGGAAGGTGGGTCATTGCAAGGGTTTATGGTTGCCGAAGCGGAACTCTCCAGTGGGGGAACATCCGCTTGCGATGCCAGATACCCGTGAATAGAAGGTCGATGGCTACAATGATCGCAGCACACGCTCACGAGCCAGCGCGCCGACGAGCTCCGCCGCTGAGAGCGTGTCTCAAACCCGCAAGCCTTCGATAAACCCGGAACGACAGGTCACCCCTTGGAACCAAGGGTCGTTTGCCAGAAAACCTACCTAGACTTCATGAGCAGAATCCACTTCTTACCCGCATTGTCCCAGGAATCCTTGACCATACCGCGCTTTGCACGCTCCCTATAACCGCATCGCTCGTACAGCCGGCGAGCACCAATATTAGCATCCGAGACGATGATACTGAGTCCGTTCCGTCGCGAGCCTCCCGCTAGCCGCTCCGCGATCCGGAGCAAATCCGATCCGTATCCCTTGCCACGGTAATCTGGATACACCGCCAGCACGTTGACATACCAGGTCCCGGCCGCGAGATCTTCGAGCTGTTGCAACGGCACGAACATGGCTGGCAGGTCATCGTAGACCGACGGGGCCGGCTCATCCGCTAGTGGGTAGCCGACGAGGCAGGCGACCACACGGCCGTCGGCTTCCCTGACGATGGTATTGCGGTAAGAAAAGGCTCCAATGTCCCGACTCGCGCGCCGCCGTCCGACGTCCCAGGGCGATTGTTCCGGCTCCGCCATGTTCGTCCAAAGATACAGCGGCAATCCTTCGCCGGCGTAGTTGACCAGTTCCGCCATGGCCTCGGCGTCCGCAGGCGTTGCTGCGCGGTACGGAGGCAGAAACGGCGGCCGGCGCGGGTTACCGGTCGATATCCTGCCGATAGTAGCCATTTACGTGACCTCCTTGAGCGGAGCTGATTCGGCACTGTCCGGCCTCACCACGTCTCTAAAGGTCAGCATGGCGATGATTCGCCTCGAGGCGCCATGGTAAAAACCGATGTCCATCTCATAGCCCCGCGGGTTGCGAAACGTTCCGAAGACCATGTCGAAGACCGGCATGTCTGCGTAATTGTAGCGGTGCAGGCCGCGCCCGTGATGGATTGTGTGGCTCTCCGGGCGCTGCACTATATAGCCGAACCATCGCGGTGTCCTGATGTTCGCGTGCTGGAAAATAGCCATAAACATGGACGCGAACAAAAACAACGTAATTGCCTCGGGCCCGAGGCCGACCACCAGCGAGAGACTCAGGCTGCTCAGGAACGTAAAAGCCGCCATGTCGAGAGGGCTGAAATAGAATGCGCCATAGGTGTCGAGCCGTTCGGCGCTGTGGTGCATCTGGTGGAAGCTGCGCCAGAGCCAGTCCGTTTGGTGCATTGTTCGATGCCACGTATAGAGCAACGCGTTATAGACCAGCAGGCCAATGACTGCGCCCGGCACAGCGCTGACGGCACTCAACTCGAACAGCTGATACTCCGCCAGATACCCATCCCAAAGCATCGGCAGATACGCTGACAGGTAGAAATAAACGGCGAACGAGCCGAGCCCACACATCCGCCAACCAGCGACCCTAGGCAATACCCGAGCCGGGAAAAGCGCCTCCCACAACATGAGAAATCCGTAAAGTGCGAGGACACCGAGCGAGATCGGATCCAACAAGATCTCCAAAGGCGTTGGCATGATCGTCACCCTTATTCCGAGGTACTTGAGAAGCCGGAAAGATACCGACCAGTTAGTATTAAATAGGCTATGATACGATCTGATCTAGATCTAGTAGACAACCGGTACTTTTTGTAGAATTTTTATTTTTATTAATTTAATCAAAATATTGAAATATAACTCTGTGATCATTCCAGTCTCGAAAAACCCCAAGCTAGAAAAAACCATACGGTAGGTATAGCAAATGGCGGCAAAAGGCGAGCAGACGCGCGAACATATCCTTGCGACGGCCGAGAAGTTGATCCTGCAGCGGGGTTACTCGGGCACATCGATCGAGCGGATCATCAGCGAGTCGGGCATCACGAAGGGCGGTTTTTTCTACCACTTCGACGGTAAAAACGACCTAGCAAAGCACCTGATTCTCCGTTATCTGGAACAAGACGCCGTTTTCTTCAACGGCCTACTCGAGCGCGCACGCGCTCTCACGGAGGATCCGCTGCAGCAGTTGTTGATCTTCCTGAAGCTGATGGGAGAAGCCATGACGGATCTGCCCGGATCACACCCGGGATGCCTCGTCGCGTCATTTACCTACGAGTCACACCAGTTCGATGCAGAGGTGCGCCGACTCAATGCCGAGGGCATTTTGTCGTGGCGCCGCATTTTCATTGAACAACTGACGGAGATCATCGAAAAATATCCGATGAAAATCGAGCTGCCGCTCGATAATCTCGCCGACATGCTCACCTCGATCATCGAAGGCGGCATCGTCATATCGCGCTGCCTCGACGACAAGAACGTCTTACCGAACCAGATTTTGCAGTTTCGCAACTACATCCGGCTGCTCTTCGAAGACGCCTAGCCGTGCCCGACAGCGGCGTCCCACACGAAATCAGCGCACCTATAGCCCCGCAAAGAACAGCTGAAACCAGAGCTAGAGGAAGGCAAGTTTAGGACCACAAACACAGGGTAAATCTAACAAGATGCCACGCTCAAAAAACTACCGACCGAGCACACCAAGGACACAAAATCACCCTTCCGCCACTCGTTTGTCACACCGCTGTCATGATTGCGATAGAACATGATGTCTGGCGGACCTACCCCGCCGGCAGTTGAGCCGGGCCGATAGCCATGAACCATCCGTTTGATGAAGGCCTGCGACACAGACAGGTGCTCAAGCGTTCGGACGACGTATCGACCAACCCGACTGGTCACCCGACTTTCGGTGACCTCGTCACCCGTCGCATGGGACGCCGGGAATTTCTCAGGGGTACTCTGGCGGTTTCCGCCGCAGCCGGCGCGCTGACGATGAATCCGGCGCTGTGCTTCCGTGTGCGCGCCGCCAAACCGGATACCCCCGCCGGGCAATTCGGCTTCCCAGAACTCAACGCAGGTATCGATACCACCCACCACGTGGCCGCGGGGTATGACGCCGATGTTCTGATCCGGTGGGGTGATCCGGTGCTCCCCGGTGCGCCGGCGTTCGATCCGATGCAGCAATCAGCCGATGCCCAGGAATGGCAATTCGGCTACAACAACGACTACATTGGCTATGTGCCACTGCCGTTAAGCAGCGGCAACCCCGCCCACGGATTGCTGTGCGTCAATCATGAGTACACCAATGAGGAGCTCATGTTCCCCAACTACGCGGGGGATACCGCCGAGACGGTCGAAATCGAAATGGCCGCACACGGCGCCAGCATAGTGGAAGTACGCCGCTCTGCCGATGGCAAATGGCAGTATGTGCCGAATAGCCGCTTCAATCGTCGAATCTCGCCGCGCCGCACCACCATCGAGCTCTCCGGTCCGGCGGCCGGCCACACCCGGCTCAAGACCACCGCAGACCCCAGTGCCCGGCGAGTGGCGGGGACGCTGAACAACTGCGGCGGCGGACTGACCGCCTGGGGAACCTACCTCATCGCCGAAGAGAATTTCCATGGTTATTTTGGCGGCCGACTGCCGACGGACCACCCTGAGCAGCGCAATCACCGGCGCTACGGGGTGCCCGGCGGCGCATACGGCTGGCATCACTACCACCAACGCTTCGATGTCGGTCAGGAACCCAATGAGCCCAACCGCTTTGGTTGGATCGTAGAAGTGGACCCCTATGATCCGAACACCTCCCCCGTCAAGCGCACCGCGCTCGGCCGTTTCAAACATGAAGGCGCGGCGACTTTGCTAAACGCCGATGGCCGGGTCGTCGTCTACATGGGCGATGATCAGTGCTTCGAGTACGTCTATAAGTTCGTCACCCGCGGGCGTTTCGACTCCGGCGATCGCGCGGCCAACCGCGATCTGCTCGACAACGGCACACTCTTCGTAGCGAAATTTAACGAGGACGGGACGCTCGAGTGGCTGCCACTGGTATTCGGCAACGGCGCTTTAATCCCCGAGAGCGGCTTTCACAGCCAGGCCGACGTGGTCATCGAAGCGCGTCGCGCCGCTGACCTGCTCGGCGCCACACCCATGGATCGGCCCGAGGACGTCGAAGCCAACCCGAAGACGGGCAAGGTCTACATCATGCTCAGCAACAACTCAAAGCGTACGCCGCAGGACGCCCATGCCGCAAACCCCCGCGGCCCCAACCCCTACGGTCATATCGTCGAGCTTACCCCGGAGAGCGGCGACCACGGGGCTATTCGCGGCCATTGGGATCTGTTGGTGGTCTGCGGTGATCCGAGCAAGCCCGATTGCGCGGCGCTCTGGCATCCGAAGGTCACCGGCAATGGTTGGTTTACCGACCCGGATAACTGCGCCGTAGACAACCGTGGCCGCCTTTGGATCGCCACCGATGACAATAGCGCCACAACGACCGGGCGCAGCAACGGCATCTGGGCGATCGAGACCGACGGCGATCTGCGGGGATTGCCGCGGCATTTCTTCCGCGTGCCCGCCGGAGCGGAACTTTGCGGTCCGGCGTTCAGCCCAGACGATGAAACGCTTTTCCTGGCCGTCCAGCACCCGGCGGACAATGGCGAACAGTGGCCGGTATTCGCTCGCAAATCCACCTTCGAGGACCCGTCCACCCGCTGGCCCGATTTCCGGCCGGAGATCCCCCCACGTCCCTCCGTGGTCGTGGTGACCAAGCAAGGCGGTGGCAAAATCGGTTAACCCGCTTGGCGAAACAGCCTCGAAGCCGTCTGCATGGCGCACAGCGCCGGCGAGCCGAAAATGCGATTTGGTCCGCGCTCGGATCGAGATCGCCGACCGCCTTGCAGTCCCCGCCGGATTCGCACCGGCGAAGCATAGCCAACTCGGCTGAGATGGCGGTTTCGATTCCAAGCGAAACCGCACTACAATCGAGGACGCGGCGTCGCGCCTCCCGCAGAACCTTGGTTATTGCAAGCGTTTATGGTTGCCAAAACGAACCGTCTGGAAACGGCCGGACCTGAAGATCCGGTCAATAACGATACGAGCAAGGTGATCGCAGCGATCGACCTGGGCTCCAATAGCTTTCACATGAAGGTTGCGCGGGTCGTGGACGACCAGTTCGCTGTAATCGACCGAATGCGCGAGCCCGTGCGCCTCGCCGCCGGATTGAACGAACACAACGAACTCGACCAAGCGGCTCGTGAGCGCGCGCTCGGCGCGCTGGAGCGCTTCGGACAACGGCTGCGCGAGGTCCCGTCTCATAATGTGCGCGCCGTTGGCACGAACACATTCCGCCGCGCCCGTCGCGCCGCGACCTTTTTGAGCGAATCCGAGACCGCCCTAGGCCATCCCATCGAAATCGTTTCAGGGCGCGAGGAAGCGCGGCTCATCTATCTGGGTGTCGCCCAAAGCACGGCTCAAAGCCCAGACAAGAAACTGGTGGTCGATATCGGCGGCGGCAGCACCGAATTGATCATCGGACGACGGTTCGAACCGCTCAGCTTGGAAAGCCTCTACATGGGCTGTGTGAGTATGAGTCGGGAATTCTTTGCCGATGGCACGATCAACGCGGGAGGCATGCGCCAAGCCGTACTCGCGGCGAGACAAGAGCTCGAATACATCGAAAAATCCTACCGCCGCATCGGCTGGGAAACCGCTATCGGGTCGTCCGGCACCATCCAAAACATCTGGCAAATCATCCAAAATGAAGATTGGAGCCGCAAGGGGATCACGGCCAAGGGGCTCGGGAAGCTGCGCGATGCCCTGGTCGAGACGGGGCGAGCCGATAAGTTGAAGTTGCGTGGCTTACAGCCCGAGCGCGCACCCGTATTCGCCGGCGGCGTCGCCATTCTCATTGCCGTATTCGAGAGTCTGCAACTGCGTTGCATGACCCATGCGGACGGCGCATTACGCGAAGGGCTTTTATACGATCTCATCGGCCGACTCGATTACAAAGATATTCGCGGCGCAACCATCGATGATTTATGTCGACGCTACCGCGTCGAACAAAAACAGGCGTGGCGGGTCGCCGCAACGGCGGATTTTCTCCGCGAACGCCTTGCCGATCCATGGGAACTCAACAGCCAGCACCACGCTCAACTCCTGCGCTGGGCCGCACGGCTGCACGAAATCGGCTTGGATATCGCACACAATCAGCACCACAAACACGGTGCCTACATCCTGCAAAATGCGGATCTCCCCGGCTTTTCCAATCAGGAGCAAGCAGAGATCGCGGTACTCGTACGCGTGCACCGCCGCAAGTTCGCCACCCAGGTCTTCGATCCCCTACCGCGAGGCCAGCGCACCCACCTGTATCGACTGGCCGTTCTGCTACGCCTCGCCGTCGTCCTGCATCGGGGCCGGCACAATATGGACCTGGCCGGTTTGAAGGTGGCGGCCAGCCCTAACACGCTCTCCCTCTCCTTCCCCAGCGGTTGGCTGGCCGGGCACCCACTGACAGAAGCTGATCTTGCCCGCGAGGCCTCTTACCTCAAAGTGGCCGGAATGACACTCCGAATCGCTTAACGACACACCCAACTGGCAACATCGGCTGAGCCTTTGTTCGTCTTGCTGGCATTTTCCGTCGATCTCTCCGAACCAAAGCAAGCGTGGCCACAACTCAACTTGGAAAAATAAACTTTGATGGTTGCCGGGAGAGCCGCCCCTTGCATACGAATCTGGCCATGCCCCTGGACGAGCAGGGCTATGGACGCAGAAAAGCCTGTCACGGCTATGTAATGGCAATATGGCAATATGGCAATATGGCAATATGGCAATATGGCAATATGGCAATATGGCAATATGGCTTTATAGCCTGTTCCCCATGCGAATGAATTGGCGTTGACGATGCGATCACACAACGATACGACCACCCCCGCCTGCTATGCCATAGCATCCCAATCCGAAGGAGAGCATGCGCTCAACGCCTTGGCCTCGATGCTTCCGAGCCAGGACGGGCAAGCCTCGGATGACCACCTCATCTATCTCGATACCTTCGATTGGCGATTGTTCAAACGGGGAATACGGCTATCGTTCCATGCAGCCAACGCAAACAGTCTGCTCAGGTTCGAAACGAACGATGCGAGCATACACGAGCAACTGCCGCGCGCCACTGCACCCGGCTTCGCCAGGGATCTACCCGAAGGTCGTATTCGCAATCAGCTCACCCCGATTATCACAGTGCGCCGCCTTTTACCACGCATCGAAATCGAGACGAAAACCAACCGACTCGAAATCCTCGACGAGAATAAGATCGTGGCGTGCGTGCAACTCATACAAACGCGCGTGACCGATCCCGAGGCCAATAATGACCAATCGACAGCGCTCGCCCCGAAGCTTCAAGTAACCGCCTCCGGAGGCGGCCATCCTGCCACGCTGCGCCGGATCACACGTTATCTCGAATATGATCTCGGGCTCGACCCAGCCATGCCTGAAACCCTGCAAGAGGCGCTCGAGATCATCGGACACAAACCCGGCTTCTATCGTTCCAAACCCAAGATAAGCCTCGCTCCGAACATGAACGCCGGCGAGGCCGCGCTCGTCATTTGCCGAACATTGTTCGATACCATGCGGGCCAATGAAGCCGGTATCCGCCGTGATCTGGACATGGAATTCCTGCATGACTTCCGGGTCGCCGGGCGCCGTACACGCGCGGTCCTGGCATTGATCGGCAAGGTATTCGAACCGCAATTCCGCGATTACTTCAGAGAAGAATTCAAATGGCTCGGCTCGGTTACCGGCCCGGTGCGGGATCTGGATGTTCACCTTCTGCACATGAGCGACTACCGTGCCAGCCTCCCCGAGGCAACCAGCAAAGATCTGGCCCCGCTTGGCCAATATCTGCGCCGCCATCGCTCCGCCGAACGGCGTCGCTTGACGGCGGCTCTACGCTCGAAGCGCTACCGTGCGCTGCTGGAAACCTGGCGCACCCAGCTCGATGATTCAGATGCGTCGGTCTTGGTCGGCCACATCGCCCAAAAACCGGTCACGGAGGTGGCTTCGAAGCGAATCTGGCAAGCCTACTGCCGAGTTGAGAAACGCGCCAACGCCATTGGGCCGGATACACCGGCCGAAGCATTGCACAAACTACGTATCGAGTGCAAAAAACTGCGCTATCTCCTAGAACTCTTTTACAGTCTCTACGATGCCAACGGCATCGACCCACTGCTCAAAGCGCTCAAACGCTTACAGGAAAACCTGGGTGATTTCAACGACCTCGTGGTTCAGGAGGCAGCCCTGCGGCGAATCGCCCACGAGATGGAGCAGGAAAAGCTCGCCACAGTGGATTGCCTACTCGCCATGGGCCAACTCTTAGGGGAACTCATTTGGAGACAACACAGGGAGCGCCGGCGATTCGCCAAATGCTTCGCGCGTTTCAACAAACCGCGCAACCAGAAGCGCTTCCGACAAGCATTCAAAGCAGCGGCTGCGGACCGATCGTGAAAATGCACCTTATCCGCTAATGTAGCAAGATACAAATGTTAGGATATCAGTCAAACCATCAAAAGCGGTGCTGAGGAAACGACGCAGGCAATTCATCGCACGGCTCTGCGCGAACCACCGCTGAAACCACGGTCGTCCCGATATACTGACCTCACCTCCGATGTGACGTTACCCGCAAAGGCGAGGAAGCAAGATGACCACCAAACGGTCAAACAAGGATCAACACGCCCCGCTAAGCCTGGTCGAAGACACCCAACCGCCCCCCCAGACCATGACGACTACTCAGACGAGCGAACCTCCCTTGGGTCCGAACAAGACGGCGGAATCGGCACCAAACTCAGCGGAGCAAGCAGCTCAACCAGACCAATCGCGCAAAATGTCCACAGAGAACCACAGGCCGCAAACGGCCCCCGGCGAAACCACCGAAATCGACCTCAGCTCGCCTGAGTATTATCTCAATCGCGAGCTTACGTGGCTGGCGTTCAATCGTCGGGTATTGCACGAGGCGGACGATGAGCGCACGCCCTTGCTGGAGCGTATCAAATTCCTGGCCATTGCCGCCGCGAATTTAGACGAGTTCTTCATGAAGCGCATCGGCGGATTGAAGCAACAAGTGGGAGCCGGTGTGTGCGAGCTCACCGTCGATGGCCGCTCGCCGCAACAGCAGATCGAAGAGTGCTACGCGGTGGTTCGCGAAATCGAGGAGGAAACCGAAGCCCTCCTGCCCAAGCTGCTTGCGGAGCTGGAAACGCACGGCATTGCCATTGTCTCGTACGAGGCGCTGACAGAAGAGGAGCAAGCGCGGCTGCGCGCGCATTATATCGAGAACATCTTCCCGCTGGTAACTCCGCAAGCAGTCGACTCTGCGCATCCGTTTCCGTTCATCTCGAATCTGTCGCTGAATCTCCTTGTGAGCCTCGCCTACAACACCGATGACGAAGAGGAGGTTCGCGCGCGAGTGAAAGTGCCGATCGGTGGAGACATACCGCGCTTCCTACCCGTCGGTGATTCGAGACGTTTTGTCGCTCTCGAACAGATCATGTCGCATAACCTGGACTTGCTGTTCCCCGGCATGCATGTGCGTGCCTGCGAACTGTTCCACGTCACACGCAACGCCAATACCGATCACGACGAGGAGAGCGCGGACGATCTTCTCGCCATGATCGAGACCGAGGTACGCGAGCGGCGCTTCGCCCCCATCGTGCGCATCAAGGTGGAGCGCAATATGGATTCGTTTCGCCGCGGCATGATCGCGGCAAACTTCGGACTCGACGAGCAGGCGGACGTTTTCTACGCCAACGATGGCCTGTTGGCGAAACGCGATCTCTGGCAGATAGCCCTTTTGCCGGATCAAGAACTGCACTACCCACCCCATTATCCGGTGGATCACCCGAAGCTGGATTCACCGAATATTTTCTATGCGATCCGTGACCACGGCCCCATTCTCGTGCAACACCCCTACGAATCGTTTTCGAGCTCGGTAGAACGGTTTTTGCTCGAAGCAAGCAGCGACCCCAAGGTCCGGGCGATCAAGATGACGCTTTACCGCACGTCGGGCGAAACCCGGATCGTCGATTACCTCATCGAAGCGGCCCAAAACGGCAAACAGGTGGGGGTGGTGGTCGAGCTCAAAGCCAGTTTCGATGAAGCGGCCAATATCCGCTGGGCGAGCCGGATGGAAGAGGCTGGTATCCACGTTACTTATGGTGTGATCGGTCTCAAAACCCATTGCAAGCTCGTTCTGGTCGTGCGGCGCGATTACAACGGACTACGCCTTTATACCCACATAGGAACGGGGAATTATCATGCCGGCACGGCTCGACTTTACGACGATTTGGGGCTGATCACCTGCAACGAGGACATTGGCCGGGACTTGATTGAGTTGTTCAATTACCTGACCACTGGCTACACACCGAAGCGAAGCTACCGGAAGATTCTGCCTGCACCTAAGTTATTGAAACGGTCTCTCATCTCGAAAATACGTCGTGAGATCGCACTTCACAGCCCCGCGCAACCCGGCCTCGTCCAGATGAAAATGAATGCCCTGGAGGACCCCGATATTACTCGCGAGCTGTACCTTGCCGCGCAGGCGGGGGTGCGCGTGGACCTCATCATAAGAGACACTTGCCGTCTGCGCCCAGGGATCCCCGGTGTGTCTGAAAACGTTCGCATCATCAGCATCGTCGGCCGATTCCTCGAGCACAGCCGTATTTACTATTTTCACAACGGTGGTGATGAGGAATATTACATCGGCTCAGCCGATTCCATGATGCGCAATCTCGAACATCGTGTGGAAGTGCTGGTGCCCGTGGAAGACTCACCACTGCAGGCGGAGTTGCGCCAAATCATCGACCTGCATCTCAACGACCAACGCAGTGCCTGGGACATGCAGTCCGACGGTACCTACGTGCAGCGGCGCCCCAGCGACGAGAGCGGTAAGGGCTGCCAGGAACAACTCATTGCCGCGACACAGCGCCGCCACAAAGAAGCAAAGCGCCTGAGACGGCGCAAACCGAAAATCATGGGACGACGCAATGTGCGCCTACCGACGTCTTAACTCAATCAGCCGCACGTAAACGAACAACCAAACAACATTTGGCATAACGAGCTGTATTGACCATCGACCGATAGGCCTCACCACGGACCAATACCCCAGAGGGGAGCGCGGACCTATTGGCCGAACACTGTGTTTTGAACGCGTGCAGTTAGGGGCCGAAGCGATCGTCGCAGCGCATAACACGACGCGTGTTGCCTGGAGAAAAGCGTACGCACGCACACGTCGCCACGTTTAAAAATGCCCGAAAACAGTGTACTGCGCGGCACCAGCCTGAACCAAACGGCAAGCTCTTCTGCCAATATGCGGCTTCGTCCATCTAACCAAATCGGTTCACGATACATCTGCCCAGGGATGGGGTTCCGGTATACCCGCTCGGCATTTTTACAAGTAATCGGTACCGCTTCGCCAGCCGGCTCTGTATCTGGTAGCGACTATTAATCTTACTCCAGTAACCGCGTGCGATGGGACATCGCCCTGACAAGCTCGATCTGCACGGGCCCGGCACCCGGTGCTAGAGCGCGGCAGCGGCTCGAAGAGCATTTGCTTAACCGAATGCTCGCTATTATAGCCGGCCAGGCGCTTATCGGAGGCTTGTTCAAAAGCCCATGCAATCCAGACAGGATTGGCGCTAGAAGTTTGCACCCATCGGCCGATATACGATCATGTCAATCAGCGAATAACTTCACGGCGATACCGAAGAAACCGTATTGCGCATTAAGCGCCCCTTCGCTACAAAAGCTAAAGCCATTCGCCGCCACGAATACTCTGAGGACCCGGCATTGACCACTGCAGCAGCGTTCTCACAAGCGCCACCGGTAGTGGGGACTATAGCGGAAGTACAGGGACCCGTCGTGGTAATCCGCTGCCGAGGGCATCTGCCCCCCTTACGCCAGTCTCTGTGCACCTTTCTGGACAGTGAACGCTACATCTTCGAAGTGCACCAGCACATGGACCGGAATCGCCTACGTGCCGTGACCCTGCATGACACAGCGGGACTTGCTCGCGGCATGCTTGTCTATGATTTGGGGATGCCGTTGCATGTACCGGTAACTACGGAGTGTCTCGGAAGGGTGCTGGACGTCTTCGGGGAACCCACCGACGGCCGTCCTTCTCTCCAAACCTCCGAGTTCCGCAATATTCACGCCCCGCCACCACCTCTGCACCTGGCGCATAGCACCCAGGAAGTACTGCAAACCGGCATCAAAGTCATCGATTTGCTTTGCCCGTTCGTCCGAGGTGGGAAAACCGGATTGTTCGGCGGGGCTGGCGTCGGCAAGACTATCTTGATCATGGAGTTCATGCATGCCGTCGTACGCCTTCACAAAGGCGTGTCCGTTTTTGGCGGCGTCGGAGAACGCCTGCGTGAGGGACACGAACTCTGGCACGAACTGAAAAGGGCCAAGGTCATGCCCAAAGCCACTTTGGTGTTCGGCCAAATGGATGAATCGCCGGGGGTTCGATTCCGTGTGGGGCTAACCGCGCTCACGTATGCCGAATACCTCCGGGATACCCTCAAAACCGAAGTACTCTTGCTGATCGATAACGTCTTCCGCTTCGTTCAAGCAGGCAGCGAGATTTCCAGTCTCCTTGGCCGCATGCCCGCAACCGTAGGCTACCAGCCCACTTTGGGTACGGAGGTCGCCGAACTGGAGGACCGCATCAGCTCCACGGCGGAAGGGGCTGTTACCTCTGTCCAGGCGGTGTATGTGCCCGCCGATGATATGACCGATCCCGCGGTAGCGACAATCCTCAGCCATCTCGATACCACGGTCATCCTGTCCCGCACCCAGGCCGGACAGGGTATCTATCCGGCTGTGGACCCACTCGCCTCCGGCAGCAAACTCATGGACCGCCATCTCCTCGGCAACCGCCACTACAGTATAGCCGAGGGAGTTCGTGAACATTTGGCGCGCTACCACAGCCTGGAAGACATCATCAGCATGCTCGGCCTGGAGGAACTGTCCGATGCCGACCGCAAAATCGTCCTCCGCGCTCGCAAACTGCAACGCTATCTCACTCAACCCTTTCATGTGACCACAGCACACTCTGGTCTGCCTGGCGTTTCGGTACCCTTGGCAGAGACATTGGCGGATTGCGATGCCTTTCTGACCGGCAAGCTCGATTCGCTGCCGGAAGATCGCGTCTACCTGCGTGGCAGTATAGGCAGGTTGAATCAATGAGAACCTTCGGCCTTGAATTGCGCTCGGCTGGCAAAGCGGAGACGATCGAAGGAGTTACATCCTTTGTTGGCGAGGATCAAAGCGGCTGCTTCGGAATTCAGGCCCATCACGAGCGCTTCATGACCGCACTGGTGTTCGGCCTGGCCCGCCTCCGTTTGCAGGATCAGCGGTGGGAGTATCTCGCGCTGTCGGGGGCTTTATTGTATTTCGCCGACAATCGGTTGTGGCTGGCGACGCGTCGCTATCTGCGTGACTCGGATTACACTCGTATCAGCGGCACATTGAATACCACGCTGTTAGCCGAGGAGAAAAAATTACAGGCAAGCCACGAGAGCCTGCACCGCTTGGAGGAGGCCATGTTCAAACGGTTACGTCAGATGCGCCAATCCATATGAGTGATGTCGAGCGACTCAGACAAGAGGTGGAGCGCCAAGCCAAACGCATGCGCCAAGCCGAGCGTGATCGCCCTACCCTCCTGGCGCATACAGTCTATCTCACGACGTTGGGTTTGTTGTTCGTAACCCCCGTGGTGGGAAGCGCCTATCTCGGACAATGGCTCGATTCGCAGACAACAGGTTACTCGGTGCGGTGGACGGTAGGTTGTCTGCTGCTCGGTATAGCAATCGGCGCGTTGAACGTTTACCTGTTCATTAGGGGACACAGTAGATGAGCGGTGCCGAATTTTTCGGTGGTGCGGAGCTACGATTCGGCTGGCTCATCATCAGCGACACCGTCCTCTACACCTGGCTTATCATGGCTGCCCTCGCGCTTTTCTGCCTCATTCTTACACAACGCCTGAAAGAGGAGCCAGGGCCGCTACAAACCGCCGTCGAAGGGCTAGTGGAAACCATCGAGGCGGCGGTCGCCCAGATCCTGCCGAACCGCCCTCATCGACTCGTCCCGTTCGTAGGCACTCTGTGGATTTTTCTAGCGTTGGCCAATCTGCTCGGAATCGTGCCCGGACTCCATTCACCGACTCGCGATCTCTCGGCCACCGCAGCTCTGGCGTTTCTAGTCTTTCTATCGGTTCATGTCTTCGGCATCGGCAGTGAGGGCTTGAAACCCTATCTGAAGCATTACCTAGCGCCCAACCCGATCCTTCTGCCATTCAATCTGATCGGAGAACTGACGCGCACGGTTGCCCTGGCGGTGCGCCTATTCGGTAACATAATGAGCCTTGAGCTTACGGCACTGCTGGTGCTGCTGGTAGCCGGATTCCTGGCGCCAGTTCCCATTCTCATGCTGCATGTCATCGAAGCCCTGGTCCAGGCCTACATCTTCGGGATGCTCGCGCTGGTTTATATCGCAGGAGGCATCGAGTCCCGACAACTCACCGGGAGAAAGAATAAGTCATGTCCGACGTGAGCACCTTGATCATAATCTCCACCGGAATCGCCCTGATCGGCATCGCTCTGGGCGTCATGATGCCAGCATGGGCGATGGGAAAGGCGATCAGCAAGGCCCTGGATGCCCTGGCCCGACAACCGGAAGCGGAGCCATCGATCACCCGAACCCTTTTCATCGGCCTGGCAATGATTGAATCGCTGGCCATCTATGTTCTGGTGATCGTGCTGATCGTGCTATTTCGCAACCCGCTGCTGGGTTATCTGCTAAACGGATAGGGGCGGGCTATGGGCTTGAATTGGTCGACCTTTCTTCTGGAAATTATCAACTTCCTGATACTGCTGTGGATACTGCAGCGTTTTTTGTATCGCCCGATCCAAGACATAATCATGCGGCGGCGGGCCACCATACAGACCAGCCTTGCGCAAGCACGCGCAGAGCATGCCCAAGCGGAACTCCTCCAGCGGGAATACGCCGATCGCCAAGCCAATTGGCAGCGGGAGCGCGAGCAGGCACGCACCCAGTTAGCCGAGGAGATTGCCGCCGAACGGAAACGTCAGCTGGCAAGCCTAAGAACCGAACTGGATACCGAACGTCAGAAGGCGGTGACCATCGCCGTGCGCGAGGCAGAGGCAACACGACGGCAACAAGAGCAATCCGCGAGGGAACTTGCCAGTGCTTTCGCTTCCCGATTGTTGACGCGCCTAGCCTCTCCCGAGCTGGAACGATCCTTGATCGCCATGGCATTGCAAGATTTGGCAAAGCTGGATTCCGGCTGCCATGCACGGCTTTGCGAAGCAACCGGACCAATCGAGGCGATCACGGCCTTTGCATTGCCTGTATCTGAACAAGCGGCTTTGCGGCGGACGGTAGAGAGCGAGTTGGGCACAAAAGGCGAGTGGCGTTTCACACAGCAGCCTGAATTGGTGGCCGGGTTACGACTCCGCATCGGCGCCTGGGTGCTCCAGGCAAATCTTCACGATGAGCTGGCTTTTTTCCATTGAGGTGGTTGTGTGGCTGACAGCCCGGACGATTCCCTCGCTGCCCGTCTCAAGCATTACGAACCGCAGCTACGGGTACGTGAACAAGGCAGTGTGATCTCCGTCGGCGACGGGATTGCCTGGGTACAAGGGCTGCCATCGGCCGGCATGGGCCAAGTACTGCGTTTCGCGGATGGCAGCCGGGGACTGGTATTCGAGCTTACTGAAGATCGTCTCGGCGCCATTTTGCTGGATGAAACCCCGCGCCTGGAAGCCGGTACACAGGCAGATCCCACATCCGGGCAACTCAGCGTGGGAGTAGGAGATGAATTGCTCGGCCGGGTGCTGGACCCACTGGGTCGACCATTAGACGGCACACCGCCGCCCGAGACCCGAGTCACTCGCCCTCTGGACATTCGATCGGCACCGCTTTTAGCACGGGACTACGTACACAGGCCCCTGTATACGGGCACAAAAATCATCGATACCCTGCTCCCCATCGGCAAAGGGCAGCGTCAGTTGCTGATCGGCGATGAAGGTACCGGGCGTTCTGCCATTGCCCTGGACGCTGTGATTCACCAACGCGATCAAGGAGTTTTCTGCGTCTATTGTCTCATCGGCCAAAAACGCTCGACGACCCTGAGCATCTTAGAGACGCTGCGCGCCCGGGGAGCGCTGGAGTATACGGCGGTACTGGTAGCCGAAGCGAGCAACCTACCGGGCATGAAATATCTTGCCCCTTTCGCCGCCTGCGCCATTGCCGAAGCTTGGATGTACCGCGGCCATGACACCTTGGTGGTCTACGATGACCTCTCCACCCACGCCCGTGCTTATCGCGAGTTGTCGCTTCTGCTGCGCCGTCCGCCCGGTCGAGAAGCCTATCCGGGAGACATTTTCCACCTCCACGCACGCTTGCTAGAACGCTCCACGGCCCTCGGCACGACCGAAGGCGGCGGAAGCATGACCGCGCTGCCCATCGTGGAAACACAACAAAACGAGGTCGCAGCATATATCCCCACCAACCTGATCTCTATTACCGATGGCCAGCTTTACTTGGACCGTAACCTTTTTGCAATGGGCTTCCGCCCCGCGATCGATGTCGCCCGCTCGGTTTCGCGTATCGGCGGTCAGGCCCAGCACGCTGCGGTCCGAGCCACCGCTGCACGATTGCGTCTGGACTACTTGCAGTTCCTTGAAATGGAGGTTTTTACCCGCTTCGGCACGCGCCTGGAAGCCTCGATGGAAGCTCGGCTCAAACGAGGCCGCATTTTGCGGGAGATCCTCAAACAAGAGCGCCTGAACCCATTACCCATCGAATTCGATCTCGCTTGGATGACAGCTTTCAACGCCGGTCTGCTCGATGGCCTGGAGCCGAAGCAAGTCTCTGCCAGATTAGAGCGTTTGCTTGCGTCAGTGCGCCTGACTGAGCTGACCTTGGATGCGAGACCACAGGCCTGGCTGACGGCAGTTCAAAGCTGGCTGGCGGAGGACCCGGCATGACCACCCGCCGCGAGCTCGACACACGCTTGCACACCCTGGGAGAGTTGGGCGAAATACTGGGAAGCTTGAAAAACTTAGCCCTGATCGAAACGCGGAAACTCGTGCGCCTGCAAGGCTATCAGGCCGAAATGGCCGCGACCATCAGCCGGGTTGTGGAAGACTTCCGACGTTACTACAGCGATATGCTACTACTGTCCGGATCGGCGCCGCTCGTATTGGCTGTTGGAAGTGGACGGGGCTTCGTGGGCGATTTCAACGAAAGGATCATCGCGGCGCTTCCTCCCAATGCAGCCGTACTGGCCATCGGACAACGTTTGTGCCGTCGTATGGAAGGTGATCCACGTTTGACAGATTCTTTGGAAGGGCCGCTGGTAGCGGAGGAAGTCGAACCGGTGCTATCCGCTCTGGTCAGATTATTGAGCCGCCTCAGCGAACACGGAGGACCGCCACGGCTGGAGGCCATCCACCATACGCCGGGCAAAGCCAAGGTTCAGCACATCCCCCTCTTACCGCCTTATCGAGAGACGATTCCACCTTCTCCCGACGGCAACCCGCCCCGCCTGAATCTGAATCCAAGCGTCTTCTTCGGCGAACTGCTGGAACATTCTTTGTTTGCCTCGCTCCGTGCCGTTTTTCTCTCCTCGCTGATGGCAGAGAATGAACGGCGAAGCCGACACCTCGAAAACGCCGAGCGACGTCTGGAGGAACAAAAGGCTGCTTTAGCCCTACGCCGGAAAACCCTCCGGCAGGAGGAGATCACCGAGGAGATCGAGATGATTCTGCTAAACGAAACAACCATCGGAACCCACGCAGAATCATGAGCAGGAGGCGCGCATGCAGCAACCGCCAATAAGTGTGCACTCTAGATTCGAGCCCCGAGTGATCGCCGTAGGGTGCGATGCCGTCGACACAAGCCGCTCGGAATCTCCAGAGCTCCATGAAAACATTCGCAAAATCCCGGCAGCGGCACCGACCCTCGATCCAATCCATCAAATGCCAGGACTTAAACACCTTGGGCGACACACGCCTCGCTTTTTAAGATCTTTCAATTCAGGCTCTTTTCATCAGGATTTTCACTGACACACCACAGCGTGTGGTTGAGCAAGACGACAATCGACTCATGAGTTATCGTCGCATCGTTGCACTCGCCGCCGGGGTACTGGCTGTGGCGGCAGCCGCATGGTACTGGGGCCGCCCCGAGCTACCGGAAGTACGCGTAGCACGCGTTGAGCGCGGAAATGTAGAAAAGACGGTAGCCAATACGCGGGCGGGGACAGTCAAGGCCATCCGACGCGGGCGTATCTCGCCGAGCACGAGCGGTCAGGTAGTCCATCTTCCTATTCGAGAAGGCCTGCATGTGAAAGCCGGGGAATTGCTGCTGGAGCTTTGGAACGACGACGTGCGTGCCGAGCTCGCGGTCGCTCGCGCAAATACCAAAGCGGCCAATGCCCGTGCCGATCAGACCTGTATTCAGGCACACTGGGCACAGCGGGAGGCCGGCCGGCTACGCCGGCTGCACAAGCAGGGCTCCGTCGCCGAGGAGGCCAGGGATCGTGCCGTCGCCGAGGAAGAAACAGCAACCGCTGGTTGCCGCGCAGCGCGGGCAGAGACCCTGATGGCGCGCCACAAAGTGGCGGCAGCCGCGGCCGCTCTGGCACGCACCCGGCTGTTTGCCCCTTTTGCCGGTGTGGTGGCAGAGGTCAATGCCGAGCTTGGCGAGATCGTCACCCCCTCCCCCATCGGAATACCGACGCCGCCAGCCGTCGACCTGATCGATACCGAGACTCTGCTGGTCAGCGCTCCCATCGACGAGGTGGATGCCTCGGCCGTTCGCGTTGGCATGCCAGCCCGTATAAGCCTGGACGCGTTTCCAGGCGAGACCTTCCGGGGGACTGTGACCCGGTTAGCCCCCTATGTGCTGGATGTGGAAAAGCAAGCGAGAACGGTGGAGGTGGAGATCACTTTTGCTGCAAACACCACGGATGATCGCCTTCTGCCCGGCTACAGCGCGGATGCAGAGATCATCGTGGAGGTGGCTGAAAATGTGCTGCGACTCCCTAGCGAAGCGTTGTTGGACGACAAGCGGGTCCTCATCGTCAATGACGACAACATGGTCGAGGCACAAACCGTGACATCCGGTATCCGCAACTGGGATTTTACGGCGGTGCTCGAAGGCCTCGAGGAAGGCGATCGGGTGATCGTCTCGGCAAACCGCGCCGCGCTCACCCCAGGTACGACCGTACGGGTTGTCCGGGAGTAGCCGTAATGATCGAGCTCGCCGGAGTGCAGCGTGACTTCGTCGTCGGCGGAGAGAAGGTATGCGCGTTGAGCGGGTTGGATCTGATTATCGATGAGGGTGAATACATTTCCATCATGGGACCGTCGGGCTCCGGAAAATCCACTCTGTTGCACATTCTCGGGCTCTTGGATCGCCCGACACAGGGGCTCTACCGAATGGATGGACTGAACATGGCCGACCTGAACGACGAGCAACGCGCCCGCATGCGAGGCGAGAAAATTGGATTCGTATTCCAATATTTTCACCTCATCCCGCGGCTTAGCGCCGCAGAAAACGTCGAACTGCCGCTCATGCTTGCCGGCGCCGAGCCGGGCAAACGACGCCGGCGCGTCGAAGCGGTACTGGCGGCAACAGGCCTTACCGATCGTGCCCGACACCTGCCCAGTCAGCTTTCCGCCGGACAGCGCCAACGCATCGCCATTGCCCGGGCGACCGTGACCGAGCCCACCGTCTTACTGGCCGATGAGCCAACGGGCAATCTCGATCGGGTCACAGGGGCGGAAGTAATCAAGCTGCTGGAAGAGCTCAATACACGGGGCATTACCCTGATCCTGGTGACCCACGATCCGGAGATCGGCCGGCGCGCGACACGACGAATACGATTGGTCGACGGGCGAATCGCCCAAGACGACCGTAAGGTGGACACTTGAGATGGCTCGATAGCATCGGTTTCGCTTGGCGCGCAGTCATGGGTTCCCGCAGCCGATCCGTGCTGATGCTCGCCGCCATAGCTATCGGGGTTGCCGCAGTCGTAGTATTGACCGGCTTAGGGGAGGGGGCCAGGCGCTATATCACCGGCGAGTTCGCCGCGCTCGGCACCAATCTGCTCATTGTGCTGCCAGGGCGCAACGAAACCACAGGCGGTGCCCCGCCCCTGCTCGGGGCCACCCCCCGAGACCTTACGATCACCGATGCTATGGCGCTGAGCCGCAGCCGCCACGTGAAGCGCATCGCGCCCATCAACGTGGGCGAGGCAACACTTTCCCATGGCAATCTCAGTCGCGATATCACGGTGCTGGGAACGACCTCCGCCTACCAAGACGTCCGGAAGTTGAACATCGCACAGGGTCGCTTCCTACCCGAAGAGGATATCGCGCGGCCAAGCCCGATTGCCGTATTAGGCACGACGGTACAGCACGAACTCTTCGGTGACGGAGCAGCTCTCGGCCAGTGGGTCCGCCTAGGCGACCGGCGCTTGCGCGTCATTGGGATCTGTGCGCAGCGTGGCCAGTCTCTTGGGGTTGACATGGACGACATAGCGATCGTACCGGTGACAGTCGCCCAGGCTCTTTTCGACACACCCTCGCTCTTCCGAATTCTAGTCCAGGTGCGCAGCCGCGAAGAGATCCCGCCGGCACAGGCCGACGTGCTACGGATCATAAGTGAACGCCACGAAGGCGAGGAAGACGTCACTGTGATCACCCAGAACTCTGTGCTCGTCGCTTTCGACCGCATTCTCGGCAGCGTGACGCTCGCAGTGGCCGGCATCGCCGGCATCAGTCTCGTAGTGGCGGGAGTCCTCGTCATGAACGTCATGCTGGTCGCAGTAACCCAGCGCACGGCCGAGATCGGTCTCCTGCGGGCCCTTGGCGCTTCATCCACCCAGATTATGGTGCTCTTTCTCGGCGAGGCATTGCTTCTGGCTAGCCTCGGAGTGCTAGGAGGTGCAGTGCTTGGGGTATTGGGAAACTGGCTGATTCACCTGGCTTTTCCGATTCTCCAGCCCCTGCCTCCGCTTTGGGTGTTGCTCGCAGCCGGTGGGGTTGCGCTGCTCACCACCGTACTGTTCGCCTGGCTGCCGGCCCGTCGGGCTGCGGCCCTGGACCCGATCGCGGCACTGTCTGGACGCCGATGACCGTAGCCGACTACTTATGGCTTACATGGCGCAGCGTACGGGCGCTGTGGCTGCGGAGCCTGCTCACAGGGTTGGGGATCGCCATTGGAACCGCCGCCGTCATCTTGCTCACCTCTCTGGGCGAGGGCCTGAACCGATTCGTGTTGGCGGAATTCAGCCAATTCGGCACCAACATCATCGCCGTGAACCCGGGACGGCAATCAACCTATGGCGCCTCCATTGGCATCTTCGGCACCGTTCGACCGCTTACGATCGAGGACGCCGAGTCCCTGCGCCGCATTCCTCAGATCCAGGCAAGCATGGGACTCATTCAAGGCAACGCCGAGGTGGAAGCGGCGCACCGGTCTCGGCGTACGACAGTACTCGGCGTCGGTCCCGACATGCCGCGAATTTTCTCCTTCGAACCGGAGCTCGGGCGTTTCCTTCCCCCCGACAAACCCCAGGTGGCACGGCCCTTTGCCGTGTTGGGCAGCAAAGTGCACCATGAACTCTTCAACGAATACGCGCCTCTGGGAGAAAAGATCCGCATTGCCGGCAATCGGTTTCGTGTAGTTGGAGTAATGGAAAGCAAAGGCCAGATCCTCGGTTTCGATATGGACGACGTGGTCTACATCCCAACCGCACGGGCCCTGGAACTCTTCAACCGTGAGGGGCTAATGGAAATCGACGCCCTCTACAACAAAAGCGCCTCGGCCCAGGACATCGCAGAGGCCGTCGGCGCGACACTCACGGCACGGCACGGGCGTCGGGACTTCACAATTACCACGCAGGAAGAGATGCTCTCCACCCTCGGCTCGGTGCTCGACGTGCTCACTTTCGCCGTCGGTGCGCTCGGCGGCATTTCCCTGTGCGTCGGAGCGATCGGCATACTGACCATCATGACCATCGCCGTACGGGAGCGAACAGCCGAAATCGGGCTGCTGCGCGCTCTAGGTGCGCGCCGTCGGCAAATCCTGGCATTATTCCTGGGTGAAGCCATGGTAGTGGCCGCCTTGGGCGGAGCAACCGGACTCGTGCTGGGTGCCGGTGGAGGGCAGCTTCTACGGTTGGCCGTACCGGCTTTGCCTGTGCACACTCCGTGGGAGTTCGCGGCCACCGCATTGGCCATCTCGAGTTTTATCGGCTTGATAGCCGGCGCATTGCCCGCATACCGCGCCGCAGGCTTGGATCCGGTAGCGGCGCTGCGTGCCGAGTGATTGAAAATGATCGAATTCCCAAAAGCCTTCTCCCACCCAGACGATCCCGAATACGAAAACGCTTACGCCGGTCCATTCATATGCTGCAGAAACCACGCGCAGGCCAGATCGGAGACCCGTTCAAGCGCCCCTCGCTCCTCGAACAAGTGCGTCGCACCGGAAACGATCTCAATCTTCACGACGCTGCGCATAAGGCTCGCCGCATGCCGGTTGAGCTCGATTACCGCAAAATCGCGCCCACCTATGATCAGAAGTGTAGGGGCCTGCACCTTGGGTAGATACTGTTGCGCCAAATCGGGACGGCCGCCCCTGTGCTGGCACCGAAATAGCCAAGCGGCAGAGCGCCAATAACCGGCTGCTCGGCAAGCCAGTCACTCGCCGGAACGAGCCGCTTGGCTAACCGTGGGATATCGAAACGGTATTCACGGGTCACCTCGTCGAGCGGCTCTTCCTCCTCTGTCAGCAAATCCAGGAGGATGGTGGCCAGTCCGTTGTCCACCAGACGGCTGGCCACCGCACGATTACGCGGGCTCAATCGACTGCTCCCGCTGCCGTGGGCGAACATCACCACACCGGCCGACTTGATAGGAGGGAGTGTGAGATCGGCGTGCAAGCGGATGCCTTCCATTGCGATAACAACAGGCCCCGGCACGCCGCAACCCTGAGCGGATGCCCCTGAGTCAGCCGACGATGTGATGCTTGCCCACGACATGAACCGTGCTCGCGACAGGGCCGTCTTCACCTTCGACTTCAGCAAAGCGCACCTCGTCACCGACCTCCAACTCGTCAAAATCAAAATCGACAACACTGTTACGAGTGAACCGGATCGCTCGCCCGTTCGGAGTCTCGATGACGCCGTAGTTTGCCGCCGGCATGATTTCCCGAATCCGGCCATGGGGTGGCGTCTCATGATATTTGAGATCATCGCGGCGCTTGCGCGCGTGGTCCCCGAGCTGCCGGGTAATCTCATCGAACGCATCGCGGATAGTCACATAGACATCCTTGTGCGCCTGGTGCTGGGCCGGCTCGCGATTGACGACCAGCTCCGCCCCCGGAACCCTCAGATCAATACGCACGTGATAGAGATTACCCTTGTGGTGATGGCAATGATGCGCCTCGACGACGATGCGGCAACTCATGATGCGATCGAAATAACGCTCGAGCTTCGCCGCCTCTTCATGCACTCGGCCTTCGAGCACCGGGGAGTGATCCATATTGCGAAACGTAACCTGCACGGGAACTTGCATTGTCCTCTCCTTTACCTCAAGGGACCGCCTAGCCAACGAACCAGTCCTCCACAAGGCCCGCTATGGCCGCACGCACTCGATCTACCAAAACTATAGCAACTCCAACCGGAACCCCGTTGACATGCGTCAACGCGACGGTGCTCTCGCTACCGATCACCGTGCACGATGTTGGCAAATAACGGGCCCATGAGCATTTTGCACCGGCGTTTCGAGGCAGACAGTCCAGACGGACCTGGCACAAGGCCTGCCCATGCAGGCTTGCCGACTCCGATGTCAAAAGACAGCGGCAGTGATGGCGCCGCATGCACACATCGTTGATCTTGAGACCAACATCACCACCCACTCGTATGCTTGGCCCGAGAGAATCAAGTACCGTATGCGTGCGGACAACGTCCCTTGCCTGCGTGCCTAGAGTGCGTTCTGAGCTATGCTGAGCTCCTCCGCTATAAATGTTGCACGAGCGAAAACCGGTTTCAGGCACTTACATCAATCTTTATTCACGCGAACCAGGATACGCTGACGACATATGGATTGGAGGCATCCGATGTCCGATACTGCGGCCATCGCCACGGAGGTGGCAATCACACGCGCGCGCTTCGATGGCGTTGCGTTCGACCTCGACGGCGTGCTCACCAACACCGCTCTCGTTCATGAGACCGCCTGGAAGCGCGTATTCAACGACTACCTTGAACGGCATTCGAAGCTGGAAAACCGGCCTTTTATTCCCTTCAGTTCGTCGGATTACCGCAATTATGTCGATGGCCGCTCGCGCGACGATGGAATCAGGACTTTTGTCGCAGCCCGAGGGTTCATCCTCCCGGAGGGCACCCCAGACGACGGCCCGGACCGAGATACGGTCCAAGGTCTGAGTCACCGTAAAAACGCCCTCTTCATCGATTTTTTGGAACACGATGGCGCGCATGCCTATCCGCACACGGTACCACTCCTTCAGCGGCTGCGCGCAGCGGGCTTTAAAACGGCCGTCATTTCTGCAAGCAAAAATTGCGCAGAGGTGCTACGCGCCGCTGGCATCACCGAGCTTTTCGACGTCAGAGTCGACGGGCTCGATCGAGAGAGGCTCGGCCTGCGCGGGAAACCGGCGCCGGATACCTTTCTCGAAGCTGCACGTCGCCTCGGAACCGAGCCATGCCGGATCATGGTGGTCGAGGACGCGCTTGCCGGTGTGGAGGCCGGCCACGCAGGCGGTTTTGGTCTCGTTGTCGGTGTAAACCGCGACGACCGCCCGGACAACCTAGGGGCCCACGGGGCCGACGTGGTCGTATCCGACCTATCCAAGATCCAGGTTCGAAAAACCAGCCGGGCATACTCCAGCACTCTGTCGACGAGGCGAAAGAAACCGCGGAGCGGGCCGACCGGCGCTCTCTTACCCTCCTCAGAAAGCGCGCTGGCGAAGCCAGACAGCAAGGGACAGAAAGGGAAAACCGATCCCTGGGCGCTCTCGTATCAGGGCTTCGATCCAGCCCTCGAAGGACGCCGCGAAGCGCTCTTCACGTTGGGCAACGGCTATTTTTCCACGCGCGGCGCAGCGGCAGAGGCGGTCGCCGACGGAGTCCACTACCCTGGCACCTACCTGGCAGGCGGTTATAACAGACTCACCAGTGAAATCGCCGGGCATACGATCGAACATGAGGATCTGGTCAACTGGCCAAATTGGCTACCCCTGTCCGTCCGGCTGGACGAGGCAGACTCTGATTGGTTTAGCCCTGGCAGCATGGCCGAGCGGCTTCAATACCATCAAGAACTCGATTTGCGCCGGGGATTCTATCGCCGAACGGTACGCCTCCGGGCTGCCCCCGGGCACGTAATACGTCTCAAAGAATGCAGATTGGTCCACTTGCGCGAGCGGCATCTCGCCGCGCTCCGAATCAGGGTTACCGCGGAAAAAGGCTCGGCCCGCGTAATCGTGCGCTCCGCGCTTGATGGGCGGATCACAAACTCAGGCGTGCAACGCTACCAGCCTTTCAATGGCCGTCATATCGAAATCCTCGAAGCCGCTGCTGCTGGTCCGGATACAATCCTCATCGAGGCGCAGGCCACGCAATCCCAGCTCCGCCTCGCCGAGGCAGCTCGCACGCGGCTCTACCGGTACGGCCAACTGTTTGAACCGGAACGGCGAGTCGTGCACGAGCCCGGACTGGTCGGCCATGAGATGAGTTTCGAACTCGCGCCAGGCGAGAGCGTAGATATAGAGAAAATTGTCTCAGTATATACCTCGCGCGACCGGGCCAGCGCCGGCACCCGCCTGGAAGCAGTGACGTCCGTCGCACGTGCCAGCCGTTTCGCAGAGCTGGCCAAAAGCCACACGCTCGCCTGGCTGCAGCTTTGGCGCCGCTGCGGCCTCGGGTTCGTAGAGGCACGAAACGAATCGGATCATCATACCCACCGCCTCCTCCGATTGCATATCTTCCATCTCCTGCAATCCGTCTCGCCGCACACGATCGACCTCGACACCGGCACCCCAGCGCGAGGCTGGACCGGCGAGGGCTACCGTGGCCATATTTTTTGGGACGAGCTCTTCATCTTCCCCTTCCTGAACCACCGACTCCCAAAGCTCACGCGGGCACTTCTACTGTATCGCTGGCGCCGCCTGCCCGAGGCGCGCTGGGCGGCGCGCGAGGCAGGTTACCGCGGAGCCATGTTCCCTTGGCAAAGCGGCAGCAACGGCCGGGAGGAGACCGATACGATGTTCCTCAACCCACGCTCGGGCAGGTGGATAAATGATAATACGCGCCTGCAACGGCATGTGAACGCTGCGATCGCCTACAATACTTGGCAGTATTACCGCGCAACGGATGATCACGAATTCCTCTATGTCTATGGCGCCGAGATCATGCTGGAGATCGCGCGGTTCTGGAGCAGCATCGCCCAGTGGAACCCTGAGCGGGGACGCTATGAAATCTGCGACGTCATGGGGCCGGATGAGTTCCATGACGCCTATCCCGAAGCCAAAACGCCTGGCTTGAAAAATAATGCCTATACCAATTTCATGGCCGCTTGGTGCATCGAGCACGCCTTGCATCTGTTCGATCTTCTGCCAGACGAACGCTGCCGCGAGCTCTGCGAAACGCTGCGAGTAAGCCGTGCTGAGCGCGACCGATGGCAAGATATAAGCCGAAAGATGTTCATGCCTTTTCACGACGACGGAATCATCAGTCAATTCGAAGGCTACGAACAGCTCGAGGAGTTCGATTGGAAAACATATCAGCGCCGATACGGAAATCTCATGCGCCTCGATCTTATCCTCGAGGCGGAGGGCGATACGCCGAACCGATACAAGCTCTCCAAACAGGCCGATGTCTTAATGCTGTTCTACCTGTTCTCGGCTGAGGCGCTTGTCGAGAGTTTCACCCGGCTAGGGTATAGCTTCAACGGGGCCATGATCCCAAAGAACATCGACTATTATCTGCGGCGAACCTCGCACGGCTCCACGCTCAGCGGTGTCGTCCATGCATGGGTGCTGTCGCGATCGAATCGGTCCCGTTCTTGGGACTTGTTCAAACAGGCTCTCCATAGCGACTTCAGCGACATTCAGGATGGCACGACGGCTGAGGGCCTCCACCTCGGTGCCATGGCAGGGACCGTCGATTTGATTCAGCGCTGCTACACGGGCCTCGAATTAAGAGGGGATGAGCTCTGGCTTAATCCGGCGCTGCCGGAGGCGCTCTCGCAGCTCAGATTCCAGCTGCGCCATCGCGGACACTCCCTGCAGATCAACATCACCGGTAAGGCTCTCAGCGTAGCCAGCGCGCCAACCGATACCGCGCCGATCATCATTCGCTGCAAGGGGATAGCGTGTCGGTTGAGCCCAGGAGAAGCCGTGCGGTTTCTCCTCTCAGCTTTCACAGCGGACGGCGGAGGAGGAAGCATAGCTGATTGAAGGCACACACGGTCGGAGCTGGAAAAGCTGATGCCAAGCCTGCACGTGTATCCCTGACCGTCTCGAACATCCACCCGGCCAGAAAAGATTACCCACTAATGATCTGCGGTACCTATCATGGCTGAACCGTCCACCCAAATTTTCGCCAGATGAGTTTCTCAAGCTCAAGTACAGCAAGAAGGGCAACACCCACGCCCACGATCGCAATACCGTCAAGGGGCGCAACCGGCCGTGAGGCGAAGAGATCCTGCATGAAAGGTACATACGTAAAAAGGAGCTGAAGAACCGTAACGAGAGTCACGCCGATCAGGACGGCCGGCGTACCCAACGCACTGCTCCAACTTAACGATGTAAGGCGAAGGTAACGCACGCTGAAAAGATAGAAGATCTCCATCACCACAATGGTATTGACCACAATAGTCCGTGCTTCCTCAAGAGGCAGGCCGCGATTCAACGCCCAGGCGAACGAGCCGAAGACGCCGGCCACAAACAGCACGGATACTAGAAGAACCCGCCAAACAAGAAAGCCTGAAAGCAGCGGCTCGTCGGCGCGCCGGGGCAATCGCCGCATGGCATCGGGTTCTGTCGGCTCGAAGGCGAGTGTAAGGCCAAGGGTCGCCGCCGTCACCATGTTGATCCACAGGATCTGGACCGGCGTGATCGGAAGCGTGAGGCCGAGGAGCAGAGCCGCTATGATGCTCAGCGATTCACCTCCGTTGGTCGGCAAAGTCCAAGCGATGACCTTCTTGAGATTGTCGTAGATCGTACGGCCCTCGCTCACCGCCGCGGCGATCGAGGCGAAATTGTCATCAGCCAGCACCATCTCGGCCGCTTCTTTGGCAGCTTCGGTACCTTTGTGGCCCATGGCGATGCCGACGTCAGCCCGTTTGAGCGCCGGTGCATCGTTCACACCATCGCCTGTCATTGCTACAACGGCACCTTCGGCCTGAAGAGCCTTTACCAAGCGTAATTTATGCTCTGGACTGGTCCGCGCGAAAACGTCGGTCGGCCACGCCAAGCGCCGGAGCGCGGCATCGTCGAGCGCTTCCAACACCTGACCGGTCGCAACATCATGATGGTTTTCCAGCCCGAGCTGGCGGGCGATCGCACGGGCCGTAGCCGCGTGATCTCCCGTGATCATTTTGACGCGAATGCCCGCTGCGCGGCAGTCGCGCACGGCTGCAACAGCCTCATCGCGCGGGGGATCAATCAGCCCGAGAAGGCCGAGCAGCACCAATCCGCTTTCCGCGTCAGCGAAAGTGAGCTCCCGATGCCCGACCGCCAGCGGCTTCACGGCAACCGCAAGAACCCGCTGACCCTCCGAGGCAAGGGCTTCGACCTGTCTGTGCCAGAACTCAGCATCCACGGGCCTATTCCCTGTCTCTCCGCGCTGGTGCTCGCACATTTCGATGACCCGCTCCGGTGCGCCTTTGAGGCAAAGGAAAGCACCGTCTTCGTGGCTGTGATGCAGTGTCGCCATAAAACGATGCTGGGCATCGAAGGGGATTTCATCGGTACGCGGGAGCTGCCGACGCAGCAGCGGTGCCTCATGCCCAGCTTTTATGGCAAGCGCGACCAAAGCACCTTCCATCGGGTCGCCATCGACAACCCAACCCTCGTCCGTCTGTCGCAGGTTGGCATTGTTACAAAGCAGACTCGCCCGGCTCAGCTCCCAGAGATATAGATCTCCACGCGGGTCGACATCCCGCTGGGCGGAACGGAAGGCGCCGTGCGGTTCGTAGCCGACACCGGTTACTTCAACGACATCGTGAACCGTTACGACGGTACGGACCGTCATCTCGTTTCGCGTCAATGTCCCTGTCTTGTCGGTGCAGATAATCGATACGGAGCCCAAGCTTTCGACCGCCGGTAGACGCCGGACGATGGCGTTGCGGGCGGCCATGCGCTGCACACCGATCGCGAGCGTAATCGTCATGACTGCCGGCAACCCTTCGGGAATTGCAGCCACAGCCATGCCGACCATGGCAAGAAAAGCCTCAGCCACTGCATAGTCCTGGATCAAAGTCGCGAACGCAAAGACCGCACCGGCGGTCGCCAGGATGGCGCCAGTTAGCCACCGCGCAAATCGATCCATTTGCCGGAGCAGAGGCGTCGCCAGGGTCTCGACGGTACCGACGAGCGCGCTGATCCGGCCAAGCTCGCTGACGTTACCGGTGGCCACGACTACTCCCGTACCGTGCCCCGCCGTGATGAGCGTACCGGAGAAAGCCATCGAGGTCCGATCGGCGAGTGCCGTATCGGCTGCAACGGCATCGGGTGACTTCTCGACGGGGACCGACTCTCCGGTAAGCGCCGACTCCTGGATCTGAAGGTTCCGACAGCGTATGAGGCGCAGATCCGCAGGCACTCGATCGCCCGCTTCCACTAATACAAGATCTCCCGGGACCAGCTCTTCCGCACTCACCGTTACCCGATGTCCGTCGCGTAATACAGAGGCCCGAAGCGTCAACATGCTGCGGATCGCATCGAGCGCTTTTTCGGCTCGACCTTCCTGAACGAATCCGACCAGAGCATTGACAATCACGACCCCAAGAATCACAGCCGTATCAATCCCGTGGCCGAGCGCAGCGGTGATCGCGGCTGACCCTAAGAGCACGTAAATCAGAAGATTGTGGAACTGTCCGAGTAGCCGGCGGGCAACACTGCGCGGTTTCGCGGCCGGCAAGCGATTAGCGCCATACCGAGCGAACCGCTCGGCCAGATCGATCGAGCGTAGGCCTTCCAAACTGCCACCGAAGTGCTGGAGCGCTACTTCCGGGGCCAAAGCATGCCAATCGTGCTGCTCGCCCGTCACCAACGCGGACGATTCTGGCAACTGAGAACCGCTTGCATAGACTCCTTTGCTGCCGGTATGACGATTGACATCAACCATCTGCTAAGGCCCCCGATAGGGAAGTGAATCCAACTGAACGATCGCAGTTCAACTGCGGACCTGGCGCGCGGCGCATCATCAGAGCCCAAAGTCAGAGAGAAAAGTCCAGCAACAGACCAAATAAAAGGATACACTTGAACCCGCCCGTCGGAACACACTGCCTTCTTCAACAGCCAGTCCGTACAAAGCCCTAAAGGGTATCCTCTGCGATCTGACTGTTTCACAAATTTCAGGCGCGCTGCCCAAACATCGGAGAACGGTGAGAGTAGATCCGTGCGGACCGTCTCAGCATAGTGGTCTTCGTATGAACTGCCTTCGCAGATGCGTCAATCGGAAATTGACCTGTTCACGTTAAAGATCCCGTTACCTGTCGTCACATTTTCCGTTCCTGTCAGCTCGGCGCTCCCTCCCGCCTGTGCAAAGCGCCCCGCCCCCACTGTCAGGCTAGTTGGAACCTCCCCCGATGTTAGAGTCTGAAACCGAGATGGGGCGTTGTGAGGGTTTCGATGAAGTATTCCGACCAGCACAAGGAAGCGGTGTTGAAGAAGCTCCTGCCGCCGTGCAGTCGCACGATTGCGCAGTTGGCCGAGGAGGAAGGCATTTCGGCGGCGACGCTGTACAACTGGCGCAAGCAGGCGCGCGCACGAG
>JAUILK010000030.1 GCA_030433275.1 Gammaproteobacteria bacterium
GAACAGGCGGACGCTGCCGCTACGCACCGCATCGTCGGTCGCGCGCTCGGAGAGCTCCTCGAGGTCGAACTTGGCGCGGATGGCTGATGCGACGTGGCGTTTGAGATCGAGCAGCCCGCAACGCAGCGAACCCGAGCTGTCGTGGCGCACGGCCTGGTCGGCGACCACCACGAAATCCGTGGTCCGTCCGCCGATGTCGATCACCGCGACGGGCACACCGAGGCGCTCGGCTTCGAGCTGCACGCCGCCATTGGCTTCGGAGATGATGTGGTCGTACCAGGCCGCGAGCGCTTCCGGAATGACCTCGTGGAACGCAATCGCGGCCGGCAAACGGCCGTCGATCGGCTGCACGGCCTGCTTCAGGCTCGCCCGCTTGCGCTCGATGAGCTCCAGCCGCTGGTCGCCGTCCTTCAGGTAGAAACTGCTGACCGGCAACCCGGATACCGCGTGCACGGACTGGCCCGCTAGGCCCGCTTCGTGCAAAGCGTGCTGGACGATGGCGCGGTTCAGACCAGAGGAGGGATAGCCGTCGAAATGGGTCGGCTCGCCATCCACCTCGCCGACGGCGAACAGCGTGTCGTCGGTCTCGTACTCGAACACCCGCTGTTCGCTGCCGTTAAGCCAGGTCACGTTGGAGCGACCGATCCGCGCGCGGGACGGGATCGCGATCAGGCGCCCGTCGGGCATCGCAACCTTGGTGAATGCATAGCCGTCGTCCAGGCCGATGCTGATGGGGTTCAGTGTCTCGCTGTCGGCCACGGTCACCTCCGGCTCGTCGGTTACAGGGTTCAGCCGATCACCTTGCGGAGATGGGCAAAAGGTTTGGAATTGCAGCTCGTGCTGGGCGGCGTCGTTGGCGCCTTCGCAGAACGCGGCGCTGACTCCTGGTCGCTGCCGCCGTTGTCGTGCGCGCCTTGCAGCCATCGAGAGAACGGTGTCGTTGGGACGGCGGGCTCGACGGGCACGCCGCAATGGCTGCCGCGAGGGTCGCCAGAGCGAAGCCAGCGACCCTCCGCGAGGAACCCCTGCACCAGCAGCGACCGCAGCCAGTCTTGACCCCGCTTGCGCTGCAGGTCGGCCAGCCGCCGCAGGATCAATCGCTCCAGCACCAACCCCGGATCCAGGGTGATGCTGAGTCTCTTCGGCGTAGTGACTTCGGATACCGACACGGCGGCGCTCACGACAATGATCGATGTCGTGATTATTCGGTTGAGGGATTCTGAGACCAGAGCAAACGTATCCGGCCACCGCAGCGATTCGCGGCCGCCGAGTCTGGGCGTTACCCGAGGTTCGGCAATGGGCGGAGCCTTGTTGGATCGGTGAGAGGATTCTCTCGAGGCTGATCCACGGCCGTGGGCGCGTGCGGCGCGCGGCACGTCCCCGTGAGCACGTCACCCGGCACTTCGCCCATGACCTCGATAGCGTGCAACGCCTTCGCCGTACCCTGGGAGAGGTCGCGCCGCGTCACACCGAGGAAGCGATAGCCGACAGGACTCTGCAGCACACGTCGCACGACGCGGCCGCCCTGGTGCAGCATGCCTTCGGCTTCATCGCGCGCGAGAAGCCCCACATGACGCGCACTCAGGACCTTGCAGACCACTACGTCGAACGCTCCGATGACGCGGGCCGCGTGAAACGCATAGGGGTTACTGAAGTTGAGACTCACCCGTGCTGGCTTGGTCGACGCCGGCAAGGCCACCTCGAGGGCATCCAGGCCTTCCAGCCTGGCCTCGACTTCACGCTCCTGGCTAGAGAGCTCTCGCTTCGCCTGCTCCAACGCCTCGTGGATCTTCAGCATCCACCAGTCGGCATACGGATCGTCGGCACGGGCGCCGTGCCAGACGGACCGAACAAGATTGGCAAAGCCGATGAGTCCGATGATGGCAGGCTTGTCAGGGCTGTGGCTGCGGCCCTTCACGAGCCGCTGCGCTTGACGGGTCTGCAACGTGAGCACCGCGCCGCCGCGGAGAACCCCTGGACGCTCATCGATGTGTGTGCCCGTTGCGGCGGCCGGCGACATTGCTGGATGGGTGGTCGGTGATTGCGTCACGTCAAGTCGCGCTCGGCGTCCAGTGTCCTTGCGGGGCCACCATCAACGCATGGGCGCGCGATTATCTGAAGTGGGAACGGCAGCGGTCGGCGTCGCGCTTTCCGGCGAGGATTATTACAGTGTAATAATCGCGCTCCGCGGTACCGCTGGTTCAGCGGGTTTTCCGCTCTGGAGACGCTGGCATGCCGAGCAGCTTCCGAATCTCGGCGATCGGGTTCTCGCCGGGCGGACGTTCCGCGCGTTCCTTGCGCTCACGCTCGCGCTCCGCGGCTTCTTCCCGCAACCGCTCTGCTTCGCGCCGGCGCCGATCGCGCTCGGCCTGCACCTTCAGGCCGAGGTTGGGCACGAATCCGCCGCGATTCACCTGGCCGCAGAGGTGATGCAGGTAGCGCAGTTCGTCGTAGACCGGCTTGGCGCCGTGTTGCTCAGCCAGGAAGCGACCAGCCAGCTCGTCCAGCACCGGCTGTCGATGCTCCACGGGGATCGTCCCCAGGTAGCGCGCCGCGAGAGCGCGCTGGTTGTCCTTGAGCCGTGGCGGGACGATCAGCGACTCGAGCGGCACGGCCTCGCGCGCGGAGTCCTTGGAATCTGTTGGTGTTGTTGTCGTTGTATTTTTATATTTACTACTACTACGTAGTACCGATTTCGATTTTTGAGGGTCCGGTGTCACCGCCTTCGAATTTTGGTCCTGGCTGCTCTCGTCCCGGCGCACACCCGAATTGGCGAGGCCTGCAATGACCTCGGCATTGAAGCTGAAGTACCGCCGGTCACCGCCACGCTGAATCGCGTGAAGGGCTTCGAGGCGGCGTTCCATCGGGTTCACGGGCGCCAGGACGTCCTTGCCCGAGCGGATGTCCTGATCCAATGACGTGGAGACGGCCTGCACGACCCGGCGAACCCGTGCATGATGATGACCCGCCGCCTCGTCCAGGAACGCCATATAGCCGGGGTCGAGGTGCAATGCGTCTACGAGCGGCAACGGTTCGTCGTGCAACGCATAGACGTTGCCGCCGAATCGACCGTTCGCTTCGCGATTTCGCGCGCACAGTGACAGCCAGCGTGTCGCGCGGAGGATCGAGATAGCACGTGAGACCGTGGACGTCGAAGACACATTCGCCAGCCGTGCAATGTCGGTGTAGCTGGGGAAGACGGCTTTCGTACCCGTGGCCTGGGCGACTTGGCGGATCACCATCCAGACCAGCTTGTCGACGGGCTCGAGGATCGGATCGTGCACGACGACCACCGGGAAGGCGTGGTGCCGGTTACCGAAGAACAGCAGTGCGTCAGCGGCGTTGCCGCCGCTGCGGCGTCCGCGGGCAAGGGTCTCGCGGATCAGGGCATCGAGGGCGTGGGTTTCCGGTCGGATTTCCGAGTCATCTTGCGCCATGCAGTCGTGCGGTCACCCCAGTCAGCCACTGGCGGCACGCCGCTCTGGCTCAGACGCCGGCCGGGGTGCGGTCTGCGATGTCGGCGCCGCGTCCGCGGGCGCGTACACGTCGCCATACTCCAGCCAGCGCTGAACGAGATTCCAGACGGCGCGCATCGAGGCGCCCGACTCCCGCTGCACCGCCAGATACTCCTTCGGGTCGAGCTGTTCGTCGGCGGCCGATGTGAGACGCGTTGAAAGCGCGCGCCAAAGGCGGTGGCCGGTCGCCTCGTCCGGCTCCGGCGGCCGACCGACCGCCGGTTCCACCGACAGCATCCGACGCAGCCGGGTGTACTCTCGGGAACCCACGCCGAAGAGGTTACGCATCATCTCGAGCGGCGCATCCGCCTGGATCAGATCCCGCTGGAGTTCCTCCGCCTCCCGGGTCGCGCGCAGATGGGCGATCATCGGCCAGAAGACGTCCCGGTCCAGATGAACGGCGAGGCAGTGCGCCTGCAGCGAGCCCACCCGATACAGATCCGCGAGATTCAGCTCGCGCAGCGCCTCGATTTCCTTCGGACCGAACTGCATCGCGCGCAGCGCATGCTGATCCCCCTCGGCGAGGCAGCGCATGGCATAGAGCAGCACGGCCGTGACGAGATCCGCTTCCTTGGTGCCGATCATGGCGGGCTCCAGAGGCTCTGGTTACCGGCGGCTGCGGTGCGGTGCAGTACTCGGTAGGTGTCCATCAGATTCAACAAGTCTTGCCAGTCGCGCTCGTCCAGTCGGCACCAGAGCCGGTAGCCCGTGTGGCCGGGATCAAGCGTCCAGACGCTCGCGAACAGCAGACCCGCGTCCTGTTCCGCCAAGGCGCGCCTGAGCACCGACTCCTCGGGCAGCGTTGGTAGCAGTACGTCGAGCGGTGCGACGGTGAGCTCGGCGCACGCCGCAAGGTGCCACCAGATCATGGACACCTGGGCCAGCGCCTCCTCGTCGAGCTGGTCCACCAGCGCCGGATCCGGGACGTCACACAGCACGAAGCCGAGGCCTTGGCCGGAGAGCGGATGGACGAGATCGCCGAGACCGTGGCGTTGTGCAAGACGGCTTGCGAGTACCCAGAGTCGGGCCCGCAGCGATTTCACATCGACTCGGGCCGGGGTGCCGCTCGTGATGTTCGACGCCTTCGCCTTGTCATCCTCTTCGTCTGCCTCGTTTGACGACACGTCCGTTCGTGCGCGTTCAGCCGAGGCATCGAAGGTGTCCGCCGTGCCCCCAGGCTGTCCCTGCAAGTTGGCCGCGCTCGCGCGCGGACCTGCATCGCTCGGCAACGTTTGACCGTTATCCGAGTCAGGCTCGACCGCATCGAGAGGCTGATCGCCGTGGCCAGTCTCGTCACGCTTCGGCGGCACTCTCATGCCGCGTCCCGACAGGCGTGTATCGATCTCGAGGCTGACCGCATGGATGCTGATGCCGGTCCGCTCGGCGATCTCCGCCTCGAGCGCTCGACGCAGGTTGGCGATGTCCCAGTCCGGAGTGTCATACCGGCGGCAAAGCGTCTCGAACACCTGATCGTACTCGGTTTCCGTGTCGACTACGCGCTCCAGCCAGATGGCCCGCGCGACACGATCCAATGCGCGGACCTTGGCCACCTGCGGGCGACCGATACCGCCCTCCAGGGCCTGGGGCAATATGGATCGGAGTCGTTCGACGGCGTACGCCATCTGCGAAACGAGGCCCTGGCTCAGTGCGTAACCGCATTGGCGCAGCACCTCGGCGAGGCGGACCTGCGTGAGCGGGCCGCTGGCGTTTTCCTCCAGAAACCGTTTGGCGTCGGCCACCGCCACAGCCTTGTCCAGAAAGGTGAGCTCACCACGCAGGTCGTTTTCCTTGAGATGTGCGAGCAGAACATCGGCCTCCCGTGTCCAAGGCCGGACCACGCAGGCGGCGGTGCCAAAGCGCGGGTCGCCGGTCTCGGCATGCAGCTCCTTCAGGATACGCAGACGGGTGTTGCCGCCGGCATGAACGATGTAGTCCGACTCACCCGGTCGCCGGGTGACCACGAGCGGTTGGCTGAGCCCGTCGACGCAAATGGAGGCCTTGATGCGCTCGTACTCCGCGTTTGGGGAGCGGCGCGGGTTGTGTTCGTATGGCCTGATCAAGGCCACATCGAGACGCACCAGCTCGAAGGGCTCCCCCAAGGATCGGCCGTTGACGGCCTGCCGGGCGGCCGACTTCCCATTCATGGCCGATCCTCGGCAACCATGAGGTGCGGCGTTTCGCGTTCGAAAATCTCCGGGTACCGCACAAGGCTCTCGCGGGGCACGGTCTCGAGTCGGCCGCCCGAGCGAGCAGCGACCTGCCGAGTCTGCGCCTCGATGCGGGTTGCCATCAGCGCGCTGGCATAACGATGCCTGCCCGCAAGCTGATACAGGTAGGACACCGAATCTTTGCACACTGTCGCCACCTCCGCTCGCTCCCGCTTGCTCGCTGCCCTGAGAAATTGCCTTAGCTCCATGCGCAGGAAATTAGCGCTGTGCTCATGTTGTTGCAACGGGCATTTAGCACATTTATATTTATCATTGTGCTAAATACGAACCCAGCGAATGTGATGAAGCGACGGCACGAACAGGTTCGGCTGAGCAACCTCGAACTCCTGGTTACCGAAGCCGGATCGGCGGCCGCGCTCGCCCGTCTCGCCAACACCAGCGAGTCCTATCTCAGTCAGATCCGTAACCAGCTCACGACGCCGAAGGGGACGCCGCGTGGAGTCGGCGATGACTTGGCGGCCAAGCTCGAGCAGGCGATGGGCAAGCCCAACGGATGGATGGATGAAGCACATCGGCAGATCAATCAAGTAACCGAGGCTCGCCCCTACAACGCGGAGCCGGGCCCGGAGTTACGCGGCTTGCATCCGTTGATCTCGTGGGTTCAGGCGGGCGGATGGGCGGAAACCGCCAGCAATTTCGAGCTGGGCGACGCCGAAGACCTGCTCCCCTGCCCGGTTCGATGTAGTAAGGACACCTTCGTGCTGCGCGTCCGCGGCGAGAGCATGGAGCCCAAGTTCCACGACGGTGACCTCATCTTCGTCGATCCCCAGGCTGAACCGGGCAGCGGGAAGTACGTCGTCGTCCGCCTTGAGGACGGGGATGAGGCCACCTTCAAACAGCTGATCGTGGAAGGAGAGCGCCAGTACCTAAAAGCTCTGAACCCTGACTGGCCCCATCGGATCATCGAAGTGAACACCAATGCGACGATCTGCGGCGTGGTCGTCTTCAAGGGGGAGGTCGTATGAACGGAGAAGGCATCTTTGCTTTCCCAAAACCCACAGCGGCTTATCCGCATGCTAAAAGGATTTCCTTTGCCCAAATGATTAGCATGTTGCTAATGTTCTCAGTGTCGCATATCCCGCCCGCTTGGACGGCGGGGAAGATGGCTAGCGCTAACCGAGAACAATGGTCGAGACATCACAAAGCCACGAACAACGACCGGACCATTGGCCGCCATGCCGGCTCACCCAGCCACTGGCGTGGATACCCAACTCCAGAGCCGGCCGCGGCTGACCGGCACCATGTCGGTCAACTGGCTCACCATCAGGAAGTGCTCAGAGCTCACGGGTTACTCCGAGAACGCGATTCGCAGCAAGATCCGCGACGGTATCTGGATCGAAGGCGAAGTCTGGCGCAAAGCACCCGACGGCCGAGTCTTGATCAGTGTTGACGGATACCACCAATGGGTAGAAAGCCACGCACCGGTGTCCGCGCCGTCAGCGCGTCATCCATCGAAATCTCCTTCACCTATCAAGAGAAGCGGTGCCGGGAGAAGATCAAGCTCAAGCCCACGCCCGCTAACCTGAAACGCGCGGAGCGTCACCGCGCGGCCATCCTCGATGCGATCGACAAAGGAACGTTCGACTATGCGACCACGTTTCCGAACTCGAAAAACGCGCCGCTATTCAGCGATCAGCCTGGGGCGACAATTACGATAGAACGATTCCTGTCGGATTGGTGGTGCGGCGAGGAAAAGGATCTGAAGGCCTCCACGCGCGCTATCGACAAACGAATCGTATTCAACCAAATCATCCCGCAGTTCGGCCAGCTCGCACTCACGGATCTCAAGTGGCACTTGATCCGCGATTGGGCCAAGTCCCAAGGCTGGAGCCGCAAAACGCAGAACAACAAGCTCAGCATTCTGCGACGCGCTCTCAATGAAGCCGTGGAGCAAGAGCTCATTCACAATCACCCCATGGCCAACAAGGTCATTCGCCGGCGCAAATCGCGCAGTGACTCGGCGACGAGCACAAAGTCGAAGATCGATCCTTTCAGTCATGAGGAACGAACCGCGCTGATCCAAGCTGCTAGAGGCCAGCTCCAGAACCTGGTCCAGTTTGGATTCTGGACGGGGCTGCGGCTATCCGAACTATTCGCCCTCAACTGGGGGACCGTCGACTGGATCAACAAACGGATCTACGTCGAGGGCGCACTCACTCAGGACGCCGAAGAGATCGAAGACACGAAGACGGAAGCGGGCGACCGCACGGTCAATCTCTTGCCGCCGGCCCTGGCCGCACTGAAAGCGCAGAAGGAGCACACCTTCCTGCTGGGGGCCGAAGTCTTCCAGAACCCGCATACGCGAAAACGGTGGACCGGCGACCAGGCGCTACGCACACACCAATGGGAGACTCTCTGCCGGCGTGCAGGGGTTCGCTATCGCCCACCCGGGCAAATGCGCCACACTTTTGCTTCAATGGCGCTGATGGCGGGCGAGTCGCCGCAATGGGTCGCCGCCCAGATGGGCCATACGGATTGGACGTTCACCGCGAGGGTCTATTATCGATGGATTCCCAAGGACGCGGGAGATGCGGGAGAAAGGGTCATGAAAAGGTGGGGAGCAACCCGATAAGGCAATTCTATGCGCTTGGGCAATGGCCGTATATTCGCCGCTACGTCGCAGACGGCCGGCTCGCCATCGACAGCAACCGCGCCCCGCGGGCCATGAAGCCGATTATGATGGGACGAAAGGCTTGCTGTTCGCCACCACACCACACCGGCCGGTGCGCAAGTCAGCGCCCGGCTGGCTGTATTCACTCGGGCCGAGCGCGCGGGAGAATAAGCTTGACCTACAAATCAACCTCCGCAGCCATCTCAAAACACGGCCAGCCACTATTGCAGAATGCCCGGTCCCATCGATCACCACATCAACAAGTCGAATGGAAAAGTCCCCCAACCGCTTCCTTCTCGGCAAGTCGATTGTAAAGTTCCACCGCGGCTCGGGTCTCTTCGACGTGCACGGTGACCCCCTTATCGCGAAGCATCTCTAGGGTCTCGGGGCACGTTTGCAATACCAGATCCATGCCGCGCGTAAGGACAACGACGGTGCTGCCGTGGTCGAGCAGCTCTGCAACGTCGGCGGGCTGGATTCCCGGCACATGCTCGGTGCCGGTCTCATTCCAATTCCAGGCGCGCCCGCCGCCGGGGAAAAGCTTGAAGTCCTTGCCTGTGCCGAGTCCATCGACGTCCATCCGTCCCCAGGAGATATGTGTGATTCGTGGCGATCGCGTAGTTTCGTCTGCCATGCTCCCTCCTTACCGCCGTATATTCCCTAGCTCCACACTGTGCTTTCGGCCCATAGCATGTACCCTAATCAGTACCGCGAATCGTCGCCCAACGAAGCAGGTTGACAAGGATACCCCCATACGGCCGGGTGCTGGCCTTCGCAGACAGAGGTGTGAATTTAGATCCCTCGCCCGCGGGGCGGCATAGCCTCAAATATACGCCAATAGTGCTGCTCAAGCGCTTCCGACTCCAGCGCCTGAACCGGGATCAAACTACCGTTTCGGAAAAAATGCGAACAATTCTTGACACTACCACATGGAATCGCCGGGCTTGATGCCCGGCGATGTTGTTTAGGAAGGCGGGTTGCCTCGGTAACCGATGTTCGTCGGCGAAGGCTTTTCATGGGACGACCCTCACAATCGCACCTTGCGTGGCCTCGATGCAGAGGGTCTGACTTGCTATCGCCGCGCCCCTCAGAACAAGTTGACATCCGGCCAGGTCGAAACGCCGTCGACAATTTCGCCCAGAATCTTATCAATGGTCTTCGTGCTACCGTCGCCTGTGTTCGACACGGCAGCGTAGGCAAAGCCGTCACCGCGCCGGCGAAGCACGGCCTTCGTGCCGGACATCGCCCCGTTGTGGTTATAGCTCGTTGGCAGTACGGTCTGATGCCACATGAAACGCAACAGATCGATCGGCGTGGCGATCCAGCCGCCATGGGAGTCGAAGCGTTGCGGTTTAACGCTGCTGTAGGCGCCTGACCCGTAATAAACCACCTCGTTGGGCTTCCGGTCGGCTTTCTCGTCACCACCGATGACGATTTTATCGGCACCGGCCGGAATCAGCACCTTCTGCCGCGTATAGTCTTCATAAGACTTACCACTTTTGGCTTCGATGACCCGCCCCAGCAGGCAATAGCCGAAGTTCGAATACTTCCCCTTCGTGCCAGGATCAAAGCCAAGCGGATAATTTTTTAGCGTCCATTTGATCAGTCCGTTGTGCGTTGTGCCCGTATAAGCGAACATCGGATCACTTTTTTTGCCATCCTTGTTTACGTTCACAAAACCGGACTTGTGCTGGACGAGTTCGCCGACCGTGATGTCTTCGATTTTCTTGTTGTTTGCCGGCGTTGCATACTGACCGCCAAGGATGCTGTTGGGTCCGAACACTTTGTCGTTGAGGCTGGTGTTGCTGAGCGTCGCTATGGTCACGCGCGTGATCGGTTTCGAGACGCTGGCGATGCGGAAACGGCTCATAGGGCTTGCAGGATCGCCTTTTTGCTTGTCGGCAAACCCGAATGCCGCCGCATAGAGCAATTTCTTATTTCTGCTGATGGCCAGCGAGAGGGCCGGCACATCGTGCTCCTTCATGTAAGCACGGATTTTACTGTGGATCAGATCGAGGTCCTTTTGGGCGAACTTTGAATTGATCCAGATGCCATTGAAGCGAATACCGCGCGTTGCGTTGAACGCTTCGATATAGGTCGGCTGCCAGTTCTGATAGCGATAGTTGTCGAAGACCTGTTGGTAATGCGCGCTCGGTATGCCATGCCGGGCTAGCCATTTTGGCCCACGCGACTTGACCCAGATCGCGGCATAGCGGTCCTTATTGCCGTCTCTATAGCCGCTAACGACCTTCAGGCGATAGCCCTGCTTCACAAATTTGTCGAACGCGCTTTGATAGTCCGCCGCGCTCAAGCCGTGACGAGCGACCCATCGCGGACCGCCTTTTTCGAAAATCGCCGCAAAGCGCGGAGACCCGTTGATACTGAACGCGCTGACATGGGTGAGGGCAAACCCATCTCTCACCATTGCATCGACCACGTTTTGGTACTGCTTGGCGGTGAGACCGTGGCGCGCGGCCCAGGCGGGGCCCTTCTTCTGTTCCCAGATCGCGGCGTAGCGAGCCTTGTTGCGGATCGCGTAGCCGTTGACGAAAACGAGCCGATAACCCCTCTCCGCGAGGCTATCGAATTTCGCCTGATACTGCTGCGGTGTAAGGCCGTGATGGGCGACCCACCTCGGCCCTGACTTTTTGATCCAGAGTGCCGCGTATCGCGCCCGGCCGCCGCTGTCGTAACCCGAGACAGCAATGAGCCGGTATCCCCTGCCGGTGAGATTCGTGAACACGTTCTGGTATTGCGCGCTCGTTAATCCGTGGCGCGCGACCCAGCTGGCAGCGGTCGCGGGCAGTGCTGCAAATTGCAGGAGTGCGAGCAAGCATACGGTGCTCACGAAACGCACCGCAAAACGGATGTATGTTGTCATGGTAGCCCCCTATACGTGTTGCCACTCAAACCATCATAGGAAGCGCAGTATCGAGTTTAGATTAGTTGTTCACCTCCCCAATTCAGGTCCAGACAAAGGCGTGCCCATAAATTCCTTGGAACTTGTTAAAACCTCAGGGGCTGCTCTACGTCACCCGGTAGTGACAGACGATGGCGAGATCACGAATCGCGGATGCGTTCAATCGGCCGTCTTCTTCACTAGCGAGACCACCCTGAATTCCGCCTTCCTCGACCTCCAGGAGCCACGTTCCGAGTTGCCCGTTCAAACTTTGGTCCGACGGGGTGGTCGCGTGAAATAGTTCGCCAAAACCTTGCTGAAACTCCATTGCGGTCGGAGATCCTTCGTGGGGCGTCAGATTTACTGTAAGCCCTGCATCATCCACTCCGTCATCGTCCTGCAGCTTGAGAAAGAGCTCCACTCGGATAATCGTGATTGTTTTGTCGCGGAACGGGAATGGAAACCGCCGTCGACTGAGATCGAGCGCCATACTCGGATGCTCCGCATCCGCGGACGGGTGCAAGAAACGATGCCACTCGGATGCGAACTCGGACCGAGCTGAGAAGAGACCGAATAACGCTACCCCACCCGGTTCGGACACCGCCTGTTCCAACGCCGTCTTGAGCCGGTTCTGCACCTCGTCGGCGTAACGCTGGCCCGCGTCACGAGCTGTGTAGCTGACATGGAGAATCACATCGGTGATGGTTTGGTAATCAAACTGGCGGAATTCGCTCGGCAGCTCAATTCGCCAGCGACTCACTACACCTGCCCCTTCAAACGGCAGATACCGCTCGTCGCGGAACTCGAACTGGAAAAGCCCGCGATCTTGCTGGCCGGTGCTGGTCGCAATCGCCTGGGTGCCACCGAAGCGTTCACGCAGGACGCCTTCTTCCTCATCATTCACCGAAGGCCGCGCGCGCATTGTGTCTTTGAGAAGCCGTAGGGTGCAGTTGACCGAGGTATATGGGCCGGTCACACAAGGAATCGTGATTCCTACCGATTTGATACGGCGGAAGTAGTGCCCTGGGAAATCGAGGTCGAACAGTACCTCGGGCAGTTCAATTTCACACGATCCCTTTTCTCTCAGCTCAAGCAGGGCCAGCGGATTCAGCATCGCGATTGAAACATGCTTGGTCAGCTCCAGCTCACGTTTATTCTTTTCCAGAAAGGCCATTTCCAGACGGTTGAGGTCGTGGTAGAGCTTTTCCCCAGCCAACAAGCCTTTTTTAAGGTTATCCCAATAGCCGAATTGGATGATGTTGGGCTCTTGCTCGTCTAGCCCCAACTCATACCGCATACACCGCTCGGCCCGTTTGGCGACGTCATACGCCATCTGATAGCTCTGAAAATACACCCCTGAAAGATCCGTCTGCATTTTGGAGTACAGGGCGCGATTGCTGAACTTGCCCCGGAGGTATTCATCGACTTGGCTGGCATTCTCGATTTGTAACTCGTGATTGGACAGGTCTTGTTCAGCAATAGCGGTTCGGATTTCGGCTGCTGCGATCTGCTTATCGACTTGGCTCAGTTCTTTTTCTGCCTGGTCAGCCTGGAAGGTCCAGTCATCCATACGCCGGTCATGGCCGCCCTCGATCGACGCCTTGTTTGCCTCATAGCTGTGAATTGATGAAGCGAGTTGAAGTGCACGGCTGTACACTTGTATCTCAGTACTAAGGCTAGAACCGCCAAACCTCGCTTTGACAACAGGAGATGCAACGCCTGACGTCCCCACGTCAAAATCTGGAATTAAAGCCATCGCGCCAGCTAGCAATTCAAGCACCTGGCTGGCCGTTTGAGTGGCGAAAGCTTTTTCGAGATTTTTGAGATGCTGGGATTCCTTGCTGTTCGTGCGCTCTCGACTTGAATAGTAGGTCTGTCGGCCCTCGGTGACTTTTCGGGTCTCATCCAACGAGGCTTTGTTTTCTTTTGCCTCGGCTACGGATTCGATTTTCACAGCACGCACCGCTTCGAGAACGCTGAGTTCATGCGTTGCACGCAACAAGGATAGTTCTTCGGCGTCGCCCTTCTCTAGCGCGGAGAGCAAAGCACCTCCCAAGGATTTCACGTCATTGCACAAGTCCTTGGCCTTCTGAATGATGCCTTGGAAACGGTAGTGAGGTAATGGGGCGTTTAGATTGTTGAGCGCACTCGCAATGTCAAGCCCCGCCGCCGCGGCCTTGACGAGCAACGCCGGGTCGATTGGCGGCTGGAAGAGCGGCAGTTGCCGTACCACACCCTCGATGTTCATGCAGTGGCGGATCTTGAACAGCCGATCCTCGACCGTGTCCCAATAGCTCAATAGCTTGTCGTTCTTTGATATACAGAAAAACAAGGTCGAGCCGAGCGGTGCTGGGGTCGGATTTTCTAGAACCGGATCCGATACAGGACGGGTCGCGTCGTCGTCTTCCGGAGTGGTGGCGGCGGCAAGGAACAGCCCTCGATCTTCGCCATCGGAGCCGTCCGTTCGCGAGCTTGTTCTAAACCGTGTGGTCCCCAATAGGCGGCTAAAGCCCCCCGCAGTCCCGGCTCCTTCCGTGTCTACTTGGGCAAGGGCCTCTTCTAAGCCCAACAAAGCGTTGGAAAACTGGTCAAGGCGTGGGCGGAGATCGTTGAAGGTTCGCACTTCCGTCCCGTCCGGAGCTACCTTGACTCCTTCCGGGCCTTTTATAATAGTCGGCCGCTCGCCCAAGATCTCCGCCGCAAGGATATACAGCTGGGTCGCCTCGTTGAGCGATTCAATGGTGTCCCGCCGGAACAGCATATCCCCCCAGGCGATCAGATGATCGAGGTACGCCATGGCCACGGCCTTCATATACGCGACGGGGCGCATTCGGGCGATCAGGTGAGGCTTGAAAGGGTTTTGACGCCACGCCTCTATTTGAGCGATCAAGTTTGTCCGGTCTTCCTGTTCTTTTTTTGTCAAACCAGTCGACTTCAAGAGCAGCAACGCGCCTTGAATCGACCGCCCTTTTCCTTCCTCAAAGAATGGTTTTACCTGCCAGACCCGGAAGGGCCAAGGCTCGGCAAACGGGTTCTGCGCTTGGTAGGTCGGGTTAAAGATGTAATGAAACCATCGATGAGCATCGGCAAACCGCTGGTGTGCGCTTAGACGCGTCGCGATCATAAACGGGGCATGGAAGAACAACTCCATGTTATACACCCCGTAGGCTCCGCTGTAAGAGAAATCAAATTCATCGGCGGGTCCTGCTTTTTTTCGCTCTTCTTCATCGAGACCCTTAACATTTAATACAACCTGCTGAGGACCATATTCATCGCTGAAATAGAATTCTTGAAGTTGTTGACGCCGGAGACGACGCGCTAGGGACCGCTTCGCGGGAACCTCTGCCTCAGGATCTGGATCGAGCAAGCCCGCGATACCATGTCGGGTGAGCTGCTCGAGTAACACACAAGTATATGGATGGTAATGGTTGTGAAAGGCAAAGCTCTTAGCCACCCACTGCATGAGAGCTGCAGATCGTGGTGTAACCGCAGTCGCTAATATGGGATTCACCACCTCGCCTCTTTCCGAAACCACACTTGACGCTGCTGTGGAAACCTCTACTCGGTCCTCTCCACCCCGTCCTGTCGTGCTACGGTCCCGATTATCCCCAGGGCGTCTTGCAACGAGAGTCGTTACAACATCTGGTAGTTCGAGGGGGATGTGCGTGGGATTACTTTCGATGACAAGATCATTTTCAACTGTTCCGTTACTAGTATATCTCCCACGAGGCACAATTAAAAATGTTCTTCTATCATCCTGAAAAAAGAAAGGCAGCCGACTGATAAGGGGGCGCTCAGCATGAGAAGGGATAATGCGAAAACGCCCTTTATTATATAAAAGAACTTCTGTCTTTGATGAACCGGAATTGCTTCCAAGGTCTTTAGATAAGAAATCAATTGAGGTCACCAGCTCTAAACTATGTTGATCTTTTTCTTCAAAGGCCACGAAGCGGCGCCGTGTTCCTGGCGGTATTTCAACTGCATTAGTTCGTTCTGCTGCAGTTGAAGGAACTGGGCGTAAAGTATTGCTACAAGCAACAAAACGGAACTGTTTAAGTACCACCTCAAACTGCACATCTATACCACGCGCTCCTATGTTGACAATCAAGTCACCATTTTCCGCCACTGACGTCCATACACTAAGGCTAAAGGCTGACACATTTGAGAACCAATCGAGCTCTTCGAATTCCTCGGAGACTATTTTGGGCTGCCACTTGCCGTTGTAGTAACTGCTAAATGCTATCTTTACTTCAAGGAATTTCTCTGGAGGAGCTCCACCGTCTTCAGAAGGTATTGTCTTTTCGGCTTTTTCAAAAAATGTTGGCCAGAAAAGATACAAGCGCCGATTCCAGATAACCGGCGCTAAATGGTCGCCTTCGATGCCTGCATCGACCCGTTCCCATGACGTCCAATACGTCTGATTGATCCAACGACGGTAAAAATAGATGCTCGGCTTGTTTCGGGTTCGGGCGATGACATGCAAGATATCCTTATCCCTCTCCCTTTCACGATAAATTCCACTGATTTCAAGATTGGCTACCTGATGGAGCTTTTCTAGGTACTTGAGGTACTCCCGTTCGACTGTTGCGTCGGTGATCTCATCCTGCAGCAGACCGTCTTCGAGATCGGTAAAGAAGGGGGTCTTATCGTCCCTAAGTGCAGGGTCTATCCAGTTCTCGGGGTACAGAAAAACTTTGCGGTTCGCCTCCCAAACACGGTACAGCTTCATCCAATCCCATTCCTTGCGATCGCTGTCGTCGAATTCCAGGCTCTTCTCCAGATTCAAGAGGATGCGCTGGACGAACAGCTGCGCGGAACTCATGGCCAACTTCATGCGGGAGGTCATCATGCAAGGGGCCATCTCCACATCGAGCAGGAGATGGCCATAGAGCTTGTTGGGACTGTCGATTTCAGAATCGGTTGCGTGTTCTATTACATACGCGACAAGTGCCTGCCGTTGTTGCTCGCGTATCTGGTCGCGCAGCGGCTTGGCGATGCCGATCCATTGGGCATCGTCGTAGCGTAGTTTGACCGCCTGCTTGATGGCCTGGGCTCGTTCTTGCGCTGCACCGAGCTCAGCGGCATGTGCCCAATCCCAAGCATCCCGAGCCGAAACACCGAGGCGCTTCAGCCAACGAAAGCACTCAGAGAGGCGTACGAGAAATTGCCCATCACGGTAATCTTCTGGAAACTGAAGGTTGAAGGCTTGCCCACCCGTCAAAAACTCGAGGTCGGCGCGCGGCCAGAGACTTTGCTCGGCAACGATATCCAGGGCAGCTTCTCGGGTGGCCTCAGGGCGAGCCACAGCATCAAGAAAGGTGAAGATGTTTGTAGTCGTGGCCCGCAACCTCGCCCATGCCTGGATGACCTGCGTCATCTTCATCCATGAGAGGAATAAGCTTTGGCTGTCGTCGGTTTGCTCAACCGGCAGGGCGTTGAGGTCGAGCCATCCCAGTGCCGGGCCTTGCTCAAACAGGAAAACAACCTCTTCTTCCTTGACCACCTTCCAGGAGATCAAAAGTAACGCGTTCTTTTGGAGCCGGTGGAACAAATGGAAGTGATCTGGAAAATCCGCCGGGTCTGGAAGAGGAGGCTGCACGATCTCGTCGCCGCCCTCTCCACCCTGCGGTTGCTCTGGCACCTCGGCAAACGAAGGTTCCAGGAAGAGACTGATACTCGGTTCATTCGCCGACACCGGATGACTGACGAATCGCGTGAGCAGCGCCTCAGCTACCTCCGTTTCCAAGCCAAACGTTTCGGCGAGACTCTGGATCACCAGGTTGCGGCTCTCCGCCCTGATCAGGTGGGGCTGGAGGCGATCTAATATGAAGTTGAATCGCGCCTCCTGGCTGAGATTCGGGGTATCGTTCACCAGAGTCGCAACGGCTTCGGCTGTGTCCAGAAAGCTGGCAAAGGAAGTCTCAATAAAATCTTCTTGTGCCGCGTTGTCTTCTTCAGACACGCCACTGATGATCGTTATGGCACGGTTCACTTCTTCTTGTGCTAGAACAAGTGCCAATTTTGCCGCTGTCTGGGCGCCGTCCGGATCTGTGGTCACGGCGTGGTCTCGACGGATGGCGGCGAGTCCCTCTCTCAGGGCTCGCAACGCTTGTCCGATTTGCTCATCGGAAAGAGCTTCGGTGACGGTCGAGGCGACCCGATGGCGGAACAGATAGTCCAGGACTGGCAGCGACAGCCCCGACGCCTTGATGACATCTGATGTTTCAACGAACTTAACGGTCTCCGGCATCTGGTTCGGACCAAAGGGGTCGATGGCCGCCAGATGTCGGAGACTCAGATAATCCGGCACGCTCAATTTCAAGGTTTTTGAGAGGGAAACCGCTTGGTAAAGACGTGTCAGGTTCGCTAAGGACAGGGTGTCGTCCGGCAGATCCTGCTCGACCAGTTCCGAGAAGGCCTCTGCCGTAATACCCAAGGCCCCATGCACGAGCGCGGCATGTTGGGGTAAGGTCATCCCGCTATTTCTGAGTTCCTCGCGGGCGTCATCCAGCTCGAAGACTTCCAGCGCTTCGTTATTTACGTCAAACCGTAAAAAGGTCCGATCATATAGCGGCTCTTCTCCCTCGACGAAGCTCCGAGTCTCGAGCTTGCTCCTCCACCAGCTGAGGAGCGTGTCGAACGAAACCTTGAGGTTGTCTCGCAACGACTTGATTTCCGCCAAGCGCTGCAACATGGCGTCATCGAGGTCAGCATTCGGGCCGGCATTCTCCAGCTCCTGGAGGGCCTTCCCCAGCGTTTCGAGCGCTTTCCCCAACTCCACGGTTGTCCAGCCAAGCTTTCGCTGCAGACGGACAAATCGATGCATGCGATCAAGGTTTGGCACCCCGAGATTTGTGATGGTGGCAGTTTCCAAGTCGCAATCGGCTTCCGGAAACACCATTTGCAGGGAGAGCCCGAGATTGATGAACGGGACATCCAATAACGGCCGTAATTCCTCGAAAGAAAGCCCGGACTGATCGAGTACCAGGCGAGTCCGACGGGTGGTGAGCAATGTGCTCCATCCAGGCTCTGGCGCCGGCAGGCCCCAGAAATCACGCGCGGCTTCTGGAGCGGTCCCCGTAACGATTTCCCGATCTCGTGTCGATAGATTTAACGATTCCCCCGCCACCTCGAGATCCGTCGGGGAGCCACCCGGCAGTCGGAAATGCCGCATCAGCTCATGCAGCGGGACGCCGAGATGCCCCAAATAAGCACGGGCTTCAGCAAGCCAAAGGTTGAAAGGAAGCAGCCACGGATAAATTGCGGAGGCCAAGTGCTGCTCGCCGTAGGCCTCGGGCAGCAGGTGCTCAGGATTGGCCCTTAGCTCATTGGCGGTGCGAGTGGTCTGGTTGGTAAAGCCAACTTGGCCGACCACATGGTGCTCCAGGACTTCTATGACGAGATCGACATACGGCACAGGCGTAAGCGTGTTGTGGCAATTCAACTCGATCTCGCCGATATCGGGCCGTCGGCTCAACAACACATCTAAGGCCGTCGTGCTTTCTGGATCCGTCGAATCCCGATTATCTAACCAATGCAGGACATCAACCAAATACGCTGCCGGGCTCAACACCGACGCGCAGTGCTCACATTGACACTGGCTTAACGAGCCGAACAAATCCTGAAGTGTCGCTATCCTGTCCTCCAGGAATCCGAAATCGAAATAAAGAAGGTTAACGGGATTGACTGCCATGGTTAAACTCAGCGCATGGGTGACGGCCGCCACTTTTAAATCGGCTCGCCGATACACCTCTTCGGCTGTTTCTCTTCCGCCCGGCAGATCCGAGTTCTTCCGGAGAAAGGCGGCGGCACCTTGGCGGCGGATCGTCCAAGCGGAGACGATCTTTTTTTGAAGGAGCGCGGGCAAGACCTTGTCCCGGTTCTCAGGAACGATGTCGAACAAGCGGTGCGCCGTGGCCATCGCGGTACGCGTGGCTTCGGGGTCGCGGACACCGTCGAGTGCCGCCGGATGGTCCCGGAGGTATTCGGGGAACCGCGTTGCGCGGAAGTCGAAGTCTGGATTGAGCTCCACGAACTCGAGGACGGGCTGCAGCCCCTCCGGAACCTCCGCCCGTCGCTTCAAGCGACCTGTCAGCGCCGGAGTGGGATTCGATAATTCCATGATCCGCGCAAGGAAATTGGCAAACCGATCGATGCGCTCATCCTCATCCCCGCCCAACGTGGCGGGGGCACCTACCTTTTCGCCGTTCACCTCTTCGGCCAAAACGGATTTCCATTCGCCGGCATCCAGATGGCTGAGATCGCGAAAGTCTCGCCCGATTCCATTTGTGCCCCGCAGCTGCATGACTCGACGAATAAACGGCTTATGTTTTAGCCCAATGGCAGCCACGGCCACCGAGTACTGAACATCCTCCACTTCACCCGACGTAAGCTCACCTTGGGCTTTGACTTCCTCCCAGAAATCTTTGACCGATCCCGTATGCTTCACGTAGCGATCGATAAGCGGGCGGCGGCGATCGGCGGCTAGGCCGGCGGCATCCAGGATGTCCGCCATAGAGGTGTCGTCCGGCTCCGTCTCGCGAAGGGCAAGCCGGGTGATGTGGTCAGCGAACTGCTTGAGAATCTTGGGAAGTGCTTCAATAATCGGCGGGCTGACGACGTTCTGCTCGACCGCTTCCGTGAGGGTGCGGCGCACTAGCGCCGGGGGTTGCCCGACCAGGGCGTATTCGTCGGTAGGCAAGCCCATGCGCACCAACCCGTACAGCGCTTCCCGCCGGACGTCAATTGCAGCGTGCAGTCGATCGCTCACCACGTAGTAGGCAAGATGCTCAGGGACAAGGTCCAGCTTGCACGCCACGACCTTCACGTCCTCTTCATTCAAGTCTTTTGCCCGCAATCTTTCCTGATCGAGAAGAGGCGTGACCGCTCGGTCGAGCGCGTCGTATTCGCTCGCGCCTCGGAAGGGCTCATCGCCCTGCACCAGATCGACCACTTCCTCCGGGCTTGCTTTGCAGATAATCTCTGATGCCGCTATTTCCGTGCCTTCTCGATTGAAGGCACGAACGAGAAGGCTTACCCGTCCGGACGGTGGTGCGCGATAGGCTAATTCATAACGGCCTTTTTCATTCGTCGTTGTGCCGCCCAGGGTCCGTTCCTGCCGGATGCCTTTGTCGTAGGCTTTCACCGTGGCGCCGGGGAGCGGTTGGCCGTCGGGGGTTTGCACAATGCCGCGGACGATCCAGCGGGTCTCGTCTTCGCCGTTGCCGCCGCGATTGTCCTCCCTGGGTCGGGTACGTAATTCCTCTTCAATTACATCCAGGGTTTGAGTGGTGACAACCCCGTCCGGATTTAGCCCAGCTTTTTCTTGTATTAATTTTACGACGTCGCTAAGTGCATCATCGAAGTGGTCGGATGCATGCTCGCCAAGCTGGTAGCCTAGATTCAATAGCTTTTCTTTAAGGCTTTTAACGTTTCCATTGCGCATTCCCGGCCTTAACTCATCATCTTTTTTCATGGCGATGTTCCTTTATCGTTGGCGGGTGGGGGCTCGTGCCGCGGACAATCTATTGGGACCGCCACCGCTGCTTTCGCCGTTTTCTCTCTGTGTGGATTCGATACCTAAATTTTTCTCAGTCCGGTCTCCACGTTATCGGTCGACGGAAGAATAAAGAAATAGACAGCGGCCAGCGTAAACCGGACCGTCCGGCTACAAGCTTCGGAATCGTACGAACGCGAAAACTGCGGGCCTAAACCAGTGCGCTCCGATGAGATAGGAGCCGCCATCCTCATGGAGTCGATTCCGATAACCCGATCGACAGGGGATTTCTGGCTGGTGCCGATGGCCGGGCCGCCGTTGGGAAAGCTTATAGAGGACGGAGAAAGCTGAGCTTCCGTTGAGGGTGTGTTCTGCTGTTCGTGCCCGGCATTGTCTTTGTTAGACATCCGTGTTCACCGTATGTGTGAGCTATTACCAAACCTGGTGCCCTTGGTTTTCGTGCTCATTGCCATACGTGAGCGCTAGCTTTTAGATTAGCGGCCGCGCCACTCTCACCAGAGAGAAGAGAGGAAAGCCGCTGCCGTCTTATCACCTCCACTGGAGTCACGACACTCAACGCCTAACCGTCAATATAGTTCCTTTTCAGAAAAGCGGAGAGGGAAGCGCTTTAGTTCAAAACAATGTTGGCGAGGCGGCTGGTTAGTGCGCCAATGTTACCGGCGTTTTTGTTTGCCATGACGGCGATTACCAACCCGTCGTCCCGATACACACGCACGAAGGCGCGTGCGCCACGCCAGCTGCCGTCTTTTTCGGCGACCCGACGTCCGCCGACGGTCCTTATCTCCCAACCGAGTCCCGTGGTAAAGCTCGGATTGACACGTTGCCACAAGCGGTTGTCGCGCACGTTGGCAGTAACAATCTCCGCATTGAGCACTTTCCATCCAAAGCGCGCTAGATCGTACGCGCTGGTTTCAATACCGCCGCCAATAACTTTCCAGCTATTGTCTCTGTAGGTGGTCTCGTTGTTGCTGCCATCGTAGGGCGTGGCGCGCTCGTAATTAGTTGGTAATGTGCTCGAAGAAAACTGCACGCGCATGCTTCCGAGGCCAAACGGCTCGAATAGCTCATCTTGTAGCAACTCATTGATGGTATGCCCGGTGGCTTGCTCCAAGGCGGCCGCGGCGAACGTAAACGCAGGTGTCGAATACGACCGGGTACTGCCGATCGTACAACCGCTGACCAAGCTGGTGCTCGAGATGCTGGCGACTGCCGCTGTCGCGTTCGCATAGTGGACGGTCTGATTGCTGATGCTGGGCGTCGTGGTGTAGTGGGCTATGCAGCCCAGATGAGAAAGCGTCTGCTCGACCGTATGAGTGTGCTGCGACGGAAGGTTCGCCACATAATTTGACGTGTTGTTCGTTAGGTCTAGGGAGAAGTGCAAACCGTTTCGTAGCACGCGCTCGTCCTCTAACTTCGCTGCCAGCGTGCCGCCGACGGCCTTGGAAACGGAAGCGGAGTTATAAACGGTTCCGGAATGCGCGACTTTACCGTCATCGACATCGGCAAAGCCGAAGCCGCGACGGTACAGCGTCGCACCATTGCGGATAATCGCGATCGAAACGCCCGGAAGATCATTGGTAGTGCGGTAGTTTGCCATCGCCATATTGAGATCGTCTTTGCGGCTGTAACGAAAGCGCCAATTGTTTTCTACCCAAATACCGCCATAGCGGTTACCGTTGGATATCCGGTAACGCTCGAAATCGACCAGGCGGTAGCCTTCATCGCGATACTGGCGCCACAGATTGGCGAATTGCGTCGCGGTGCGTCCGGTACGGACCTGCCATGCGTAGCCTGGCTTCTTTTCCCAAATGGCTGCATACTGCCGACCGGCACTGGTTTCGTACGATTCATAGTCGACGACGACATATCCTTGGACGCTTCGAGCGCTCACCTCGGCCTGATACTGCGAGCGTGTCATGTTGCGCCGTTGTGCCCAGAGGCGGCTGTCGGTGTTTTGGTACCAGATCGCGGAATAACGTAGGCCCTCCGGTGTTTGATAGGCCTCCATATCGACTAAGCGATACGCGCTCTTCAGTTGATTGAAAATTTCGCCGTAACGGGCGCTGGTTAGGTTTCGATAGGAGGCCCATCTGATGTTTTCTCTGTTTTCGACCCATATACCGGCCCACAAAACTTGATTTCCGCTCGGGTACGCCGCAATAGCGAGCGGGCGGTACTTTTGCTGTCGATAGCGGTTCCACCAATCGCTGTATTGAGAAGAGGTCAAGTTTCTGCGCTCAGCCCAGCCACGCTTGTCGGTGTTCGCGCGCCAAACCATCGAATAGCGCAAGCCACCGCCCGCTGGATAGGCGTCCACGTCAATCATCATCAACCCTTGCTGCGAGTATCGAGTAAACGCCGCCGAGAACTCGGCGCTGGTTAAGTCGCGCCTGGATGCCCAGTTGATGTTCTTTTCATCTTTCAGGATCGTGGCCGATGCCAGTTCCATTGCTGCGGACAGCATGGCGATGATCAGCACCGTGCGACGAACTGCCATCAGAAAGTCCTTCATGACAAGTCCCCGTTTAGTTCTTACCCCAACCCGAGTACTCCGGAGAGGTACAAATCGGCACACCTACGGAGTCGGTTCCAATAACCGGGTAGACAGGGTATTTCTGGCTGGTGGCGCGGACTGCGCCGCCGCTGTGAATGCTTATAGAGTGCGGAGAAAGCTGAGCTTCCGTGGAGGGTGTGTTCTGCTGCTTGTGCCCGGCATTGTCTTTGTTAGCCATCCGTGTTCACCGTATGTGTGAGCTATTACCAAACCTGGTGCCCTTGGTTTCTTGCTCATTGCCATACGTCAGCGGTAGCTTTTTAATTGGCAGCCGCGCCACTCTCACCGGAAAGGAAAGAGGAAAGCCGCTGCCGCCTTATCACCTCCGTTGGACGATACGTTTGAACGCTACGCGTGGACCCTGGCTAACCGCCGCATTGATCTGCCCTGCGGGGCAAGCGCCGCTTCACGGCATTGAAAGCCTAACCATCAATATAGTTCCTTTTCCGAAAAGCGAGGCGGATGAGGACTCGCCGAGGGGATTTTTTTTTCTGATAACAGTCGATCTAGCGGTGAGTAAACGTGAGATAGTTCGAATATTAGGAAGGCGACAAATCTATAGCGGAGAGCTTTCTTTGTAATAGTCCACAGAAATGGTCCCGCGCGCTATTGAGTGGTTATCCAGCCAATTCCGATATGGGTGGTTCACCGTCGCCGTATCTGCGCGGCGAGCGTACATCAGGACGTTCGCGTCCATCAGAATCATGGTTCCCTGCTGTCCAGCAGACATTGACTTTGCGCAGATCGATCCCGGACTGCGTCTCGTCTCTCATTGTGACAACTGGTAGCGGTGTGTACGCCGCTCGACATCCGCGCAACGGCTCAGCGACTCTCGAAGTGCATCATCCTCGATGAGCTAAGTCAGTAGGTCTTAGGTTGGGGTGACGAAGGAACCCCAACATCATCTCTCAAACGAATTCACCCGTTTCAAAATCGAATTCAGGTCCCGCAGCCCAATTTAGGGGATAGTCACCGCGTTCTACGGCGCGATGGAATGTCGAATGGGGCCAATCCTTAACCTGAGAGACATAGCCATGTTTCACCGGGTTGTAGTGGATATAATCCACATGCCGTACATAATCCCTTTCGTCGCGGATAAGATGTTCCCAGTAGCGCCGTTGCCAGATACCCCGTTCGCCTTTGGCGATACGGCTTGCATTGCGCCGTTCGTCCTTTCCTAGACAGCGAGAGAAACTTGCTTTGATCAACGCCCACCGGGTTGGATAATCGGTATCATCTTCCGGTAAAATCCACATGGCATGCAGGTGATCGGGCAAGACCACCATGGCCTCAATCCGAAATGGACGCCTTGTTTTCACCTTCTTCATCGCCTTTCGCAGAACATTGATATGGTCCACCAGTAAGGTTCGTTTTCGTTCGGCCAAGTTGACCGTGAAGAAATAGGTCCCACCCGCGACATCTGCCCGCCGATACCCCATCGTTCGTCATTCCAATCATCACATCGCACAAACCCGTTGAATTAGCCGCAACCCGTAGGTTGAGGTGAGCCTGCGAACCCCAACATGCAAATCCCAAAACCATCGCCCCAACCCGGAAAGCATCCGGGCACCGTAGTTGTTGGGGTTCCTTCGTCACCCCAACCTACGCGGGCTAAGCGAACCCCGACGCGCGTCCACTATGGGTTTAGCACAGATAAACCCCAGAAAAGGCCCCTCCTTAGCTTTCTACAAGAGACGCTGTTTGTCTACGCCGATAGTGGTACGCTGGCCTGAGTCCCACAATTGGCCTGATTCAATCGAGTTCGTCGTTTATATCAGATACCCGCCTTACTCTTGACAGCTCATGTTTCACATTTTTAGTCGTCTTGCCAGTATCTTCTACCAGCGGGGGTGCCGTTGGATCTTCATCATCAACCTCCTTTCTCTCAGACTTTCTTCGTCTGCGCTGCGCTTTCTCAAGTCCCTCCTGTTGTTCTAACGAGTCCTGCGCGCGGCGGCGCTTCCTGCGGCCGCTGCGGTGTCTCCCCCCTTGTGGCAAATTATCGGTCTTAGGAGTTTCGGGTAATGAGGATTTTCTACTAGTCGGCCGGGGCGGCGAAGACGCAGATGGTTTGGCCGGTGCCCCCACTTTGGCTTTTATATTTATTCCCCCGACTGCAAAACCTAGGGTAAATGCGTCTATTAAAAGATCTGACGTTGTCTCTGCGAACGATTCAGTGCTAGAGGTAATGGCGGCTTCATTTCCACTCTCTAAACTTGCTGCAAGCGCTTTATCCACCTCGCTTGAAGCTGACCATTTCTCAAAAAAACCTGCTATGGAATTAAAGGTTTGTGTCGCAATGTTTCTCTCCAAGTAATCTCCAATAGGATCCTGGAAAGTTTGCTTGGCGTTGGCCACAGGATCAAAATTCCGAATCGCATCTACCGCAGATTTAACGCGAGTAGTGACGGTCCGTTTTATGCCTCTTCCAGCTGCCTCCAAAAGATCGCCACCCCGCGCTTCAGGTTCACCGGCAGAATTAATTTCTGCAAGCGCAATATTGACGGTTTCTAGTTCGTAAAGTAGCGCCTCTCTTTGCATAGGGTCAGTAGTTCTACCCAAGTCAATCAGTATAGCGAGCTGATTCGCCAGCAGATCGGTACCCAGTTCGTTTTGCGATTGACTACCGGAAGGATCGCGCTTCCCGATTGGATTGTCCTGTACGTACTTGTATCGGTTCACCCCGTCCCCCAACCCAATAGGATCCGCCGCCGTCCACCTCCCCAGCCACGGCGCATAGTACCTCGCACCGTGGTAGTACAAACTCGTTTCTTCGTCCCGTTCCTTCCCTGTGTACCGGTAGCGCTTGGGGCTGACTTCGACCTCGCTGCGGACGGCGTGGTAGGCCGTGGTGCCGTACGGATGGTATTCCTCGTAAGTGATTTCTTGGCCATTGGCGTCCAACTCCAACATCGCCGAATCGAGATGATTCGTGTACTGGTAGCGCTGGCGGGGAGTGGGTCCAGGAATCTCAAAGCCTTCATTGCGCGTTAGGGTCTCCACGAGCGCGATGCGTTTCGTCTCGTCCATGACATGCAGCGTCTGGCGCTCGGTGCGCGGTGCCCCGTTCACGCGCCGGCGGAATATTTCATAGCCGCCCAGATAAATCCGCTCATCGACTGTGCTGCCCAGGTGCTCATGAACCTTGCGCACGCGTTGGCCCGCGGCATCGTAGGTAAAGAAAACCTGTCCGGCGCCCTGGAGATCACAGCGCTGCATCTGGTCATCGACGTCCCAGGCGATCTCCGGGAGATGCGGCATTTGGATCATGTTGCCGTGTGCATCATGATCAAAACCGGGGGAAGTCGTCGCTAGCAAGCGATTGCTATCGGATGCGTAGGCATAGGGCGCCGTCCAGCTGCCGTTGCTTGCCGTGTGTATCATCCGCAGGATGTTTCCAACGGCGTCGTATTCATAGCGCTCGCTGTAGTTGCGCACCGCCTGGACATCGTTCGGGTGGGGCGTCTGAACGGGCGGGCTTTGGCTGTGATCCCGCGGCACGGTGGCATTCTGCCCGCTGTGCTCACGGCCTTCTGCGAGAACGAGCTGATAAAGCGCGTCGTATTCGTAGCGCGAGCGTGGCAAGACCTCCTGGTTATCATTGAACCTCCGTTCCTGCGCATCGTCCCGGATCTCGGTGATGTTGCCGACGGGATCGTACGTGTAGTGCAGATCCTGCAGCGGGCGGTTGTCGGACGATCGGGTGGTCAGCAGGCGTACGAGTCGGAAGGTGAAGTCATCGTATGTGTAGCGTGTGGTCACGCCGTTTCCATGCGAAACCAGGATCCGCTGCCCGCGGGCGTTGTAGTCAATGTTGTTGACGAAGGCGGTCTGGCCTTGGGCATCGCGAAGGCGTACGGCAATCGCCTCGAGGAGGTTTGCCTCGTTGTAGCTCGGTCGTGTTTCACTGCCATCTGGGGTCGTGAGGCTGATCGGCCGGTTCAATGCGTCGTAGGCCATTCGATGAGAGAAGGGTTCGTCTTCGTCTTCGAGATGCGACAGCGCAGTCGTCTCGAACTGCGCCAGGTCGTTCAGATCGGCGAGTGGTGCCCAGTCCACTCGTTCCCGGAATTCCACGGCCAGCCGGCGGGTCTTCTCCTTGAGATTCCCTTTGAAATCGAAGCGCTCATTCGTGAGCAAGCCCGCTCCATCGGCTTGCAGGTACATACGTCCGCGGAGATTCCGCGCCTCGTGCTCCTGGTGAATCTCGCCGTAGGCCTTCCGCTCGAGCAGGATGTCCGGTCCTGTGCTAGTTGCTTGAACGAAACGGTGGGTCGGGCGGCGAAGCGCATCGTAGACAAGACGGAATTGGTGATCGCGGCTGTCCCAGACGCGAATGGGGTTACCCCCCACATCGGCTAATGTCCACCGCGTGCCGGAGTCCATGCTGTGTTTGCGAATGTTGCGCCCGGCAATATCGAAGACATTGCTTTCGACCTGATTCTCGCGGGCGTCGGTAATCACCAGCGGATTGCCTTCGATGTCCAGCGTCACCTTCGTGGGCACCTGCCCGCGCTCGGCATTGTCAGCCACGGTGAGAAAGGTTCGCCCGAGCGTATCGAGGTGGGCGATGGCCGGGGTTCGGGCGTGCTGTGCAGCAAGGTAGGCCGCCCGCTGATCGGGATCGGATGGCGGGCTCCCGCCTGGATCAGGTGCGCCGCGATCCGTATACCAGCGGCTGTCCAGCACCGTGTCGTTCTGATCCCACGTTTGCTGTCGCCAGGGGTCGAAGATCACTTGCGTGAAGCTCCCGTCGGGCAGCTCCGTGCGGATGAGACGGCTCAAGGGATCGTAGTGCAGCACCGGCGTGACGCCGCGCTCGACCAGGGCCGCTTCGGATTCCATGCGATGGGTGCCGCTGAAGAACGGCTCGTACTGCTTGATGGGATTGCCCTTGTTGTTGTAGACCGTGCGCCCGGTGCCTGCCCACCGTCGCTCCAAGATCGGGGCGGTTCGATCGTCCAAGTCGAGCGGCCCCGGCTCGGCTTGCACCTTGGTTTGGACCTCGCGTGCCAGCCCGTCCGAGTAGAGAAAGCTGAGCTGGAGCCGGCTCTGCTCACCCCGCGGCAGCTCGTTGACGTGCGTCTCTCGCGCTATGGTCGCGGCCACGACCGGCTGCCCGGTCTCGTTGCCATCCTCGTCCACCTGACGGCTGCGGCGGTATCGGTCGAGGTCATAGACAAGCCGCGTGGTGGCGGTGCCGAGCAGCGAGGGCGCAGTCTGTGCGGGGTCGTCGGTATCCGTGGTGAACTCTTTTATGGTTGCTTCCTCGAGATCTGCGAGAAAGCCGTCCAACGAATCGCCCGATTCTCCGACACTGCCGGTGACTTTTCCCATCACCGCCGTGCCGACGACCATGCCGAGGGCATCGAACGCCGCGCGCGTGTGATTGTCATTCGGATCGATCACCTCTCCCGGCTGAAGCACCCGGTAATCGACAGTGGCCTGCACGACGTTGCCTACCGGGTCCTCCGTGCGAACGGGAATGAGGGCGTGCGTGTCGTAGGCAATGCGGGTGGCGTTTCCAAAGGGATCTTGGATGCGGATCGGCACAAAAAAGCGGTTGCCGTCGAAGGCCTGCTTGCCCGACGGAATCCACCAATACTCTGGCTGATCCGGCTCGCGGTGATAGGCCCCATCATTGACCGCATTGAGCATGGCCTCCGTGACCCGCCCTTCATAGGCTTGCTCCACCAGGGCCTCCGTAAAGGCCGCCGTGTAGCTCTCATAGGGAAGGCCCAGGGCTTCGATCTCGCCCAGCGGAAGACGGTGCGCAAGATCGCCGGGCGGGTCGAGAAGCTCGGGCTCTGCGTCCTGGCGGAAATAGCTTCGGCTCCATTCGATGAGCCGTTTTTGAGTACCGGATGCCTCTGTTGGACGAGGCTCTTCATAGGGCAGAAAGCTATTTGGATCGGCGATGACTTCGGCGAAGGCCGCCCGATCGAGCCAGCCAAATGGCGTATCCGTCCACGCCCACGAAATTCCGGTGACCTCGTAGGTGCGGCTTTGAAATGGAACCCCGATGAAGTGGAAGTTTTCCTCCTCGGGCCTGTTGATGAAATCCGTCTTGGTGTAGGTGATCTGAAGTGCCCCTTGCTCGTCGAATGCCGGGTTCCGACGGGGATAGCCGATGGCGACGCTGTCGGTGATGTTGCAGTGCTCATCGACCCCGAGCGTAATCTGGTGGGTTACGCGGGGATCATTCGGCTGCCGCTCGTACTGAAAGGCCAGGGCTTCCCGAGGGTGGGAGTAGAAGACAGCGTAGGGGTTGCCGCCCATTGGCTGCAGCAGCTTTAGCTCGTAGTTGCGTTCCGAGACGGTGTAGGGATGGGGCGCGGCGGGGTCCTCGTCTACGGCATAGACTTCCTGGCGCAGCAGCTGGCCCTTCAATGCTCGGGCGGCCTGGCGCATTTCCTCTGCGGTGAGCCCGGCCGGCAGCACGGTGTCTTCCAAGAACGGGGGCGTGTGCGGAGGAACCGGCCCGTCTGCCGGAAGCTCGAACTGGGGATCGTCGCGCCAATACTCCGCGGTGAGCTGCCGGGAGAGTGATGGGCCTTGGGCGTACGCACCAGTATGAAACCAGGTTTTTGTGTAGACCGGTGGCTGATGGAACGCCTCTTCTTCCGCATTGGCGGGTGCTTCGGGAAAGAGCCCTCTACCCCGGAAGGGCGGAAACTCCTCGGTATCCCACTGCTCGACCATGGCAAAGCCACGGAACTCTCGCTCGACCCCGTCGAAGAAGCCATGGTGGTAGCGGTAGAGGCTCACGAATTTGGTCTGTTGAATCCAATCACGGATCTCGACGCGCTCCACGACCTGCACCGGGAATGGGAGGCGGGTCAGCCACGCTCGGCCACGGGCGCGATCCTCCAGATAATGCCGCGTCGATGGAGCGTACTGCAGCCGCGTCTCCGCGCCCAAGTTGTTGCGAATTGAGGTGAGAAGATGCGGCTTGCCGGTGCCCGGCTGCTGCGATGAGCTCCCCATGAGATCGATATAGCGCACGGGCTGGTGCGTATCGCCGGCCAGCGGTGAGGACCAGACAAGACAGGCGGTTCCATTGCCGAGAATATCCGCCACCGAGACATTGGAGAGGCTATCCACCGGGGGGAGCTGGTCGATTGTCTGTGGGGCTCCCCAACTGTTTCCTGCTTGATTGGCCCACAGAGTGGCGGTCTCGCGGCCGAGATAAATCAGGTCGGTCGTGCCTGAGCCATCGACGTCGGCAAGCCGGATCCGTTTCGGGTCGAACAGCTCGGGATGGTCGAAGACCGGCGCGTGATCCATGGTGATCTTTGCGCCGAACCGGCCATAACCCGTATTCGGCCAGTAGCAGACTTCGCCATTGCGGATGCGCAGGATGTCATTGAGCCCGTCGCCGGACATGTCCGCCACGAAGATGGTCTCGGTTCGGTCCGCCAATACGACAGCGGGGCCTCGCTCTTCCTCGAGCACCTTCCGCACGGTCTGGGCCGGGCCAAAGCCGTCCTCGGCCTGCAAGGGGTGCCAGGTGAACACCTCCTGCTCCGTTACCAGGATGTCGGCGTGGCCGTCACCGGTTAAATCGACGAACTTGAGGTTAGGGTCCTGCCATGCCACGTTGGGCACGGCCTGGAAGGCGCGAAACGACTGCCAGTCGCCTTCCGGAGTGCGCTCATAAAAGCCCGGAAGCGGATCCCCGAACTGCGCCACATCGAGCGCACCGTCCCCCGCCAAATCGAGCAGCTGCCAGCCCCTCTGGAGCAGCGTCGCGGTGCCGGGCTGAGCGGCAATGACCTGCTTGGGCGCAAATCGCGCGGTGCCGATCGCGGCCGTCTCGGGAGGGGCGGGTGGATGGGCTGCCTCGCCGTTGGGTGAGCCATCGGATGAAAATGTCGCGTTGCCTAAGCCGCGCTTGTAGAGCCAGGCGCCGCCTTGCTCCGTCAGCATCCCCGAGAGTCCTTCGCCATTCAGATCCACGAGCTGATAGCCTGGGCCGCCGAGCCCAGCCGGGAGGTTCTCCAAGCTCTCGGGATCGATCTCCTGAATCTCCTGATGGAGCTCCGCCCTTGAATAGGTGAACTCCACAGGGGGCATCGCCTTTCGGCGGTAGCTCGCGTCGCTCTCTTGCACATAGCCCGCGTGAGTAATGGAGAGGAGGCGCGACAGGACGGGGTTCTCGTCAAATTCCAAGTCCGTGGAGCGGACGAGATAGGGCTCACGGCTCAGCTCGCTGATGTGATGGAACATCAGCACCCGTCGACAGAGCCGATAGGTCCGGATGTCAAAGCCGGCACGATACATTGAAAACGGATCCTGGCGGACCGGCCACGGTTGGACCTCCTCTGGTGTGGGAAGTGCTGCGTCATGCTCGCCATAATCGAAGACAACCTCAAAGAGCCAGCGCTCCGGCCGAGACCCAGCAACGTTGTTGCTATCGTTGCCGTAGAAAATCCGTTTGAGATAGCGGTTTGCGAAGGGGGTCGGCGTACGGAGTCGGTTGCGCTCGTGGGGATGGGTCGAGTCCACTCCGGTGAGGTCTTCTTCCTTGTACTGATAGCGGATGAGGTTGCCCTTCGCATCGGCCGTTTCATCCAGCAGCCAGCTGAATATGCGGGAGCGATCCGCCGGATCGGCAATGCGACTGTCAGGGGTACGGCCGTAGACACTGTGGATATTCTCTTTGGAGATCGACCGCCAGTGCACATCGTCGGTGCCACGATGGGTCCAGCGTTCAATGCGCGCCAGAAGACCTTCTATCCGCGGGCGATAGCGATCGACCGTATAGAGCTCACCGCCCTCCTCGCGTTCAAAGCGGTCCCGCCGCCAGGTCGTGCCGTTCTGCTCGAGTCTGAGCGTAGGGACGAGATCTTCGGCCCCTGAGAGCAGAAAAACATCCGAGTCATCCTCATCCCGGTACTGAGGGAGACCCTTGTCGGTCTTTCGTGTGATCGAAGGCACGGAGAGGCTCCAGCCCAGACCGAAGGGCCCGTTTCCCGCCCCGGAGTTGTAGGAGAGGCTTAGCTCCGGTCCGAAACCTCCACGGCCGGGGCTGGTGGCAATAGGAACTGTGAAGGATCCGGTGCCGGTGGCTGCATTGACGTTGAACTTCTCGCCAATGCCTCGAATGGCGCCCCCGCCTTTTGGCAGCGTGATCGCCGGCGGCGATACGAGGTGCCCTGAATCCGGAGGCTTTTCACCGTTCCCCGGCCTTGCCCGCCCTTCGCTTGCCTTGTTCTCCGGCGGTGAGTGCGGCGCGCGGATGGAACGCATCCCCTGGCCATCTTTACTCTCATTTTTCATGAACGACCGCCCCCATGTATCGGCCAGAGGCCCGATGCGGCACGAATAAAAAAGAGTATAGCGGCTCGATGCGCGACTACATGGGGTCTTCGGGTGCAGGCTGAGCTGGCTGCTCTGCTCGCCGGCATGGCACGCGAGCTCGACGAGGAAAGGAGCCGGCCGCCGAGCTAGGCAAGCAGTTGCGCTGGCTCCTGCGCAGGTGGCACAAGTATCTTGACGGGCCGCCATGCGCCGGAAAACGCAAGCGGCCATACACAGCGGGTCGCGACTTGAGAAAAAAAGATCGTGAGCGGGGCGCGTCACGGCGCCGGGTGACGAGCAGCGAATTAGGCGGGTGCACGGGGTGACGCAGCGGTATCGGCCCCGTTTGGCTAAACTTCATCTCACTGACCGTGCGTTCCGTACGCCAGCCATAGCGTCGCCGACCGATGCGTAACGAGAACAAGCCCGCGAGACGGGCAGTCCAGGAAGAAACCGCCAGCAAGGACGTAGATACTCTTCGTGCGGCAGCCGACAAGTCGGCCAAGCACGTTCGCACGGTCTATGTCTTTTTGCTGCTGTTCGGCTTTTATATTGCCGTTATCGTCTTCTCGACGACCGACGAGCAGCTCCTTAAGGAGAGTCCGGTCACGTTGCCGCTGCTGGATGTCCAGTTGCCCCTGGTCGGTTTCTACGCGGTGATCCCCTGGCTGTTCGTGCTCCTCCATGCGAACTTCCTGACGCAGCTCTATCTGCTCTCATGCAAGTTAGCGCATCTGGGCCGTGCTATGGCGGACTTGCCGGACGTACGCCAACGGTTTCAACGGGATCTCCTGTTCCCCTTTCTCTTGAGCCACGTGCTCATCGGCCGCCATCACCCGTGGGGCATGCGCGCGGTGTTCGCCGTCGCTGCGTGGATCACCACAGCACTGTTCCCCCTGTTGCTGTTGTTGTCGCTGCAGATCCGTTTTGTGCCCTACCACGATTATGCAGTGACCGTCAGCCACCAGGCTGCGGTCATCGTCCAAGTAGGGCTGCTATGGGCTGCATGGGCCGGGGCACGGGGCTGGACCTCCCCGGTGAGGTTATGGCGTGCTCTTTGGGCGGCCCCAACGCGTCTGCGCTTGAGCAGGCGCCAGCAAACTGCTGGAGCGGCCAACCGCAGACGCGGAAGCCTCTCAAGAGTCGGCTTTCTGAAAGAAGGCGCGGTGTGGCTCGGAGTCTCGCCCTTCGTCTGGTTCCGTCGGCGGTGGGTTGGTCTAATCGCCGCTGCGGCTGGGCCGTGCTGACGATTATGGTGCTGGCCGCTACGTTGCTGGCCGTGCCGCCCGGCTGGGGAATCGAGACGTTAAGCGAGCGTTTTGCTCCGCTTGAGGTAACGTTTGCCTTTATTGACCATGGCAGAGACGGTGCCACCGGTGAGCTCTCTTTGTCAACGGCGCTGCGAGGAGCCTCAATGGAGACTTATCGCGACGGTGTGTCGTTGCGAAACCTCTTCCTGAAGGAGGGCCGGCCCCTCGTTAGGAGAGAACCCCCACCCGATATCGTTGCCACATACCTGGCGGCTGCGAATGCGGCCGATCAGGCCACTAGAAAACAAGCTGTGGAACAGGCGTGGCAAGAGCAAACCCAAGGGCTCGATTTAAGGCGCCGCGACCTCCGTGAAGCCTTTATGAGCGACGTCCGGCTATTCGCAGTCAACCTCCAGCGGGCCCAGCTGCAGGGCGCGGACCTTGAGGAAGCCCGGCTATATGGGGGGCTTCCCCCCCATTTTTTCTCTCCCGAACTTGGATCTCGCTGATGTAAGAGGGGCGCAGAATACGCGGACCGGCAAGGCGCTCCGGAAACGGTTCAAAGAACTCACCGCTCCAGGGCATCCGCTAGCCACTGCTCCAGAAAAAGTACGAAAACACGTGCTTCGAAGTCTGGTCCGTGCCGAAAAGGCTGCATTTAAGGACTTAACGGCTGCGCTGGATCATCCGCCCTCGGCAAAAGATGTCCTACACGACGCCGAAGGTCTATTCCGCGACTGGCCGGCTCCGCCCGATATCGCGGACTATCAGGACAAGCTCGCCAAATTCCTAGCCAAGCTGGCCTGTACCGGACCGGCCGTAGCGGAAGGCATAGCCAACCGTGCCAAGGAACAACATTTCCTGGCCAAAACTCTCTTGGAGCAGCCGTGCGAGCCTGTCGAGGCTTTGCCTGCGAAACTGCGCCGACAGTTGGAAAAACTTGCGGATCGGGAAAACGCGCCGAGCGCCAAGAACGTTACGGCGGGTGATAGGTGAATATAGAACCCTACACCCACGTAACAAGGCGCGTGTCCGGGAAAGTGACGCCCTCGAAGCAGCGCGGAACAGATCATTGCGAATGCTTCAGCGGCGGGCAGCAAACCGAGCGTCAGCACAGGTGCCGAATAGCGCGCTGGGTGTTTCAGTTCTATCCTAACTCTTTATGGCGGTTGAAAGCCGTAGGCGCGTTGGGAAAATCGTGTCTGAAATCGTGTCTAACTGGAGCCCAAACTACCCAAAAACACCCCTAAAATTAGACACGATCACCATATAAGTAATTGATTTATTGGCGGAGAGGGAGGGATTCGAACCCTCGGTACCGTGAGGTACACACACTTTCCAGGCGTGCTCCTTCGACCGCTCGGACACCTCTCCGAATAGCTCTATCTTGTCGGTTTCGAGAAACATCTTGCCGTGTTACAGGCAGAACGCACGCCAAACGTGCTCACTACCCCAGCTTCGCAGCAAGCAAAGTATCTCAGAAGATGCCCCGATTCAACCGATTCTCGGCTAGCTGCGATCACCGCCGCCGCCCCGATCGGGTCGATACACGGGCATCGGAAATTGGGCAACGTTGTTGCCTTCGGCATCGGTGATCTTGGCGACGCCCTGCTTCTCCACCTCGTCGATGCGGATAATGGCGTGCATGGGTATAAAGGTGCGCTTAACGCCGTCGAACTCCCCCTTCAGTCGCTCCTCCGCGGGGTCAACCACCACTTGGGTGCGCTCGCCGAAGATAAGTTCTTCAATCTGCACAAAACCGAGTATTGCACTGTCGGCAACCTTCCTCGCGTAAATCTCGTAGACCTTGCCTTGATTATGGAAGATCACCCGGTATGTATGTCGAGCAGCCATGTGTGGTCACAATTATCGTTCTGCCAAGAAGCAGCGCAAGGATAGCACACCGCAGCCCGAACCGGGGTGATGTCGGTCACTCACCGAGCACGGTAATCGTAATGCGGCGCTGTTGAGCGCGGTAGCGGTGCTCCCATAGGAAAATACCCTGCCACGTACCCAACGCCAGACGGCCGGCGGCCACAGGGACACCCAGCGAACTCTGGGTGAGCACGGTGCGGACATGGGCCGCCATATCATCCGCACCCTCATCGCGATGCGTGAACAGGGGATCGCCGTCGGACACCAGGCGTTGTGCAAAACGCTCCAGATCCTCACGCACCGCCGGGTCAGCATTCTCGCAGACGATCAGCGAGGCACTGGTATGATGAATGAATAACTGGCAAAGACCACTGCGAACCCCGGATTCGCGAACCACGCCGGCCACATCCGCCGTGATCTCCTGGATGCTGCGGCCCGGCGTTGCGAACTCTTTGATCTCCTGATGCATGGGCCGTTCCTTATCTATTTCGTTTATCCTTGGGTATGAGACAAACCAATTTTAATGGGTAGCGCCATGGCGATGTATGCCTGGGAAGGCAAGAAATTCCAAGATGTGGCCGAAGTTACGGTCAAACGTGACCCACAGCGCTTTAGGCACGGCTGCGCCACCGCCAGCGCGGACGGGACGGAGGTCATTCAGTGGTTCCGGTCGATAGCCGAACTCACTCAGTACCTCACTCGCATGGAACCCCAACGCTGGGGCATGAAAATGGGTGACCTGATCGCGGTGAAACCGCGGTTGATAGATGTTCTGACCCCGGTCGACGTCATCGGCTATAACGCTAAAGCGCAAGCGGCCTACAATGCCTGCGTGCATCCTTATTTCCGGATCGTCTGGTGGGGCACATTCGACGAATTGCTCGAGGCCGAGGAGACTTGGCCGGCGATTCTGCTCGCAAGGGCCAAGGCGAACGCACTTACCGGCGAGGAACGCACTGTGCGTCTCCTAAATTATCTGAAAGCGGGCAGCCCCACCCGTTAAAGCGCCGACTCGCGAAGGGCGAATCAGCAGGGGATAGCGGGCCATGCGTCGAATAAGTTGCCTGACTGCAGCCATCGGCTCGCTCGTACTCGGTGTCGTCGGCACCGCAGATGCCGACGGCCTGAATCTGAGCTCCGAGGCCTTCGCGCACGGCGACGTCATACCTACGCCTTACACTTGCGACGGCCGCGATGTCTCGCCTCCGCTTGCCTGGAGCGGTATCCCAAACGGCACGCATAGCCTGGTACTCATCGTCTCGGATCACGATGCGCCGCGCGGGACCTGGTATCACTGGGTGCTCTACGCGATCCCACCAGAACTGTCCGGACTGCCCGAGAATGTCGATCCAAGAGAACTCTCGGCTGCGATCCATGACGGAATGAATAGCTGGAAGCGCAGTGGATATAGCGGCCCCTGCCCTCCGGCCGGCCGTCATCGCTACTTCTTTCACCTCTATGCCTTGGATCGGGTACTCGCCGAAGTACCCCAGCAGCCGAACGCGATGGAACTGTACCAAGCCATGCAGGGGCATGTGCTCGGCAAGGCCGTGCTCATGGGCACGTATGCAAGACACAGCCGATGACGAGCCATTGAATCGCTTTTTTGAACCTGATGTGAGGCAACTCGACATCCGCGAAGCAGCTGCGGAAGTGCATTGAGCGCAAACACATTGCGCACGGCATCGGGTAATACCGCATCCCAACAAGGTCGCATAGCCAGATGCGGCCTATCGCAACGGCGCCGTTTGCCAAGGCACGCGTGTTCGCAAACGCAACTTCTCGCTCGTCTACCCGAAAATGAGCAAACAAGTGCCGCTATCTAAATCGCAACGCCTGAGCCGCCTTGATCAACACCGCTGCTTCACGCCGAATTTCAGTGCGCAATACCGCCACTTCTCTGGCGACTTCGGCAATATGCCGAGGCTGCAGGTCGAACGGATCGATACCACCGGCAGAAGCTATGTAGGCACGGTCGGACACGGACAGCGTGGTGAAATCGCCATAAGCCGCCTGAGCATAAATGTCCGGGCAATCCGCGATGGTAAAACCACCGATATGAACCATCTCGGACATAAAGCCAGCCAATCCGATCGCCACCGCATCCGCAGGCAACACATGAGGCTGGAGCATGGTCTGCCCGGACCAGTACAGCGAATGCCGCCCCCCATTCATGGGGTAATAGAGACGCGCACGCGCCCAGTAACCCCGCTGGCGCGCGACCACCAGATGCCCCGCCTCATGGATGGCGGAACAATGCAGCTCCTGCCGCCACACCTTGCTCCACGCGCATGGAGGGGGGGGGATGCTCATATGCTCCGCTCCAGTCTGTCGCCAGACTCCACCCGACGGTGTGTCGTCACCGTCGTCCGGCCATGCTCGATACTTATTGCTCTCTCCCATATCTGCCCACCCTACCGCTTGCGGTCGTTGCCTTGCGAGCCTGCCCTTGGCGCATCAACCAGGTGCATACCGCTCTTTACTCTATATAAGACAACAATCACCCCCAAAGTGTCAGATAGCATGCTCTCCGAAGCCAAGCAAGCCCTACTGAAGGCAATCAGCCGCCCCTTACTGCAAAATCCACAGCCCGGAGGGCTGTCATTACGGCCAACGGCCGCTAAAGCGCCTCTCCTGCTACAGCAAATCTGCCTGCGGCGCACGCGCACCATTGCACGTTGGCCTGATCAGCGGATCAGGCCGCTTACACCTGTAAGCGTGCAGCAAAGGCAAATTACGCCTTTCGCAACGGCTCTTCCTGGCGTATAGATAAGGGCAAATAAGGGTCTATCCAAGGAGCTCGGCGATGCAAGGCACCGAAAGGCAGGTCCGTTGGGCCCAAGAGATTCTGGCAAAACACTTCCAGCTGGCGGAATCGCATTTACCCCAAATAACCACACAGCTCGAGCGCGCTATCCTCACTGCAGAAACGCAACGCTTGGGGGCCACCTACGAGCGGGCGAGACTTGCCATCGCCCGCGCTTACACCAGACGTCTCCAAGAGTTGAACGCCACGGATATCATCGACGCTCAAACACTACTCACGAGCCCCTATGCAACCTATGACGCGATCTGGACCGTGATCAGCAAAATAGCCCGCGCCGACCTGGGCATCGTTGCCGTACCGCCGGCGCAAGAGGACCGGCCGACCCTGCACTGAGGGCTCAAACGCGGCCTAAGACCTTAGCGGTAGCGACATGGAGCACGGACCACCCATCGCACAAGAGGGCAGCCACGGTACCGCTCCCCTACCAGCAACGCGCAGGGGCAAAGTGTTGCGCTTGATCGCCACGTCTCGAATACATAAGCGCCCGACCCGCCGCATGAATTTTTGCACCCACCGCCGGCGGACACCGAAGGTGTTTACTACCCGGGCAGGACGGCAGCACATCATGTCATAGCTGTTCTTTTCATCGCTAATTTGGAATAGCGTGGATTCGAAACGAGACTTCGATCGGGTTGAAGCAACTGGGAGGATGGACATGCAGTTGGGAATGATCGGCCTCGGCCGGATGGGATCGAATATGGTGCGCCGACTCATGCGCAACGGCCAACATCAGTGTGTCGTATTCGATTCCAACGCCGCGGCGAGGCGCGCGCTGGAGCAGGAAGGCGCGCTGGCGGCCGAATCGCTCGAAGAACTCGTCAAGCGCCTCGACCGGCCGCGGGCCGTGTGGTTGATGGTGCCGGCCGGAGCGGTCGATGGCGTGCTGGGTGAGCTTGCGCTCCACCTAAGCGCCGATGATACCGTCATAGACGGCGGCAACTCGTATTACGTGGATGACCTGCGCCGCGCCGAGGAGTTCGGGCCGCAAGGAATCCATTATCTCGACGTCGGCACCAGCGGCGGTGTCTGGGGTCTAGAGCGCGGCTACTGCCTGATGATCGGCGGTCCCGAACAGGCGGCCCGGTCGCTCGACCCGATCTTCAAAACGCTGGCCCCGGGCCGCGACGCAGCGCCGCGCACGCCGGGCCGCGAACAAGCAGGCGGCACCGCCGAGGAAGGCTACCTCTACTGCGGCCCCTCGGGCGCAGGGCATTTCGTCAAAATGGTGCACAACGGCATCGAATACGGCGTTATGGCTGCTTACGCCGAAGGATTGAACATCCTGCACCAGGCCAACGTGGGGAAAAAGGAGGCGGCGGTGAATGCGGAAACCACGCCGCTCGCGCATCCGGAGCACTACCGCTACGATTTCGCGCTCGCCGACGTGACGGAACTCTGGCGCCGCGGCAGCGTGATCGGCTCATGGCTGCTCGATCTCACCGCGAGCGCGCTACTCGATCAGCCCGACCTAGCCGGCTACGCCGGCCAGGTGGCGGATTCCGGCGAAGGACGCTGGACGGCGCTGGCGGCCATCGAGGAGGGCGTGCCCACGCCGGTGCTCTGTGCCGCGCTCCATCAGCGCTTTGCCTCGCGCGGCAATGACGAGTTTGCAACCAAGGTGCTCTCCGCAATGCGCCACCAATTCGGCGGGCATGTGGAACGTGGTGAATAGGAGGTGGGACAAAGCGCATCACGAGGCGGCGCCAAGGCAATAGACAAGAGCTGGAGAAGCAGCGACTCATGATACTGGCAGGCGATATCGGCGGAACCTCGACACGGTTGGCCTTTTTCGAACTGCAGTACGGACGGCTCGTAATCGTGGCGAGGAAAACCTATCGCAGCCGCGATTACGACAGCTTGGCGCAGGTGGTGCGGCAGTTCGAGAAGGATTACGGGTGCACGGACATCCGCCATGCCGCTTTTGGCGTAGCCGGCCCGGTGCGTGACGGGCAGGCAAAAACGACCAACCTGCCCTGGCTCATCGACCGCGCGAGACTGGCACAGGAGCTCGACCTGCAAGCAAAGGACGTCGATCTGATCAACGACCTCGAGGCCAATGCCTGGGGCGCGATGGCCTTAGCCCCCGCCGATTTGACCGTGCTCAACCAAGGCAATCCGGATACTACCGGCAACGCGGCGGTCATCGCCGCCGGCACCGGGCTCGGCGAGGCCGGGCTCTACTGGGACGGCCAACATCACCGCGCGTTTGCCAGTGAAGGGGGGCACGTGGACTTCGCCCCGCGCAACGCGCTGGAAATCGACCTGCTGCACTACCTGTTGCGGCCGTATCGCCATGTGAGCTACGAGCGCATACTCTCGGGGCCGGGCCTGCACACCATCTACCGCTTTCTCCGCGACACCGGACGCGGCCGCGAATCGCAACAACTTGTCGAGGCGATGCGTGCCGAAGACCCGGCCGCCGTAATTTCGCAGGCGGCATTAAAGGGCGGGGATGCACTCTGCGTACAGGCGCTCGACCTCTTTGTCGCGCTCTACGGCGCCGCAGCCGGCAATCTCGCACTCAAGCTCATGGCAAGTGCCGGGGTTTACCTAGGCGGCGGGATCGCACCCCGCATCATCGAAAAGCTAAAGGGTCCGGAGTTCATGGCCGCATTCACCGGCAAGGGCCGCATGAAAGATCTGTTACAGGAGATCCCCGTGCGGGTGATCATGAACGATCAGACCGCGCTGCTCGGCGCTGCACGCTGCGCAGCACTGAAGGCGGCTTTGCTATGAAAATGCCGAAATCACGGGAGCACCGATCGAATCGTCTAAGCGCGGCTTCTCAAGGCACAGCCTCACCGCTGACGATCCAGATTGGCCTTGCTTTCCCTCGATGCCTCTTTGGTGAGGCGTTTCCATGAAGCCCGAGATCTGCATCGTCGAAAACCCCCAGGCTCTGGCACGCGCCGCCGCTCACGAATTTACCAACCGCGCGGCAGCCGCGGTACAGCAAAAAGGTGTATTCAACGTCGCTCTCGCCGGCGGCCGCACACCGGAGGCACTGTATTCGCTGCTGGCCGACGATGTCGAGCTGCGGCAAAAAATTCCCTGGCGAGACAGCCACTTTTTCTGGGGCGACGAACGCCCGGTGCCGCCGGATCATCCGGACAGCAACTTCTGTATGGCACACAACGCCTTGCTCTCCCGAGTACCGGTGCCGACCGCCAATCTCCATCGCATAAAAGGCGAGCTTGCGCCGCCGCAGGCGGCGACCGCCTATGAGCAAACCCTAGTCGATTTTTTCCACTTGCAACCGGGCACGCTCCCGCGCTTCGACCTGGTTCTACTGGGGCTTGGCGCGGATGGGCACACCGCATCGCTTTTCCCAGATACCCGCGCGCTGCGCGAACAAAAGCGCCTGGCGGTGGCAAACTGGGTCGGTAAGCTTAAAACCGAGCGCATCACGCTGACTGCGCCGGTATTCAACAACGCCGTTTGCGTGATTTTTCTGGTGAGCGGAAGCGACAAGGCGAGCGCGCGCAAAGCCGTGCTCGAGGGCCGCCACGATCCGGAGCGCCTGCCGGCGCAATTGATCCGGCCCCACGCGGGCGAGCTCATATGGATCATCGATGAGGCGGCAGCAGGCTGACTACAAACGCGGCTGCATCACAGCCAGCGCGAGGGAACTCCGTTAAGCCGAGCCATCCGCCTCAACACATCTTTACCGACGAAACGATCGGAAAACGCTGGACGCCCATCCCCCACCCCATCAGCTGAACGAATTTCCTCGCAATACGTGGCGCTCCCGGGCTGATGGACTATAAAAAGTGATGGCGAGTAACTGTTTGGAGCGACGCCAGATTGTGTGAGTATGCGGCTCGCTGGCTTTGGATCTATAACCACGAACGGTCGAATTGAAGTGGTCCAATAGCAACGGACACCCCTGTTAAGCCACACTGATGGGACAGGAGGTGTTGATGAGTAAGGGTACACGACGGCGGTACTCCGAAGAATTCAAGGCGGATGCCGTGAATTTGTTAGA
>JAUILK010000081.1 GCA_030433275.1 Gammaproteobacteria bacterium
ATCTTCGCCGCGATCGACTCCATCGCCGCCCACTCCGAGTCGTACTCCGACTGATGCTCCCGGACCAGCCGGACCGCCCGTTCCCGGACTTCCGGGGAATATTGATCCGATTTCTTCATAGCTCCATCCTCTCAAGGTTTGGAGCCTCCGGAAATCCCGGCCCGATTCACATCTTCTATTTCTTGTTTCTTGAGAGAACTTTAAGCCAGAAAATTCCGCTTGGTAGATCTCATTTCCTGTCCAGTCGTTGGGGATCCAGTTTGCTTTGATCGGAGACCAGTTCCGGATCTGGCGGCTCCAGCGCGCCGATGCTCACGTACGTGCTTTATACATTGCACGCATTACTCGGCCCTTTGAGTTCCACCGTGTTCCCCTCGGGATCGGTGAGATACAACGAAGGGCCGTTACCCGACGCACCGTAGCGGGTGACAACATCGCTTACCTTGAGACCGTGTTGTTGCAGATGTGTGCGGATGGCGGCCGTATTCCAAGGCTGCACCTGCAAGCACACATGATCGAGGTTGGGCGCGTTATGGTCGGGCACCCCCCCGGCTTGTCGGCCGAGTGCGCCTTCAGCATCGACTAGATCAATCAAGGAGTTTCCAGCGCGAAGCTGGGCGAGCTTGGCCTCGCCCGGCCCTCTTTCTAGCCTGCAACCGATTACGTCGCAGTAGAAATCGATCATGGGCCCGAGGTTTGCTACGCGAATGACAACGTGGTCGATCAGGCGGATGTTGATGGGGTGTGGTTTACGCATGGTGTGTTTCTCCATCTCTGCGGTGCGACGATTCACAGGATTGACGATACTATGTTCTCGTGAGTTTTATAATCGTGCTTTTTTAAATAAGATTGTTCACAAATTTTAGATAATTTAGGCTGGCTCATGGATTCACTTAGTGACATCGCGGTGTTCGTGCAAGTGGTGGACAGTGGCAGCTTCACGGCGGCCGCCGAACGGCTCGCACGATCGAAGTCAGTGATCAGCAAATACGTAACGCGCCTGGAGGACCGGCTAGGGGCGCGATTGTTGAACCGCACGACGCGCCGGCTCAGCCTTACGGAGGTGGGACGGCTATTCTACGATCGCAGTCAGCGCGGCTTGCAGGAACTCGCCGATGCGGAATCCGAGGTGGCGCGTCTGCAAGGTGCACCCCGAGGAACGTTGCGGCTCAACACTCCCATGTCTTTCGGTATCTTGCATATCGCTCCGGCGCTCCCGGGTTTCCTAGGCCGGTATCCTGACCTGTCTGTGGACATGAATTTGGACGATCGGAAGGTGGATTTGGTCGAGGAAGGGTTTGATCTGGCGGTTCGAATATCAGAGCTTCGCGACTCGTCGCTCGTGGCCCGTCGACTTGCGCCCTGCCGTCATGTGGTATGTGCCGCTCCGGATTACCTCGCTCGGCATGGTAGACCGCGTATCCCGGCGGATCTGCGCGGGCACAATATCATTACTTACCGGTACCAAAAGTCTGCCAATGAGTGGCGCTTTTTCGCACGCAACGGAGAGCAGGTCTCGGTACCCGTCTCTGGAACGCTCCAAATGAACAACAGCGTAGCGCTGCGCGAGGCCTTGCTTTGTGGTATCGGAATCGCGCGCATACCAACGTTTGTTGTCGGTTCAGACATTCAAGCTGGCAAACTTCAAGCCGTGCTCTCGGACTATGGGACACTTGAAGTTCCCATATATCTGGTTTTTCCCCAACGGCACCACCCCTCGCCGAAGGTCAGAGCGTTTGTGGACTTCATGGCCGAGCGCATTACGGGCATGCCTTATTGGGATAACCAAAACGCTGGGTCCGCCAAGAACGCTCGCCGAGGGTGTGCCGAATAGCCTCTAATGAAGCAACTATTTGCGTGAACACTGGGTTTTGAATGGCCCGATGAGGAGGCAGGCGCCCATTGTCATGGTCTGCTTTGGTGGTTGCCGCCGTGTTGCTGCAGGGTTCTATGGATCGATAATGGAACCGGAGGGCAACCAGCGTCGGGTGGCCTCTGCCCAGAGGTATCCTCGCGCGGGAAGAATGAATAGTCTGTCAGTGTTTTCCAAGCTCATGCGAACTCTTGAGAGTGGAGAGTCGATGTGACGACAGCCGAGCTTAGTTGTCTCTGCGGGGCCGTTAAAGTACAGATTGGCGGCGAGCCGGACAGTTGGTTCGCCGCCAAGAACGATTGGCTAATCGAGGACGCTTTTGAACCGCTGCGCCCCCTCCATATCATCAGCGTTGCTACCTTAGCCACGGTTAGGTGCTGAACCGCCTTGCAGAACAACGCTTCACGATAGTCTTGCGCCGTTCGGCTGGTCCTTCGCCCTGCGCTTGAGGGTTTCGTTGCGCCATATTAGGCCGAGGCCCGCACCGAGTAGCGCCCAAGTTGCCGGGAGTGGGACGGAAGAGGACGGGCGCGGATCCTCGACTTGGAAGGTGACATTCTTCAGTTTCCAGTCGTTGTTATTGTTGCTCGGGTCATAGGCCCCGATCCAGAATACGCTAGAGAGGTGCGGCGCAAAATCGTCGGCCTCCACGTTGGACTCGCCACCCGAATAAATAAGATCCATCGGGCTGATCGAAATCGCGGTGGCGGAGTCGTCATTGGATCCGTGATAGCCGAACTCAACTCCAAGCAGACTTACCGCAAGCCCATCGAAATCGAGCTTGATGAACTCGCGCACGCCGTGGCCGGACCGCTCGTAGTGGTCGTCCACTTCGTGGCTTCCATCGGTCACATCGGTGCTACCGGTGATACAGCCGATAAAGCAAAAGTTCCAGTCATAAGAGTAGTTTGTGGTGTTTCCGAGGCCTCGGCTGTATTGGCCGATGCGCGAGTTGATATTGTATTCGCCATTGAGCGCGAAGGCGCCGGCTGTCGCGGTTACATCAAAGCCAGCCGCCGAGAAGTTCATAGAATTGCCGGCCTGAAGGCCGCCGTTGCCGGTAAAGTCGACGGTTACGATGGTAGCGGAGGCTGAGACGGCGAACGTCATCATGCCGCTGATAAATAGAGCCCCAAGTGCTTTTCCCATATCCATTGATAGTCCCCTCAAAAATATTTCCTGTCCCAATAACTAAGCAATAGTTGTGCCATGAAAATATATTGGCTATTTATCTAGCTGTGCGAGGACCGGTTGGTGGAAAGGTGAGGAAATCTGTAAGGGATTCCGACAGTTTCTTTAGGGTTCGCTGTTATCGTGTGTATCTATACAAGTGCATGGATGTGTTCAGCGGTGCGGGGTTAGGACAGGATCATTCAGGATAGGCCGTTCATTGTGCTCGTGCGTGGCGGGTAGCTATGTCTTGAGAGCGTTCACTGCCGAATACTCGATGCGCTCCAGGAAACCGGGCAGTGTCCGCTCCAGCCTGACCCGTTGAGTAAACGCTTCGACGATATTGTGCCAGATATTGTCACTGATGCGGCTAAAAATCCTTCGATCAACCGGTATCTCCGCATATCGCTCGGTTTCCGAGACGAAGAGCCACATGCCGCTGCTCTTCTCGGTTTGATGTGGGTTACAGTTCCTGGGCCTGCCGGCGGGTGAGAGTAGCCGCCCGCCAATACCTCACCGAGCGGGGGATCAGCCGGGTGGGGCTTTGGGGAACTTTGAAGAGCAGGAGACTTGGCATAATAAAAGTTGTCACTGCATCAGTAGCGAGACGTACGCATTCCACCCAACTATTAACCCGGCAATTAAATACATTGAATACAATTCAAGTTAGGACAGCCCCAGACTTGTGTACGACCTGGTTTATGACCCATATTTATTTGCCAGGGTAATAGATAATACATTTTAGGCGCTAGGTGAGCCAGTCAGTGCTCGCAGGAGCAAGCATATTCTCTACTCTCTTGAAGTCCGCTGGGTTATCCCCATTTATACGTTCAGACACGATGAATCGTTCATCGACAGAAAATACCAGCGGAGGTGATGAAGTTATGGATCTGGTGCGTTATCGTCCGAGCGGGTTTCCGTTGCGTGATTTGAGCCATGAGATCAACCGGCTGTTCGATAGCCCGCTGTTCGATCTCGGTCGGGATGCTTCCACGGTGGAGACCAGTCAGTGGGTGCCTGCGGTGGACATTCATGAGGAGCAAGGCCGATTTGTTGTGGAAGCCGACGTGCCCGGGGTCAGCCCAGAGGACATCGAAGTGACTATGGAGAACGGCGTCCTGAGTATACGCGGCGAGCGCAAGCACGAGGCCGTTTCTGAAGAGGGCGGGGTGCGTCGTGTCGAACGTGCACGGGGCATGTTCTACCGCCGCTTTTCCTTGCCGGACAGTGCCGACCCCAATGCCATCAAGGCCCGTGGGTCGAATGGCGTGTTGATCATAGAGATCGGTAAGCGTGAAACAGCGCTCCCACGGCGTATTCCCGTGGAGGGCTAAGCATCCTTTTGTTGGGGAGCTACCGGTGATACAGAGCGGCGGAGTGGAGGCTCCGCCGTTTTTATGATCCATACTTAGATTCCACTGCCAGACAGTCGAGATTTCCGGTCCCGTAGCTCGGCCTTATCAGGCCGAGGGTGATTTCAAACGATGACGGCGATGTCTGCGGTGCCCTCTCTGTGCGATCTTTTTTGTCCTGGCCGGGATCTTCCAGATTCTCATGGGCGTCCTGTGATTCGGCAAGCGCCATTCACCATATCCCGTATTCCGTCGTCCTGGGCTTTGTGAGCGGTATAGGCGTTCATCACCCTGTTGCAAATTTACTTCTTTTCGGGGCTGCCGACGTGCCTGCGGTGTTGAAGGGCTTCGAGCAGGCAATCACCAGTGCTGACTTGGCTGGGCGGCTGCTGCCGGGGTTGTGGCTTTCCCTATCGTGGTGGTTTTTAAGTCCACGGATCAGTAAAGCGACCCCGGGGACCCTGATTGCCCTGTTGGTCGGGGCTTTGGCGAGAATCCTGCTCAAGCCCATTCGCCACCCCGACCATTGAAGAGATCGCGATGGGGTTTCCCGAACTGCGCGTGCGGCTTATCGGGTCTGACGAGATTGCGCTGATCCTCACCCCTGCATTGATCCTCATGGCTCTGGGCCCCCTGCGCCGCTCGAATTCCAAAGTGAAGGAGGAGGGAAGCTGTGTGGGTGGGGGCTATGGCATGGGGAAATGGCAGCGGAGGAGAGGGCAGAAATGGATCCTTGATGCGGAGATTCGCTATAGGGCCGCGATGCGGGCAGTGAAGGACTTTGGGCCCGCCGTGCGGGGTAGGCAAGGGAGCGTTTGATCTCGATGTTTGGCTCGTCTGTATCTTCTCGATGCTTATCCGATGGAACGGTCCATCTCTGCGGCGACGCCGAAACCATAAGCATCCAGCCAGCGCCAAGTGCCTACGACTTCGACGCCGCGGTAGTCACGGTAACCGCGGTTGTCGAAACCACTTTGACCGGCCGTAGCCTGGGCTGCCATCACGGTAAGCGGGTATTGCTCCTTGGACAGTGTGGGGTGGTAGCCGGTGAGAAGATTCCCGCCTGGATCGCATATCCTCAGTAGGTGAGGGGTTTGGACTTTCTTGTCCGGTGGCAACAGTCCCAGGCGGCGCAGTTGATCCGGAAATCGGCTGTTGGAGAGCATGATGCCGTGCTCGTCGAAGGCGTAAGTCTCGGCTGAAGGGACGGGCCCGGGTTGGGCGAGAATACGCAAGAAGTCCTTCCGTGCGTCGAACACATAGACGAGTAAGACATCGGCCGTGCCGCGCACCGGTACTTTGGCGGCGCCGAGGACAACTCCGCCCGAGCGAGGGCCGTTCGAAGTGGCGGCCATGGGGATCGACGCGGCTGCGCCCTGCTCGCGTGCGCGCTCCAGGAAGCGAGTGCAGACCTCGCTGGGGTCGGGATTAACGCCATGGTTTAGCAGCACTTGTCCGCTTGGATCGAGCACGTAGACCCCGATTGCGCCTATTGCCCGTCCGAGTTCACCAAGCTCCAACTCGAACAGGCGTTGGGCGCGCACGCGCGGCGCGGGCCCCAGACTTCGTAGTCCGCTCGCTACGAGTCCCGCTACGCCTTCTTGAACGCCCAGACGATTTGCGATTGCTTGCACTGCGTTGCGCTGGACGGAAAGCCACCACTCCAAAGCATCCACCCGTGCAGCCAACATGACCTGTAAGGCTTGGAACGGGACATCCGTATGGTGTAGCTTAAGCGGTGGTGTTGCGGCTGGGCCTGTGCTAGGGGCTGGTGTACGGTAGGTCACGACCGGGCAAGGGGCGCGCGCCATGATCCGCTCGACGGTGCTGCGCCCGAGTGTTCGCCGGAGTGCGGAGCGTGGTTGAACCTCCAGTAGGATACGGTCCACTCGTTCGCGTTCGGCCACTTCCAAGATACGCTCCTCGGGCTCGCCGGTCTCCAAAATGTGGCGGTAGGGCACTGCGGCGTCGGTTGGAGTGAGGCCAGCTAGTATCTGATCAGGGCGTCGCATGGACGTATCGAGAACCCGGTGGAGAAGCGCCTCGCCGTCGCTGGTATGAAAGGGAATCACGTGCAGCAACAACAGCGTTGCCGCGTGTTTCAGCGCCAGATCGGTTGCCAGGTGCAGCCCGCGTCCGAGATCCCCGTCGAAATCCGTTGCAAACAGGACCTTCGGCTCGAACATTAGTACACCCCTTGTGCAGCGGGTAAGCTGTGCAGTATCCACCCTGCGACGGGTACCCGTCGAGCTTTTTGGCATGTGCTCATGCGGCCAAATGGCCCTATATAAGGGGCTTTTTCAAGATCAATCTGCTTGTAGCGATAACCGTCTGGATGATTTGATTTTGGCGGTGCTTAGAGCCTGTTCATGATCTTTGATATCCCCGAGAATGGGGGGATGAGGAAGAAAGCCTATCCCAGCGACATTACGCGCGAGCAGTTTGAACAGATCAGGCCCTTACTGGAGAGCGCGCGCAAGCGCACCAAGCCGACGACAGTGGATTTCTACGAGGTATTCTGCGCGATCCTGTATTTGCTCAAAAGCGGCTGTCAGTGGCGGATGTTGCCGGGCGAGTTTCCGAAGTGGCGCACGGTTCATTCCTACTTTGCCAAATGGAGCGAACCGCGAGGAGAGGATGGCAGCCTGCTGGAGCAGGCGTTAAAAAAAAACAGGTTGGCGCGGCCCGTACCAGACAGGGGCGCAGCGCCACAACGAGCTTCTTGATCGTTGATGCGCAAAGTGTGAAGAA
>JAUILK010000031.1 GCA_030433275.1 Gammaproteobacteria bacterium
TTGCGCCGAATTCTGGGACGGCTACTGGCGGAATCGAGGCCCGAAGTGCGTGAGCAGGACACGGAATTCGGTCTTCGGGAAGCCGTGTAACACGGTTGTTCAGGACTGACTATGTAGGTTGTACAAACCCACTTATCGTTATCCTACGGGGATACTTGCCTTCGGAGGGCGGGCCATGGGGTTTCCGTATAATAGCTATTCACTGCTATCGCAGCGTTTCGTGCGTAATTAAGCGCATCGTGCAGTGTAATAGTGTAGATGAGGACTACCATGCGGAAGATCCCAGTAAAATTGTTGCTTCGCGCGCTGCTGGTCGTTTGCTGTTTTTCTGTGATTACACCAAGTTTCGCGACCGAAAATGGCAGCACACACTACATACCAGGAGCCATAGCGACGCTGATCGATTTGGCACCCACTCAACCCGGTTGGGTGGCCGAGACGGCGTACCTGCACTATGAGGCCGATGCATCGGCTTCCCGCCGCCTTCCGGTGGCGGGTGAAGTGGTGGGCGGGCTTAACGCGCGCATGGATGCGCTGCTGTTCGGCGGTTTTTATACGCTGGATCAGACGTTATTGGGTGCCCGCTACACCGTCGGAGGGTTTCTGCCCTACGTCTGGATGGATGTAAAGGGGCGGATCGATACCCCGCGGCGTAGTATCAGCCGAAGCGATAGCGTGTCGGGTATCGGCGATATTATATTGCTCCCGGCCATGCTTGCCTGGGAAAAGGACTACTGGCAGTTCAACGCTCTTCTGCCGATTTACGCTCCCTCCGGCCGTTACAAAGAAGGCCGTTTGGCTAATACCGGCCTTAATTACTGGACCTTCGATCCGACGGTCGGGGTTTCTTACAATAATGATCAAAACGGCTTTAATGCGGCACTGCATACAGGCCTGTCGTTTAATACCGAGAATTCGGAGACCGACTACAGAAGCGGCAACCAATTGCATTTGGAGGCAAGCCTTCAGCAACTGCTGCCGCTGGGCCCGGGGTTTCTCGGCGTTGGCACAGAGGCTTTCTACCTCCAGCAGATCAGCGGCGACAGCGGTGCCGGTGCCGTCAACGGCGATTTTAAGGGGCACACCGTCGGTGTCGGTCCGGTACTAAATTATTTTCTCCCCGGCAGCAACGGCAACTTGCTCGCCGAATTGCGTTGGTTGCCGGAGTTAGGCGTCAAGCGGCGTCTCGAGGGCGATTACGTCTGGGCTAAGGTCGTTTATCAGTTCTAAGCGGCGCTTAGGCCGGATTGGCCCGGCGATTACCGAGAGGTGGGTGCAGTGCGCACGGCAATAACAAAATTTAGCCCCATCCCGCTGGGCACTTTGGGCACGGTGTGTGCTGCTGAAAACGGCCTCGGGCAGGCCGCCAACGACCCGGACGCTGCGTTGATAAACGTGCGGATCGAAGTGAATCATCCAGATATTATAAGATATTTCAATGAGTTGATAAGATATATTGGCAAGGCATCGACGAAAGTCGCTGGAAGGGATCGATCGAGATTTGAAGGAGTCTAAGTATCATGCCAGCAAAGATTTTAATTATTGCCGTCTTGCTTGCCGGGTGGTTCGGTGTTGCCTTCGCTGGAGGCGATGAGCAGCGTGTTTTCGGCTGGGTGGAAATGGCGACGATCGAACCCTGGGGTGCCGAGGTGAAGGCCAAGTTCGACTCCGGCGCTCTGACCTCATCCATGCATGCTGAAGGCATTGCCGAGTTTGAAAAACACGGCGAGCGTTGGGTGCGTTTTACCGTAGAGATCAAGGATCAGGCCAAGGGTGAGACCGTATCGAAAACGTTCGAAAGACCGCTATACCGTGCTCTTACGGTCCTGGGTGCCGGCGGTGAAGATCATCGGCAGGTGGTTCTTATGAAAGTCTGCATAGGGGATACGGTCTATGAAGAGCAGTTCAGCCTGGAAGATCGCAATGATATGAATTACCCAGTTTTGTTGGGCCGGCGAACCATTCAAAGTCTCGGCCTCATCGATGTAACGAAAACTTTTTTGCATGGGCCCAGGTGCGGTGCCGGCTCAGTCGTGCAGAGCCACCAGGATAAAGAGCTTGACCAGGACATCGGCATCTAGTCGGCTTATATGGACTCAGTTTGGCGTGCAAGATACGTAGTGTGGATACCAATTCACGGTCCGACTGCATCTTTATATGCGCCCTCTCTATGAGCGCTTATGGCTCCGGCCCTGATGGGAACCGCTCGCCGAAATCTCATCTGAAAAGCGGCCACGAAGGCCAAATCGACTAGCAGGTTTTCTCGACGGCGCTCTGACCTGTTGGACCATCACCACGTTAACAAGCAATCGGTCAGGCAGGAGTGCGTGCGTAATAACCTCCACCGCGTGGATCGCCTCAGATTACATGGCGCTCCCGAGCCTGGGCTGGTAAACCGCGACCCACGTGCCAGCACGGCCCAGGCCACCCGGGCGTTTTTTGCGGGCAATGCAGCCGTGGCCTTGTTGCGTCCACGCCGGCGAATAGCTGCTCGACCCAACCACGTTGCGGCTCGGGCAAGCGGTGCAGACATCGCAGCGCGGCTCGTGCGCCGTGGATGAGCAGCATGCGTAGATAGCGATCGCCACGCTTGTTGATCCGACCGTAGCGCAGCCGCCCACCGCTGAAGTATTGTCGGGGCACTAACCCGAGCCACGCCGCCAGTTGCCGGCCATTGCAAAAGCCTCGGGCATCGCCAATGCCTGGGATAGGCAACAAGCGCTGTGCCGCCTCCATCTGCCGGGCAAGGTGTGCGAGACGGCGGTTATAGCCCCGCGCGCGCTGATCGGCCTCAAGGAGCTGCTCGTAGAGATCAGCGAACACCTCGCGGGCGAGCCCGGGCAGGTTGTTGCTGGCATCCTCAAGGATACCGGGCAGGGCTTGGCGTAAGTGCGAGATACCCTGAGGCAGCACCAGGCCATACTCAGCGAGTAATCCCCGCAGCTGATTGGCCAGCGCCGTGCGCTGCCCTACCACTCGGTGGCGGGCGCGGTGGAGTGCCAACACCGCTTGCTGCTCAACGCTTTTAGTGGGTACGCAGCGCATGTTCGGCCGGCTGACTGCCTCGCAAATCGCCTCAGCGTCGTTGCCATCGTTTTCTCGCCTTTTCGGTAGGCTACAAACCCGCGGCGCCATCAGCCGAACGCAATGGCCCAGCGTTTGGAGCTCCCGCCCCCAGTAATGCGCTGCCGGGCAGGCCTCTAGCCCAATCAGCACCGGCGGCAGCGTTGCAAAGAAGGTGCGCAACTTCGCCCGCGTGCATCAACACCAAAGACTTCAAAGGAACCCTTTGCTAAATCGATTCCGACCCGCGTAATGTCCATGATGGACTTCTTCTCTCTCGTGGAGTTGGTCATCTCCTTCTCCAATTCTGGGGCAGCAACGCCGCATGGAGAAGAAAGGGGAGTCCATCCCATTTGAAAAACCCCTAACGCATCGGTCGGGTGATGCTTAAGGTTGTTTGGCGGTACCTCACGGTTTCGCCGAAAAGCGATAGCCTGTGCCCCGCACGGTTTGTATTAGGCGATCGTGGCCGCGGCCGGTGATCGTTTTGCGCAGGCGTCGAATGTGCACGTCCACGGTACGTTCCTCGACATACACATTGGTGCCCCATACATGGTCCAGTAGCTGGGCGCGGCTGAACACGCGCTCGGGGTGGGTCATAAAAAAACGCAGCAGGCGGAATTCGGTGGGGCCGATCTCGAGTGCCTCCTCACCGATCCATACGCGGTGGGCCACTGGGTCGAGCGTTAGGCCCTTCACCTCGATCCGCTCGTCGCCAGACAGCGGCGCCGCTCGGCGTAGCACCGCCTTGATCCGCGCGAGCAGTTCGCGAGGCGAGAAGGGTTTGGTCACGAAATCGTCTGCGCCTACCTCAAGGCCGCGGATTTTATCCTCCTCCTCGCCGCGGGCGGTCAGCATGATGATCGGGACATCGCGATAGGTTGAATGCCGTTTCGTCCGCCGCGCGAAATCAATGCCGCTCATGCCCGGCAGCATCCAATCCAACAGGATCAAATCCGGTACGATTTCATCGAGTAGGGCAAGGCCCGTCTCTGCCGAATCGGCCTGATGCACGCTGTAATCACTTCGGGCCAGAGCTACCGCGATCATCTCGCGAATAGCTGTCTCGTCCTCGACTATCAAGATCTTGACCATTACGGGCCTGCACCCCCGCGGGATTGCTGTGCATTACAACTTACTAGAATGACCATTTTATGACAGTTTGGTGGGCCGTGAATGGAGGAAAGAATGGAGTATGAGCGCCACAGCTCGGCGTTTTCTGAGCCGGTCGATGCCGGAGGTGGCGAAAGATGATAGCGTCGTGGTCTCGGTGGGTGCCGGGAAAAACCGGCCCAGGCGTGCGAGTCTGGCATCGGGTTGGTGCAATGGTGCCGCCTTGCAAGTCGAGTTGATTATCGCGCCTCGTGGTTGCTTTTCGCCACTGGTTCGGCACTGCATTATCCATACGCTTCGGCGTGGACTTTCTCGTAGGCTCCCTCCAGGCCGACCCGGATCAGCCCGGCCGCAAGCCGAGCGAAGTCCTCGCGTGTCACTAACGTCGAGAGCTTTTGTGGAGCACTCGGCAATCCCAGTTTCTCGGCGCTGTACCGGACTTTCTCGTCCGCATACGGATAGACCTCATCCCAGACAAGTTGGACCTCACGTAGGAAAATATCGCTACCGGTATTGCCGATGCCTTTGAACCCTTTCAGTAATGCTTTTTCCTTGTCGAGTTGGTAGTCCGCGTGCCCCCGCAATTGGCGCAGATCGCCATGGTAGCGCTCGAGGACGAGTTGGGCGGTGTCGCCGAGCATCGTAGCAGTGCGCTCGTCGTAACGTTTGTAGCCATGCCGGGCGATAATATCGACGCGGTCCTGCCAAGAGGTTTCGGCCATTTTCCGAGGTGTTGTCAGCCCGGCCTTGTGGAGTGCCACCGCAGCTTCCATTGCGTTCGCTGCACGAATGCGGGCGCTCAGCAAGAGGGCGATATTGAGAAGCTGAAAGAGTGCCGAGGGCGAGTTCTTGGCCACCCGGGCGAGGCCTTGTGCGGCAAAGGTCGTGCCGTAACGTTTTAATACAACGGCGGCGAGCGTTTTGTGAATGATGGTGGTCACAACGGTAAATACCGATCGTGAGCTTTTATAGGCGGATGTGTGTGACTGCAAGTATCAGGATTGGCACTTCAGATGACCTTCGGAGCCCGTTCTCAGGTAGGTCCGTTGCCGTCTAGCCGGTTCATTGGTGTTGCCAACCGCCGATCCCCCACCAATGCACGTTCGTGGTGCTAACGGTGTTGCGATAATTCCAACTGGCCAGATAGATTAGTTGTAGCATGAGTTGAGTGCCTCCGTGCTGATGCGCCAGTTCACCGATTTCGCGGAGCCTTAGACGGTCATCGGCGAGAGCGGTGCGATTGCTAGCCTCACGAGCGGATTCCGCAGCATCGAGACGCCGGCACAACTCGGCTATCTCATCAGCAAGGGCATCAACGTCGATGAGCATCGGATGGCTCCCCTGTCACGACCTCGGTGCCTAGCGCAGGCCGGCGCCAGATAACCGCATCATGCCAGATTAGGGAGCGATTGTTACCTTTTTAACCGGCGCGGCCGGTGAATACCCACATAGGCTTGCGGCGTGTGGCGATTATCCCGCCGGGGCAGCATAGCGTCGTCGGAGTGCTCAGCATGTACTCGGAAATCTCCTTCGATTTCCGGCCAATACGTGGCGGCAGTGTGCTAATCTCTCACTGAGATTTGCTTCTACGCGGCAGGTTCACGAAATGGCTTTGATTAAATGTAGTGAGTGTGCCAAGTATGTCTCCGATAAGAGCCGCGTGTGCACGCGTTGCAAAGCGCCCCTTGTCAAGGGCGATCCTGCGGCGAATCAACATGAGGGACCCAAATGGGAGTCCGCCGGTCTTTTCATGGCGTCGACCGGTGCGTTAGCGCTTTTCTTTTTTAAGCCTCCCATAGGCCTGATAATGGTTTTATCAGGATTGATCGTGTATGGGGTCGGTAAGTTTCTAATTGGTAAACATATCTAATAACCTCAGACAGACCATTAACCCTGTTTTGTCGCTGTCTCGTGCGCTGATTAGCATTTTCAGGTAACGCGGGGTCGAACAACCGTCAGCACCGGCCTGCGGGTACGCAGGCGCAGTCCGCGCGGTTAGGACCGACGCCATGACCTGTTTGCCCCTACCTGAGACGGAAAGACAAATCATCTACACTGCTTATAAGGGGTTGCTGTGCTGCACAGCGCTTTGAAGCGCCAGAGGTCTGTTGCCGAAGGTATCTAGGGTCATTGTCGTTCTGGTGATGCGAGGCAGCGCGAGTGTGCAGGTTTATCGGCCACAGATTCGCGGCGCACGGCTCTAGCCCTTGGACTCGGTGGCTCACCGCTCGGTCCGAGAGAAGGCTTTCCGGGGTAAACACCTTCAGGTCGGTACCGTCAGCGAGACGTAGGTAAAGGAGCCCAGCGATGAAGCATGAGTTTGCTGTTCTCTCCCATATCCACTTGCAGCCGGAAGTAACTTTCGAGCGCCCAGCCGAGCCTCCCGAAATCGTGCACTGGGATAGCCCGGCCGTGGAGGTCATGACGGATTTTCGCCGCGTCAGGCCAATTACCGTCTCCCCGGCGGTTTCGATCGATACGGCTTTGGATCGGATGAAGCGGGCCGGCGTACGCCTGCTGCTGGTTATCGACGAGCACGAACAGATCATCGGCGTCATTACCGCTAGAGACATTCAGGGGGAGCGGCCCGTTAAGCTGGTTCAAGAAACCCGAATCCCGCATGCCGCGATTCGCGTCCAAACCATAATGACGCCACAGCCGGAGATCGTCGGTCTTAATATGATCAGCGTTCGCAATGCCTTGGTAGGCCATATCGTCGAGACATTGCGGGCGCTCGAGCGCCAACATGTGCTCGTATTGGAGCTCGATGAGGTCACCAAGGGCCAGCGGGTGCGAGGCTTGTTCTCAACCAGCCAAATCAGGTGGCAGCTAGGCGAGAATATTAACGCCGACATCCCGCCGGCGCATTCGCTTGCGGAAATGCAGCATGAGATTAGCTAATCGATGTTGTGTCGAATAAAGTACAGCGTCACCACCAGCGTCTCGCGCAGTGGGTGAGTTACTCGTGCCACCTGGGCATTCAGGCCGAAGCGACCGGGCGGGATTGACGCGAGGCACGAAGCTGTATACTTCCTTGTGGATCTGTCGCAACCACTCGGAAGTAAAAAATGGTGGAGGAGAATGACACATCGACCCAAGCGTTCAATGTGTGCGCGTTACTGCAAGACGATGGCGGGGCTGCGAATACGGCACGGCTGATAGTGATCCATGGCCGCGGTATCGGTCAAAAAACTGAGCTAACCCGCCCGCGCACCACTATCGGTCGCCGTGATACGAATCATTTTGTTTTGGCTTCGGCCACCGTAAGCCGGAAGCATGCCTATATCGCTTGTAAGGAAGATTGCTATTCCATCGTGGATATCGGTTCTCGCAACGGCGTTTATGTCAATGGACAGAAGATTCCTCCCCGCCGGGAGTGGCGCCTGAGCCACGGCGATAGCCTTGTTTTGGGAGAGCAACTGTTATTGTTTCAATGCCCGCAGCGCCTGTTCAACTCGCAAGGCTCGTTTGAAATCAGTATCGATCGGAACAAAGTCGAGCAGGAGGTCGATGATTTGCTGACCCGGTTTCTCGGCTCTGACGGTGGTACGGAGCGCCGTTTTGTCGAGACGGATAAGACGAAAACACGTTAGTCGGTTCCGAAAGTCAAAGCGAGCGAGCCATTGCGCAGTGTGCGCTTGAAATTCTCGCGTGCCTGCAAGTAATGCTCGGTAATGTGATCGAAACCGAACAGTGTTGGCTCGACGATATGAGGGTTTAGGAGCAAGAGGGTGACCTTGTCCCGGTAGCGCTGCCGCGCTTCCTTGAGCTGATACCCCCAGAGCGCATCCTCGAGTGCGTAGATGCTCTGCACGAAGCGGTGAATGAAGCCGCGTGCGGGTTTGCGGCGCTCATCGCTGCTGAAATGGGTTGCGATTAGCAAGAGTTTGCGACTGTCCCCACTGCGCAGGTGCTCGGCGATCGGCGAGATTAAGGGTGTTTTCTCTACTAACCCACCGTCGTAGTAACCACATTCCTCGCCCTCGAGGGCAGGTCGCGGGGCCAGAATGCCGGGCAGGCTCATACTGGAGAGAATGGCGGGTAGCAGCAGTCCTTTGCGGAAAATTTTGCGGCGATTGCGGCCGTCGTCGCTACATGCAATGCAGCGAAACGGGATGGTGCAGTTTTGAAAGTCTTTGACCTTCAGACCTGCATCGATCAACAAAGCAAGCCGTCGACCTTGGATCAGGCCATCCGGTAGGAACCGTCCGAACGGGCGGAGCAGCAAGGAGCGCAGGATGGCCACATGGCATAGATCGATCGTATCTTTAGAGTTGAGATTCCGGATCGCGGCGAGCATTTCGGCGGCGGTGGTGCCGGTAGCCCAACTTCCGCCGACGATTGCGCCGGCGCTGGTCCCCCAAAGCTCGCTGATATGCTGTTTTAACCCGAGTTCTTCAAGTAGGTGGGTAAGGGCGATATTGCCGCACAATCCCGCAGTGGCGCCACCTCCGAGTGAGACGATCAGACGATGCTCGCCGGCCGTTGCGAGGCGGTGTAGCGTGCTGTAATCCTCCGGTTCCAGCCGCGATTCGTTTGTTATTCGGCCTGGGTGTTTGCGGCTTCCTGTGGTTAGCATGTATTTCCGTCAGTCATAAGGCGTGTGGCGATGGTGATCAGTTCTTTGGTCAAGGGATGCTGTGGCTGGCATCCGGCGAACAGTTCCCGGCTGCCGAGTATGGCCATCGTTGCGTCCAAAGGCAGAATGCCGATTACCTCATAGCCATAGGCTGAACGAATCTGATTGCGCATCGTCTCCGGATCAACGCGTTCGGCCACTTTGTTGACCACCAGATAAATGTTGGGCACCTGCAAGCGGCTTGCGACCTCCAGTAGAACCGCAGTTCCATGGTAATCCTGTTTGTCTGGCCGCAATAGAATCAGTAATTGATCGGAGATGGCGGCGGTGAGTAGGGTTTCCCGGTTGAGTCCCGGATGCGTGTCCAGAAACAGGAAATCGAGTTGCAACTCGGCGATGAGTTGCTTGAACTCCCTATTAAAGCAGTGGACATCGTAACCTTCGCCAACCACGCGGGATATGTCGTCCACTGCCAGGCTGGAGGGTAATAAATAGAGTTTGCCGGCTGAATCAGCCAGGCCGCAGTTGTGATCGATATCGTAGACTGTTTCGGCCAGCTCGCATTTGCCGAATACGAAATCGGAGAGAGTGTAGACCATACGTTCGGGTTCGATACCGAAGATCAAGTGAACGCCGGGCGATTGGATGTCCGTATCCAACACAGCAATACGTTGTCCTCGTTTTGCCAGTAGGAAAGCGAGGTTTGCTGTGATGTTGCTCTTACCGGTTCCGCCTCGGTAGGAGTGTACCGATACGATCTGCGCCATCGTCATGCCCCTTGTGAATTATTGCATCCCGCTAAAGCCCGGCTGGACCATTAGATGCCCTGCTCTAATTCTAGATTCTGTATCGATCTCCGGGCTATCCAGGTGGCTGCGCAAGTAAGTCCCGGGCGGCAACCCGGCTGGGCGCGGTTCACCGGCTTACGGTCAATTGTGTTTCCTAAGACAACTCTTTCGATAGGAAAAGTTTGTTAATAGAAAGTTTTTTGCTTGGTCGAGCTGCTTCCTGGTGGTGCGCCGTGACCCAGGCACTAATAATCCATTTAAAATCAAATATATAAAATATACCCCCTACGTTTTTAATAAATGGCACATTGTTTGCATAATAGTAAGAACGAGTGCATTGCACTCTTGGAATGAAAGCTTCTGCAATCGACAGCTAGGAAGGAGTGAAAGATATGGCGAGCATCATGATCCGCGACTTGAGCGTGGCCAAAGCGTTGGACCGGCAGGCGAGTCGGCGAGTGAAAGGTGGCATGAAAGGTGGTTGGGAGTGTGGGTATTTCAAGCCTTCTAAGTCTCCCATCGTTCTGAACCAAACGATTACTCCGCAGATTCAAGTCGCCGTCATCAACAATACGGTGGTTGGGTTGGGTGATTTGAATTCATTCGGTGTAAGTGGAGCCATTGGTCAAGGCCAGAGTGCCTGAACGTCCCGCCCTAAATCGGCGGGGGTTTCCTGCGACAACCCCCGCCTACTTTGACCAGGTAGTTACAGGAGAGCGCATCATGTCAGCACTCACGATCCAAGACCTCAGTGTCGAGAAAACCCTGGATCGGCAAGCGCGGCTGCGCGTTGTAGGGGGCAGTAGCGCCCTGTTTGGGGCCCTTGCTCGCCAATATTCGATGCAACGCATGCTACAGAAGTTCACTCGCCGATTCCCTTTGCCGTTTGCCTTTGCACAAACTCTGGCACTCGGCACGGGTGGTTCTCAGGTGCAGCAGGCCGTTGTCCAGCAGACTGCGTTCGCCATCGGCGACAACAATCGAATCGAACAAAATGCCTTCATCGTTCAGACTCAAAAGGGCTAAATGCGCGGCGGTGGACTCGGCAGTTCGTTTTGTGCACACGCCCCATTGACCGCTGAACGGCATGTACCAGACTTTAGGAAAACGAATCCATGGCAGCCCTTTTATGTATCGGGCGGTAGGTTTTGGAGAGGGTCACTAGACCATGCGGGTACAGCGCTCGAAAATCGGCAATGTCTGCGCCGAACGGCTGTCGATGAACGCCTGCCGCGCTCTTTTTGTCGGCATGAGCTTTAGTATGCTCAGTGCTTGCAGTAGCTTTTTCGCCCCAGAATACACAGTCCCACAGACGCCAAGCAAGCCAACCTGGTCTGCGCATCCCGCCGGTGCAGCGGCCGCCGATGCCATTCGGCCCGATTGGTGGCGTGGTTTTCACGATCCTTATCTTGATGGTCTCATTCAACAAGCCGTTGTGCAGGGTATCGACCTGCGTATTCTGGCAGGACGCATCGCAGAAGCGCGCGCTGCTGTGGGACAGGCGCAGGCAACAAGGCTGCCGACGGTGGCTGCGACGACACAGGCACGCGTGACCCGTTCTCGTGTGGAGATACTTCCGGGGGAGTTTGCCGATCCGAGTACTACCCATCAGTACAGCGCGCGCGGCGCTTTGAACTGGGAGATCGACATCTGGGGCAAGCTGCGCAAGGGGGTCGAGGCTCAGCAGGCGGCCGTACGTGCTTCGCAGGCGGACTGGCGTGCCGGTTATCTGACGCTTGCCTCCGATGTTGCCAGTATTTATTTTCTGATCCGCCAACTCGATGAGCAGCGCGGCCAGCAGCAAAAATTCCTGGTAAAGAACCAGCAGATTCTGGCGATCTATGAGAGACAGTATCGGGATGGGTTGGTAGCGCGGACTGCGGTGCTGCAGCAGCGCGCCGAGGTCAGTGATTTGCGGCAGCTGCTGCTGGAATTCGAGCGTCAGCGCCGGGTTGCGGAGAACCAGCTGGCTACGCTGCTCGGTACGCCCGCTGGTGCGCTCAAGGTGCCGGTCGTGGGGCAGCTTGAACGTGTGCGCGTACCCGATGTTCCGGCCGGGTTGCCCGCTGATTTGCTCGCGCGCCGGCCTGATATCATTGCCGCTGAGTATCGCGTGTTGCAGGCTTATAATCTGGTCGGGCAGGCACGGCTCGCTCGCTTACCATCCTTTAGTTTGACGGCCGATGGAGGGTTCGTAAGCAGTGTGCTTTCATCATTGGTCAAAGGTTTTACGTTGGGACTCGGTCCGGCCATCAACGTGCCGATCTTCGATGCCTCACTCAAGGCGAATGTTAATGTCAACGAGGCGCGTGCCAAAATTGCAGCGCAGCAGTACCGAAGGACCGTTATTACAGCTTACGAGGAAGTCGAAAACGCTTTAGTGAGTTTGGCTTTTCGTAAGAGGCAGATGCAAGCGCTCAAGGATCAGCTCGAGGACCTCAGAACCGTCAACGCGCAGGTTCGAGCCCAGCTTGAGATGGGGCTGGTCTCGCAGCTGCAGGTCTTTGAATCGCAGCGCCGGCTATTGTCAGCCGAGTTGCTGCGACTTACGTTACGCCAGCAGATTCTCAGTGACACCATCACCTTATACAAGGCGTTGGGAGGCGGTTGGCCCTCGGAAGTCGTCTCCAGAACGCTGCAGGAGTAACAGCCCCCGAGTGTGCCGTTTGGGGCGGATCGACTATGAAATTCACGCTCAAGCCGCTGTCTCATCCAGAACTCGGAGAGATTGTCGTGCGTGACGATCTCTTTACCGTCGGCCGTAACGAGGTACCTTTCGCCGCGCTTTCTGATGGGGCGGCTGTGGGGTTGTCGGCGAGCCATGCGAAACTGTTTCGCCAGCAGGACACGCTGCATGTGGTTGACCTAGGCAGTCGTGGTGGTACGACTGTCAATCGCCGGGCCGTGCATAAGCGCGCGGTGGTTCTGCAGGATGGTGATGAGCTGTGTTTTGCAGGGCAGATTTGTTTCCGAATCGAAATTTCCGAATCACGACGGCCCGAGCCCGGTGCGGCGCCGTTGACGTTGGTTCTCGTGCCGACGCCCGGGAACACGCCGCTTGAGCCCATCGTTATCGATCACTTTCCTTTCCTTATCGGCAAGGACGTGGGCGTATTTTCAGGTTACAAGACGAACTTTCCCGAGGAGAGCCGCTATATCTCCCGCCGTCATGCGCTGATTTTTCGGCAGCAGAGCGGGCTGTATGTCGAGGATCTGGGTAGCACTAACGGTACGTTTCTAAACGGCCAGCGCTTGGCGGCAGGCGCTCGGCTCGAAGACCAGGCAAGTATTGCTTTCGGAGGGAATTTTTTCAGCTATCGCATGGAGCTAGGGTTGGCTGTGGTTGAATCGCTCAGCCATGAGCCGGGGACCATTTTCGTCACAGCGGCCGACTCCTTCCTCGATGCGTTCTGTCCGGAGGCCGATGCTTCGGCCGATCCCGGCGCGGCCGCCGCGGACAAACCGGCGCTTGCCAAGGCTAAGCGCGGCATCGGCAAACCCCGGCGCGAGGGGGTGTTCGGGCGAGTGCGCATTTTTTTCGCCGAAATCAAACTGGCCTTTATCGATGAGCAGCCGAGTCGTCCGAAGCGCCGCTGGCTTTGGCTTCTTCCTGCTGGCGGGTTGCTGGCGGTGGCGCTTGCATTGGGTTTTTATCTCAAAGGCAGTCCCGAGCATGCCATCCATGCACTCATGGCCGAGCAGAGGTATGCCGACAGCGCCGCAATGGCCGAGCGCTACCTGGAGGCGCACCCTGGAAACGAACGGATCAGTTTGCTCGGCACGGAGTCTGTGGCTAAACAGGTGGTGCCCGCCTGGATGGCACGGTTGGAGAGCGAGGAATTCAAGGGGGCTGAGCAGATTCTCGCATCCGCGGCTCAATTGAGTCGGTTCAACGACGACGCGCGGAAGATGCTGGCCTTGCTCGAATGGGCTGGCCGTTTGGAGCGCTTCATAGCCGAACGCGGTGGCCCGCAAGCTCCAATCGTCATCTTTCACGACGAGGCACTGATCAGCGAGTTAGTCGAATGGTGGGGAAACGACTCCCGTGGTCATCGGAATCGGCTGACCCGGCTCATGGACTATGTGCCCGAATGCCGCCCCCTGGGCGCACGGGTGGCAAGCCATTTGGCAGGTCTGCAAAATGAGAAATCGAGCTATTTGCACGCGATTGCGCAGCTTGCACAAACCATTCGGAATGATTTGGCAGCCGGTCGCGCGGGCGAATTGACGGAGGTGTTCAAAACATTCCAGAGCCAATACCCTCGCATTGGTGGCATGGAACGTGTGTGGCTGGATCTGGAGCGTTGGCAGGCGATTCAGACGGCGATTCGCCATCAGGACCTTGATGCGGCGTTGCGGCTGACTCGGCAAGGCCAATTCGCGACACCGTTGTTCCGCGAAGCAGCACAGGCGCAAATCGCCGTAAAGCTACCCCCGCCCGAACTCGCCGCAGAATACGCAAAAGCGGAACGCGCCTGGGCCGAGGGTAATTGGGACCACGCCTTCGAATTGCTGCAGGAGCTTGCCGACCGGCCATGGAGTGCAGTGGCGCAGCAACGGTTGCAGCGCTATAAAAAGGTTCTGAAAGATTACCACGCGCTGCAGAGAGCCCGCGACAGCGCCGACTACGGACAGAGGCTGCTCGCCTTCTATAATCGCCTGGATTCGGTCGGTGACGCGCGTATGCACCGCGCTCTCAAGGATGATTTCCAGACTTATCGGGCACAAGCACTGCTTGACGTGCAGCATCTACTCCAACAGGCCAGCCGTGAGTGGGCGCGCTATCAGGCCAAAGGGGGTATCGATGGTTTGCTGCGCCTCGAGGATGTTGTCTCGGCTGCCTTTCGGCGCCAAGCCGGGCTGCTCTCGCGCGCCTTTGAGCAGGCGAGCCGCATGATGCGGACTTATGCACTGCTTCAGAAGGCCGTTCCAGCGCCGGCTCAACAGCTCTACGAAGAGCTGTTCGCCGAGATCAAACGGCAGCGCGAATGGCTTGAGGACATGCGCATCGTAATGAATGGTTCGTTGTTGAAGGCCAAATTAGCGTTGTTGCCGGGGCCGTTGGAGGCGGTTGACGATGGACGATAAAAGGCCTGAGCCTTACCAGCCGCGCTTGCAGGATGCTCTGGAAGATCACAGTGCCGAAGGAATAACAATTCTCTCCTCTGAGCCGTCCAGATTAATCAGAACATTGATTTTATTGATTTTTGCTTTGTTGTTGGCAGGTGCCGCTTGGTCTTTTATCGGTCATGCCGATGTCATCGTCCAGGCCGGCGGTGTGCTTGGCCCCGATGCGGAGGAGCGGCGCATTTACTCGCCGGTCGATGGTGAGCTGGTCAATATCTATCTTGCAGAGGGAATGCCCGTTGCTAAAGGCGATGTCCTCGCGCGGGTCGAGGCCGTCGATGCCATCCAGCTCGCGACCCAGGCCTTGCAGGCTAAGTTGAAGCTGACCGACGCGCAGCAGCAACACGAATTGCTCCCGGATCGCATCCGTGTTCTAGAACAGCAGCTCAACTTACTGCAGGTTCAAATCGACCAAGCGCAGCAGCTTTATGATAAGCGCGTCAATCAAGCCATTGCCAAGCTCGGTGAGGAACAGCGCATTAGGCTTGGTAAGGCGCGTGCGCAGCTTAAGGAGGCGAAAAACGAGCTCGACTATGCGCGCACGGAGGTCGAAAAGTATGAACGTCTATACCGCTCGCCGGGTGGCGGTGGCCTATCGCGCCAACAAGTGGATGTCAAGCGACGCGAGTATGTGGCCAAGCAAACCGCTTATGATTTAGCCAGGGCCGAGCTGGCGCAGTTCGAGGTCGATTTGAGCAAGGTATACCAAAGTAGCCAGGCTGAGGTTCAGCAGACATCGGAGAAGCTTTTGAGCCTGCGTACCCAGTATGCGCAAAAAAAGCTTGAGTTGGCCGCGCTGGAAAATGAGGGGCAATTGCAGCTGCGTATCGCTCGCGCAACTGCCGAAGGGGCGGCCAGGGTCAGTTTCGATGACATCGATGAGGAGAATCTGCTGCTGGTGCGCGCGCCCGTCGCCGGCGTGATTACGAGATTGGCGTTGACTCAGCCGGGAGACAAAGTGGTCGCGACGCAGCCCATGGCGAGTATCGCACCGGCCGACGCGCGTCCGGTGCTGCGGGTAGCCATCAAGGAGACGGACCGGGCTTTTTTGCAAGAGGGCATGCCGGCCAAGCTAAAGTTTCCGGCCTTTCCGTACCAGCGCTACGGTTTGATCGAAGGGACCTTGGAGTATATTGCTCCGACGGCCAGTGCGAATTCGCAAAACCAGCAGCCGACTTACGAAGGCCGTATCGGGTTGCAGAGGGACTTTTTCGCCGTAGGTGGCACGCAGGTTCCGCTGCGCTACGGTATGAGCGGTACGGCTGAGATAGTGGTGCGCAAGCGGCGGCTGATTGATCTGGCGCTGGATCCGCTGCGCGAGGTAACAGCCTGGTGATCCGGCTGCTCACCGGGGGCGAAAAACTGAGGTAACCCAAAATGCAAGTTGCAAAAATCGATGAAGAGACAATCAGTTCCGACGGGCTGGTTAAGTGGATGAAACTCAATGGGGCTTTCGATAATTTGATTGAAGAGCTAATCAGCGAAAAGCTTACGGTGCATGCCGCGAAACGGGCTGGCATCAATATTACGCTTGAGGAGATCCAGGAGCGTTTCGATCAAATACGCCGTGTCGAAGGTCTGCATCGGGCCAAAGATACGCAGGAGTTTTTACAGCAATTGGGGGTTAGTCTGGACGATTTCGAGGCCTATATAAGCGATACTTTGTACAAGGAGAAAATGTTGGAGGAAGTTCGTCGGGAAGAGGCCATTCAGGAGTATTTCAGTCTCAACTCACCCAAGTTCGAAGGCATCGAAATAAGTCACATCGTCGTGGACTCCGAGAACAAGGCCAGGGAGATCCTATCGCTCGCCGAGGAAGAGCCCGCTATGTTCGCGGAACTCGCGCGCGAACACTCGCTTGACGAGGATACCAAACACAATGGTGGTTTGGTGGGCAAGGTGCTGCGCGGTGAGCTGCAGGACGAGATTGAAGCCAAGGTTTTCAACGCTTCGGCAGGCGAACTGTTGGGTCCGTTTCAAACCCCCGACGAATTATTTTATGAAATCTTCAAGGTCGAAGCGAGGCATCCGGCCAGCCTCGATACTGAAACCGAGAAAGAAGTGCGCCGCTTAGTCTACCGGGCGTGGCTTGAGGCGCGTGCTCAGGAGCATCGTCTAGAAGTACTTTAGTTCCTCGGGATGACCGCTTTCAGGGGCATGAGTTGAATGGCACTTATTTAAGTGATCTGGTTTCGCGATATTTGATTTGGGGGCTGCCGTAAATCCTCCTTGGAGGCTCGCTTGCCGCGCACATGCGGCAAACACCCTCGGATCGAACACCACGAAACCCGTTCAGCCCGCTGCAAGTCGGTAAAGTAGACGCCATTCGGGCAGGGCCTTTTAAACAGCGACGAGTTTGGCGCGGCGGCTGAGTATGGCCCCGAAGCGAAGGCGTGAGGGAGAGCAACCAGTGAATACAATAGCGCTCACCGACTTTCTCACCACGGTCGAAATCCTCTCCGCCTTTAGCCGCGAGCAATTGGCCGTGCTGGAAAGTCAGGCCGAGATCAAGGTGTACGATTTCGGTGATACGGTCTGCAATGCCGGTGAGCCTGAAACTGGGTTGTACGTTATCAAATCCGGTGCGGTCAGGATTTTCTCCGAGGACCGTGGCAAAGAAATCAGCATGGGAATTCGCAAGGAAGGCGAAGTTTTTGCCGAGATCGCCGCTTTGCGTGATTACCGCCATGAATCCTCGGTGCGTGCCTCGTCGCGAACCGAGCTGATCCATATTCCAAGGGCGGCTTTTAGCGCGATCCTCGCAAACAATAAACAGGCGGAGACCTATATTGCGCATTATGCTGCTATCCAAGCGGCTGGCGGGTTTGTCACCCGCTTGTTCGACCTGCGTCGTAAAGTGGACAAAAACGAGCTCGAGGCGCTCATCCGCAGCATCGGGGTCAAGCGAATCAGGGCCGGGCAGGTGATCGTGGAGCAGGACGCACGCGATGAACAACGGCTCTATGTGATCCGCAAAGGCCGGGTTCGGCTGATGCGCACGGAGGAAGGGCGAGATTATCCGCTGGCCAGTTTACGCCAAGGTGATGTGTTCGGAGAGAAGGCTTGCTTGCTCCAACAAGAGCAGGTGGCCAGCGCGATCGCCGACAGCGACACCACGCTTATCGTCATTACGCAGCAAACGGTCCATTTCATTCTCGAGCGTAATCCGAAGCTTAGAGAACTGCTTGAGGAGCGCATCCGTTTTCTCGAACGCGATCTGCTGCGGCAAAAGAAACTCGCCGAGCGCCGCGGTCGACGAGTGCTGCTCGACCTTACGAGCCGACCGGGGCTGGGCGAGCGTGTACTAAAACGCTTTCCGCTGGTCGCGCAGGCCGAAGAGATGGACTGCGGCGCGGCCTGTCTGGCGATGATCTGCAAGCATTACGGCATCCCCATGACGCTCGGCAAGCTGCGCGAGTTGGCCAATGTCACGACTGAGGGTGCGACGCTGGATAGTTTGGCACGCGTGGGCGAATCGCTCGGGTTTACCACACGGGCGGTCAAATGCACTTATCAAGCGTTGCTGGGCTTCGATTTGCCTTTTATCGCCCATTGGGAAGGCTATCACTACATCGTCGTCTACGGCGTTTCCAAAAGCCATGTCTGGATCGCCGACCCGGCGCTTGGCTTCAACAAGATGACGCTGGAGGAGTTCGAGAAAGGCTGGACCGGCACCTGTCTGCTCTTTACGCCTGGTACAGAGATGGTGCAGATTGCCACTGGACGCTCACCGTGGGTGCGCTTCGTAGGCTATCTCAGACCTTACAAAGGGATCCTCGGCTATTTGGCTATGGCGACGCTGGTCATCGAGCTGCTCGGCGTTGCGCCACCGATCATCGTGCAGAATATTCTCGACCGGGTGGTCGTGCATCAGAGCTTTCAGCTGCTGCATATTTTGATCATCGGATTGGTGATCGCGCATCTTTTTACTCAACTCACTAATTTGTTGCGCGGTTTTCTTGCGAGCTTCATGGTCCGAAATCTCGATTTCGCGATGATGTCACAGTTCTTCAAGCACACGCTGTCGTTACCGATTTCGTTTTTCTCCACCCGCAAGACCGGGGACATTTTCGCCCGCTTCCAAGAAAATATCACGATCCGGGCCTTTCTCACGCAGTCGACCATTACCACTCTACTCAATTTGCTGATGGTGTTTGTCTATTTCATCGTATTGTTTCTCTACAACGTCAAAATGACGTTGTTGCTGATCATGCTGATCGTCCCGATCGCGCTGTTGACGGTGTTAATTACGCCAAAGATAAAAAACTATGCCCGCTCGAGCTTTACGGCTTCCACCGATGCGGAGTCGACCTTGATGGAGACGCTTGCCGCGGCGGAGACGGTCAAGGGTATGGGCATCGAGCGGTCGTTGCGGCTCAAGTGGGAGAAAAAGTACGCTAAATCGCTCGAAGTGAATTACCAGGCGCAGCGTTTCGAGACCATCGTCGGGACACTGGGGCAATTGTTCAGCGCCGTGACGACCATCGTTATTCTTTGGGTGGGTGCCAATCTGGTGCTCAACCAGGAGCTGACCATTGGCCAGCTGATTGCCTTCAATATGCTGATGGGCAGCGTTATGTCGCCCCTGATGGGGCTAGTCGGGCTGTGGGATCAGATCAACGAGGCCGGCGTCGCCATGGAACGGTTGGGGGACGTGCTGGATCTCGAACCCGAACAAAAGGCCTCGGAGGTCAGCACGCGGATCGTTCTTCCGGATTTGCGTGGTGATATTCGTTTCGAAGGCGTCTATTTCCGTTATGGAGGCAAGGAAAACCCTTATGTGTTGGAGAATATCAGCTTCGCGATCAAACCCGGCGAGGTGGTCGCGGTCGTCGGCCAAAGCGGTTCCGGTAAGACCACGCTCTCCAAGCTGCTGGTGGGGTTTTATCTGCCGACGGAGGGTCGGATCAGCGTCGATGGCTATGATTTGAGCCTGATCGATAAGGAATACTTCCGCGCCCACATCGGCTACGTGATGCAGAATAATCTGCTCTTCTCGGGTACGCTTGCCGAGAATATTGCCATCGGGGAGGAAAACCCGGATCAACGTCGGATCGTTGAAGTGGCCAAGCTTGCCGATGCGCATGGTTTTATCAGTAACTTCCCGCTCGGCTATCAACAGATCGTCGGCGAGCGCGGCATGGGGCTTTCCGGTGGTCAAATCCAGCGCCTGTGCATCGCACGCGCACTTTACCATGACCCTAACCTGCTGGTGTTCGACGAGGCGACCTCGGCGCTCGACACCCAATCGGAGAGCAACATTCTCAAAAGCATGCGCGAAATTCTGAAGGGCCGCACGGCGGTGGTTATCGCGCATCGGCTGAGCACGGTCATGGAGGCTGACAAAATCTTGGTGCTCTACCAAGGGCGGCTCGTGGAGGAGGGGCCGCATCAGGATCTGGTAAATAAGAAGGGCATGTACTATCAATTAGTGCAGAAGCAGATCGCCGGTGCCCGATGAAACAATTTACTTTCAATAAGCCTGCTACAAGCGCCTACGGTGAGTTGTTGGAGCAACTCGAAATTCTTCGATCGACGCTGCGTTGGGCCAAACAGCTTGACCGTGCAGAAATCCAGAAGCTGCTGGGTCGATGCAACGAGTTGCGCGCCAAGGTGATGACGCTCTCCCGCAAGGAGCGGTTTGTCCAAGCCAGCGCCAGGCAAGTTTCCGACCCGGTTACACCGGTTGCCGAGCGCCCCACAGGCGCGCCGCAGCGTCGTCAGGCGCTAATCGATCGCAGCTTTATTTTCGAGGGGGTTTTCGGTGAGAGTCCGAAACTCCTCGAGGCTCTGGAGATCGGCGAGAAAGCGGCACCGACCAATTTGCCCGTGCTCATCGAAGGGGAGAGTGGGACCGGCAAAGAACTCTTCGCCAAGGTGATTCATGCTAACGGGCCGCGCAGTAGTGGAGCATTCGTTTCAGTCAACTGCGGCGCCATACCGGAGAATTTGATCGAATCGGAGCTGTTCGGGCACAAGCGGGGCGCTTTTACCGGCGCCGCCAGCGACCGCAAAGGCAAGTTCGAGAGCGCCAATGGCGGTACGATTTTCCTCGATGAGATCGGCGAGCTGCCCTTGCCGGGCCAAGTCAAGTTGTTGCGGGTTTTGCAGTCCCAGGAAATTCAGCGTGTCGGCTCGGATGAGCCGATTGCGGTGGATGCTCGAATCGTGGCGGCCACCAACCGGGATCTCTATCAGATGAGTCAGAAAGGACGTTTCCGAGAGGATCTCTATTATCGGCTGAGTGTCATTCACGTGGTCTTGCCTGCGCTGCGTGAGCGCCGTGACGAGATCCCGCTATTGATCGACTATTTCTGCGATGAGGCTGCAGAGCAGCTGCAGCGGTCGCCGGTCCAGCTCGCGGCGCGGCTGCGGCAGTTTCTGCTGAGCTATACTTATCCGGGCAATATCCGGGAACTGCGCAACATCATCTTTCGAATTTCCTGTCTTGCCGATGGCACGGCGGATCTAAAGCATCTGCCGGAAGGCGCTCGGGCGCGCTCGCCTGAGCCGATTTCGGCGGAGCCTGACTCCTCTGGAGCGGCGGATTCGCTGAGCGACATCAAACGTATTGCGAGCGATCAGGCCGAGCGTATTTTCCTTGAGCAACGGTTACGGGAGGTCGGTGGCAAGGTGACGGTGCTCGCCAAGCACACGGGGATGAATCGTTCTTATTTGCAGACTCTGCTCAAAAAGCATGGCCTCAGCGCCAAATCGTTTCGGCCGAATAAAATGGCATGAAGTCATTTTTTTGAGCGCTGGCGATCGGCGTTTCATCACAAATCCGGCGGTTGCTGGACAGTCGGGCGGCGCTGCCGACGATGCGATGCCAACGCGTAAAACAATCGATGAAAAGCTGAGTGCCTTAGATGCCTTGGCGGCGGAGGGGGATCCGTCAACTCAGCTTGCTCGAATCCAAGACACCCTTGATGACTGGCATTATCGAGTCGTGGCAAAGGCCACGCGTTTGGCCGCCGACGGGTTGTTCTACGAGGCGGTGCCGAATCTAATGGCTGCGTACCCGCGTTTTCTCGAACAGCCTGGCAAGCGCGATTCCAATTGCTTGGCAAAAAAGGCCATCGTGCGCGCACTGGTGGACCTCGAGTGCAATGATACGGCATTTTTTCTCGCTGGTTTGCGGTATCGGCAGCAGGAGCCGGTGTGGGGTGGTGTGATCGACACGGCTGTCGAGGTGCGCTGTAGCTGCGCCATGGGCCTCGTCGCCACCGGTTATGCGCGCGCATTGGTGGAATTGACTGCATTGTTCCACGATCCGGAAGCCGAGGCCCGCGCGGGCGATTGCCTGTGGCAATCCGCGCGAAGCCGAGTTGTTGCTGCGGTCCAAAGTCTTTGCCGGTGATCCGGAGGGCCAGGTCATTGGTGAATGCTTTACGGGGTTACTCGGGGTGGAGCCGGACGAGTCGCTGGCATTCGTCGCACGCTACTTGTCGGATCCGGACGAAACGATTCGCGAACTGGTCGCGCTGGCGCTTGGCGAATCGCGCTTGGAAGGTGGAGGCTTGGGGCAGTGTGTTGCTGCCAGCGGATTTCCGTCGCGTGCTGCTCCGTGCCGCGGCCATGCATCGAAGCGAACCCGCCTTCGATTGGCTTGTGTCGCTGGTTGAGGGATCCAGTCCGCACGTGGTTGAAGAAGTGGTGGAAACGTTGGCAACCTACAAGAGCAACGTGAAACTGGCGGCGCGGTTGAATGATGCGCTCGCAAGATGCAGCGACCGCGCGCTGCAGGTGAAATTCGCCGAGCTCTGGGGATCGTGAGGTGCTGCGCGCGAGCCGACCGCGTGCGTATGCGCTACGGTATTTTTTCGGCGCGCTGTGTTTCCGCCTTTTGAATCCACACCCGCGCGATCCGCGGTCCGTCCAGCTCACGGATCTCGAAGCGGTGGCGCTGCCATTGCAGTGACTCACCCACGGCCGGAATGCGACCGAGACGCTCCAGCAACAAACCCGCAAGTGTGCGATATTCGCCACCGTAGGGCAAAGCGGTTCCCAGCAGACGGTCCAATTCTTTGATCGGAAAGGCGCCTGGTACTAGCCAGGCGTCCTCACCCATCGGTTGCGGCAGCGCATCGGTATCCGCCGTATCAACGAAGTCGCCGGCAATTGCGGCCAGAATGTCATTTGCGGTGACCAACCCCTCGATACTGCCGTATTCGTCGACCACGATCGCCAGGGGCACCGGATGGCGGCGCAATTGTTCCAATACACGCAGCGCGCTCGCGCCTTTTTGAACGACCAGGGGTTGCGTGATCGCGCGCGCGATGTCCAACTCTCGCTGTTCCAGCAGGTTGCGCAATAAATCGCGGCTTTGCACCACGCCTTCAAAAGCATCCAACGCGCCGTGCGCGACGGGCAAGCGCGTATGTGGCGCCGCTTTGACCGAGTCGACCAGCGCTTCTTTGGCACGGTTCAAATCCAGCCAGACGATGTTGCGGCGTTGCGTCATGATGGATTCGACGCTGCGCTGCGAGAGCTCCAGTACGCTGCGAATCATTTGCCGCTCGGTGGGTGCGAATACGGCTTCGGCACCCGCTGCAATTCCGAGCAAAGGCGTTTCAGTCTCGATGCGCCCACCGAGTAAGTGCAGCACGGCAGCTGCGGTGCGCTCGCGCAAGGGGCGTTTCATGGCCTGTTTGGCACGGTTGAGGTGGGCTATTTGATTGAAAAATTCGATTAAAATTGAAAAACCGATAGCCACGTAGAGGTAGCCTTTCGGGATATGCAGGCCGAAACCCTCGGCAATGAGGCTAAAGCCGATCATCAACAAAAAACCGAGGCAGAGTACGATTACGGTCGGACGTTCATTGACGAAGTGCGTCAGTGGTTTGCTCGCCAGCATCATCGCGGCCATGGCGATTACGACCGCAGTCATCATCACCCATAATTGTTCGACCATGCCGACGGCCGTAATGACAGCGTCGAGCGAAAACACCGCATCGAGTACGACGACTTGTATGATCACGATGCCGAAAGCCGCGTGCGCTTTAGGCCCTTCATGGTGTTGCGCGTCGCCTTCGAGACGCTCATGCAGTTCCATCGTGGCCTTGAACAACAGGAACAGGCCGCCTGCCGCCAAAATGAGGTCACGGCCCGAGAACCCGTGTTCGAAAACGCTGAACAGTGGTGCGGTGAGCGTCACTAGATAGGACATGCCGGCGAGCAGGCCAAGACGCAGCATCAACGCGAGACTCAGGCCGATAAGGCGTGCCCTGTCGCGCTGATGAGGTGGTAGCTTGTCGGCGAGGATGGCGATGAAGATGAGATTGTCGATGCCGAGGATGAGCTCGAGCACGATCAGCGTCAGCAGGCCAAGCACGATCGTGGGATCCGAAAAAATTTCCATCGTGTACTAAACGGGAATGATTGGGATGCCTAGTATGCCACTCGTGCTGCCGAGAGTGGCGCGGTATGCATGGGTTGACTCACCGTGCCATCCGGTCTCGTGGGGTTCATAACGTGTCTGGTCATGTGTTGGCCGATCTCGTTGTTCTCGTGCATCTTCTGTTTGTTCTGTTCGTGATTTTCGGGGGTGTGCTGGTGTTCCGGAAGCCTTGGTTCGCCTGGGTGCATCTGCCGGCCGCGTTATACGGGTTGTTGATCGAGTGGATCGGTTGGGTCTGTCCGCTCACACTGCTGGAAAGCGCGCTGCGTCGGCGAGCCGGGACCATCGGCTACGGGGGTGGATTTATCGAGCACTATGTCTTGCCGTTGCTTTATCCCGAGGCCTTCACACGTACTCTCGCTCTGGCGTTGGGCGCTGCGGTGTTGCTCATCAACCTCGCTATTTATGGGCTCTATTTGTGGCGCCGTTGAACGCGTGTCAAGGGGCTGTAGCGTGCTCATGCGTTGAGCCGGGCGTGCAGGCATCGAGGAAGTGAACCCATGCGGCCATTCGGGCCGAGGCGCGGTGAACCAGATCGATCGACTGGGCTCAAGATGGTGTTTGAATGTTCTGGAAGCTGTGGGTATTCTGCGCAATATATTTAATTGCATAACGTGATTGACATGTTCTCTCAGCGCTTATCCAGCAGCTTATCCGCTCTCGGGAGCATCCTAGTTCTCACCTCGTTGGCCGGTGGCGCGGCCTCTGCTGGTATGAAGCCTTGGCGTTTGCACGAGGCTTTGTCGGCGCCAGCGTGGTTGGAGGTCGGTGGAGCCTACCGGGCCCGGTTCGAGCGCTTAGGCGGTGATTTTAGGGCGGGTTCGAGCGGATCGACTCAAATCTTGGTCGAGCGATTGCTTTTTGGCGTCCAGGCAAATTTTGATCCGTTCTATATTGGCGCCGAGCTCGAGGATTCCCGCTCCCAGCTGGACGATTCCAACACGCCGCTCGGCACCGACGATGTCGACGCAGTTGAGTTGCTGCGTGCTTATATCGGCGCCAAAGGCTCCGATGTGTTCGCAACGGGCGATCAGCTTGACGTTACCGCCGGACGACTCACTATTGATCTCGGTAGCCGTCGGTTGGTTGCCCGTAATCGGTTTCGTAACACCATCAATGGTTTTACCGGAGTGCGCGCGCTATGGCAGGGCTCGGCGGGAGCGCAGCTGACAACTTTTTACACGCTGCCGCTGCACCGCCGCCCGACGGATCGAAATCGCCTCGACGAAAACGCTATCGCCAGCGACACCGAGAGCTTCAAGGTCCGCTTTTGGGCTGTCGATTTCATGCAGAAAAATCTGCTTGGTGGGTCGATCGGCGAGGTTTACGTATTTGGCCTGCACGAGGAGGATAGCTCGGATGTACCAACGGCAAATCGCCGTCTGCTCACGCCCGGTGTTCGGTTTTTTAGCGTCTCGGCGAAGGGAGCGTGGGATTTCGAGGTCGAAGCCGCTGGCCAGGTCGGCAAGTCAAGATCGACAACATCGTCGGCGGATACGAGCAATCTGGATCACCGCGCGGGTTTTGTCCATGCTCATCTCGCGCGTACGTTCGATGCGCCGTGGTCGCCACGTTTGGTTTTGCAATACGACTTCGCCAGCGGCGACGACAATCCGAACGACGGCGAGAACAACCGCTTCGATACCCTGTTCGGCGCGCGGCGCTGGGAATATGGACCGACCGGGATCTATGGCGCATTCGCGCGCAGCAACATCAGTTCGCCGGGCGTTAGAATCGAGGTCATGCCGAGTTCGAAGTTGAATGGCTTCGTCGGCTACCGGGCGGTCTGGCTCGCAAGCGATCGCGATGCTTTAACAACAGCCGACGTGCGTGATCCAAGCGGTGCCTCCGGCTCTTTCGTGGGGCATCAGATCGAAGCGCGGGTGCGGGTGGACGTTCTACCGGGAAACCTTGGTTTGGAGTTCGGCGGGGCCTATCTGTTCGATGGCACTTTTCTGAAAAAGGCACCGAATGCCGCCGGTAATGGCGATACGGCTTATTTCTATAGCCAAGGCACGCTGAGCTTCTGAAGGAATCCGGGCGGCTATTGTTCCCGTGGGAAGTGCCTTGGTTAAACCTTGACGGTAAAGTAAGGCTGCGCCGTCGCTTTCATTCTCGGGCGTGAGTTGTTGATCAGGCTTTTCGCAACGCGCTGATGATGCGGGGTTTTGGGTCGTCAGTCGTTGGCTTCGGCCGCCGCTGCCGCGGCGGCCTGCTCGCGAGTGTAAAAACGCCCCTGGCGCAGGAAGCCTGCAATCACCGAGGGTTTGACGCTCACGACGCGGCCCGCGACATCTCTTTCCAACACCCATTCATCAGGCAGCCCGTCGAGCAGGTGCATGGGAGCGGGGGCGCCGTTTTTGAAACGGGCGAGCACGGTGCAACCGGATTCCAGGCTGCGAAAAGCCGGGAGAAAGCCGCAATCGCGGTTACGCTCGCTGACACCTGCGCTACCGATATGGGCCACGTTATCTTTGATCAGCCGAGTGGCGTTCATGGGCTGAAACAGCGGCTCCAAGGGACGGCAAGGCGCCTCTTTGCGATTGCGGGCGCGCTGGGTGGCAACCTGATCGAGCCTTGAATTTTTAGGTAGGTCATCCAATTGCAGACTCATGCCTTTCCTCCAGCGGGAGTGATGGGTTCTTGCATGAATAAAAAAGCACGTTGTATGCCATCAGATTTGGAGGTGCAATAGCCCACGCCGCCGTTTCTGCGCGGGTTATCTGGCGTACCACCCGTCTTGACCGACGCTGCTCGGAGCGAATCGTTGGCTCTAGCGCGTCTTAGGTGAGGCCTATTTGTTTGGTAAAAGGCGCCGCAGTGGGGTACGTAGAGATCGGACTGAGGTGCGTGCTCTAGCGTCGGTTCCCATCGTTCCCCGCGCCCCTCCACGAATGTTTCTCATAGCCTTCTGATCGAGTTCGGTGTTCTCATGCAGGTCTTTAATCACGAGGCGGGCCATTGTTCTTTCCTCCTCTGGTGGGCATAAGTCAGGTAGGTAATGCCTGCTCTGCCCCGGACGCTTCGAGTCCGTCGCCCTCTCCGGGCATAGTAAGCTTTACCAACTTCTTTTATACCCAGATCGGCGGTTTTTGCCTAGACTCAGTTGGTTCGCGGGGGTGCGCTCGGCTCAGCCCAGCTCTTCTGGATCATAGCCCAGATTGGGCGCGAGCCAACGTTCGGCTTCCTTAAGGCTCATGCCCTTGCGCTTAGCGTAGTCTTCGACCTGGTCGCGATAGATTTGTCCGAGGCCAAAATAGCGTGCTTGTGGATGAGCGAAGTACCAGCCGCTTACCGCCGCGGTGGGTACCATCGCCCAGCTCTCGGTGAGCGTTATGGCGGCATTGCGCTCGGCATCCAGCAACTCCCAGACCAGCGCTTTTTCGGTGTGATCGGGGCAGGCCGGGTAGCCGGGTGCCGGCCGAATTCCTCGATATTCCTCCTGGATGAGCGCTTCGTTGTCGAGCGTCTCCCCGGTGGCATAACCCCAGTATTCGGTGCGGATCCGGTGGTGGAGCATCTCGGCGAAAGCCTCCGCGAGACGGTCGGCCAGTGCTTTGAGCAAAATGGCGTTGTAATCATCGTGCGTGGCCTCGAAGCGGTGCACATGCGCGTCGATGCCGATGCCGGTGGTGACTGCGAAGGCTCCCAGCCAATCGGGGAGCCCCGTCTCCTTTGGTGCCACGAAATCGGCTAGGCTGATGTTGGGTCGCCCGGCTGGCTTTTCGGTCTGCTGGCGCAGATGATGGGTGACGAGCCGGATTTGAGTGCGGGATTTATCGGTATAGATTTCCGTATCCTCGCCCGCGGCATTGGCGGGAAACAGCCCGCAGACCCCGCGGGCTTGCAGCCACCGTTCCTCGATGATTCGGGCCAGCATGGCGCGCGCGTCGGCATAGAGTTTACGCGCCGCCTCGCCGACGAGGGCATCGTCGAGAATCTTCGGGAAGCGTCCGGCGAGTTGCCAAGCGGAGAAAAACGGAGTCCAGTCGATATAGGGCTCGAGCGTCTCCAGTGCGACCTCATCGAGCACGTGCAGACCCGGTTGCTGCGGTTGCGGTGGTTCGTAGGCCGTCCAGTCGATCGGGTAGCGGTTCGCGCGTGCTTCGGTGATGCGCAGCCATTTCTGTTTGCGTTGACGTTTGGCGCGCTGTTGGCGCACGCTCTCGTACTCCTCCTTGATGGACTGCACGTAGGCTGCGCGTTGGGTGGTGCTCATGAGCTTTGAGCAGACCCCGACCGCTCGGGAGGCGTCTTTGACGTAGATGACATCGCCAGAATATTGCGGCGCGATCTTGACCGCTGTGTGCACGCGCGAGGTGGTCGCGCCGCCGATCAACAGCGGAATGTCGAGTCCTTGGCGCTCCATCTCCTTGGCCATGCCGACCATTTCGTCCAGTGATGGTGTGATAAGGCCCGACAAGCCGACGATATCCGCTTTGTGCTCGCGGGCGGCGGCCAGTGTTTTCTCGTTGGGCACCATGACACCGAGGTCGGTGACCGCGAAGTTGTTGCACTGCAAAACAACGCCGACGATGTTCTTTCCGATATCGTGAACATCGCCTTTGACGGTCGCCATAACGATGCGAGCGTTGGGCTCGTTGTCGCCGTGCTTTGCCTTTTCGGCCTCGATGAATGGCAGTAGGTAGGCGACCGCTTTCTTCATCACACGGGCGCTTTTGACCACCTGCGGCAGGAACATCTTGCCGGAGCCGAACAGGTCCCCGACCACGTTCATGCCGTCCATCAGCGGCCCTTCGATCACCTCGATGGGTTGGACGTGCTGCGTCCGCGCCTCTTCGGTATCCGCTTCGATATACTCCACGATCCCTTTGACCAGGGCGTGCTCCAAGCGCTTTGCGACCGACCAGGTGCGCCACTCGAGATCTTCTTCTTTGCTTTTCGCCCCTTGACCTTTGAACTGTTCGGCATATTCCACCAGCCGCTCGGTGGCATCGCCGCGTCGATTGAGCAGCACATCCTCGACCCGCTCCAGGAGGTCCTTGGGTATATCGTCGTAGACCTCGAGCTGGCCGGCATTGACGATGGCCATATCCATGCCGGCCTGGATTGCATGATAGAGAAAGGCCGAATGCATCGCCCGGCGTACCGGCTCGTTGCCGCGAAACGAGAAGGAGAGGTTGGATAGACCACCGGAGATCTTGACGTGTGGCAGCCGCGCCTTGACCTCCCGAGTGGCTTCGATGAAGTCCACGGCGTAATTATTGTGCTCCTCGAGACCGGTGGCTACAGCAAAAATGTTGAGATCGAGGATGATGTCTTCGGGCGGGAAATCCACCTTCTCGGTGAGGATCCGGTAGGCTCGCTCGGCAATGGCGACCCGCTGCTCGAACGTATCGGCTTGGCCCTGTTCGTCGAAGGCCATGACTACGGCGGCCGCCCCGTAGCGGTGTATGAGGTCGGCCTTGGCGATGAAATCTTCCTCACCTTCTTTGAGGCTGATGGAGTTGACAATGGCCTTGCCTTGGATACATTGCAGGCCGGCCTCAATGACCTCCCATTTAGAAGAATCCACCATGAAGGGCACACGGGCGATATCGGGCTCGACGGCGGCCAGATTGAGAAAACGCACCATGCACGCCTGGGAATCCAGTAGGCCCTCGTCCATGTTGACGTCAATTATCTGCGCCCCGCTTTCGACCTGGTCACGTCCCACCTCCAGTGCGGTCTCGAAATCATCTTCCTTGATCAGACGTCGGAACCGGGCCGAACCGGTTACGTTGGTCCGCTCGCCGATGTTAGCAAACAGGGAATCGGCACCGAGGGTGAGCGGTTCCAAGCCGGACAGGCGTAGGGCGCGCGGCCGCTCGGGCCACCGCCGCGGCGGCAGGCCAGCAATGGCTTCGCGGATGGCCGCGATATGCTCCGGCGTAGTCCCGCAGCAGCCACCGGCGATATTGACATAGCCGCTTTCGACAAACTCGCGCAGCAACTGCGCCATGGCTTGCGGGCTTTGCTCGTACTCGCCCATCTCGTTGGGTAATCCGGCATTGGGGTGCGTACTGACGTACGTGTCGGCGATTCGTGACAGCTCCTTTATGTAAGGCCGCAGATCCTCGGCACCGAGCGCGCAGTTGAGGCCGATAGCGAAAGGTTGTGCGTGGCGCACCGAATTCCAGAACGCCTCCGTGGTTTGACCCGATAGGGTGCGGCCGCTGGCGTCAGTGATTGTGCCCGAGACCATAACCGGCACCTTCGTGCCGAGTTGTCGGAAAAGACCATCCAGGGCGAATAGGCAGGCTTTGGCGTTCAGTGTGTCGAAGATGGTCTCTACCAGCAGTAGATCGACACCACCGGCAAGAAGGCCCTGTGCTGCCTCAGTATAGGCCTCGACCAACTGGGTGAAGCTGACGTTGCGATAGCCCGGGTTGTTGACATCCGGGGAGAGGGAAGCGGTCTTGCTTGTTGGCCCGAGCACGCCCGCGACGAAACGCGGCTGTTGCGGGGTCGAGCGCGAGAACTCATCGGCGCACTCACGGGCGATGCGCGCGGCGGTCAGATTGAGCTCATGGACCAGGTGCTCGGTCGCATAGTCCGCCTGGGACAGCGTGGTGGCATTGAAGGAATTGGTTTCGATAATGTCCACACCGGCTTGCAGGTTCGATCGATGAATTTCGGCGACGATATCCGGTCGAGTGCAAACCAGTAAGTCGTTGTTGCCTTGGAGGTTACAGCCATGATCACGAAAACGCTTGCCGCGGAAGTCCTCTTCCGTCAGGCGATAGCGTTGAATCATCGTGCCGGTTGCACTGTCGAGCAGCAGGACCCGGTGTTCGAGTGCCTCCCGCAGCCGCTTCGTTGAGTCGATCATCGTTCTTAGCTACCAAAACCGCTGCCAAACAGAACAACATACCTCAAACAACGAGGAGGGTTAAATATACGTCGCCGCGTGTTTGAGTATGGGCGGTGTGATTAGTGCGGCTTCACTGGACGGTAGCCTGCTGTTAAAATTCAATTTAGACAGTTGATACCATTTATCGCCGGCTCGGCCTGTTGTTAATTCGTCGGCGCTCGGCTGATGGCCGACGAGTGAGGAGGTGCTCATGGCATCGGAAAGCAACACCGCGGTTACGTTTCTCCGCGATTGCGAGGTCGCGTTGGTTCCTTCGGGTGAGACGGGCATCATTCCCAAGGGCTCGGAGGGGGAGATTACGCAGGCCTTGGGCGGTAGCTACACGGTTAACCTGTGGGCTAACCTGTTTCGCATAGATGGTTCGAACGCGGATGCCATCGGTCGGGAGCCCGAGCCGCCACCTACGCTGCCGGAATGCGCGACCGACCAGGATGTGGAGCAAGCGATTTGGGAGCAACTTCGGTTATGCTATGACCCGGAGATCCCTGTTAATGTCGTCGAGCTGGGATTGGTCTATGAGTGTGACATCAAAAAGCTCGCCGAGGATCGCCGCCACGTTCATATTCGTATGACCCTGACCGCGCCGAGTTGTGGTATGGGGGATATTCTCGCCTACGACGTTAAAACGAAAGTGAGCCGGGTGCCGACGGTGGAGGAGGCCGAGATCGACATCGTTTTGGAGCCGCCGTGGACCCAGGAGATGATGTCGGAGGCAGCGCAGCTGGAGACCGGTTTACTCTAGCCGGATACTCGAAAACGCCTGAAGGATCGCCGACATTCATCGAGCGAAATTGGAATGCGGTGAGGAGGGGAACTTTTTTACCGTAGGTCAGCCCAAAGCTCGAAAGGCCATGGAACGATCAACCTTCAAGGAAAGAGAATGGTGGAATGAAAAGAGCGATCTTGGGCTCGTTGGTAGGGCTTTTTCTCCTCGGGCTGGTGGCAGGTGGTTCGAGCGTGCAACTGCTTCAGGGTGAAATCTGCGCCATCCAGCAGCAATGGTTGACCATCAAAGCCTCTCACCCCGATCAGTCCGCTGTAGCGCAGGCGCGCGCGCTGTGGCTGCATACCCATGCGCTGGAGCGCCGTTATGCCGATAACCCGGAGGTGAAAATCTGGGAGGATCGGACCTGGTCTATCTATCGTAATTACCGCGAGAGATCCGGCCGGACTTCTTGACCTAGCTGACGCCGTCCACGAAGAGCAACGTAACGACCCATGCGTTCGGCACTCGCTGGACGGCGTGTGTCGATTCACCGATTCACTCTACGCTCTAGCAGAAATGCTTGTAGCCGGAATACTCATAGGCGGTTTTCTCGCCCGTCGGGGAGACGAGCTGAACACCATTGCCTTCCACTACGCGACCGATACGGGTCAGCTTTACACCGATTTCTTCCGCGCGAGCCTGGGCTTCTCTCTCTCTCTCCAACGGCAGGCTCAGACAGAGCTCGTAATCATCACCGCCGGTCAATGCCAAGATTGTTGCTTGAGTTGCCGGCGCTGAACGACGCAAAGCAGGGGAAAGCGGCAGCCGGTGGGGCTCGATGGTTACGGCGACCGCGCTGCGGTTAGCCAGGTGCCCAGCATCCGCCAGCAGTCCATCGGACACATCGATGGCGGCGTTGGCGAGATCAGCTAAAGCCTGTGCCAGTGTGATCCGCGGGTTGGGGTGGTGCAGACGCTCGATCAGAAAGCAAGCATCGCTTCCCTCCCGTTGACCGCCTTGCCAGAGTTTTAGGCCAAGGGCCGCATCCCCGAGCGTTCCGGATATGTACAGACCATCGCCGGGGCGCGCGCCGTCGCGACGCAACGGCCGATCGGAGTAGCCGGCTACCTGCACCGTTACCGTTAGGGCTTGACCGCGACTAATATCGCCCCCGACTAGAGCCATCCCGGCTTCGTTCGCCAGCGTGGCCAACCCTCCGGCGAAGTGCTCCAGCCAGTCCGGGTCGGCTTGTGGTAGCGTTAAGGCGAGCAGCAGCCAGGCCGGCTCGGCGGCCATCGCTGCCAGATCGCTGAGATTGACGGCAAGCGATTTGTAGCCCACGGTCTCCGCAGGTGCATCGACTGGAAAGTGAACACCTGCCACCAAAGTGTCCAGGCTGAGAGCTAGATGTCGCCCTGCGTGCGGTGCCACTAGTGCCGTGTCGTCGCCTACCGAGAGGATGACATCGTCGCGGCCGGTGCCAACTCCGGTGAAGTAGCGCTCGATGAGTTCGAATTCGGAGAGCGCCATTGTTTTTAGCCCTCGGGTAGATCCAACAGTTCGCCACAGCCGTAGCACTGGCCGAGGATGTGTTCGCACTCGGTGGCCGGTGGTGCTGCGCTAATGTTCTCCGGCTCGTGGGCGGCGAATTTCTGCCGCACGCAATGGATTGCCATGACCGATCCGATCCAGCACGCCGTTGATATAGCGGTGACTCTGCTCGGCACCGAACAGCTTGGCCAGATCTACGGCCTCGTTGACGATCACTCGATAGGGAATATCAAGACGCTGGGTGAGCTCGTAGACTCCCATTCGGAGAATGGCTTTTTCAATGGGGTCGATCATGGCTAGCGGACGATCCAGGGTCGGCTCGATGAGGCCATCGAGACTGGCTAGCCGGGCGGGGATTGCATGGAGCAGTTCCGTAAAGTAGTCGAGGTCGACCTGCGTCATATTGTGTTCCTCGAAGAACTGCCGTTCGATTTCCGCACTGTCCAGGTCGGTCAGCTGCCATTGATACAGCGCCTGGAGCGCGCGGCGCCGAGCGCGGCTGCGTCGGCGCCGCGGTGCATGGGTCTTACCGTTTACAGTCATTTGCTTTCGCTTTAGTCCAGGCGGCGCAACAGACTGGCCGTCTCCAGAGCGGAGAGCGTGGCCTCCGCGCCTTTGTTGCCGGCTTTGGTGCCAGCGCGTTCGATGGCCTGCTCGATCGTGTCGGTGGTGAGCACACCGAAGCCGATTGGCACATCGTGCGCCAATGAGACTTCGGCGATGCCGCGAGCACACGTACCGGCAACATAATCAAAGTGCGGGGTGCCGCCGCGAATGACGCAAGCCAAAGCGATGATCGCCTGGTACCGAGCGGAACGGGCCACTCGGTTGATCACCAGCGGCATCTCATAAGCACCGGGGACACGAATAACGGTAATCGCATGTTCGGCTACTCCATGGCGTCGCAGAGTATCCAGTGCGCCCTCGAGCAAACTGTCCACAATGAAGCGGTTGAACCGGCTGGCAACGATCGCGAAGCGACCTTCGCAGGCGGTGAAATCACCTTCGATGGTCTTGAGCATATTTTCGTAATTCATCACACGCAAAATCTTGCAAGAAGGCGCCTGTCTAGGGCACCGATGACGGCGTTTCCATCCTGTTTCCAGGAGATGGCCCTAGTGCATTCTGTCATGGGGAAGGAATCGCAGTGTATATTCCTGATGGTATCGCCAAAGCACTACTATAAAGTAGCGGCATAGTTGCAAATAGCAAAGCCTGTGTTTTGGTTTGGCGGGTGCGGTCGGAACTCGCCTGGCGCCGGCTTCGATCGGGGCTTGGCAATTCGAGTGGCCACGCGCTCAATGCTCATCACTGGGCGGTTCCACGTATTCGACGACTTCCATGCCGAAACCCGATAGCCCGTGCATGCGTTTGGGCGCGCTGAGTACGCGCATCCGCCGCACGCCCAGATCGGTCAATATTTGCGCTCCCACCCCGTAGGTACGTAGATCTTCGCTGTGCTGAGGAGAAGCTGTCTTCATTGTCTGAGTATCACCGGCAGGGGCGATCTGATATTCGCGCATACGTTGGAGAATATCCACCGTATCATTGGCCCGCCGCAAGACGACGATGACACCGGGCTCACTCGTACTCACTTTTTCGAGCGCCGATCGTAACGGCCAGCCGCAGTGAGGTCCCGTGCTGGCGAAAACATCAGCGAGGGTGTTTTGGATATGTACGCGCACCAACGTCGGTTGCTCCGGTTCTATAGCCGAGTTAACCAACGCGAAATGTAGGGCGCCATTGACAGTATCTTGGTAGGCATACAGATGGAAGGTTCCGTACTCGGTCGGTAGATCGCACTCGGCTACACGCTCCACCGTCCGCTCGTTGCGGATGCGATAGGCGATGAGGTCGGCGACCGTGCCGATTTTGAGGCCATGCTCTTGCGCGAAGCGCATCAAATCGGTACGGCGTGCCATTGTGCCGTCCTCGTTGAGGATCTCGACGATGACCGCGGCCGGTTCGAAGCCAGCGAGACGAGCCAGATCGCAGCCCGCTTCGGTGTGACCGGCCCGCGTGAGTACACCGCCTGGCTGGGCCATCAACGGAAATATATGGCCCGGTTGGACCAGATCCTCCGGGCGGGCCATGGGAGCTACCGCCGCTTGGATCGTGCGGGCCCGGTCGGCTGCGGAAATTCCTGTGGTAACACCGCTTGCGGCCTCGATGGAGAGGGTGAAATTGGTGGCTTGACGGTATTCGGTTTCGTTGACCATCAATGGCAGTCGTAGTCGTTCACAGCGCTCGCGGGTAAGTGTGAGGCAGATCAGGCCGCGGCCGTAGCGGGCCATGAAGTTGATGTCTTCAGGGCGCACCATGGATGCGATCATGACCAAATCGCCCTCGTCCTCGCGATCCTCCTCATCCATGATGATGGCCATGCGGCCTTGACGTAGATCCGCGAGGATCTCGTCAATACTGTTAAACATTAGAATGTCCCCTTTGCCTTCCGGTTAGCGTTACCATCCCGTCCGGGTTTTGGTCGGGCATGACGAGTGAGCGACCCCATGCTATTTTTTGTTGTTGGCGGGGGGCATCGCAGCGTTCAGCATGAGCCGTTCCAGATAACGGGCAATCAGGTCGATCTCCAAGTTCAGGCGCGCGCCCGAGCGGTACATGCCGAGCGTTGTCACCTGCAAGGTATGCGGCACTAGGGACACTTCGAATTCGGGTCCGGCCACCGCATTGACGGTGAGGCTGACGCCTGCCAGGCAGACCGAGCCTTTCTCCGCGATATACTGGGCTAGCCGCTGCGGGCCTCGGAGGCACCAGCGCTCACAACGTCCAGCCGGATCTCGCCAGAGCATTTCGGCAATGCCATCCACATGCCCGCTCACCAGGTGACCACCGAGCGCGCTACTTAGGGTGAGCGCCGGTTCCAGGTTGACTCGATCGCCCGCCGTGAGATCTCCCAGGGTGGTTCGCGACAAGCTCTCAGCGGAGACATCGACAACAAGGCCGCCGGCGGCCTTGCTAACCAGCGTGAGGCAGCAGCCATCGACCGCCAGGCTATCACCTGTCTGCAGCCCATTGCTGTCCAAAGCCCCCGGCTCGATAAGGAGCCGCCGGTCCTGCTCATATGGACTCGCTTGTCGTACGGTTCCCACCGCCTGCACGATTCCCGTGAACATTCAGCCTTTCTCCAAGCGAGCCGTCAAGCGTAGGTCCTGGCCAAGGACTCGCATATCAGTGATCGTGATCGGAATTCGTTCAGCCATTCGAGCCAGTCCGGGCAGATGCAGCAGAGGCCGTGCCTCGTGCCCCATGAGATGGGGGGCAATGTACACCACCAGCTCATCGAGCAAGCCAGCTTGCAACAGGGCTCCGCTTAAGGTGGGGCCGGCCTCGACCAGTAGCTCGTTGACTCCGGCGTTGCCGATCGCGGTCAGGGCTTGGTGGAGCTCTACGCGGCCGTCGCTGTCTGGTTCGATCGGCCACAACTCGGCGCCGGTGTTGGCGAGATTCTGGGCGCGCTGCCAGTCGTGGTGAGCGTATAGCACGGCAACCTTGCCGGGTTCCCGCAGCACGCGGGCCTGTTTGGGTAGGCGTAAACGTGAGTCGAGCACGAGCCGGCAAGGCTGGACTAGTTCCCCAGGAGTGTCCACATCACGGGCGGTCAGTTGGGGGTCGTCGGCGATAATGGTACCACGGCCGGTAAGCAGGCCGTCGCTGCGGGCCCGGAGCCGATGGACATCGTTTCGTGCCGCAGCGGCCGTGATCCAGCGGCTCTCGCCAGAGGCCATCGCCGTGCGTCCGTCTAGGCTCATGGCAAGCTTGCAGCGTACATAGGGCAGCCCGATGCGCATGCGCTTGAAAAAGCCCGGATTCAGAGTTTGCGCCTGTTCTGCCATTAGTCCATGGTGGGTGGCGATGCCCGCGGCCGCCAGCTGTTGCAGGCCCTGCCCGGCGACCCGTGGATTCGGATCCTCGCAGGCCGCAACGACGCGTGCGATCCCGGCGCTAAGCAGTGCCGTAGTGCACGGTGGTGTACGGCCATGATGGCAGCAAGGCTCCAGGGTCACATACAGGGTGGCGCCGTGTGCCGCTTGGCCCGCGGCCGCCAAGGCGTTAATCTCCGCATGTGGCTCGCCCGCCCGCCGGTGCCAGCCCGTGCCGACCAATTGCCCGTCGCGTACGATTACGCAACCTACCCGCGGGTTGGATCCGGTCGAAAAAAGCCCGCGCTCCGCCAAATGCAGGGCGTACGTCATATGTTGCCGATCAGCGGCTGTAAAATCGGTCACGTCAGCGCGCCGTCACACATGAGCAAGTCAGCCCTTTAGTCCGTCGTCGGATGGTGGCGAGCGGCTTTGCCCAGGCTGGAGTTGCTCAAGCCCGTCGATCACCTCGCGAAAGGCGCTCACGTCCTGGAAGCTGCGGTAGACGGAAGCGAAACGCACGTAGGCCACCTGATCGAGCTCACGCAGCTCATCCATAACCCATTCTCCGATCTGTCGAGCCGCCACTTCGCGTTCGCCGCTGCGGCGCAGTCGCTTGAGAATGCGGCTTATTGCCGCTTCGACGGCTTCGGTGGCAACCGGGCGCTTCTCGAGCGCCCGTAGCAGTCCGGTGCGCAGTTTTTGTTGGTCCAGCATCTCCCGCGAGCCATCGCGTTTGACGACCTGCGGCATGACCAACTCAGCACTCTCGTAAGTAGTGAAACGCTCGGCGCATTGCAGGCATTCGCGGCGACGACGTACTTGATCGCCCTCGCCGGCGAGGCGGGAGTCGATCACGCGGGTCTCTTGAGCCTGGCAAAACGGGCAGCGCATGTCAGCCTATCCGGCCATCGCGTCGTTCGGCGCGGTGTTAAAAAACGCCGGCATGCGGTTATTTGGGCTCGTCGTGCTATTGCGGATGGGGCGAGCCGTTGGCCGTGAGCCGTAACGCGTGCTCCTGTGCCGGCTGGACGGGTTAGCCTCGACCGCTCGTCCCGGCTCAAACACTTGACTGATAGACTGGGAAGCGGCGGCAGATTTCCAGCACTTGGGTGCGGACCCGGGCGATAATTTGCTCATTATGGATGTCATCCAGGATATCGCAGATCCAGCCGGCCAATTGCCGGACCTCCGCTTCACCAAAGCCGCGGGTGGTAACGGCCGGTGAGCCGATGCGCAAGCCGCTGGTAACGAATGGCGATTGCGGGTCGTTCGGTACGGCATTTTTGTTCACTGTGATGTTTGCTCGACCCAGAGCAGCGTCGGCTTCCTTGCCGGTCAAGCCCTGCTTGATGAGGTCGATCAAGAACAGGTGATTGTCGGTGCCGCCACTGACCACCTGAAAGCCTCGATCCATAATGGTGGCCACCATCGCGCGGGAGTTGGTTAGGACTTGCCGTTGGTAGTCGGTGAAGGCCGGCTCCAACGCTTCCTTCAGCGCGACCGCTTTGGCGGCGATGATATGCATCAGCGGTCCTCCCTGAGTGCCCGGAAAGACCAGAGACTGCAAGGCTTTCTCGACCCGGTCGTTAGCGCGCGCCAGAATCAGGCCGCCACGCGGGCCACGCAAGGTTTTGTGAGTCGTTGTAGTGGTGACATCGGCGATCTGGGTAGGATTGGGATAGACTCCGGCGGCTACCAGACCTGCTACGTGCGCCATATCTACTATTAGATAGGCGCCGATCTCGTCGGCTATTTCGCGAAAACGCTGCCACTCGATTACCCGGGAATAGGCTGAAAATCCAGCGATTACCAGCTTGGGTCGGTGCTCCAGAGCAAGGCGCTCGACTTGCGTATAGTCGATTTCGCCCGTATGCGCGTCGATGCCATACTGCACGGCCTTGAACAGTTTGCCTGAGAAATTCGGCTTGGCACCATGGGTCAGATGGCCGCCGTGATCGAGGCTCATACCCAAGATGGTATCACCCGGCTTGGCCAGCGCCAGATAGACGGCGGCATTGGCCTGTGAGCCCGAGTGCGGTTGTACGTTGGCATAGGCCGCGCCGAACAACTGCTTCGCCCGGTCGATGGCAAGTTGCTCGGCGACATCCACGTACTCGCAACCGCCGTAGTAACGCTTCGCGGGGTAGCCTTCCGCGTATTTGTTGGTCAGAACACTGCCTTGAGCCTCGAGAACCCGCGGGCTGGCGTAGTTCTCGGATGCGATGAGTTCGATGTGCTCCTCCTGGCGATGTTTCTCCCGCTCGATCGCCTCGGCCAGTTCAGGATCAAATCCGGCAATTGTCATCTCACTGGAGAACATGGCGACCCCCTCTTTTTGAGCGAAAGCGGCTTGGCCCCGGGCATGTATACTGAGGCGCACGCCCGCCGTGATTGGGCTTCAGTGTCGAAATTCGGACTCAGCGAGGCGAGTTAAGGTACCCTGACCGTGCGGTTACTGCACTACAGCGCCGTTCGGTGGGTTGCCTGCGTAACCCCGTTGGGATTTATAGGATAAATGATTCATCGTCGCGGCGCATGCCGGCGCTGGCCGCGTGGCGCCACACGGCTAGCTGCGCGCGCATGCGTCGAACGTGCCCGCCGTTCCAATAGCAGCGCGCGCAGGAAGGACACCGGCGAAAGGGGCCGTGGCTATCGGGGGGAGCACCGTGCCCCGGGTCGACTTGCAAGGGCTCGTTGCAGAGCAGACACCGGCTGAAAGGGGCGTGCAGCCAGTCAAGCGCAAGGCGTTGCGCGAGCTCGGTGGCTTGGTTGGAAGGACGCACGGCTTGCAGGCAGATCACCCGGCTGTCGGCGCCACGGTGTTCGAGCAGTTTACGGTCGCGGGTGAGCAGATACCGTTGTTCGACCACGGCTGCCGTCAGCAGCCGCCGATCGCTCGTGCGCTCACCGGTCAGGCTGGTGTCGTAGCCGGCGGCGCGCAGCCAGCGGCACAGCCGTATCAGCATCCGATCACAGAGGAATTTTGGATCTTCGGGCGATCCGCCCGTGGGCGGCCCGAGCGTCGGCTCTGACCGTGCCGCGTCATTCCTGATCATGGCCGCGACCCAGTGTTCATGTTGGCTGGACCACTTACCGAACAATTAGAGTCTGCCATAATTTGGATCGCGTTGTCCGCCTATAGGGAGATGAAGCTCTATGATTAGGGTAAGTGGCGCTCGGTCACGGCCTCGGCTTTGGGTTGGTTGGCGTGAATGGGTTGCGTTACCCGGGCTTGGCATAGCGCGCATCAAGGTCAAGGTGGATACCGGCGCGGCGACCTCCGCGCTGCATGCCATTCATCTGCGACGTTACCGGGACAATGGAGCGGACCGAGTGAGCTTCGAGGTCCACCCGGTTCAGCGACGTACCGATACCACGGTGTGCTGTGTGGCTGATGTCGTTGCCGAGCGGGTCGTGTCCAGCTCGACCGGACATCGTGAGCGCCGGCTCGTAGTTCGCACCCCCGTGCTCATCGCCGGTCGATGCTGGTCGATTAAACTCACGCTTACCAATCGCGATAGTATGGGGTTTCGTATGCTACTTGGTCGGCGGGCGATGAAGGGGCGTTTGCTTGTCGATCCGGGCGCCTCTTACTTAGCCGGAGCCGCCGATGGTGGGCTCGGAGCTGTCAGTCGGCGGAATCGGTCCCGTTGAGTGCGAGTCAAGGCAAATCGATACAAAAAGAAAACACATGAACATCATCGTTCTCTCCCGCAGCACCAAGCTATACTCCACTCGCCGCATCGTCGAGGCCGCCCGTGCCCGGGGCCATAGTATCCGTGTGGTCGATCCCTTGCGCTGTTACGTCAAAATCAGTGCGCATCGCCCGGAAGTTCATTATCGGGGCGAAATTTTAAGATCCGTGGATGCGGTCATACCGCGTATCGGAGCTTCCATTACCTTCTACGGTGCCGCCGTGTTGCGCCAATTCGAGATGATGGGCGTCTTTCCCCTCAACGAATCGGTGGCTATCAGCCGTTCCCGCGATAAGCTGCGCTCGTTGCAGCTGCTGGCACGGCGAGGTATTGGCTTGCCGGTCACAGGTTTCGCCTTTTCGCCGGACGAC
>JAUILK010000032.1 GCA_030433275.1 Gammaproteobacteria bacterium
ACCTCCGGCTGTTGCTCAGGGCAATAGCGGATCTTTTGCGCCGAATTCTGGGACGGCTACTGGCGGAATCGAGGCCCGAAGTGCGTGAGCAGGACACGGAATTCGGTCTTCGGGAAGCCGTGTAACAGGTTGTTCAGGACTGACTAGATAAAGTGCAAAAAGTCAGGTATCGACTCTGCGGGATCGGTGTTCTCGGTAGGGTGCCGAAGATTGATAAACGCCGGGCTTTCACCTCGTCCATGAGGCAAAACGCTTGTGACGATAAGGCAGGGCTTGACCGATTCAAATGCGACATATTGTCGCACCTTGGATGCGGAGCAAAATATCCATTCAAAAATATAACGTGACTAATATGCGATTAGGGGAGAAATGGACAGGTGTGTTCCCTAGTTATGCGTGTATTGTGGCCAAAATATTGTTATTTATTTGCCCTTGGGCTTCCATCCATAAGGTTTATCTTTCCACAACCTGAAGAGGCAGTAAGCTGTATAAAAACCAACAAAAAACTGAAGAGATCCCGTTATCTCAAACCATAAATCATTGGGCAGCTCATAAGTGGGCGGAGGGAAAAGCTGTTCGAGGATGGATTGAGGCACTTTTGCGAAAAACAATGCATTTTTTATCACATGGTTATAGCCACCTTCGAACAAACCAATCCATCCAACGGGGATCAAAAACGTCAGAGCAATAAAGATCCACATGGAAATTCGGCTGACGAAAGACGATGGGTTCCATCGATAAATGCCATATGTGAAGATCAGAATTAATATAACCGGCAGAGCGATCAATGCGACATGGTGTCGCCACGGTGTAGCATAGATAGCTGCACCGTAAATATGATGGATTATCGTTAAAACGAGCAAGCTAATTGCAGATAATAGCGTTTTCGTCATTGTGTTTTCCAACTGAATTATGGGTCGTTGTTATTTATTTTTAATCGCTTGCCTCACGGATTATCGTAATCTTAAAACGCGATACGGTAGGTCAAATCAAAGCTACGAGGTGCACCAAGATAAACCTGCGTGGCGCTGTATCCGGACCAGTCGGCATAGAGCTCATCAGTCAGGTTACGGCCGCGTAACATCAGATTACCTCCGAGCAGATTGTAGGAAACATAGGCATCAAGCAATGTGTACCCGTCAACCTTGATCGTGTTAGCGTTGTTGGTATAGAAATCTCCAACGTTACGCAGATTGCCGCCGATTGTCAGCGGGATGGCTCGCATACGGTAGGAGGTAAAAAGGTTGAACATGCGCTTCGGTACATTTTGCGGTCGATTTCCTGACAAATCGTCACCCGCGCCGTCGGTTAAATCTGTGAACTCCGGTTTCATGATTGTACCGTTTGCACCGACCTCCCAACGATTTGTGAGCGCGACGGCAATGTCTAGTTCGGCACCACGCGTGCGCTGGCTGCCGCCCTGAATGGTTAATCGGGGATTATTTGGGTCACGTGTAAGAATGTCGTCCTGTTTGATCTGATAGATTGAAGCGGTGACGATGACTTGATCGTCCCAGAAGGATGATTTGACACCCGTCTCGATGGAATATCCGGTTGAAAGATCAAAGCCGGCACGGGATGTGTTACTGAGCAGTAAAGTTGTAACCGGAATCGTGGCTTTGCTGTACTGCGCGAACAAAGCCGTTTTCGGAGTAAAATCATAGACTGTGCCAATACGCCAGGAAAAACTATTGAAGTCGTTACCAAAGCGTGTTGTAGCGTCGGAAACCTTGTCGTCGATCCGCCGATCGAGATCAATCATTTCGTATCGTAGTGCCCCGGTAAGCAGCCATTCTGGTGTTACATTAAATGCGTCTTCCAGAAACACGGCACCGGTACCCACCTTGCTCTTGAAGTCTTGCCGTGTTCCGAAATTCATTGCCGTGTCGGATGGGAATGCGCCGCGATCGGGGTCGAATGGATCGACCGAGGTTGTGGTACCGAAACGCCGTTTGGAATCAAGATCGGTTTGAATATACTCGAGCCCGGCCGAGAACCGGTTCCGGTACTGCCCGATCTGTCCATCGTAGGCCGTCATGAGGCGCTCAGACCAAAATCGATGGTCGTGCGTGATTTTGGTGGTCGACCGATCGAGCAGCCCAGTTCCGATGTTGAAGCTGAAGTCCTCTGAATTGGCCCAGAAGCGATCGGCATAGAAGATGCTGAACTCGTTCCTGAGCATCCATTCTTCGGTCAAATTGTAAGCCGCATGCGTACGCAGCCAGAGCGCTTTGGATTTCATCAGCCCATCGGAGACATTGTAATTTTGATCCCGGATGGCTTGGTCGATGATGAGATCGCCCGGACTCGAAACGAGTCCACTGGGATTGCGGGCGGCCGCCTGCGAGATAAGAGGGGTAGCTTGGTAGGGGGTGCTAAAACGGTCTTGGAAATAATCGAGGCTGGCCGACAGCGAAAGCTGATCCGTCGGCTCGAACAGAATGCCGCTTGTAAGACCTATCTTCCGGGAATCCGTATCGTCGATGTAACCATTGGATCCGGCGTAGCTGAGGCTGGTTTGAACGGCCGCCTTCTCACCAATCGGCTGGTTGAGACTGGCGCCACCACGAAGGGTGTCGAAACTGCCGTAGCTCAAGAGGCCGTCTACGTGGCTTTCTCCGAGACGGGGTTTTTTCGTGACAATGTTGATTGCCCCGACGAGCGCGCCGTTGCCATGAATGACTGATGCCGGCCCCTTCAGAATTTCAACTTGCTCGAAATTGTATGTGTCATAATTGCGTGATACCAACAACGGGTCGACTGCCCGCACCCCATCGATCAAATAGCCGGTGGCACGCGAGAAGCCCCGCATCGAGGTAACCCCTGGTTCGCCCGGCAAATTGCCTGCAGTTACGCCTGGTGCCGAATTATAAACTTCAATAAGATTTCTTAAGCCCTTCTCTTCAATCTCTTCTCGAGTTATGAGATCGACGGTTGCAGGGGTCTCGATGGGAGTTAATCCCGTATAGCTGCCGGTGCGGTTTTTTTCGGCGAGCTCTTGGTAGTCAAGTATTTGGTGGGCGGTAACCTTTACTGCGGGCAACTGGAAGGAATCATCGTTTTGGTTTGGCGTGTGCGTGGCGTTGGCGCGCCTTTGGATGGTAACTACGCCCGGTGGGTTAACCTTATAGCTCAACTCGGTGCCATTCAGGAGCTGTTCCAGGGCTTGGCGTAAGGTGTAACGGCCGTGTAGCGCCGGGGCGGTCTTGCCGAGCAGAAGCTCGTCGGCGTAGCGAAGTTGAACGTTTGTCTGGGTGGCTATGTTTTTTAGTGTGGATTTGAGATCTTGGGCTTCAAGGTCGAAGATGAAGCGTGCCTCCGCTGCTTGCACCGTGTTCAGCGTCAATAGCAAGCCGATGGCGGCCATGAAGGTGCGCAATGGCATCTCGCAAGTTTCCTTGTGCTGGCGTTCTGGTCTTGAAGAGCGTGCACAAAATTGCTCACCAGGCGGGCAATCGGAGCGATCTGGGAGGAAGGCGAATCCCCGCTGGCGCGTGCAATCCAGTACGACCGGCGCTATCGGTCGCCTGCCCCGGGTTGGGGGTCCGGGGCAGGCTTCACCGACGTGCCGAGGAAATAAGTGCTGTGCTTAAAACTAAGCTTTTTGAGCATACGGTGAAATGCAGCCGAGCGGAATGCGGCATATTGTCGCACCTTGGGTGCGTCAGTGTGTCGTGTTTAGCCGGTAGGCGATAATATGTGCATTTTAATGCGATTTTATGAATCAGCTGCAATGTCTCCTCACCTATTTGCTTAGGGTGGCAACCAAGGACCCGAGGATGGAGTCGTACATGTACAGGGTGGTGCGAAGTGGGCGCTTTATGATGAAGAGGGGGGTGATGCAATGCGGGGTGGAGGCGTTAAATGAAGAAAAATTCAATGGTTTTTCAAAATTTAAGTAAATTTTATAGAGATTTTTTTGAATTTTTCCCTTGATCTGCCATTTTGATTTTTCTGGATAAATTTTATTAGGTTATTTTAAACAATTTTAGCAACTCAATAGGATAGTATGCTACGGATAGCGTGTGTAATCCAAGCCCCTTTACGGAGCAATAAGGCGGACCTTGGGTCATTGTCTGGGGATCGATTTTACCCGGATGGCGGAGAGCCGGTATTAAAATTTTTATTGAGGCGATGCTGCGCCGGCGAGAGCACGCGCAACACTCAGTGTGTCCCTCTGGAACGATAATAACGGCCTTCGACGAAACGGTCGAAGATCTCGCACAGGGCCGGGTGGTTGATCTGTTCTAGGTTTTCGTCCGGCTCCAGATGACGCTCAGCGACGTATGTGCCATGGTCGGCATCATGCACGAGTACGTGATACCAAGGTTTGTCCTTCGGTGGACGGCTCCTTGCCATCATCTCGTACCACTCTTCGGAGCCTTGGAATACCGGGTCGACGTCGACGATCACGCCCCGATAGTTGAATAATGTGTGGTGAACCAGCTGCCCGATCGTGAATTTCGGTTGAGTTTCCATCGGAAGGTGCCTATCCCACTTGCTTTGATTACGACGGCTTTGGCAACCGTGAGTGTTTTGCCCTCAGCCACGACGGCGTTTACGATCAAACGGTTTACCGATGTCATCCATTAATATATACGATAATTAAACGCTTCGACGGCTGCTAGAGCTTTTCAGCACGGTTGGTTGCCGAGGATTCGGTGTGCCAGCGTTTCTAGACAGGCTAGATAGGCGGCCTCATCGGGCAATGCATTATAACGCTGTGCATGCCATAGAGTTTCGGAAAGGCAATCCATCATGCGGTGTTCCGCCTCGCTTCGACTATCGAAATGCCCACTCAGCGCGTTATGGATGCCATACACGCCGCTAGGACGATCGGCGGCAACCTGTTCTCGCAAAGCGATGTGTAGGGCCATGTGAAGAAAGGGGTTGGTTTCGCCGTTTTCGGGTCGGTAATCGCGCTCTAAGGCCTGATCTTCGTTCTCCAGCAGAAACTGGTACTCGGGGTGCTCGGCGACCACGGCAGCGACCATCTGCTCCAGCGGTGCCATGGGTAAACCGGCTCGAGCCTTGTGCCACGCCTCCAGGTAGAAGCGGCGGAGTTCACTGCGGTCTTGGCTTAAAAACATCGCAACGCATCTACCAGTATGTTGGTTTATCGCTTATTAAGTAGGAACGCACCGCCTGAAAGCGATGGTTGTGTTCAGATCCTCTCTATGATCCTGATCGAGAGAGGCTGTGGCAATAACGATGCATTGTACCCGCTCCATAATGATAGCAGCGGTTGCCTAAAAGAGGCGGGCGAGTCTTTTCCGTGGCGGTAATTACCTATCGATTCCATGTGATATGCTTAACCGCGTAAGTCGAGCTGCGCCTTTCGAATCCTTGGCGTGTTGCTCGGTAAAGTGCGGCGCTTCCGACGCCCACTATCAGTGGATAGGTTCACTGCCGTCAGCCTCCCAACTTTCTTTCCTGAGAGGCGTTGGTTCGGAAAAGACCCCGACCTCCTTTAATAAAAAAACGAGATCCAACGGATGGCTCCACTCGATGGCGAGAGGGGTGGTTAATTTCTTCGGTAAACCGCTTTGTTCTCGAACTCGCAGAGATCATAAATCACGCACTCGGCGCAGCGCGGTTTACGTGCAGTGCAGACATAGCGACCATGGAGGATCAGCCAATGATGGGCATCCTGCAGATATTCCTTTGGTATCCACCGTGTCAGTTTGTCTTCCACCTGCCGAGGGGTATGGCCTCGGGCGAGTCCGGTGCGATTGGCGACGCGCAGGATGTGTGTGTCCACGGCCAAGGTGGGTTGGCCAAATGCGGTATTGAGCACGACATTGGCGGTTTTACGCCCTACCCCGGGCAGCGCTTCCAAATCGCGACGATTGTCCGGCACGAGGCCCTGGTGTTGCTCCAGCAGGATGCGGCAGCATTCGATGATATTCCGGGCTTTGGTGTTGAATAGCCCAATGGTCTGGATGTATTCCTTGAGGCGCTGCTCGCCCAGCGCCCACATGGCGGCGGGCGTATCGGCAACGGTGAACAGCCGCTCGGTCGCCTTGTTGACGCTGCGGTCGGTAGCCTGGGCCGAGAGTATAACGGCGATGAGCAACTCAAATGGTGTCCGGAAGCGCAACTCGGTGCGTGGTGTCGGATTTGCAGCCTTTAGACGCTGGAAAATAGCCGTGCGTTTTTGACGGTTCATCCGTGGGCGCGCCGTTCTTATTTCAGGCGCGAGGATAAGAATGTGCCGCGGGTGGCAGCCAAGGCCGCTTGGCGGCGGCGCGCCCGAGCCACAGCGGCCTGAATCACCGCTTTTTTATCGGTGCTATCAAGGTCACGCCCGGGTATCGCTTTCTTGCGTTGCTGCCGCTGCTGTCGCTCGTCGCGTTCTCTGGCGAGACGGGCCAGGCGGTATTCGTAGCGCTCGCGCGCGAGATCAGCCTTGCCTCGGATTTGCTCCCAGCTCTGAAGTTGCGATTTGCTAAAAGAAGCGTTCTCTACAGCCGGATTTTGATCGAGACGAGTCTGAGTGCCTATACTCTGTGTCAGCGGTTGCAGATGGATGCAGTCCACCGGGCAGGGCTCGATGCAGAGCGCACAGCCTGTGCATTCGGTGCGAATTACGGTATGCATCTGCTTGGCCGCACCCAAAATGGCGTCTACGGGGCAGGCCTGAATACAGCGCGTGCAACCGATGCATGCTGTCTCGTCGATCCAGGCTACGGTCGGTTGTTGCGGGGGCGTGCCGTACTTGGGGTTGAGAGGCTTGGACTTGCATCCGAGTAGCTCCGCGAGCGCACGCACGGTGAGTTCACCACCCGGTGGGCATTGGTTGATATCCGCTTCCCCACAGGCGACCGCTTCGGCATAGGGGCGGCAGGCGGAATAGCCGCAGCGCCCGCATTGGGTTTGTGGCAGGATGGCGTCGATTTGCTCGGCATTGGGTTGCGGCTTGCCGTGCCGACGGGTCTTCCAGCCGAATAGCCGACCGGTTGCCGCAGCGAGGCGGGTGAGGGCGGTTGCGGGTGTAGCAAGCATGCCGAAACTCACGCGCTATTCAATCAGCTGCGGCTGAAGCGGTTCGAATAAGAGCCGCATCATCGTACCCGCATGCCGGGCTGGGCTCCTGCATCCGGCTCCAGCAGCCAAAGTTCCTGGCCGCCGGGACCGGCGGCCAGGAGCATGCCTTCGGAGATGCCGAGGCGCATCTTGCGGGGTTTGAGGTTCGCCACCACTAAGGTTAACCGGCCCTCGAGATCGGTAGGATCATAAGCAGTCTTTAGACTGGCGAAGACCATACGCTGCTCGCCGCCGAGATCCAGGCTAAGGCGCAGCAGCCGATCGGCTCCGTCGACAGGCTGTGCTTTGGTTATGCGTGCAATCCTCAAGTCGACACGGGCGAACTGTTCATGGTCGATCGGTTCGGCGATCGGTTCCGGCGTGAACGATGTATCGGCGCTCGGGTCGGTGCCGGTCATGGCGAAGATGCCCTTTTGAGTGAGGGTCTCCTGCGACTGTTCGAGCATACGCTCGACGGCCACCTTGTCCACCCGAGTCATGAGCGGTGTAAATGCCTTGATGGTATGGTCGAGCAAGGGTCGGCTGGCATCGTCCCAATCCTGCGCTGGCAGGTTGAGGAAGGCTTCGGCGTGTTGGGCCATCCGCGGCAGTATGGGCTTTAGGTAAGCCGTTAGCAGGCGAAACAGATTGATGCCCATGGTGCAGATCATTTGCACCTGTTCGTCATGCCCGGCTTGCTTGGCAAGCAGCCACGGTTTTTCCTGATCGATGTATTGGTTGGCCTCGTCGGAAAGCGCCATGACCTCACGCACGACCCGAGCATACTCGCGTTTCTCGTAGAGCTCGGCGATTTGAGCCCCCTGAGCAGTGAACTTGCGATAGAGTGCCGGCGCGGCCAGGGTTGCTGAGAGCCGTCCCGCAAAGCGCTTGTTGATGAAGCCGGCGCAGCGGCTGGCGATATTGACCAGCTTACCGACCAAATCCGCGTTCACCCGCTGCGCGAAATCTTCCAAATTCAAGTCTAGATCGTGCACTCCGCTGCCGAGTTTGGCCGCGAAGTAGTAGCGCAAGTATTCGGGATTCAGGTGATGCAAGTACGTGCGAGCCGTGATGAAGGTGCCGCGGGATTTGGACATCTTCTGGCCGTTGACGGTGAGAAAGCCGTGGGTGAAAAGCCGGGTCGGTTTGCGGAATCCGGCGCCTTCGAGCATGGCCGGCCAGAACAGGGCGTGGAAGTAGACGATATCCTTACCGATAAAATGGTACAGTTCGGTCTCCGAGCCCGGTTGCCAAAAGGCGTCGAAGTCGAGGCCTTTACGATCGCAGAAATTTTTGAAGCTGGCCATGTAGCCGATCGGCGCATCCAGCCAAACGTAAAAGTATTTATTGGGTGCATCCGGGATTTCGAATCCGAAATAGGGCGCATCGCGGGAGATGTCCCAGGATTTCAGGCCTTCATCGAACCACTCTTTGAGCTTGTTCGCTACTTCTTCCTGGGTGTGCGCAGGATTGGCCCATTCGCGTAACATGCTCTCGAAGTCTTCGAGCCGAAAGAAGAAATGCTCCGAGGCACGTTCGATTGGGCGCACACCGGAGAGTACGGAAACAGGGTTTCTGAGTTCGCCGGGAGAGTAACTGGCACCGCAGACTTCGCAGTTATCACCGTATTGGTCCTCTGCCGCACAGCGCGGGCAGGTGCCCCTGATATAGCGGTCCGGCAGGAACATGTTCATCTGCGGATCAAAGGCTTGGGTGATCTCGCGACGTTCGATGTGGCCGGCATCGCGCAGGCGTTCGTAGACCAGGGCGGAGAAGTAGCGATTCTCTGCGGAGTGGGTGGTGTAGTAGTTATCGAATTCAATTAGAAACGCGGCGAAGTCCGCTTGGTGTTCGGTTCCGAAACGTTTGATGAGTTCCTCAGGCGTGATGCCCTGCTCGCGGGCTTTGAGCATGATGGGCGTGCCGTGGGCATCGTCGGCGCAGATGTAGTAGCACTCGTTACCCTGCAGCTTCTGGAAGCGAACCCAGATGTCCGTTTGGATGTACTCGACCAAATGACCTATATGGATCGGGCCGTTGGCATAGGGTAGAGCGCTTGTAACCAGTATCTTTCGCGTCATAATTCCACGGATCCAGCGTTGCTCGATTGGCGAGCCAAGCCATCAATTATGCCAGATCCAATCGATCCGTACCGAAATACGGACTATCTTATCGAGTAACTCGTCTGATCGGGTTCATACTGAAGCGTGCCTACTGAGGGGCAGCCCCTTGGGGGCGGGGTATTGTCGAGTGGTTTGGTTTGGAGCTTACGGTCAGCAACTCAATAATTGCCGTCAGATGGTGTTTGCCACCCCTGACGGTGGCGTAGTAGCTTAACCTTCCCTTGCTATGCCCAGGTTTGCCACGCGTCGCTGCGCCGTTTTTATATGTTATTGGGTGGGTATCCCAAGTTCCGCAGTTCGCGAGCCGATTTTGAGGTTTGTGAGCGTTCTGTGGCTTGAAGGAACAGGCACTTAGCGTGACGGAAGCAGTACATTTCGTCGATGTATGTAGTGTCACGCAGGCGGCACAAAAGGCCTACCGAACGTATTGTGTCGGTGCTATCGTAGCCACATGTACACGCGCCTCACCCGTTCGGGATCTCGCACCTATCTTCAACTCGTCGAGTCCTATCGCACCGACAGCGGCGGCGTACGCCAGCGCGTTGTGGCCAACCTCGGCCGGTTGGACAAGCTTGAGCCGAAGCACCTCGACCCTCTGATCAACGGCCTCAACCGGGCCCTGGGCCGGGCTGAGAACACCGCGCATTCGGTGGAATACGACAGCGCCCGCGCGTTCGGTGATGTCTACGCCCTGCACGAGCTCTGGCAGGGCCTGGGCTTCGGACAGGCCATCAAGCGGGCGCTGCGCTCTTCGCGGCGCAGCTTCGATGCTGAGGCGTTGGTCAGGGCGATGGTGTTCAACCGCCTCTGCGCGCCGGACTCCAAGCTCGGTTGTCTGCAATGGTTGGAGACGGTGAGCATCCCCGGCATGCCGGAGTCGGTCAGCCATGATCAGTTGTTGCGCACGATGGATGCGCTGATGGATCACGCCGAGGCGGTGGAGGCACGTGTTGCCGAGCAGCTGCGCCCGATGCTCGATCAGCAGCTCTCGGTGGTGTTCTATGATCTCACCACCGTGCGCATCCACGGCGAAGGGCAGCTGCCCGAGGATGTGCGCGCCTTCGGCATGAACAAGGAAACGGGTGCCATTGCCCGTCAGTTCGTGCTGGGCGTGGTGCAGTCCGCCGACGGACTGCCGCTGATGCACACGGTGCACGCCGGCAACATTGCCGAGACCAAGACGCTGCAAGGCATGCTGTGCCAGGTGCTGGAGCGTTTTCCCGTGGAGCGGGTCATTCTGGTGGCTGATCGCGGCCTGTTGAGCCTGGATAACGTCTCGGAGCTGGTCGCGTTGGCCGAGGCCAGTGCACGCAAGCTCCAGTTCATCCTCGCGGTGCCGGCCCGGCGGTATGCCGAGCTCGGTGGCACGCTGGAGGGGATGGACTTCGCGCAAGGCTTGGCCGAGGGGCGGTTCGCCGACCAGCGTCTCGTTGTTGCTCACGATCCGCTGCGCGCGGCGGAGCAATCGAGCCGGCGCCGAGAGCGGATCGCAGAGCTTGAGGGCTTCGCCGAGGCGCTGGTGCGCAAGCTCGATGCCCAAGACGCGGGGCAGAGCACGCGCGGGCGCCGGGCCAGTGATCGTGGCGCTTACAGTCGTTTCCAGCGGGCAGTGGCCGAGGCCGAACTCACCCGCTTCATCCGGGCGGACTACCAGGCCGATCGCTTCAGCTACAGCGTGGACGAGGACGCCATCGCCCGCGCAGAGGTCTTCGACGGCAAACTGGTGGTGCTGACCAACGTCGCGGACTTCTCCGCCGCCGAGGTCGTGGCGCGCTACAAGGCGCTCGCCGACATCGAACGAGGCTTTCGGGTACTGAAGAGCGAGCTGGAGATCGCGCTGGTCTACCACCGTCTGCCCGATCGCATCCGCGCTCACGCGCTGATCTGCTTCCTGGCCCTGGTGCTCTACCGGATCATGCGCATGCGGCTGAAGGCACACGGCAGCACCGCGAGCCCGAAGAGGGCATTGGAACTGCTTCGCCGAATCCAGCGCCACCGCGCGACGATCGGAGAGCACGCCTACAGCGGAGTCAGCAAAACGACCCAAGAGCAGCTGGATTTGTTCGCCGCGCTGGAGATACCGAAACCCTAAGAGCGGCGTGTAGTGTCATTTTTAACGGTACCGACTCAATTAAATCAATCAGTTGCGCGTTTAGCTGCGGAACTTGGGGGGTATGGAACCGACTTACCTCGGGTGGGGGAGGTTTGCTTGCATTCGTATCCCCCCACCCGTCAAGGCAAGAGAAAAGTTTTGCCCTTCCGCGGAGTCAAATGTCCGAGTACTCAGTTCCACTGGTGCTCCAGACGTGCGGATCGTGATCATTCTCTAACCATTCCCTAATCTGGCGATCCGCCTCCTCTTTACTGACTCCATAGACCTTCTGGATTTTCCCGGCGAGCTCTTCATAAAATCCGCCCGCCAGATGATCCAGATCCTCATGAGTGAACTCTCCCCAGCGCTGCCGCAGCCTCCCCTTGAAAATATGCCAGTTGCCGCTCATCGCGTGCCACGTGTCGTGGACCTGATTGCTGTACATCATCTCGTCTCTATGCATTTCCGCCGCCTCCCTGTTTGCATGGACCGACTGGAAACGATTTATGCTCTGCCTATTTTCTCGAAAATTGTCTCTTCATTACCCAGTATAGCCTGAAGGTGGTTTTTTTCCTGCTGGATGAGTGATAAGAAAATGAGGTTGATTGTATTTTATCAATGGTTTTAATCGTTCAGCTTGAAAATTGAAGCGCTTGATAGAAAATGTGTGGAAGGCGCGCACATAAACCTTGGCTGGACGGGTTTTATTCGGCCTAAAAGTGCACTCCAAGTGCGTGGGTGAGTTGGCGAGCTATTTGTCAGGTCCCGGATGATTTAAGTACTTCTCGGATGGACGGCCCGGCTTTATCGGTTTGCCGTTGCGAAAGGGCTTACCAGGGAGGTTGCAAGCGTGCCTGGCTGGGGTTCATTTCTGGGTTGGAAAGGATTTTACTCACTTGCCTGTGCGTGCAGCGCGCCTGGTGGGCGCAGTCCCTGCGCAAAATTGGGTGGCGAGATCAGCACCCTGTGTGCCCTGGCTTGCCAAGCTAGAATTGCGTTGCGGTCGGCACGGCGACGCTAGTCAATAGCCAGCCCCCATAAAGAGCCGCGCGCTGACCACGAACAGAAACGCGGCGAATATCCGTTTGAGGGCCTTGGCGGGCAGGAGATGAGCGAGCCTCGCTCCCACCGGTGCGGTTAGTATGCTTGCCACCACAATACCGCCAACGGCGGGCCAGTATACGAAACCGGTGGCGGCGCTCGGTAGGATCGGTTCGCCCCAGCCGGCAATGATGAAACCGGTGGTACCGGCCATGGCGATCGGGAAACCAGCGGCCGCCGAGGTGCCAATTGCCTGGCGCATCTGCGTTCCGCACCAGCTCAGGTATGGAACCATCAGGCTGCCTCCGCCGATCCCAATCAGGCTCGATACGGATCCGATTATCAGTCCGGCGCCCACTAATCCGTATTTTCCGGGCAAGCGTTGGGATGGTGCGGGCGGTTGACGATTAAAGGCCATCTGAGCTGCCGTGATCAACATGAATACGGCAAAAATCCGTTTGAGAATGAGCCCGGAAAGCAGCCCTGCGACTTGTGCGCCAAGCAACGCTCCGATGAGCAATCCGAGCGCAATGGGCTGGAAAACACGCCACAGCACGCTGCCGAAGAAAGCATGAGTACCAACAGAGGAGGCGGAAGTGGCCACGATACTGGCGAGCGAACTGCCGATGGCGAGATGCATCGCTACCGACTCGGGTATGTGGTGAGTGGTGAAAACGAACAGGAGTGCCGGAACGAGGATCAACCCACCGCCAATGCCGAACAGTCCGGAGGCCAACCCGGCGCAACTCCCTACAGCTAAATAGAAAAGATAGTTGTGCACTGTCGCCTGTCTTTGTCAGCGATACTGTAAATCCTCAGCTATTATGGCAAATGTTGGCGTGTGCACCATTGTGCGGCACGCGTTTCAGAGGTGGTCGAAGAGAGGCGTTGGGTTCGCGCGAATGTATTCGATTTCCTCTGTTGATAATTGGGTCTGTGCTAGCAGGGAGCAGTTGGGCTTGTTGTGTGAATCATCTGAAAGTTTCGGGGGTAGGCAAGATTCGGTTAGCTCAGCGATTTTCTAACGAGGTCGTAAAGCGCTGCATCGGTACAGTGTGCGTCGATGAAATTGCATGCGGAGCGCCAGAATTGCCTGTAATTTGTGGATTATGTATAGTGTTCAAGCGTTTTGGCGATAAATGACACCCGGCTGACTAATTATTTTATATATCTGTGGCCTTGCTTTTTTGGTGAATTAATTAAATATTCAATTATGCAACCTGCAATAGGAGGGCTATTATGGCGAATGAGGGTTATCATGAGCCAATTGAAGAGCTTTCTAGTGAAACGCGCGATATGCATCGTGCTATTGTTTCTTTGATGGAGGAGCTAGAGGCGGTTGATTGGTACAATCAACGGGTTGCCGCATGCAAGGATACAAAATTAAAAACAATATTGGCTCACAATAGAGATGAAGAAAAAGAACATGCCGCTATGATTCTCGAGTGGATTCGACGTAGAGATCCGGTTTTTGATAAGCAGTTAAGAGAATTTTTGTTTACGGAAAAACCGATTGTGCATGAATGAGGCGCTGCCCGGGCAGCTTGAATTGTCCAGCGAATGTCAGGGATGTCAGCGTTGGATTGTTAGTATGCGTTTTCAGCCGAAAAGCGTCCGTTCAAATTCGACCCACTGAAGGGTGTCTCGCGCCGGCGGTCCAATCGTAACCGCCCCTCAGGATCGGCAGAGGCATCATTGAAAACCGCCTCGGTGGGACTGAGCCCGGTTGGTGATCTTCTCTCTAGAGTCGACGCAGCGCTAGCGGCTGAGTGGCGTATTGATGTGGCATAAATAGGGTCTACGCTGCGCCGACGACAGCGAGGCTGATACAGTATTGGAGTAAGCAGACATGCGAGTCGAAACTATTTGCGTGCTCGGGGGTACCGGGTTCGTCGGCCGCCACATCGCCGGCCATCTCGCCAATACTCGGGTAAGGCTGCGTGTCCTGACCCGTAATCGCGAGCGCAACCGGCAACTGCTACCCATCCCGAACCTGCAGCTAATCGAGGTGGCGAGCTACGATCAAGAAAGCTTGGCCGAACAATTTGCGGGTTGCCAGGCGGTGATCAATCTGGTCGGCGTGTTGAACGAAGGTCGAGGCGTCGGGCATCGCTTCGAAGATGCCCACGTAAAACTCCCGGAGCATGTCATAGCCGCTTGTCGGACGGTCGGTGTTGAGCGTCTGCTGCATATGAGCGCTTTGTTGGGTGCCGCGCCGGATGCCCCCAGCCGCTACCAACAAACCAAGGCCGCCGGCGAGCGTGTGGTGAAAGCGGCCCATGGCGAGCATTTGGCGGTTACCGTGTTTCGACCTTCGGTGATTTTCGGTCCAGGAGACAGTTTCCTCAATCGCTTTGCGCAGTTGCTGCAATTTTTCCCGGTGTTGTTGTTGCCCACGCCGCGGTTGCGGCTCAAACCCGTCTACGTTGGTGATGTGGCCAAAGCCTTCGTGCAGTCGTTAGAAGAAGAGGCGACCTTCGGTCAGTGTTATGAGCTTTGCGGTCCGAAGGTCTTTACACTGCGGGAGCTGGTGGATTATGTCGCCGCGATGCTCGGTGTAAGGCGTCTCATCATCGGGTTGAATGAAGCCTGGTCGCAGCGCCAGGCGCGTCTCCTCGAGCGTGTCCCAGGCAAGCCATATAGCTACGATAATTATCTGTCGAGCAAGCTCGATAGCGTTTGTAGCGATGATGGTTTGGCCAGGCTCGGTATCCACGCAACGGCCATAGAAGCCGTTGTGCCTGGTTACCTTGGTCGGCAAGGTGTCCAGCGACGCTACGATGATTTTCGTCGAACGGCAGGGCGGGATTAGGCGGTTGTCCCTGCAGAATACGTCTATCTACGGTTCGGGCCGGCCAACTGGTCCGATCGAAGGCGATCGAACGCGGTGGTTGTTGTATCTCAACTGGCGGACTAGCCAAGCCCGGCGCAGGATGGCAAGCCCTTGTGGGCGATGTGATCCAAAGTTCAATCTGCGCGCTTCGATGAAGCGTGGCAGGTAGACCATAATTTATGGAAATCTATTTGGTCGGTGGAGCCGTGCGCGATCGTCTGCTGGGACTCGCAGTCACGGAGCGAGACTGGCTGGTCGTGGGTGCCGAGCCGGCGGAACTGGCTGCTCGCGGCTTTCGTCCAGTCGGGCGAGAATTTCCGGTGTTTGTTCATCCCAAGACCGGCGAGGAATATGCGCTTGCCCGAACCGAGCGCAAGGTGGGCCGTGGTTATCATGGCTTTACGTTTTATACCAGCCCTGAGGTGACGTTGGAGCAGGATCTGCACCGGCGTGATCTTACGATCAATGCTCTGGCGCAAGATGAGCAGGGCCGAGTCATCGATCCATTCGGCGGCCAACGGGACCTTGATGCGCGTATCCTACGCCATGTTTCACCCGCTTTCCGCGAGGATCCGGTACGAATACTGCGTCTTGCACGCTTTGCTGCTCGGTTTGAGCATCTGGGATTCACCGTTGCGCAGGAAACATTGAGGCTGTGCCGGGAGATGGTGGCGGCTGGGGAGGTCGATGCTCTGGTGCCAGAGCGGGTATGGCAAGAGATCGCCCGCGCGCTGATGGAACCGACCCCTTCAGCCTTCGTCCGAGTATTACGCCAGAGTATGGCTTTGCAGCGGCTATTGCCGGAGCTAGACCGTTTATTCGGGGTTCCGCAGCGGGCGGATTTTCACCCCGAGGTGGATACCGGAGTGCACGTCCTGCTTGCCTTGGATTTGTCAGTGCAGCTCTCGGATCGGTTGGCGGTGCGTTTTGCAGTGCTGATGCATGACCTGGGGAAAGGGGCTACGCCTGCCACCGAGCTTCCTCGGCACAGGGGACATGAGGAACGGGGTGTTCCCTTGGTGGAGGCGGTTTGCGCACGTCTGCGGGTTCCGCGAGCTTGTTGTGAACTGGCCAAACGGGTTGCCCGCAATCACCTCAACTGCCACCGTGCGCTGGAGTTGCGGCCGGCAAAGGTTATGGCTTTGTTGGAGGCGCTGGATGCATTCCGCCGCCCGGAGCAGTTGCCCTCGTTCCTGGCGGCGTGCGAGGCCGACGCCCGAGGGCGGACCGGTTTCGAGCATTGTGACTATCCATCGGCGCGTTATCTCACCGAGGTGTATCAGGTGGCCGCTGCAGTGCCGATCCAGCCGTTTCTCGAGCAGGGTTTACGGGGCCGGGAGGTTGGTCAGGCTTTGCGGCGGGGGCGTATCGAGGCGGTGGCGCGCGTGCGTCGTCGTTGGTCGTGACTTTAGCTATAGGGCGCGGATGTGGCAGCCGGGTGTTTTCATAAGTTATTGTTATAAATAAAGCAAAAGCAAAATGGCACCCAGGGCTATGCGGTAGATCACAAAGGGGGTAAAACCGGTCCGCTCGATCAAGCGCAGAAACAGTGCGATGCAGGCGTAGCCGGTGGTGAAGGCCACGAGCACGGCAAAACCGAAAACTCCCCAGGGCAGCGTCTGCGGATGAGTGACGAGATGCAATAAATCAAGACCGCCGGCAAGCAGACTTACCGGGATCGCTAGCAGAAAGGAGAAGCGTGCGGCGCTTTGCCGTGATAAACCTTGAAATACCCCCGCCGTCATGGTGATGCCCGAACGTGAGGTTCCCGGGATTAGGGCGAGCGCCTGCGCGCAACCGATCACCACTACATCGGCGGCGCGGATTTCGTGGACGCGGCGCCGGCCGCGGCTGCGGTCCGCGATCCAGAGCAGCAGCCCGAAACCGATCGAGGTCGTTGCGATCACCAGTGGGGTTCGCAACAGTTCCGCATAGCTGGCCGCGAATAGGCCGGCGGCTCCAACCGGCACAGTGGCCCAGATGACCGCCCAGGCGAGCCGGGCATCTTGGTTCATCACGCCTTTTCGGAACCAGCCTAGCCAGGCAAGCAGTAGTTCCCACACTTCTTGGCGCAGGTAGAGCAGTACGGCTAGTAAAGTGCCGGTATTCGTTGCAACATCGAAATACAGACCTTGGTCCGGCCAATCGAACAGATGCGGCATGAGGATCAGGTGGGCGGAACTCGAGATGGGCAGGAATTCGGTCAGGCCCTGGACTAGAGCCAACCAAAAGGCATGCATATAGCTCATTTTGGTTATTAATGGTTGCTTCGTTTGGCGACGAAATCGCTGCTGCTACCGGCAGTGCTATGGCGGCGCAGATGATACAAGGTTACCGGCGAGGTCAGGCTTCGTATCAGCACGGATTCGCCTTTTCCGAAGGCGAAATCCGCGGTTGATCGTACCGTTTCATGCACCGCTTGCGAGACTATGATGTCCATAGGATCGGCGTGACCGCACAGCCGCGCCGCCACGTTGACGGTCTCGCCAATGGCCGTGTAATCGAGATGTTCGCCGCTGCCTATGTTGCCGATCACCACCGGGCCGGCATGGATCCCGACGCCGACTGGCACCGAATTGCTGTCGCTCAATGGCGGTAAGGCACTGACCCGCTCCATAATATCTAAGGCGCAGAGGCAGGCGTCGTGGGTCATCTCCTCGCCGTCGAAAATTGCCATTACGCCATCGCCACCGAATTTATCGACATAGCCGTGATGGGCATAGACGCATTCCACTTGGGTCCCAAGGTGTTGACTGACAGCTCGGAACAGCTCAGTGGGCTCGATAGATTGCGAAAGCGCCGTGAAGCCCCGAATATCAGAAAAGAGCACGCATACCTCGCGCTGCTGTGGCGGTGGTGAGGCACTCGGGTCCGCGGCGCGGCTTTCGATGACCTTGCGGATCCGTGGCGAGACGTAGCGCGCTAGATCGGCTCGCGTGCGTTCAAGCTGCTTGTAGTAGTCGAATTTTTTAACAAGTCCACCTAAACGGGCGACCACCAGGAGCGGTTCCAGTGGCTTGACGAGGAAGTCGTCACAGCCTGCGGTAAAGGCTGAGCGCAGCAGGTGCCGGTCTTCGTTGGCAGTACAGACGAGGATGGGGGTAATCCGAAAACGGGCCTGCTCGCGCAGCCGCCAGCACAGCTCGATGCCGTCCATCCCTGGCATTTCCGTATCGAGGATGAACGCATCCGGTTCGCAGTGGCGCACCTGCTCCAACGCCTCCGGGGCACTTTTCGCCACTTCGACGCGATACCCTGCGGCGATGAGTATGCGGTTGAGGACCGTTCGTGAGAAGCGGTGATCGTCAACTACGAGTACTATCGGTTTGCGTTCGTCACTCACCGGTTTGTCTATGCCGTCCCCTAGATATCCGCCAAGTGGATAACTATACAATTTAATTTATGACTGTGCTGTGATCGCAGCCCAAGCGGTTGCTGAAATCGATCCAACTGAAGCCGCTCAGCGGCAAGGATATACCACGGCCCAAAGCCAGCACCTTGTAGCGCTCTCCCATTTGGCCGGGAAAGAGCAGCGTTTTGGCTTGCTGGGCGAGCTCTACGGCGTGTTCGGGAGTACGTGCCGTCTCGGCCTCCAGCAGGCGAGGCAAGCCGGCGCCGATCAAAAAATGCGCCTGCGTAGTAAAGCCGAGCACTTCCAGTCCGGCCTTGATGCCGGCTTGGGCCGTGAGCGTGAAATCGACGAAGGCAGTAATATCCTGCAGGCCAGGCAGTGTCAGAGGATCGTCATGGACACGGTTACGATAGTGGCAAAGCATTGTTCCCATATGTCGTTGTGGGTGATAGTACTCTGCCCTCGGGTAGCCGTAGTCGATGAATAGCGCCGTTCCGGCCTCAATCGTTCCGGCAAGGCTCGTGATCCACGGGGCGAGTTGAGGGCACCACTCGGAGACATAGTCGGGGGGAAGCCGGCTACCCATTTCCGCCTCGATATTCGCCACCGCCGCACCGAGCTCGGGGCCCGCCGGTGTGAGTGCCCAGGCCAAGGTTTTATCTTCTGTAAGCGTTACCACCTGCTCCTGTAGGCCCTTGGGCGTTGTCTGGAAGCGCTTTACGGGCAAGGCGTCGATCACCTCGTTGGCCAGGACAGCCCCCCGCAACGGCGTTTGCGGTAAGCGATCGAGCCATTCCACGCGTGCGCGCAACTTGGGTATGGTGCGAGCGATGGTCTGTGCCTGTTCCTGGCGCAAGGCGGCGCTGACCTCCAGGATGAGATAGCGCTCGGGCAGGCGTTCGAGCCGTTCCAGCTCGCTCAACAAATCCGCGGCCATCTGACCGGTTCCGGCACCAAGCTCCAGAACGACCCCGCCGTCGACTGCTGCCAGTATCTGCGCGACTTGTTGGGCCAGCGTACGAGCGAACAGCTCTGAGATCAGCGGTGCCGTGGTGAAATCCCCGGCCGGACCGAAGCGCCGCTGCCCCGCGCTGTAATAGCCGAGTCCGGGCTCGTAGAGAGCGAGCGCCATGTAACGGTCGAACGGCAGCCGTCCGCCCGCTCGCCCAATGGCAGCACGGATCCGCTCGGCCAGGCGAGTGCTGTGCTCAGCGGCGCTTGGGTCCGGCATGGGCAGAGGCGCATGATGTGCTGAGCGGCGCATAATCTTTCTCAGTCGAGCGTGAACTCGACAATACGCATGGCTTGAGCGCTGGGTTTGAGCTGCAGCCAGAGTTCACGCAAGGTTCGACCATCCAAGGGGTGGCGGACATCGCCCGCGATGTCCGCGAGCGGCCGCAAGACATAGGCTTGCTCAAGTATTTCGGGGCGGGGCAGAATCAACTCCGGGCGTTGCATTACGATATCGCCCCAGATGAGTAGATCCAGATCGAGGCTGCGCGAGCAGAATTTGGCCGCATCCCGCCGTCGCCCATGCTCGCCTTCGATTGTCCGAAGCTCGGCGTTCAGTGCTAGCGCATCGATACTGGTGCGCAAACCGATCACGCCATTGTAGAACGCAGAGCCCACGAAGCCCACCGCCTCGCTTTCGTAGATCGGCGAGATGATAAGGCGACCGTAGCGACGGCGCAATTGCGCGATCGCCGAGCGGACGTTGGTTTCGCGATCGATGTTGCTGCCGATGCTGACATAGGCGCGTTTCATTTCGCTCTCGGTTTGCTCCGCTCGATGGTGACGCCGGCGATTCGAGTGTTTGACAGCGCATGCAGTTTGCCGACACTCAGGCGCAGCCAGGACACCGGGAAACGCTCCAACACGAGCGTTGCAGCGCCCTCGGCGACGCTTTCCAGCAAATAAAATTGACCGGCCACCACGAACTGACTGATGCTGTTGGCAACGGCAGCATAATCCAATGCGTCGGCGAGTTCCCCGGAGGCTGCCGCCTGGCGCACGTCAGTGCCTAGCTCGAGATCGAAGATGAGTGTTTGACGGATGCGCCGCTCCCAGTCATAAACACCGATCACGGTCTCGACTCGAAGTTCGCGCAGGAAAATACAGTCCATCACAACCCCCCGCACAATACTGCCTGCAACTATATAGAGACTGAAGCGGCTTCTCCAACCGCGCCGACTTGACCTGCGCGGTTGGAACGATTGCAATAGCGGCCATGTCGTCGGTCGCATTGACTATTGGGTTTGCCGTATTCGGCTATTTGCTCGGCTCCGTTTCCAGCGCGGTCGTAATCTGTCGGGCGTTGGGATTACCGGATCCCCGTGGCGAGGGATCCGGTAATCCCGGTGCCACCAATGTCTTGCGAATCGGTGGGCGTGTGCCCGCCGCTTTGACCCTGGTGGGCGATTTTCTCAAGGGCACGTTCCCAGTGCTCATTACGCGGGCGGTTACCGACGACATGGTCACTATTGCTTTGGTGGGTTTGGCTGCCTTTGTAGGCCACCTTTACCCGATTTTCTTTGGTTTTCGTGGCGGTAAAGGGGTGGCGACAGGACTGGGAGTGCTGCTGGGTTGGTCCTGGATGACGGTGATTCTGACCGGCGGTAGCTGGTTGCTCGTGGCGACGTTCACACGTCTGTCATCGTTCTCTGCACTGATGGCGTTCCTACTTGCGCCGAGTTTCCTTTGGTGGACGACACACAGTGCGGTCTTGGTCGGTACCATGGCGATTATGGCGCTCATGCTTTATTGGCGCCATCGGAGCAACATCGCTAATCTGGTTGCTGGCAAGGAGAAAAAGATTGGGCTTTAGTCGGCCGAGTGCCGGATCAGCGCGTAGGCGGCTCGCGCAGTTCGGTCATTGGCCAGCGGGCTGCGATATCGAAAGCGAGCGAATCGCGTTCTCCGGCGGAGAGCCGCAGCCAGCCTGCATAGGCCACCATGGCGGCGTTGTCGGTGCAGAACTCGATGCGCGGGTAGTAAATTCGGGCCCCCGACGTTCGGGCGAGCTGTGCTAAGCGTTCGCGCAGCTTGCGGTTGGCGCTTACTCCGCCAGCCACCACCAAACGCTTCGCCCCGGTTTGCCTAAGTGCTTGGCGGCATTTTAGGTAAAGTGTATCGACGACTGCGTCCTGAAAAGCCCGTGCCGTATCGGCACGGATTTGATCGTCGAATTCGGCAGCGCCGCGCAGAGTGTTGAGTGTGTATGTTTTGAGGCCGCTGAAGCTGAAATCCAACCCTGGGCGGTTGGTCATGGGACGCGGAAAACGGAACCGATCCGGGTTGCCTTGCTCTGCTAGTTGCTCCAATGCGGGACCGCCCGGATAAGCGAGCCCCAGTAGTTTGGCAACTTTATCGAAGGCCTCACCCGCCGCATCATCTAGGGACTCCCCGAGCAACCGGTAGCGGCCGACGCCGGCGACTTGGACGAGCATGGTGTGTCCCCCCGAGACCAGTAGCGCGAGGAAGGGAAAGCGCGGTGGGGGCGTTTCCAACATGGGGGCGAGCAAATGAGCCTCCATGTGGTGGAGGCCGAGTGCCGGGATGCCCAGTGCGTAGGCGAGGCTGCGCGCGACGGCCGCGCCGACCAAGAGGGCTCCGGCCAGGCCGGGGCCGCGTGTATAGGCGATGCCGCCCAGTGTCAAGCGGTCAGTGGCCGCGGTTTGTAGCGTCTCGTCGAGCAGTGGCAGTAGCTTGCGAATGTGATCGCGTGAGGCGAGCTCTGGTACGACCCCGCCATAGCGGGCATGTGAGTCGGCCTGACTGTAGACACGATGAGCGAGAAGGCCGTCTCGGCCGTCATAGACCGCTACGCCTGTTTCATCACAAGAGGTCTCGATACCCAGTACACGCATTGGGATGGAGTTCTCCACTGGTCTTGGCATTTGAATGCATCTATATAGTTTTTGCAAATCGCCGGTGTATTGATTATTATCGATCGTTTTCCTTGCAAGTTTATTTTTTCGAGTCTAAACCAATGCGCATAGTACAACAGCCAGCCAAGAGGAGGTGTTTAGCTACATGCCACAGGTGAAGGTGCGCGAAAACGAGCCCTTCGAGGTCGCTCTGCGTCGCTTCAAGCGCTCTTGCGAAAAGGCTGGAATCCTCTCCGAGATACGTCGTCGGGAGCACTATGAAAAGCCAACACAAGTTCGTAAGCGTAAGCAGGCGGCTGCGGTCAAGCGGCATCTCAAGCGCTTGCAGCGTGAGCAACAGCGCCGCCAGCGTTTCTATTGATCGAATGCAGCGGATCACTTGGCGCCTCTCTAAATGAGCGAGCTGAAAGATCAACTCAACGAAGCAGTAAAGGCCGCCATGCGTTCCGGGAACAAGGCGCGCCTCGGCACGTTACGCATGGTCATGGCGGCCATCAAACAACGTGAAGTGGATGAACGACGCGAGCTCTCGAATGGCGATGTTCTGGCCGTTCTTAGCAAAATGCTCAAGCAGCGACGCGAGTCCCATGCGCAATACCGTGACGCTGGGCGTCAGGATCTGGCCGAGAAAGAGCAGGCTGAGATCGAATGCATCGGCGAGTTCATGCCGCTGCCGCTCTCGGATGCCGAAATCGATCAGCTTATCGATGCGGCGATCGCCGAGGCGCAAGCACAGTCCATCAAAGACATGGGCAAAGTCATGGGGCTGCTCAAGCCTAGGGTGCAAGGCCGAGCCGAATTGAGTGTTGTCAGTGCCCGCGTGAAAGGGCGTTTGTCGAGCAGATGATTGTATCCGGCCAGCGCTCGTGCTTTTTCCGGGGCGGGCTTGTTATGCGCGGAGGAGGTTGATAGACAACCGGGCCATGGCCGGAAAAATACCCGAGCGTTTCATAGATGAGCTGCTCAGTCGAACCGACATCGTCGATGTTATCGGTGAGCGTCTGCAGCTGAAGCGAACGGGAAATAACCACCACGCCCTGTGTCCTTTTCACGGCGAGAAAACACCTTCTTTTACCGTCAGCCAAACTAAGCAATTTTATCATTGTTTCGGTTGTGGCGTGCATGGCACCGCCATTCGCTTCCTGATGGAATACGAGCGGATGGGTTTTCGGGAGGCGGTGAGCCGGCTTGCTCAGCGAGTCGGTTTGGAACTCCCGGCAGCGGCGCGCGAAGAAAGAATCGAGCGGCACGCGGCGCTCTATCGGGTGGTTGGTCGGGCTGCGGAGCTCTACCAGTATTGGTTACAGCGGCGCCCGGAAGGTCGGCGGGCGTTGAACTATCTCAAAGCCCGTGGACTGAGTGCCGAGATCGTGACGCGTTTTGAACTCGGTTTTGCTCCGCCTGGGTGGAATCACCTCGCTCAGGCGATATCCGACCATCACGACTTGGTGGCCGCAGGGCTGCTTGTTCAGCGAGAAGACAAGCGAGTCTACGATCGATTCCGCGATCGGATCATGTTTCCGATTCGCGATCAGCGGGGGCGTATAATTGGTTTTGGCGGGCGCTTGCTCGGGGATGGTCAACCTAAGTATCTAAATTCTCCAGATTCCCCGATTTTTCACAAAGGGCGGGAACTTTACGGTCTAGACAAGGTCTTTGAATCGGATCGGCGACCGGCTGATGTTCTGGTTGTAGAAGGTTATATGGACGTGCTGGCCCTGGCGCAACATGGCCTGCCACACGTGGCGGCCACGTTAGGTACGGCCACGTCCACGGCTCAGGTTGAGCGGTTGTTCCGCTTAACTCGCGATTTGATATTTTGCTTCGATGGCGATGCAGCGGGTCGCCAAGCTGCATGGCGGGCGCTGATGAACACATTGCCTGTGATGCAGGGCGGGCGCCAGGCGCATTTCCTCTTCCTTCCTGAGGGGGAGGATCCGGACAGTTTTGTGCGCTCGCGCGGGCGGGCAGCGACAGCGGCTGCGCTGCGTGAGGCGCAGCCGCTGTCGGATTTTTTACTTGAACGGCTAACCGCCGGTGTGGATATGACCAGCATCGATGGGCGGGCTCGTTTGGTAGACGAGGCGCTACCGCTGTTGCAACGGCTACCGGTGGACGTGTTCCGGCGCATGCTGATTGAGCGGTTAGCAGTGCTCACGCAGTTGGAGCCCGATTATATCGAAGCTTGCGCCGGTGCAGGCGAGCGTTCTGAGTTGAAGCCGATTGCGCGCTCAGCGCGGCGGTTGGGCGAAATGCCGGCGGTGCGACGCACTCCGGTGCGGTTGGCGCTCGCGCTGCTTTTGCACCGGCCGGCGTTGGCGCAGCTGGTCGATAACGATGAGCTCGACAGTTTGCGGGATTTGACGATCCCAGGTTTGCCGCTGTTGGTGCAACTACTTGAATTGGTTCATGTGGAACCGCATATCAGCAGTGGTGCGTTGCTGGAGCGTTACCACGACAGCGAGCATGCAGCGGCACTGTGGAAGCTTGCAACGTGGGACCCTATGGTTCCGGATTTTGGGATGGAGGCGGAGTTTCGGGATGCCGTGGCGCGGGTGCGTGGATTGCTGCACCGCAAGCGTCTGCAATACTTAAATGAACGATTGCAGCGAGGCGAATTGACCGCCGCAGAGTGGCAAGAATGGGTGCGCCTCAAGCGGCACTCTTAAGGCTAACGCTGTTATATTTGCCAGAGTAGACATGCGAACTCAATAGGTTATATTTAACACTTAATAGTTTTTATAAGTCCATACACCGTAAAACCTCATTAAGCCAGTCACTATACCATTATGACTATTCAGGATCAGCAGTCCCAAATCAGAGAACTCATCGCCCGCGGTAAGGAACAAGGCTACCTTACGTATGCTGAGGTTAACGACCATTTGCCCGATGATATCGTAGATCCAGAGCAGATCGAAGATATTATTGGCATGATTAATGACATGGGGATCAGCGTCCATGAGACTGCCCCCGACTCCGATACGCTGCTCCTGAGTGATGCCGCTGTCGCGACGGATGAGGACGAAGCAGAAGAGGCTGCCGCAGCGCTGGCATCGGTGGACGCGGAGTTCGGTCGAACCACTGATCCCGTGCGTATGTATATGCGCGAGATGGGGACAGTGGAACTGCTCACCCGAGAGGGTGAGATCGAGCTTGCCAGGCGCATCGAGGAAGGACTCGATCAGGTGTTGCGTGCATTGTCAGCGTACCCCGAGTCGGCACGCACGTTGTGCTCCCTGCACAAGCATGTGGAAGCGGGGCGGCTTCGTCTACCAGAGATCCTTGCCGGTTTCCGGAGCCTGGAAGACGAATTGGACGGCGGCCCGGATACGATGGATGTCTCGGCGAGCGTAGGTGAGGACGATGAGGATGAAGAGTCCGACGGCAACGCCGGCGCGGACAGCGGCCCGAATCCGGAGCAGGCGGCGCAGCTGTTCAATCGCATCCGGGAACTGCACGATACATTGATGCTCGCTCTGCAGGAACAAGGCAGTGGCTCAGGGCATTATCGGGAGCTGCGCGAAGAGATGGGCAATCTCTTCCTCTCTATGAAGCTTGCTCCGAAGGTGATCGATGGCATGGCCGAGAATTTACGGAAAGCCGTCGAGCGCATCCGCCGTGCCGAACGGGAGGTGACCCGGATCTGTGTCAAGCAGGCCGGTATGCCGCGCAAAGAGTTCATTTCTTTGTTCCCGGGACGGGAAACCGATCCGAACTGGGTGGACGAGCTGATCCGGTCGGACAAGCCGTATTCCGAAGCCGTGGCCGAGCGCAGGCAGGCACTGCTGGAAGCCCAAGTCGGCTTGGCGGCTATTCAGGAGGCTACCGGATTGGCGGTGAGTGAGGTCAAGGAGATCAATCGCCGCATGTCCATCGGCGAGGCCAAGGCAAGGCGGGCGAAAAAGGAAATGGTCGAGGCGAACTTGCGCTTGGTCATCTCCATCGCTAAAAAGTACACCAATCGTGGCCTGCAGTTTCTGGACTTGATTCAGGAGGGCAATATCGGCCTGATGAAGGCGGTGGACAAATTCGAATATCGGCGTGGCTACAAATTCTCTACCTACGCTACTTGGTGGATCCGCCAAGCGATTACCCGTTCGATTGCCGACCAGGCGCGGACCATTCGTATCCCGGTTCATATGATAGAGACCATTAACAAGCTCAATCGAACCTCGCGGCAGATGCTCCAGGAAATGGGCCGCGAGCCGCAGCCGGATGAGCTGGCCGAACGCATGGAGATGCCCGAAGACAAGGTGCGCAAGGTTCTCAAGATCGCCAAAGAACCTATCTCGATGGAAACGCCCATCGGCGATGATGAGGATTCCCATCTCGGGGACTTCATCGAAGATGCGGCTGTGATGTCGCCGGTCGATTCGGCGACGCGCGAGGGCCTGAAAGAGTCCGTGCGGGAGGTGCTGGCTGGGTTGACCCCGCGCGAGGCGAAGGTGCTGCGGATGCGATTCGGCATCGATATGAATACCGACCATACTCTGGAGGAGGTTGGTAAGCAATTCGATGTTACCCGCGAGCGGATTCGCCAGATCGAGGCCAAAGCGCTGCGCAAGCTCCGCCATCCGACTCGCTCGGAGTCGCTGCGCAGCTTCCTGGATGAGACTTAATCGTCGCCGCGACGCGCGGCGATTGCCGTAAGAGCTTGAAGCGTTCTGCGTGGTGGCAAACCCTATCCTAGGATTTGCCACCACGCAGCGGTGATAGGGGTTGGTGATCTTCTCCGTTGGCTCTTTATTGCTGTCTCCTTACATAGACGCTAGGCCAAGCTCTCTTGCAAAGGTTATACTTGCGCCCTGCGAAATTTCCACGAAACGCAACCCAAAGGGCCTGTAGCTCAGTTGGTTAGAGCAGGGGACTCATAATCCCTTGGTCGTAGGTTCGAGTCCTACCGGGCCCACCAATAACTTACAGCACCTCACAAACCTCAAAAATCGACCGTGTAAGCGATATGTAATCGGGGAGTAAAGTACCCGCCAACGGCGTGCGGGCACCGCCATCCGCCCTAATAACGTGACTGTCACCTATCTACCTTACTCTATCTCTATGTGCGAAATAAGCGAATAATGCGAAATAACATTATTATCAATAGCTTAGGTGTACAAATAAGTCATGCACGATGCGAAATAAGGCGAAAATCAACAACTTAAATACCGCAGGCCGTGGCGAGGTATTGCCGGATCTCTAGCCGTGCTCTCTTTTCCTTTTAGTACGAATTTATCGATATATCAATAACATAGATACGGTTTTCTTAATTGCAGGTTACGAATTTATCGAATAATCAGTATGTTATGAAGACCGCCTAGGTGTGGCGGTCACACTTCCCAGCCATTCAAACGCCCCAGCTGGCGCCAGGCGCCCGCCTTGAGTGCATCGCCATAGCGCGCCGATTGCAGTACGTATAGGCAAATACGCGCCGACCACTGCCCGGAGGGCGTCTCCATGACGGTGGTTTGGTCGCGGGTGCGCTGCTCGCGCTTGCGCTCGGCTGGGCTCATGGCTTGGGGGCCGATCGATTTGCGGGGCATGACCGCCTCCTATTTGTGACTGTCACTATATATTATACGTGACTGTCACTAAATGCGAGGCGGAATACACATACTGTTGTAGCAATCTATTGCTAGAAATAGATTGCTAGAAATAGATTGCTAGCCGGTAAGCAATGCTTACTTGCGGCGGGGTGGCGCGTCAATGCGCCTGCGGGCGGTGGTCGTGGGCGACCTGAGCGAGCGTGTGCATGCGCTTGGCGATGTCGTCTATCACCGCATCGGCGAACGCCGGATCTTTGCAGGCGACGATGATCAGCTCGGTCAGCGCGCGCTCGAGCAGCGCGAAGACCTCCACCGCCATGAGCGGGCGGCTGCCGAGGTATTTCGCTAAAGCGTCGAGCTCGGCCGGCCAGTTGGTGCCGTGGGTGGCCATCAGTACCGCCCCGGCCTACGCGCGCCGAAGTTCGCGGCAAAGGTCGAATCCATCTGCCCGCTGCCGATCATCCGTTCCATGGCATCGCGCACCATGACCTCGATGATCATCTGCCCGTCGGGGCCGCGGCGGCTTGCCGTGCGTTCGACCTCGAGCGGGTGGCCCTGGTTGATCACGTTGACGATCGGCGCCGCGGCGGCAGCCTGCACGCCGAGCTGGCCGCCGGCGAGGCGCTTGAGCGGCATGATGGCCTCGGGGCCCGCCTCGCCCATGAGCCCGGCGCCGTTGCGGAAGGGGAAGACGGTGGGGCGGTCCACCACGCCGCCCTTGGCGAAAGGCACCACGCCGCGTTCGTCGAACACGTTCCCCTTGGCGGATGCCAACAGACTGAATAAGCCCCCGCCGGTCCCGCCGCCGCCGAAGGCGCCCATGACGGCATTTAGGATCGTCTGCCGGATGGTCATCTTGGCGATGTCGGCGAGCAGCGATTTGAACGTATCCCCCAGGTTCTCCCCGCTTACGATGGCATCGGCAAAGCCGCTCGCCAAGGTTTGGGTGGCCTGTTGCCCTATATCCCGCAGCTTGGCGGTGACATCGACCGATTCCTTGAGCTTCTCGGTGAGCGCGCCGGCGCTTTCCTCGACTTTAAGGAAGTTATCCGCCCAGTTCCGGTCCAGTTGGGCGAGGTAACCATCCAGCGGGCGGAATTCGTGGGCGGCGGCTGCACTGCACTAGGACTGCTCACGCCCGCCGGCGCTTTGGCCTGCACGTCGATCGCACCAAGCCGCATGGGCTTGCCGGCGGGCTGAAAATCGATCAACGACTGCTGCGCGGCCTTGAGCTCGCGCAGCTTTTTGAGTTCGGCGTCGAGCTGCTGGGTGCGCGGATCGTTCGCCCCGAAGGTCGAGGCGAGGCGTTGGCGGGTGACCATGCGCGCCTGGATCTGGTCTTCGAGGTCTACAATGCGATCCTCGATCGTGGTGAAACCCATGGCCCTGGCGGTTGCCTCGCCGAGCCCGCGCCCGAAATCGGCAAACCAGCCGGTCAATGTGGCGCCGGTCGTTATGATCGTGCCGAGCGCGTCGCCTAGGCGCTCGAACGCCTGGGCGTTTTCGGCCACCGCGTGGGTGAAATCGGCGTTGATCTGCGCACCGATGTCGCGGAAGGTCTGCGCCGCATCGCCGCCGTTTGTCACCACGTCTTGGTCGAGCACCACGCCGAGGGCGTGCGCCTTGCGCGCGTATTGGTCCAACCCCTCGCCGCCCTGGATTAAAAGCGGCAGGAGCTTACGGCCGAGGTCGTCGCCGAAGACCGCTACGGCGCGCGCTGACCGCGCGGTGGGGTCCTCGATGCGCCGGATTCGATCAGCGACGAGCTCGAACAATTGATCGGGAGATTTACCGCGCAGCGAGCGCACCGAAACGCCAAAAAGGTCGAAGGCCTCGGCCGCCTTTTTGGTGCCGTCCTTGATCTCCTGTGCCTCGCCTGAGAGCGTTGCGAGCGCGTCGGCCACATCGTCGGATTCCAGGCGAAACTGCTTGAAGGTGTATTCGAGCTCCTGGACGGCCTCGGCCGAAACGCCCAGCCCGGCGGCGCTGCGCTCGATGTCCTCCAGCCGGTTCAGGGTCTCGCCGATGCCGCGGGCGAGCGCGCCGGCCGAGAGCGCGGCGGTTATGCCCGCGAACGCGCTGCGCAAGTCGAGCGCGCTTGTAAGCATGCGGCGCAGCCCGCCGTCGAACGCGATCGTGCGCCGAGAAGTCTCCCGCAACTCCTGGCCGAGCCGCCGGAGCTCGGCTTGCGTGGAGCGGGTGGCGCGGATGGCGCCGGAAGCATCGCCCGAAAGGCGAAGGCCGAAGGTCGCGTTATCTGTCATAGCCTAACCCAGGGTACAACCACAACCCCCTATAGGTTGTTGTATCTACGAAAAAAACGGGGTCCGAATTACCCGTGCGGCGGCTTTGTTGGGAGGACCCGCCGCGGCATCTCCCGGTGTGTGTGCGCTCCGCGGGGCCAAAGGAGGGGCTACAGAAAGCATGCCCATAAAAGTGCCCCCGAGCGCTGTCGCGGTTGTTGGGTCGGGACACTCACGACTTGTCCCGTTTCATAGGCAAGCCGACCTATGACCATGGACTGTGAAGGTGCACCTGCCGCTCGGACCTTGGGATGCGCGCGGCCGTCGCATGCGCTTCCTCGGCCAAATCGTTGAACACCAACTGTACCCATTCGGGAAACGGCCCGACCTGCCCGAGTTGCACGGCAAGCCGCCACCCCTCCAGCAGGTGCGGCTTAGCCGCCTCAACGGCGGCTTGCACCGAGCTTTCGAGTTGCTCTTCGAGCGTATGTGTTTTCTTCATAGCCTGTTGCGCTTATCCCTTTGCTTGGTTGTGCCAGCGTTGCAACGCGCGATGCGCTCACGGTATGCCGTATTAGGCGCCATCCTGGCCGCGTATCGCGCCGACGCGGGAGAGCGCCGTAACGCCCACATCGATCACTGTTTTGATCGGAAGTGAATCCGAGCCGATACTCCGCCGCCCGCGCCGCGCATCAACGGCGCGCTCGGCCCCCTCCAGGCGCAGCAGCCCGACCACCGGCGCGCGGGCCGGATCGGCCAGCAGATACCAGTTCGTCGCGGCGATCCAAGGGGTGGCGATCACCTGGACCACCCGCCCGCTGTTGCTGAGCTCGGTCACTACGCTGAGCGCCTCGACTTCTTTTTCCGGTGGTACCACCAGAAAAGCCGGACGGTTGTTCGTCTCAGCGCCGGCGAGGCTCTGTTGCCGGCGCAACGCAGCGAAAGCCGTGCCGAGTGCGGCCTTACTGAAAACGGTCGAGGAGAGCAGGTTATCGCCCGTGAACAGAGCGCTGCCGTCGGCAAGCGTCGGGTTTGTCTCCAGCACGCCGTATACCTTCACCGCTTCCAGGCGGGCGGCGGTAGCGGCGAGCTGGCGGAAAACACTCTCGATGAGTTCGAGATCGTCGTTGATCAGTGTCTTGCGGCCGATGCCGATCAAGGCGCCAAAGGTCTTGAGTGCGGCGGACTCGCCACCGCTCGCCTCCATAGAAAACCGACTTTGGAATTCGGCGTTTTCGAGGATCTCCGGCAGCACAACATCTAAATCAAAAGTCGGAAAGCTAACCTCGTTGAAATTGCGCACGGGTACGGGCTTCGCGATGCGGCGATGGTCGGATTCGGTGTCGTAGACGACCTCAACTAAGCGGCGGATCGAATCCGTGAGCGCCTCGCCAAAATCATCGGACACCAACCCGGCGCTTATCGCCTGCGGGCGCGTCATCCGAATTTGCCGCCGGGCGGCTGCGCGCTCGCCAAACACCAGGGCCATCTCGGATAAGGTCACGTGCTTGCCCGCGAACTCCTCGGCTGTGGGGTGCATGCCGGGATTACGAATGCCCAGCCGCTGCGCCAAATAGTCGGGCGCCGCATCGCGAATCTCGTTGACCGTGTAACCAATGGATCGTACTTCGGGCATGGGTCCTAATCCTTTTATTGGATGGTCCCATGATGCACGTCGCGTACTGAACGGGGGCGGGTTTTCATTCAGTGGTTTTGCTCGGTGGCTGCGCCTCGAATGCAACCCCGCTCATGGCGTCGGTCAATCGCGAATTACCTCGAAGAGGGCGCGCTGGCAGCGCACCGCCCGCACGCCGTGGGCGCGCTCGAGCTGCAAAATGTGCGCGAGGGTCTGCTGCAACAACGAAAGTGACTTGAGGCTGCGGTGTCGGGCAATAGCCTCGAAGCGGCGCAGCGTTTCTTCGAGGCGTTTTGCGCGCTGCCAGGCGGAGAGTGCGCCAGGCGGGTCCAACAGGTCGGCCGCACGGCGCAGAGCGACATTGCGTTGTTTTGTGGCTTCCGGGCCGGCAAGACCCAACGCCCGTTCCAGGGGCTCGCCGGCGCGATAGCGCTGCAAGGCCTGATCGAGCCAAGCATGGATTTCAGGGTCCGAGCGGGTCGCCTCCAGCAGTCGGTCCAGGTCGACCCGCGGCGCACCTGAATCCATTCCATGGCTGACCACCGGAAGCGGAACCCCCTATAGGTCACTGTATCTGCAAAAAAAACAGGGTCCGAATTACCCGTATCGCGCCGCGCTGCGGAGTACCTTTTTGCCCTGCCGGTAAGCGCGGCTTACGTCATTCGATCTCCTCTGCCAGCGCATCGACTTGGCTTTTGAGGTCGCGCACGTCGTCACCGAGACCGTCAAGCGTTACCTCTACGTCGGCCAGGCGGCACTCAATCCTGCGCAGCGTGGTATCCAGGTCACCGAGCTCGCCTTGAAGCTCGGCTCCGCTCATCCCGCAATCCCCGAAGTCGCATTCACTCGGCTGGCTCACCTCGGCCCGCAGCGCCTGCAGTTCCTCGCAGACGGCCTCGAGCAGGCTTGCGAGGTTGGGGCGGCCTTCGCCGCGCGCCCAGCGTGCGCCCTCGCGCAGTCGCTCCGGCAGTGCCGGGTCAGGCTGAGCCGCCGGCGCGGCAGTGTTGTCATTCGTTGTCATTTCCATCTCACCTCGTGAGCGGTTAGGGATCTGGCAATACCTCGCCACCACCTAGGGCCGCAATACCCGCCTTGTTTGCGCTTCACCGTCGAAAGGCAGGCCACCAGGTGAAAGTGTGGGGCGGCGAGGCTTCGGTTGCATTCGTGACAGTCACAAGCCGTGTTGCCAGTTGGCGATGGTGTGTTGGTGCTGGCGTCAAGCCTTGCCGGTGCCGTGACGGTGGTCATTTCTGGGCCTCGATCATTCATTCCATGGAGCTGTTTTTGGTTAATCTCTATTTTCCTATAGTGCGAAATAAGCGAATAATGCGAAATAACATTGTTATCAATATCTTAGTCGTACAAATAAGTCCTGCACGATGCGAAATAAGGCTAAAATCAATAAGTTACGTAAATATGTATCTAAGGTATTGATTACCAACTTATTTCGCATTAATTCGCACTTTTTATGACGCTGAAAGCCTTATGTAATAACTTTTTTCGCTTTATTCTCTTATTTCGCTATACTCTATCTTTTAACATATAAGACTAAATAAATAACTTAACTTATTAATTTTGCTGGTTTTATTATTTAGCGGTCCAAACCGTGGTCGGGCGCCCACCGGTCTGCGAAGAGCTCGATGTGATACGACCAGCCCGCTCAAGCACCCCGAGCGCCTTGGCGATTTTTTGGCTCGGTGCGTGGCGGCCGAGTGCGGCAGAGAGCTCAGTGCGCGATAGCCCGGCAGACGATCCGCGCAGCGCCTCGAGTATCCGATCCGCGATTGGATCGCCGATCGCATCCCCGAATATGTGCCGCACCGAGTCCGCGGCATATCGCCAGATCGCGAGCGCGGCCAGGAGGTGCGGTGGCCCGATCGAGCTACTGGCATCAAGCAACGCATAGATCAGCGCCAGGCGTATCACCTGTGCCTCGGCGCGGCCGGTGATCGCCCCATAGAGTCCGGGCTGCCCGTCCGAGAGTCGCGGATAGACCTGCTCCCAGAGCCGCGCGCCCGCCGTATCCATGGTGATCCGCTCGAGGTCGCGGGCCTGCTCGATCGTCGTGGCGAGGCGGCGCGCGAGCGGATGGAGTGCCCGCTCGTCCAGATTGCCGCCGTGGGGTAGGTACCGAGCTCGGCGCACAAGCATGAACAAGAATCGATTGGCAAACCCATTGCCTGCCTCGGTGCGATCAAGATAGCGGGTGAGCTCATCGGCGGTGATGTGTCCGACGATGGAGATATGAGCGCCGGTCGCTCGCGTATCGCATTTTTTCGTGATGGTGTTGAGCTTCGCGCCGTCCCAGGCATCGCGCAGCACGATCGAGACGATGTTGCCGTCCCGTGTCATTACTCGGAGCACCCCAGCGAACTCAGACTCCTGCACGAGCAGGCGCTTATCCGGGATGCCGGGGTCCTGGTCGGTCTCATCTCGCACCGCCCAAATCAACCCCTCGCCGCTGCTGATGCCCGTATTAATGCACTGGCTCGCCCAACCATCCTCCAGCAGCCTAAAAACCTGCCGGATGCGCCCCCAGCTCGTGCCTTTGCGGGCTTTGCCGGAGGCGCCGACGAGCGCGGCATACAAGTTGCTGTGGTGCTCATCGCCCTCTACCGCATAATGCGGCCCGCGACCTATGCAGGAGCCAACCGCCACCAAGAACTGGATGAGCAGCGCGGCCGGGTCGGCCTCGCTGTGCGGGCTGATGGTGCGCACCACCTCGCCGGCGAGCCCGTGATAGGCGGTCTCGGCGAGCGGTGCCGGCCAGTGCTCGTCCGGCGGCGGTGGTGGCGCGTCGGGTGCCGTGGTAGACTGTATGTGCTTGATTGCATTGCTTTGTTTTTTTGGCTCCGCGTCGGCCGCTACCGGCGCGGAGCGCTCCCCCCACTCCCTCATATCGCCTCCTGCGGGTCGGATGTCGAGCGCCGGCGGTTATGCTCGATCCACTCCAGCACGTCCTCAGCGCGATACCGCACCGAGCGCCCAACCTTGATGTATTGCGGCCCATAGCCCTCCAGTCGGCCTCGCTCGGCCCAGGCCGGAGACTTAGAGAGCCATTCGCAGAGCTGGCGCTGGGTGATCAGGCGCGGGAGGGGGATGGTCGTGGTGTCGGTAGCCATTATTCGTCCTCGTGGTTGTGCGGCGGTGTGCGGTCATATTCGTTCGCGGGAGACACCCCCGATAGAAAAATAATCAGGGGGGGCGATTATTGGGCGCCAGCCGCTCATGGTCAGAGGGGTTGTGGGGCCGTGATCAAATCGGGATCCGCCAGTAGTCGGCATCACGCAGCGCGCGGGCGACCGCACGCTGATAGCGCAGTTTTTTTTCGGTGCCTCTGTTTGGGTAACTGTTTGATTCGGCTGGGTAAAAAACCGCTGCCATCTCCGCCGGACTCGCCCCGGCCGCCTCGGCATCGAGCAGACGCAGATAGAGCGGCAGCTTATTGCGCTGGATCTTTCGCCCGCCGGCGCGCTCCGGGCTCGGATCGAGCCGGGCGCTCGCCGCTCGGGCCTCGAGCAGCCAGGCGTAGGCGATGCGCAGCTGCCGCTCGAGCGGCGCATGTACATCGAACGCCATATCGATTATCTCGCCGGGCATCGCCCGCACCGCGGCGCGCTCCTCATCGGTGTCGATCGGCCATGGCCCGCGCGCCGACTCATACGCCTCATCCATCAGGCAGCAGTGCGGCGGCAGCGGCACGTGCGGATGCGGGGCGATCGGCTCGATCTTATAGCGCTCGGCGAGATCAATCGTGGGGTAGCGGCGGTGCGGGTAGACCGACCAGTAATCCTCGCCGCGCTCGAACAGCCGCGCCACGCACTCAGAGTAGGGCACTTCGGCGCCGTAGCGGCGGATATCGCCCGCCTGCCAGGCGGGCTCGTCGGTGACGCCGTGCTCCGCGAGGTAGTCGGCGCGCCGGCGCAAGAACTCCCAGGCCCACTCGTGCCCGTCGAGATCGTCGGGGCGTGGGTACTGCCGTGGGTCGCGCCAGTCGGGCTGGCACACGCAGTACGGGCCCTCGGGGACGATGGCGTGGCTCATGGCGGACTCGCCGCCGCGGGGCGCTGTCGGATAAGCTCTCGGTCAGCCATGCGGCACCTCTGTACTAGGTGCGGTGATGGTCAGGCGGGCGCGGTGCGTCCTCACCGCGTCCGCCGCCTCTTATTTCGGCGCGCGCTCCAAGCTCGGCAACTCCAGAATATCCGCGGAGGCTCTCTGCCCGCCCAGGCGCAGGATGTAATCCGTGATCCGCTGCATGGGCGCGCGCAGCCGCTCGACGGTGATGACCACATAGCCGGCGGTCACATCATGTCCCATCTTGTGGTTGAGCAGCGCTTTGACGGCGTAGGCCGGGATGTCGAGCGACTCGGCCACGGTCGCGAACGTGCGGCGCAAATCATGCACCGTAAACAGCACGCCGCTGTCGATCTCGACGCGCCGCTGCGCATAGCGCAGGTTGGTGAGCCGCCCCGCCCCCGAGATCGAGAACACGTACTCCCGGCCGGCGAGTGGTTGGCGCGCCTTGAGCAGCTCGTACAGATAATCGGAGAGCGGCAGCGTGTGCGGCTCGCGGTTTTTCGTGTCGGTCACGGTAAGGGTGTGCTCGCGGAAGTCCACATCCGCCCAGCGCAGCCCCAGCGCCTCGTTGCGGCGCAGCCCAGTCAACAGCACCAGCAGGTAATAGTCGCGCGCGTGCACCCCGTGGCGCAGCAGCGGCTTGCCCCAGCCGGTGCCGGGCTCGCGCTCGGGCACCTCGGCGAGGTCGAGCACCGCGCGCATCCACACGGCGAGCTCGCTCGGCTTGATTACCGTGCGGCGGCGCTCGATGCGGTACCAGGAGCGGGTGGCCGAGAGCTTGCTGACCGGGTTCTCGCGCAGCAGCGGCGCGCCGCTCTCATCGACGTACTCCGCCGCCGCGTAGTTCAGGATTGCGCGCAGGTAGCGCATGGTGAGGTTCGCGCGCGCCGGGCTGCGCTCACCCAGGCGGCGGTGGCGCGTGCCGATCATCTCTCGCGTGATGCCGGAGACCGGACGGCCCATCCAGTCGGCGAGCCCGCCGAGCGCGCGCCTGATGTCGGCCACGGTGGTCGGCTTAAGCGGCCGGGCGGTGAGGTAGTCGGCGAGTGCGGCGCGCAGGGTCACGCTTTTGATTTTGTGGCGGCGGCGCTCAGCCACCGGGTCGCGGTTATCGGCGATCGCCCCGGCAAGCTTGGCGGCCTGCTTGCGGGCCTGCTCGATGGTGAGATCGCCGACCGGCGCGATCCGGATGCGGCGGTTGCGGCCATGAATCCGGCGCTGGAACACATACGCCTTATAGCCGGTCGGGGTGATCCGCACCCCGAATCCGGGCTGTTTGTCGTCCCAGTAGAGTTTTTGGCCGTGCTCGGGCGCCGGCAAGCCGTCAATGAAGGTTTTTGTGAGTTTCATGCTTACAACCCCAGTATGTAAGCGACAATCGCGGGCGGTCGAAGACCACCCTTCTACCATCCCGTCTATCGACTGTAAACAAGCTGTAAGCACCCGCGCGCAAACCGACGCAAACGACGGCGGCGCTCCGATGGGTTATAAGCGCTGGTTATTCAGATGATTGCAAAGGGGTGCAAACGGCGGTGGGGTGAGCGCAAAACGCGCCTACAATGACTCATAATCCCTTGGTCGTAGGTTCGAGTCCTACCGGGCCCACCATAAAAATTAAGTATTTATTAAGATATTCAGGGCAAACGCTCGTTTAGGTATGTTATCTGGGCAGCGTATGGGCAGCAGATCTGAGAAAGAGCCTGCAGTCGCTCGGCCCTACCGACAGGGCGCTCTGCATGCGCTCCGTTACAGCGTTTCTGGTCCTCCTTGTCCGACATTTGACAACCGACACGAGCACCTATGCTCTCGTCTCAGCAGGAGAGGTATCAGCTGGGAAATCGGCCTTGCTCGTCTCCTATAGGTTCGGTGCCTGGTGCATTAGGCCAGTCGTCTCTTGGATGAGCGCGCTATCGTAAGCAGAATATGCTGGCGCGTTCGAAACGAAATAGCCCGGATCAACTGTACTTAGACTCCGTTTGATGTATGGGTGGTCGTGCGATGGGGGCCGATCGCATAGATTACGCTTACCATTGGAGCGGCTCCGCAATTTGCTAATTAGCCCCGATGCCGCCATGATCGCCAAAGGTCCCACCGAGCACTGTTCAGGCCACGGCCGATGACGATTCTTCCGGTGACTTTTGCAATCACAGTCCTCGTCTTTGCTGTCTTGCAGGCTTGGCGGTGGTCCGACAACCGACGTATTGGCTACGTATGGCGTCAGCTGGAGAGTCGTGCACGTACGGCACCTGCTGTTTTTCAGCCTGCAATGGTGGACAGCCTACCGGAGCCGGCGCGGCGTTTCTTTCTGTATATGATCAAACCCGGCGCACCGCTGCGCACCGTGGTGGAGATCTGGACGAGCGGCGAAATCGGCTTCGGAACGAAGCAAGAGCCAAAGTATATGCCGATGCGCGCTTGCCAGATACTCGCACCGCCACACGGCCTCGTCTGGAAACTCCACGCTGGCCAAGGCGCGGTAAGGATCTCGGGCTCCGATGGCTTTGACTGTGGGCGTTCTTGGGTAAGATTTTGGCTTCTATGTACCATTCCAGTGGTTCGAGCCGGTGGCGGGTCGGACCATGCGAGAGCTGCTTTCGGCCGCGTGGTAGCTGAGGCGGTCTTTTGGGCACCGGCGGCGTTGCTGGTTTACGATGATGTCACCTGGGAAACGGTGGGGCCTGACACAGTTCGAGCGAGGGTCTCCTACCAGGGCCTGGCACAGGCGGTTGACATCACCGTGGACGAGGACGGTCGGCCAACCATGGTTGTCATTCCACGTTGGAGTAATGTCAATCCGGAGAAGACTTACCGAATACAGCCTTTCGGCGGATATCTCGGGGATTTTCGGGACTTTGATGGGTATGCACTCCCCAGGCGGGTGGAGGGCGGCAATTTCATAAAAACCAAGGACTATTTCCCCTTCTACAAGGCCTGCGTGGAGGATGTGCGGTTCGTGGGGCGCGGCTGATGGTGGATCAATGGTCAGCGCGCGTATTGGACTTTTGGATTCGCGAGCAAGCGACGCTATTACTCCGGTAAATAAATATGGGTTATAAACCAGGTCGTACACGAGCCTGGAGCTGTCTTAACTTGAATTGTATTCACTGTATTTAATTGCTGGGTTAATACCTAGCGCGGGGGGCTAACCGAATGGCTGGTATCGAAGCGCGTGAACAAGCCGCGAAGCGATGATGCAAGGGCTGATTGAGCCCATCGGTCATGCGGAGCCCCGAGCATCTAGGGAACATCTGATCAATTCGGCCCTGAAACCAAGAGCGTTCATCTTCGACGAGAGGAAGGGCAAAAATGCTCGGTTTTCGACACCGACCGCTGCTATCCGGAGCCATTTGGCTCCCCAGAGCTC
>JAUILK010000033.1 GCA_030433275.1 Gammaproteobacteria bacterium
CTCGTCATCAACAACGTCGAGTTCCATAACGGCGAGCAACTCACGGAGCAGTCAGACAGGAATGCCGCCTGACGGCCATACACGAGAATTGACAATAACTCTTTATTGGTTGCAATTTTTATTTCCTGTTCTGTTGTATAAAATGCTTTGGAAATGGAGTTAGATTCCATTTCGATGCAGAATCTTAAGTATTTCAATGGCGGTATTAATTGCAAAGCATGGATGACCGGATACTCTCTGTGACCGTCGTAGCCGCATTGGTTGCCAGCGCGGTTGCTCGGCAACCATAGATATTCAACCCCGTCTCAGCCGGTTGCCGGGGTCATAGGGAGCGATGCTCCGCAGAGCTTCGGTGCAGGGCTGTGCTTGGTCTTTCGATAAGCCCATTGCCAGCGCTTTTGCTGGATCCGCATTCTGCACGATGATGCGCTTGTTGCGGTGCGCGGCCCCGGCCGCCACGCTCACCTGGGAGCGGGCGACACCGAAAGCCTGGCCAAGATAGCGCCGCAGGTGCTCGTTTGCTTTGCCCTCGACGGGCGCCGCCGTAATACGCAGCCGCAGCCGGCCATCCGTATCGATCTTGAGCTCGTCGCGTGCGGCCCGGGGTTGGACCCGTACGGTCAAGATCAGATCCGTTCCCTGCCAGTGCCAACCGACCATCGGTTTCAGGACCCTAAAAGTAAGGACGGGCGAGCTGATCGAGCGGCGGTAAGATCAGCATTTTGAGCACTTCTATAGTGATCAAGGCTGCCAAGGGGGAGAGATCGATGCCGCCGATTACAGGGACTACCTGGCGAAACGGTCTGAGCACCGGCTCGGTGAGACTGTAGAGCAAGAGCATGGCCGGGTGGTAGGCGTCGGGTTGGACCCAAGAGAGCACGGCTTGAACGATGATGGCCACCAGATAGAGGTTGAGCAACATGCTGAGCAATTCAGCGGGCGTTCGGATGATTAGGTACGATAGTTTAGGCGTCACTCCATAGACGGCCATGATCAAGGCCAGCGATACCATTTGTAGGATCACCATCAACACCACGCTGGACAGGTCGATTCCGGCGAAACCCGGGATGACCCGGCGCAAGGGCTTCAAGGCCGGCTGGGTGAGCCGGACCAGGAACTGTGAGATGGGATTGTAGAAATCAGCGCGAACCCATTGCAGAAGAAAGCGCAGCATCACGACTAGTATGTAAAGGCTAAACAGGGTATCAATCAAAAAAGCAACTGGACTCGACAAATAGCTACTCGGCATTTACTGCTCTCCTAGAAGTCGTCCTAACTCACCGGCGCGGTTCGTTGCCGCCTGTAAGGCCCGCTGAAATAGCTTTTGCACGCCGCCGGTTTCCAGCACGCGTGTGGCCGCCTCCGTCGTGCCACCGGGTGAGGTCACGCGCAGACGCAGACGACCAGGGTCTTCATCGCTCTCCAGGGCCATTCGCGCTGCCCCTAGCGCAGTTTCCAGGGTAAGCAGGCGTGCTGTTCGCTCGGGCAGACCGAGTTCGATCGCCGCCGCCTCGAGAGTCTCCATCAGCAGGAAGAAGTAAGCCGGTCCGCTGCCCGACAACGCCGTGACAATATCTAACAGTGCCTCATCATCCAGCCATTGAACGATGCCAACGGCGCGGAGCAGGGATTCAGCCAGATCTCGCTGATTCTGTGAAACGTAATCATTGGCATACAGAGCGGTGGCTCCGGCGCGGACCAATGCGGGGGTGTTGGGCATGGTTCGCACGACGGCGATCCGGCCACCAAGCCAACGGCTGATATCCGGTTCACGTACACCTGCGGCGATGGAGATTACCAGGCTTTGTTGCTCGCGCAAGACAGGGCCTAGCGGTTCGAGCACGGATTTGATCAGCTGCGGCTTGACTGCCAAGACTACTGCCGCAGCGTGTAGCACGGCCTCTCGGTTGTCTTCGTGAACGTGAACACGGAAACGTTTGGCCAAGTCCATTCGTTTGGCCGGATCGGGATCGGCGACATGCACCCGCTCCGCCTGGTAGCCATCCGCGATAAGGCCGCCGATAAGGCTGTGAGCCATGTTGCCGCCGCCGATGAATGTGATGTTCTGCTCCGCCATTCCGCCTCCTCAAATCAGGTGTTCTTGGCGCCATCGAAACCATTGTGGCCAGTACCGTGCGGATGCAATGAAATCGTTGGGTTTTCCATAGATGGCTCTGTCGCTGCCGTCGCCAACAGGCATTCCCGCGGGTAGCGGAGCCGGCGCCAATCCGCGCGCCCCATTCTATTTGCAAAGCTTCGTCTCGGACAGGATGGCGATGCTTTGTTTTCAGCTACGGCGAGCGGTTGTCTGCGCTGCGGACTGCTCGCAGTATGTTCGATGAGGCGCCGTTTCCAGGGGGCCGTTTTCTCGACGATCTCTGTGTGTTCAAGCACTGTGACTTCAGTCAAAGTTCTCTGCCGCCGTCTTTGTTTTATTTTTAGCATGCGGTGGGTGTGTGCAACGCCATGGAAGGACAAGCTCAGCGAGCGCAGCAGCTGGGGTCGGTGTCTCCGAGAGGTGGCTGTGCCGAAGCCGTTTTTTGTCCGGTTGCCGTGGCGGTTTTTCATCGGCCCTGCTCGGTATTTCATATGGCCAAGCTCTGAGAAGCTCTGATTGGGAGAGGCCCCGAAGTGGATATCGCTGACTTGCTTGCCTTCTCTGTCAAGAACAATGCCTCCGACTTGCATATTTCTGCTGGGTTACCGCCCATGATACGGGTGGACGGAGATGTGCGTCGAATCAATCTGCCGGCGATGGAGCATAAGGAAGTTCATCGTTTGATCTACGACATCATGAGCGATCGTCAGAGGAAGGATTTCGAGGAGAACTGGGAGACGGATTTCTCTTTCCAAATAAGAGGCTTGGCTCGTTTCCGAATCAATGCCTTCAATCACAACAGGGGGGCCGGTGCCGTCTTCCGCACCATTCCTTCCAATGTGCTCACGCTGGAGGAACTCGGCGCACCGGACATTTTTAAGATCATAGCGGATAATCCCCGCGGGTTGGTTTTGGTTACCGGCCCGACGGGCTCCGGAAAATCCACCACTCTAGCGGCGATGATCGATTATAAAAATGAGAGTTATCATGAGCATATACTGACTATCGAGGATCCCATCGAATTTGTGCACGAATCAAAAAAATGTCTGGTCAATCAGCGTGAGGTGCACCGGGATACGCTCGGCTTCAACGAGGCGCTGCGCTCGGCGTTGCGCGAAGATCCGGACGTGATTTTGGTGGGAGAGTTGCGCGATCTAGAAACCATCCGTTTGGCGCTAACTGCGGCCGAGACCGGCCATCTCGTGTTTGGGACCCTGCATACTAGCTCAGCGGCCAAGACCATCGACCGAATCATCGATGTCTTCCCCGCCGCCGAAAAGTCGATGGTCCGTTCGATGCTTTCCGAATCGCTGCGCGCCGTGATTTCTCAGACTCTACTGAAGAAAATCGGCGGCGGTCGAGTCGCGGCTCACGAGATCATGATCGGGACTCCGGCGATCCGTAACTTGGTGCGTGAGGATAAGATCGCGCAGATGTATTCGGCTATTCAGACCGGTCAAGCCGCTGGTATGCAGACCTTGGATCAATGCCTGCAGCAGCTGTTACGCAGAAACTTAGTGAGCAAACAAGATGCCCGTGCCAAAGCGGCTAGCAAGGAGATGTTCGCTTGAGTGCACGGCGTATCCGGGGACAGGAGGGATGGGGGTCAAGCCATGGATTTCAATGCCTTGCTTGAGTTGATGGTCAATAAAAAGGGATCCGACCTCTTCATCACTGCGGGTGTGGCGCCAAGCATGAAGGTGGCAGGCCGGATCATGCCCGTGACTAAAACTGCGCTGAGCGCAGAGCAAACCCGCCAGGTCGTGCTCTCTGTCATGACGGAGCGTCAGCGAGTCGAATTCGAAGAGACTCGGGAATGCAATTTTGCCCTGAGTGCCAAGGGTCTCGGCCGTTTTCGGGTTAGTGCCTTTTATCAGCGCAATAACGCCGGCATGGTACTGCGGCGGATCGAAACGCGGATTCCCACCATCGAAGAGCTGCGTTTGCCGCCGATTCTACGTGAACTCGCCATGACCAAGCGGGGCATGATCATTTTCGTTGGTGCTACGGGTACCGGCAAATCCACCTCGCTTGCCTCCATGATCGGCTATCGCAACGAAAAAAGCACCGGCCATATCGTAACCATCGAGGATCCGATCGAGTATATGCATCAGCATCGTGGCTGCATCGTCACACAGCGCGAGGTCGGGATCGATACCGCGTCTTTCGAGGTTGCACTGAAGAACACACTGCGTCAGGCGCCGGATGTCATTCTTATCGGCGAGATCCGCACCCGTGAGACCATGGACTACGCGATCGCTTTTGCTGAGACTGGCCATCTCTGCCTGGCGACTTTGCACGCCAATAACGCCAATCAGGCTATGGACCGAATCATCAACTTCTTTCCGGCAGATCGGCATCGGCAACTGTTCACCGATCTCGCGTTCAATCTCAAGGGGGTGATCGCCCAGCAGTTGATTCCAACCCCGGATGGCAAGGGGCGTGTGCCGGCCATTGAGATTCTCATAGGTACAACGCTTGTGTCTGACAAGATTGCGCAAGGCGAGATTCTGGAGCTCAAGGAGATCATGAAACGCTCCCGTGAGCAGGGCATGCAAAGCTTCGATCAGCATCTCTACGAGCTCTACACTCACGGGCAGATTACTTATGAGGATGCGCTGCGCTATGCCGATTCGGCCAACGAGGTGCGTTTGATGGCGAAACTGGCTCAGGGCAATACGCCGGAGCATCTAGATCAGACGACTCGGGGTATGCGCTTGCTGATGGACGACGATATGTAATGATCGAATAAACTTTGCCAGGGTTTGCATGTTAGATGAGGCACGGGTGGGACGCACGGCATGCCAAACGCTGCTAGAGTGGATCATCGTGGCGATGGATTAACCGACCGGCGACCAAGGTGTAATTTACCCGACCCGGCAGTTCCCAGCCGAGGAAGGGGGAGTTCTTGGCTTGGCTGCGCAGCGTCTCCGGTGTGCACCACCACACCGCGTCGGGATCGAAAATACATACATCAGCCGGTGCTCCCGGTGTTAAACGCCCGGTTTCCAGGCCCAGAACGCGGGCCGGGTTGATGGTGACACAAGCCAAACCCTGGCATAGGCCGAAGACGCCTTCCTCGACCAGCCGCAACAGCAGCGATAGGAGCGTGTCGACCCCGCAAGCGCCTGAGGCTGTGCTAGTGAAAGGGCCGTTTTTGGCATCCGGATCATGGGGCTGATGATCGGAGCAGATGACCCCGATCGTTCCATCGATCAGCGCTGCGCGAAGCGCTTTTCGATCAGCTATGCTGCGCAGTGGTGGCTGCAAATGGAAGCGGGCATCGAACTCCGCGCAGTCTGTCTCCGTTAGGAAAAGTTGATGAATGGCAACATCTGCCGTGACGGGCAGCCCACTGTTTTGGGCGCGCGCGATCAACTCTATTCCCTGGTGCGCGGATAGCCGTCCGAAATGGGTGCGGCCTTGTATATCCGCCACCAGGGCGAGGCTTCGACCCAGCTCGGCGAGCTCGGCCGTCGCAGGGATGCCTGGTATGCCGAGCCGGGTGGCGACGATTCCATCATGTAGATAACCGGCTTGCGAGAGCCAGGGGTCAGCTGGCGTGAGCAGCACGGGTATCTCGAACGTCGCTGCATACTCAAGTGCGCGTTGCAGCACCAAGGTATCGCGTATGGTGCGGCCCGCATCGGTCATGGCGGCGCAGCCAGCTTGGTGCAGTGCGACGATTTCACTGAGCCGCTCGCCGGCGAGATCCAAGGTCAGCGCGCCCAGTGGCAGTACTCGGGCGCTGTCAGCCTCCTGCGCCCGGCGGTGCATCAGTTCCGCCACCGAAGGGGTGTCCATCACAGGATAAGTATCGGGTAGGCAGGCCAGCGTGGTGATGCCGCCCGCCGCGCCGGCTCGGGTTTCGCTGGCGATGGTTGCTTTGTGCTCGGTCCCTGGTTCGCCCAGGCGTGTGGCAAGATCGATCAATCCTGGGCAGACGATTTGCCCGGTGGCATCGATTTCGAGGTCGACGGCGAGATCGTTCGGTGGTTCGCCGACGGTTAGAATACGCCCGTCAGCGACCACTATTTCGGCCAACTCATCGCGTCCGGAGGCCGGGTCGATCACGCGTCCCCCGTGGATACGGATCCGAGTCATGCCGGCTCCCGCGGCATTTCTTGGTAGGCTCCAAGCGTCATGGACATGATCGCCATGCGTACCGCGATACCATTGGTTACCTGTTCGAGAATGACCGAACGCGGGCCTTCGGCGACACGGGAGTCGATTTCCACACCCCGGTTGATGGGGCCGGGATGCATGACGATGGCATCCGGCTTCGCTGGGGCCAGTTTGTCCTCGGTCAAGCCATAGACTCTAAAATACTCGGGCTCGCTCGGCAGCAGCGCTCCCTGCATACGCTCGCGTTGCAGTCTGAGCATCATCACCACGTCCGCCTCCTCCAGCCCCAGGCGCATGTCGTGGAAAACGCGTACCCCCAAGCTTTCGATGTCGCGTGGCAGCAATGTGCGCGGCGCGATGACCCGAATTTCCCCTGCTCCCAGCGCGCTGAGGGCGTGAATCTGCGAGCGAGCTACGCGGGAATGCATTACATCGCCCACGATCGCGATGATAAGTGATTCGAAGCTGCCCTTGTGGCGGCGGATGGTGAAGGCGTCCAGCATGGCTTGAGTGGGATGGGCGTGGCGACCGTCGCCGGCATTCAATACGCTGGCGCCCGGCCCAACGTGCCGTGCCACGTAGTCGGCGGCGCCACTCTCGGCATGGCGGACTACGAACATGTCGGCTTGCATCGCCTCGAGGTTACGCAACATATCCAACAAGCTTTCACCTTTCACGCTCGTGGTGGCTACGTTTACATTGAGCACGTCGGCAGAGAGACGCTTGGCGGCCAATTCGAAAGTGATTCGGGTCCGTGTGCTGGCCTCGAAGAACAAATTGATCACTGTTCGTCCACGCAGCAGTGGGACCTTCTTGACCGATTTGTCGATTACTCCCGCGAACGATTCGGCCGTATCGAGGATCTGCAGCAGCAACTGGCGCGGTAGGCCTTCGGTGGTCAGAAAATGCCGTAATCGTCCATCGGTATGGAGCTGCGTGCTCATGTGCGGCCCCGTCTGATACTCAGCTTGAGCGGTGAAGGCCCTAGCAGTTTGATCTGTTCTGCTGGATTGAGTTTGAGATGTGCACCTACGATATCCGCGGCAATGGGCAGCTCGCGCCCGCCTCGGTCCACAAGCACGGCCAGGCGCACCGCCGCTGGCCGTCCATAGTCGAAAATCTCGTTGAGCGCCGCGCGAACCGTGCGGCCGCTATAGAGCACATCGTCGATCAAAACGATCAGGCAGCCGTCCACTTCGAAGGGCAGATGGGAGGGTTGTACGCGGGGATGTATCCCGATGCGGTCGAAGTCGTCCCGGTGGAAATGGATATTAAGGGCTCCGATCGGATTTGCCAGATCAAGCAGCGGGTGCAGGCGCTCGGCGAGCCAGACTCCCCCGGTGTGGATACCGATCAGGGCGACCGGCCGCTCCGGATCGTGCCGGGCAATAAGCGCGCGCAGCGCTTGGCCCATTTTGGTAAGAAGGTGGTCCACTTCGGGTAACGACTTCATAGTAGCCTTTGCTCGTTGAGCCAGGTCTCCAGAATGATTTGTGCGGCCAATTGATCGACGAGTGCTTTGCCGGCGGCGCCTCGCAGGCGTCGCCCGGCGGCTTGCAGCCGCGTGCGCGCTTCATGCGAGGATAGGCGCTCGTCCACTTGATGGACGGGTAGGCCGCCGCGTTGCTCCAGCCGCCGGACGAAGGCAACGGCTTGCTGCGTGGTTTTCGAGGCCGAACCATCCGCGTGACAGGGGATCCCCACTACCAATGCAGTGGGTTGCCAGGCCTCGATGAGTTGGAGCAACGCGGGCCAGTCTGGCTGGCCTTGCCGGCAACGCAAGGTGGCCACCGGCCGTGCGTCGCCGGTCAGAGATTGCCCGACCGCGATACCCAAGCGGCGCCAACCGTAATCGAAACCCAAATACGTCTGTGCAGACACTGGTTTGTGCGGCTCAGGCGTGTCCGGTATCCGACGAGAGCAGGGTCAGATCTACTCCCAGTAGTCGAGCGGCTGCACGCCAGCGCTCCGACCCATCCCGTTCGAAGATGATGGTGGGGTCAGGCGGGCCGCTTAGCCAGGCATTCTGCGCCATCTCGTGTTCCAATTGACCCGTACCCCAACCGGCGTAGCCAAGGGCGACCAGGTATTGCTGTGGCCCTTCGCCGCGCGCCAACGCCTCCAAAATATCTCGCGATGTGGTGATCGTCACATCCTCGGAAATGCGCAGCGACGAGTCCCAGCTGCCCTCCGGCGAGTGCAGAACAAAACCGCGTTCGCGTTGCACCGGGCCGCCCACGTATACAGGTCGTTCGCCGATCGTTCTAGGCACCTCGTCGAATCCCATATGGGCAAACAGCTCGGCGAGCGTCAGCTCCGAGGGGCGGTTGATGACGATACCCAATGCCCCATCGGTATTATGCTCGCAAATGTACGCTACTGTTTGCGCGAAGTTTGGATCGGACAGTGCCGGCATCGCGATCAGAAAATGATTGGTCAGGTCGCTATGCTTCTCCATAGGCGAAGTATCCGACAGTCCGGCGAACTCATACAAGCGTAATAAAGCCGTTCAGTGCGGATAAAAGTGGCGCGCGTCGTCGAATTCCCAGCTTCGGGTAATGACCAGCAGGTCGCGGCCTTGGAGCACTGACCGGGGGATTCTCGCATACGGCTCGGCCAGCTTTACGATGCGTTTGGCTGCCTGATTCAAGATGCTGAAAGGCGAGGGAACTAACACATTGACGGAGAAGACGCTGCCATCCGGACGCAACGCGACCTCGAGGATAAGCCGTCCCGAGAGATCACGTTCGCGGGCTTTGCGCGGATAATTGAGGTTGCCGATGCGTTCGACCTTCTCTATCCATTGCCGCATGTATTCTGCAGCGGCGTAAGAATGGGTTTGCGCATCGATGCGCTGCTCGCTGGGATATTGGGTGCTAACACTTTCCATAATGCTCGAGAGTTCCCGGCGGGCCGCCACGCGGGTGCTGGCATCGAGGATGCCCGCCATGTCGAGGTGTGACGTCCTCTTCGATAGGGGAGCGGTTTTAGGGGGCACTGGCGTTTTGGGCTCGAGCAGCGGCGTTTTTTTATTTTGTTTACGCGGTGGTTCCGTCTCCAGAGGGGGGGACTCCGCGTGAGTGGCCGTCGAGGCTGGCTTCCGCTTATGGGGTTTGGTTTTGAAGGTGGTTTTGCCGCCTCCATTTTGATTAGTCTGCGCCAAAAAATCGAAATCACGCGGTGGGGATTCCTGGGTCCGCTGGGCTAGGGTGATCTCGATTGGCGGCGTTATCCGGCGAGTATGCTCGAGCTGCCAGGTAAACCCGAGCCCCAGCAGGGCCATCAAGTGCAGTGCGAGGGAGAGCAAAAAACTTAACGGAAGGCGCGCATGGGGGCTGGGCTGGGGCGCGCCATTGATCATTGATGGATTATCCTCTTGCCTGCCTACGCTATGTTGAATAGGTTGGTCTGTAGGCGCGCAGCCTAGCACAATCGGGGTGATCGTCTCCGCCATGTGCATCACATGTTTGCTCGATTGACCTCAAGGTGTCGCTCGATGAAGTTGAAGAGCTCGCTGCTGATGTTGATGCCGTAGTGGGCATCGAGTTCACGTACGCAGGTCGGGCTGGTGACGTTGACCTCGGTCAGGTAGTTGCCAATGACGTCAAGGCCTACGAACAGCAAACCGCGTTCGCGTAGCGCCGGTGCGACCTGCTCGCAGATCCAGCGATCCCGCTTGCTGAGCTCTACGCCCTCGCCGCGGCCGCCCGCGGCAATATTGCCACGGGTTTCGCCACGGGCTGGAATCCGTGCCAGCGCGTAAGGGACGGGCTTACCCGCCACCAGCAGAATCCGTTTGTCGCCGTCGCGAATCTCCTCTATATAGCGTTGGGCCATTAGCTGACGCCGCCCGTGATCGCTCAGGGTCTCGATGATTACGCTGGTGTTCGGGTCGCCCTGCTCGAGTACGAAAACGGATTCCCCGCCCATACCGTGCAGCGGCTTGAGGACCGCCTTGCCTTGTTCATGGATAAAATCGCGCAGTTCATCGGCTGCTGTGCTCACCAGCGTGGGTGCGCAGCATTGTGGGAAATGAGTGGCGAAGAGCTTTTCTTGCGCATCACGCAGTCCCTGCGGACGATTTATTACTAGTGCCCCAGCTTGTTCCGCCGCCTCCAGGATATAGGTCGCATAGAGATACGCGTTGCTTACCGGTGGGTCCTTGCGCATGAGAATCACATTGAGCTCGGCTAGCGGATGGCGTTGGCGGTCGCCGAGTTCGTACCAGTGGTGGCGATCGTCGTGGACATGCAATTCGGCGCTATTGCCCCAGGCCTGCCCATCGCGCAGCGAAAGATCGCCGAGTTCCAGGTAGCGAATTACCCAGCCACGGCGTTCGGCTTCCAGGAGCAAAGCGAGCGTCGTATCTTTGTGGGGCGTGATGGAGTCGATGGGATCCATCACCACGCCCAGTCTGATCATCGAGTTAGACCTTCCCGGTAGTGGTGCTCTCGGCGAGTTCTCGGGCGGCGGTCAGCAGCGCCAGCCGAGCAACCATGCCGTGGGCATACAAACGATTGGAATCGGCATCGGGGGCGTGGCAGAGATCCGGATTGACACGGCTGCCGGCCGATGGCAGTGGCCGTGTCTTCGAGGCGGATCTCCGCAAGCAATGCAGACACATTGCCAGTCAAGCATTTCTCACCGGCGCGCCGTTTGCGGTTGACCGCTTCGCAATCGCGATGCAGCGGCCTAATCAGCCATGGATCGATATGGATCAGTTCACAGAATTCCTTCGCCACCCGGCGATAATGGACGAAATGGCTGCTTTTGCACCACTTCGTCCAGCCTAATGTAAGCGGGGGGATTCCCGGTTGCCACAGACCTTCAAGCATAGTCGGACGGCTACTGGAGCGCGCGTTGCTGAGTAGGATAAGGCGGGGGGCGAAGCCCGCCATTCCAAGGCGCGGGCCGGGAGACTCCAGCGGTGCCAAGGTGAGTCGGCGTCCGCTGGGTAAATCGAAAAGAGTGGCTGCACTAATCACGGGTCGCAAGGAGCCGATAGATACGGCACGGCCGACGTTAACCAAGAGATCGCGCAATGTGGCAAGGCTTTCTAGGTAGAACGGGTTGCGGGTATGGCTCTCGGGCACGATAAGGGTACGGTGCGCGCAAAGGGGTTGGAACCTGGGGGCAGACTTATTGAAGTCCACTGGGAATAAATCGATGCCAGCTGGCGCCAGCTTGAAACCGGTGTTGCGCAGATTGACCGAGACATGGAGCGGTGCCGGCGCACGTTGCCCGTGCCGACACAGCCAACCCTCGACGGTGCTTTGATTCGCGGGCCGCCGCGGTTCGATTCGGTCGAGTGGATCGGTCAAAGCCGTGGCGAGATGCGCATCGGCCGTTGTGGGCATGGCTAACATGTTTGCCTCGTATGCGGTCACCAGTGCGTGCGGCATCGGTTTGACCGACGCGTTTCTGGCTCTAGGGCGCCAATTATGGGACCAAGCGATGAGGCTCGGCAAATTGGACCGCAGGCAAAGGCTGCTTGAACCCGGATTCGCCGCTCAATTAAGCGACGAACCGGCTAAATTCAGCCATGCGATCGACATGGTGCTAAGGCAAATAGGTTAAGGGGGCAGCAGGTGGACCAAGCTATCAACGATACCGATTTGGCTGGCCTCAAGGTAATGGTCATCGACGATAGCAAGACCATTCGACGCACGGCCGAGACCCTTCTCAAGCAGGAAGGCTGCGAGGTGATTACCGCGACGGACGGCTTTGAGGCACTGGGGAAAATCGCCGATTGCCATCCGAGGATCATCTTCATCGACATCATGATGCCGCGGCTCGATGGCTACCAAACCTGCGCGCTGATCAAACACAACCGGATATTCAAGGAGACCCCGGTCATTATGCTATCCAGCAAGGACGGTCTGTTCGATCGGGCCCGGGGGCGTATCGTCGGCTCCGATCAGTATTTGACTAAACCATTTACCCGAGAGGAACTGCTGGCTGCGATAAGGCGTCATCGAGACAAGGCTGCTTGAGCGACGTCACCGTTGCGAACCGGGGGGATGTGTCGTTTCCGAGGCCACGACGCCGTAGATCCGCCAATTGTCCGGCCGGATCCAGGTAAATCCTGCTAAAAACTCTAACGCCCATGCCAAGGGAGAATTGCGAATGACCCGGATACTCGTTGTGGACGATTCGCCCACCGAGACTTACATCCTAAAGACCATGCTGGAGAAGCATGGTTTTGCGGTCAGCATCGCCGTGGACGGCGATCAAGGCATGAGCAAAGCACGCGCCGAACAGCCGGATCTGATTCTGATGGACATCGTAATGCCGGGCGTCAACGGTTTTCAGGCCACCCGCAAGCTCTCCAAGGATTCAGTGACGGCTTCGATCCCGATCGTGATGATCTCTACCAAGGACCAAGACACTGATCAGCTCTGGGCCAAGCGCCAAGGTGCTTTGGATTACATCATCAAGCCAGTGACCGAGGCGGAGCTGCTAGCGAAAATCGGTGCGGCCCTGAAACGCAGAGGGCGCACGAATGGCTAGTCGACAGAGCACAACCACGCACCCCTTCGAAGTGCTCGCGAGGTTCGAGCGGCTGGTCTGGGCGCATCGTGCCGAATCGCCGGCTCGGGAAGAGAATCGGGATGAATGGCGCGGAGTCGGGTTTCGCCTCGGCGGGCAACGTTTTGTCGCGCCGTTGGGCGAGGTCGTTGAGATCCTGACACCACCCCGAGTTGCCCGTGTCCCCCATACTAAAAGCTGGGTGCATGGAGTCGCCAACGTGCGCGGCAACCTTTTGCCGATCATGGATCTCAATGCTTATCTCGGCAGGGGCTCGATTAATCTGAATCGGCTCTCACGAGTGTTGGTCATCGAATGGGAAGCTGTTTTCACCGGTTTTTTGGTCGATGAAGTATTGGGGATGTGTCATTTTCACTACCCCGAGCAGTGGCGGGCGCTCGTTGACCCCGGAGCGGAGGAGGTGGCGCCTTATTTAGACGGCGTTTTGCATCGTGACGGTAGCGACTGGTTGGTTTTCCGCTTGGCGCTGCTGACGCAGCACCCGAAATTTCTCAAGATCGCGGCTTGAATCCGGTACAGCAGCTGGATAGCAAGGTGACCGATAACGCAGTTGGCCGTTATTAACCGCATCGACGGAGCCAGCGTCTTCCACGGAGGGTAAACCATGAAGGCGTCATTACAATCGCAGCAGGCGGTAGGGCTGCGCAGGACAGCGCATGTTCTCACCGCTTTAGTCATTCTCATGACCCTGCTGATGACTGCGAGCCTCGGTTACGTAGTCTACTATGAAAAATTTGCCCGAGAGTCCGTCTCACGGGCCGAAGCGATTCGGGCCCAAGCCCAGCAGATTGCTCAGAATGCAGCCGAAGCGGTCGACGGCAATGTAAACGCCTTCGAGCGGCTGCAGCAGGCCAGGGACGAGTTTCAAGTTAACTTCGAAGCGCTGGCCTCGGCTAACTCGACCAATAATCAGTCGGTGTCATCCCGGGCCGCACAGGCGTTGCAGAATGTGGCTCAGCCTTGGCAGGAGATGCGCGACGAGATCGATATCGTCCTTGAGCACCGCGATCAAGTGCTTGCCGCTGCGCTGGGTATGCGGGACGAAAATGCCGTTGTGCCCGCATCGGGCCTGGTTCAAGTGCAGCAGGCGGCGCAGGCAATAGCGGCCGGTTCCGATAAATTGCTTGCCCGTGCGGACACTCTGGCTGGCGTCTACCGCAATATCGAGAGTGCGCGCCCCGTCAAAGTTTGGCATGGCGTGGTCTTTGGCGTGCTGGCATTGATCCTGCTCGTGTTGCGGGGCATCGTTTCCTGGCGTTTGGCCCAAAGGGAGCTGCAGGCAGCCGAGAAGGCGCGTGCGCGAGCCGACGAACAAAGCAATAAAACTCAAGCGGCTATCCGTGTCTTGCTTGACGAGATCGAAGGTCTGCGGGAGGGCGATCTTACAGTGCAGGCTTCGGTGGGTGAGGCCTTCACCGGTGCCATCGGTGATGCTTTCAACGATGCCATTGAGGAGCTGCGGGGTTTGGTGGCTACGATCAATGAGATCTCAGGAAAAGTCTCTTCTGCTGCGCAGCAGACCCAGGCGACAGCTATGCATTTGGCCGAGGCCTCCGATCATCAGGCGCACCAGATTACAGGCGCTTCGGCGGCGGTCAGCGAGATGGCGGTGTCAATCGATCAGGTTTCACGTAATGCTGAAGAGTCATCCCAAGTTGCGCAACAGGCCGTCGAGATCGCGCTCAAGGGGGCGGGCACCGTTAAACGAACCATCGCCCAGATGGATAACATCCGCGAGCAGATCCAGGAGACTTCGAAGCGAATTAAGCGGCTGGGTGAGAGTTCGCAGGAGATTGGTAATATCGTCGAGCTGATCAACGATATAGCCGATCAGACCAACATCCTTGCGTTGAACGCCTCGATTCAGGCGGCTATGGCCGGTGAATCCGGGCGCGGCTTTGCTGTGGTAGCCGATGAGGTCCAACGGCTCGCCGAGCGCTCCGGTAATGCGACCAAGCAGATCGAAGGTTTGGTGAAGACCATTCAGACGGATACCAACGAGGCAGCGATCTCGATGGAGCAGAGCACCACCGGTGTGGTCGCTGGTGCGCGCCAAGCCGAAGAGGCTGGCGAGGCATTGCATGAGATCGAGAACGTCTCACAGCACTTGGCGAGTCTAATTCGCAGTATTTCCGAGGCGTCGCGGCAACAGGCCAATGCCGCGGGCAATATTTCCGATTCGATGAATGTCATTCAGGAGATCACTTCTCAGACCTCGGCCGGGACTAATGAGACGGCGAGCTCGATCGGTAATCTGGCGGATTTGGCCGCGGAGTTGCGTGGTTCTGTGGCCGGTTTCAAGCTGCCCGGGCAGCGAGAGGCGCTAAATTAAGCGGGGCATCGCGGATGTGCTCGCGTGTCGGTGGGGTCTGTTTTCATATGGCGTTCAGTGTGTCTTGCCTTGTGAAAAATGACCGCCGCCGAGATGCACACGGGAAGTGTTCACAGGCCCCGGGGATGTGATCATGAAAAAACAGACTGATCTCGATTACAGTGCCCTTGGGTGGGTTAAAAAAGAGCTCGATGCGACTTTGCGCCAAGCGGCCGAAGTTCTGGAATTATGTGCCGAGGGCTCGACCGATCGCACCGAGTTGCGGCGTTGCATCACAAGCCTGCATCAGGTGCACGGCATACTGCAGATGTTGGAGCTCTATGGCGCAGCGGCGCTCACCGAGGAGATGGAACAGATCGGTCTGGCGCTGTTGGTCGACCCTGCAATCGACGCCGACCTGGCTCAGGAAGCCCTGATGCGGGCCATCCTGCAGCTTCAGGACTATCTGGAACGGGTAGCGAGCGGGCAGCAGGATGCTGCCATTTTACTGCTGCCGCTGATCAACGAGTTAAGAGGTGCGCGCGGTGTCCCCGTCATCGCCGAGAGCGCGCTGTTCGCTCCGGATCTGGATCTGCTCTGCGAGCAGCCGCGGTGGCCCAGAGATGGTACCGACAGCGTGGCGGTAACAGCCCGCCAAATGCGTTCGTTGTATCAGCGTGGACTATTGGACTATCTCCGGGGGCAAGATTCAGCAAACGGGCTGAGGCAAATGCAGGAGGCCTTGCTGGCTATGGATCAGGCCGGCCCCGATGATCGCCGCACTACCTTGTGGTGGCTTGCAGCCGGTTTGATCGATGCATTGGATGCCGGGGAACTCGTCGAGTATGCAGCCATGACGCGCCGCTTGCTGAGCCAAGTGGAACATCAGTTCAAAGCGGCGTTGGAAAGCGGTGCCGAGGCTGCTGTGGCCGAGGATCTATTGCGTAGCTTGCTTTACTACCTGGCCCAGGCGAGCCCGGTGACCGAGCGGGTGGCCGCGATCCAGACCTTCTACGATCTTCCGAGCCTGATGGCCGAGCACAATCGGATAGAGCAAAGCCGTGAGCGGCTGTTCGGTCCGGGACGCGATGCCTTTAGTGGTGTAGCACGTGCGATCTGTGAGGATCTGGCCCATGTGAAAGATACTCTCGATCTGTATGCGCGTGGCAGCGTTCGCAACGCCGAGGATCTGACCAGCACCGCCGATTTGCTGAGCCGGATTGCCGATACGCTGGAGGTCATCGACCTGGCTGATGCCAGCCGTTTGGTGCGCGAGCAGGTCGCGCAGGTGTGTACGCTGCGTGACGAGGGAAGTCTGGAGGATCACCGTGCTTTGCAGGTAGCCGAGGCATTGCTCTATGTAGAATCATCGCTTGTCAATCTGGTGGAAGGCCGCCAGAGGATGGGGCAGGACGATGATGAGGCGGGTACCAGTCGGAGAGTGCTCGAAGAAAGCGAGTACCAGCCGGTTTTCGCCCAAGCCATCAGCGAAGCAATCATTGAGCTTGGTTACCTCAAAGAGGCGATTGTTCAATTTGTCGAAAGTGGCGAACGCCAGCGTCTAGAGAGCATTGAACGGCTCGTTGGCGCTGTGCGTGGCAGCCTGACTCTGTTGGAATTGGAACGGGTGCCGGAATTGATCGGGGCAACCGAGCATTGGCTACGCGAGTGTGTGCTTAGTACTGCGGAGTTTCCCTCGCCGCAGGCGCTCGAGGCCCTCGCCGATGCGATCACAGGTATCGAGTATTACCTGGAGGCCATGCGAGACGGACGCCCGTATGGTGAGCAAGGCCTCGATGTGAGCGAGTATCGGCTGCGTTGCCTAGGCGATTTGGGTCCCGTCTCCGGGGGAGTCCACCAGGCATTCGCGGGCGAGCCAGCGCCTGCCGTGATGGAAGAGGCCTATGTATCGCGCCCGTCGCCGCCGGCTGTAGACCAGCTGATGCCCTCGGCGGATGCTGGTATCGACTTCTCGAAGAAACGAGGTCGAGTTGATCCAGAGGTGCCGGTTTGGGGCGAACGGCTTGACCCGGAGATTCTAGAGATTTTTCTTGAGGAAGCTGACGAGGTTCTGGCTACCCTGAGGGATGTGTTTCCGCGCTGGCAGCGAGAGGTCGACGATACCGAGGCGCTGCTGACGATACGGCGTTTGTTCCACACTCTGAAGGGCAGCGGTCGGTTGGCCGGCGCGCTGTTGTTCGGTGAACTCGCTTGGTCCGTGGAGAACTTGCTCAATCGGGTCCTTGATCACACCTTGGAGCCTTCATCGCAGGTATACGCTAGCGTGGCTGAGACTTTGAGCGTAATTCCCGAACTCATCGCGGAGTTGCGTGGCGCAGCCCCCCCGAACTGTGATGTCCGGCAGTTGATACGCAAGGTTTCGGTATTGAGCGAGCCTAGCCAGCAGAATGAGGTGGCCGGTCTAACTTCCGGAGCCGTGGGTGCAGCGGGGCAGCCGGCTGGGACTGGGGAGGGGAGGGGCGGACAAGAGTCAGCCGCCTCTGCGGCATGTGAGCCGGGGTATGTGGCGCAGGCGATGCCGGCCGGTAATGATTCCGCGCAAACCGACGGCGATGATGAGGCGCAGCAGGCGGCGGGCGCGCTCGAAATGCTCGGAAAGACGGGCGACGTGCGCCTAGACCCAGTTCTCTACGAGATCTTCGGCAAGGAGACCGGGGACCATCTGGGTTGCATCGAGGAGTTTCTGCAGGAGTGTGAAAACTCGAACGATGGCCAATGTCGTGTTGCTGAACGTCTTGCGCGTTCGTTGCATACCTTGACGGGTAGTGCGCGGATGGCACAGGTTGGGCCCATAGCCCAAGTCGGCCACGAGCTTGAGGAACTCGTCTCCAGCCGTTATGCCGAGGGCCGCACATTGGATGCCCCCGATCAAGCTGTACTCAAACGGGGGGCGCGGGCGATACGGGCAGTCGTTGAAGCCCTGGGCCGAGGGGCGGCGGAGTTGCCCGATGTCTCAGAGCTTGTTCGGGACATTGGGACCCGTAGAGTCTCTCTGCCCAAATTGGCCGCTGAGCGTGAGGAGCACCACGAGGCTGGGTTCTCGTTGGCGCAGGTTCAAGCGGATGTGCTTGAAGCTCGATCGGTTGACGCGAACGAGCCGTTGCCGCAAGGGGGAGTGTCGGAAGTGCCTGCGAACGACTCCGTCCATCCCAGTTCCGAGGTGGCACGAGCGCATACCCAGAGTTCTGACTCCACCCCCCCTAAACAGTCCGTGGAAGATGCAGAGTTGGTGCAGATCTTCCTTGAGGAGGCCGATGATATCCTGCGTTTTCTCGAGGGCGCCGTGGAGCGCTGGGAGGCTGCACCGGATGATGATGCTCGGGTGGCCGAGTTGCACCGCTCGTTGCACACCCTGAAAGGGGGGGCGCGGTTGGCTGGGTTTGAAAGCATTGGTCATCTCTGCCATGCCTTGGAAAGCGTACTCGGTGACGTGGCCGCGCAACGGGTACCTGCCGATGACAGGTTTTTTGATCTGCTCCACGCCAGCCTGGATCGGCTGACCGATTTGCTGGAACAAGCCCATGGCGGCGAATGCTCATCGACACCGCAGGGGTTGATTGCACGAATCGAGGAGTTACGTGGCGCAGGGGTCCCGTTGTCAGCTCCCCGGGGCGATCCGAACCGTGAATTGGTGGAGGTTTTTTTACAGGAGTCTGCCGATATCCTTGCCAACACGGAGACGTTGCTCCACGACTGGCGCCAGAATCCAGAAGCGTTTAGCGGCGTGCCTGAGCTACAGCGGGCCCTGCACACCCTCAAAGGGGGGGCTCGGATGGCCGGGTTCAAGCCGATCGCCGATCTTAGTCATGTGTTGGAGACTCTGCTCGAGGCGGTCTCAGAGGGCAAAGTTGGATTGGGCGAGGCGTTATTCGATGGATTGGAGCGCGCTAATGATCAGCTGTTGACTCTGCGTGGCACAGCTGTCAAGGGGGCCCCTTTGCCTGACGTGCGGCAAATAGTGGAGGGCCTTGCTCGTTTATATCCAGGCGAGTGTGCGGTGGTCGTTGCCGAGCGGGCTGAGGGAGGCTCTGCACCGGCCACGGGCCAAGCCGAACAAAATAGCAATCATATTTCGCACCGTCAGCCCGATCAGGTCCGGGTCCATTCCCAACTGCTGGACAGTCTGGTCAATCTGGCTGGCGAAGTCAGCATCTACCGCAGCCGGTTAGAGCAGCAGGGGGGCGATATCGTTTTCAATCTGGCAGAGCTGGGGCAGACAGTAACCCGCCTGCGCGAGCAGCTCCGTGCCTTGGAGATCGAGACCGAAGCGCAGATCCTCTATCGCTTTGAGCGTGAGCAGGATTCAACCGATCGGGGAAGCTTCGATCCCCTGGAGTTGGATCGTTTCTCTCGAATTCAAGAGCTCTCTCGAGCACTGAGCGAGAGTGTTAACGATCTTACTAATATTCAGGGCAGTTTGGGCAATCTTAATCGCGAGAGCGAGACCTTGCTATTGCAGCAGTCGCGCGTGAATACCGAGTTACAGGACGGTCTCATGCGCACTCGGATGGTGCCTTTTGCCAATCTGGTACCACGCATGCGCCGGGTGGTGCGCCAGGCTTGTGAAGAGCTGGGCAAGCGGGCCCAGCTCAAGGTTCTCGGGGCCCAGGGGGAGATGGATCGCACCGTGCTCGAGCGGCTTATCCCGCCATTGGAGCACATGTTACGCAATGCCGTGGCCCATGGAATCGAGGCCCCAGCCGTACGCAGCGGTCTTGGCAAGGCCGAGCTTGGCACGATTTGCGTCGCTTTGGAACGCGAGGGCGCCGATGTCACGATCCGAGTCAGTGACGACGGCGCCGGCATGAATCTGGATGCCATCCGCAGCAAAGCCATCAGCCGGGGGTTAATGAGTGAGGGGTCGGTGCTCTCCGATAGAGAGATTGTGCAGTTTGTGCTCGAACCTGGGTTCAGCACGGCTGAGAAGGTGACGCAGATAGCGGGGCGGGGTGTCGGCTTGGACGTGGTCAACGCGGAGATCAAGCGGCTTGGCCGCAGCCTTGAGATCGACTCGGAACTGGGTGTGGGAACTCAGTTCATCGCCCGCATGCCTTTCACTTTAGCACTTAATCAGGCATTACTTTGCCAAACGGGTGAAGAAGTCTACGCGATTCCACTATCCAGCATCGAGGGGGTCGTCCGCGTGGGACAAGACGAGCTCCGTGCCGTTTACGCCAGCGCGGACAGCGGTTTTTATTCTTATGCCGGTGAGCGTTACGAGGTGCGCAGTCTGGCTGTCATGTTGAGTGTCGGCGATGGTCGTCCACCACCCGAGCGGCTGCGTGTGCCGCTGATTTTGGTTCAGGCCGGTGACCATCGCGTCGCTCTGCAGGTGGATGAACTGTTAGGGCGGCGCGAGATAGTGGTTAAATCCGCTGGTTTGCAGATCAGCCGGGTGCCGGGGTTGCTCGGTGCCACGATATTGGCTGACGGTCGCGTAGTTTTCATCCTTGATGTCGGTGCCTTGGTGCGCTACGACATCGGTTCAAGCGAGGAGGAGGCCGATGAAATACCCACTGTAACTATGTCTTCGTACCATAAGCGTCCACGGGTAATGGTGGTTGATGATTCGATCACCATGCGCAAGGTTGCTGCTCGACTTCTACAGCGCAATGAGATCGATGTGATCACGGCCAAAGACGGAGTCGATGCCGTAGCCGCGTTGGAGGACATGGTTCCCGATGCGGTGCTGCTCGATATCGAGATGCCGCGGATGGATGGTTATGAACTGGCCACTCATATGCGCAATGACGAGCGTCTGCACTCGGTGCCGATTATCGTCATTACCTCCCGCACCGGCGATAAGCACCGATTAAAGGCCAAGGAAATCGGCGTGGATCGCTATCTCGGTAAGCCTTACCAGGAGAGCGAACTGTTGGCGGCTCTGCACGAGCTACTGAGACAAGCCCAACCACACGCCTAGGCCGTAAGGAGCAGGAAATGGCGCATTTCCAAGCCGAGCCTATTCGCTGTCTGCTAATTCCGATTGTCGGTCATAATCTGTTATTGCCGGCTGGTGTGGTGGCCGAAGTCGTTGGTTATCAGGAGCCTGATCCCCTTCCCGATCGTCTCGTCGATCAGCAATGGCTGCTTGGCTTCGCAGGCTGGCGTGACCAAGAGGTACCAGTGATCTCCATGGATGCAGTGATGACCGGTGAGCGTGCCGCGCCAAATATTCGCGCCCGGATTGTCATCTTAAAGGGGTTAGGCCAGCGCGCACAATTGCCGTATTTCGGTATTCTGACTCAGGAGTTGCCGCGGTTGACCACTCTCTCCGAGCCGAGCGTCGAGCAGTTGGAGGAGTTTGCGCCACTACCGGGAATTCACTGCCAAGTGCTTGCTGGGGGCGAGCCGGCGTTGCTGCCGGATCTGGAGGAAATCGAATCGCAGATGTGTACGGCTTTGTTTGGTTAGCTCCTGAGTCTCCTGTTCTTTAGAGTGCTGCCGGTCGCCATTGGAGCTAGGGGGTGACTCGATTGGGCGGGATGATCTGCTTGTTTCGGTCTTAAACCGAGCTGCCGCTGCGGTGCGCTTACTACAGAGCGGATGTATTTTATTCTTGGGAAGGTCTTTGCAGGGTTTGCGAAGGCCTTCCCAAGGTGTGTGAGTATGGCTCAGTAACGGTAATGCTCGGGTTTATACGGGCCGGTCACAGCTACCCCAATATAGCTGGCCTGTTCTTCCGTCAGTTCGGTGAGTTGGGCATCGATTTTCGCCAGATGCAGCCGCGCCACTTCTTCGTCCAAATGCTTTGGTAGCACGTAGACTCGCTTCTTATAGTTCTGTTCGCCGCGGAATAGTTCTATCTGGGCCAGAACCTGGTTGGTGAAGCTGTTGGACATGACAAAGCTGGGATGGCCCGTGGCACAGCCCAGATTAACCAGCCGTCCCTCGGCAAGCAGGATGATCCGTTTGCCGTCCGGAAAGATCACGTGGTCTACCTGGGGTTTGATGTTTTCCCATGTGTATTGCCGCAGGCTGGTGACGTCGAGTTCGCTGTCGAAGTGGCCGATGTTGCACAGAATCGCTTGATTCTTCATGCGCAACATATGGCTCTGATTGATCACATGGTAGTTGCCGGTGGCCGTGACGAAAATATCGGCTTGCTCGACGATACCGGGTTGCTCCAGATTGACCACGCGGTATCCTTCCATAGCGGCTTGCAGCGCGCAGATCGGATCGATTTCAGTGACCCACACGGTAGCGCCCAAACCGCGCAGCGACTGCGCGCAGCCTTTGCCGACATCGCCGTAGCCGCAGACGATGGAGATCTTGCCGGCAACCATGACGTCGGTGGCGCGCTTGATCCCATCGACCAGTGATTCGCGGCAGCCGTAGAGATTGTCGAATTTGGATTTTGTTACCGAATCGTTGACATTGATTGCCGCAAACGGCAAACGTCCTTCTTTTTCCATTTGGTACAAGCGGTGGACACCGGTGGTCGTTTCTTCGGTTACTCCGCGGATGCTCTCGAGCAGCCCCTGGTAAAACCCCGGTTTATTCTCAAGCCGCTGGCGGATGGCCGCGAATGCCGCACGCTCCTCCTCATTAGCAGGGTTGTCCAGTACGCTCGGGTCGGTTTCTGCACGTGCCCCTAGGGTTGCCACCAAAGTGGCATCCCCGCCGTCGTCTAGAATCATGTTAGGGCGATGATCATCCGGCCATTCCATGATCCGATGAGTGAACTCCCAGTACTCCTCCAAGGTTTCGCCCTTGTAGGCGAATACCGGGATACCCCGCTGGGCGATGGCTGCAGCAGCATGATCCTGGGTGGAGTAGATATTGCAGGAAGCCCAGCGCACTGTGGCGCCGAGCTCGACCAGAGTTTCGATCAGGACGGCGGTCTGAATCGTCATGTGCAAGCTGCCGGCAATGCGAGCACCTTTGAGTGGTTTCTCAGCGCCGTACTTCTCCCGAAGCGCCATCAGGCCGGGCATTTCCGTCTCGGCAATGGCAATTTCCTTGCGACCCCAAGCGGCCAGGGTCAGGTCCGCAACGTGGTGGTCGGTTCGGGTGCTTTCCACGACAGCGTTCATGGTGTTTCTCCATACCTGAACCGAGCGCCGTTGGTTTAAAGGTCCCGATATAATCCGCCGAGCCTGGCAGGAATCCAAACCATATCCTGTTGCAGCGCTCCTCGGCGAGATCGGCTATTGCTCGTATAGGCAAGGGCGTTACGGTGAATGTGCTGGGCGAGGATGGATCATGCCAGGATATAAAATCCCTCTGTTCTTAACCGTTTGCCTTGGGGGGAACAGCTTCCGTTCCTTTTATGCGCCCGTTGCACCGAACGGCAGCCTGCCCGGTCGACTACAAGCCGGCGGCTGCCCGCAGCGTTTCGGCTTTGTCCGTTCTCTCCCAGGTGAAGTTCTCCTCCTCGCGGCCGAAGTGTCCGTATGCGGCCGTTTCTTGGTAGATCGGACGAACCAGGTCAAGCATTTTCAGGACTCCGTATGGGCGCAGGTCGAAAAACTCGCGTACGAGCTCCGCTAACCGCGCCTCAGACAGCCGACCCGTTCCGAAGGTCTCGATACTGATTGAGGTGGGTTCAGCGACACCGATCGCATAAGAAACCTGGATCTCGCAACGCTCGGCTAAGCCGGCGGCGACAATATTCTTGGCGACATAGCGGCAGGCGTAAGCAGCCGAGCGATCCACTTTGGATGGATCCTTGCCGGAAAATGCTCCCCCTCCGTGACGTGCCATGCCGCCGTAGGTGTCGACGATGATTTTACGGCCGGTCAGGCCGCAGTCTCCCACCGGGCCGCCAATGACGAACTTGCCTGTGGGATTGATCAGATACTTGGTCCGATGATCGATCCATTCACGTGGAAGAATTGGTTTGATGATCTCCTCGATCACTGCGTCACGTACATCGGTCTCTTTGATGTCCGGGGCATGCTGTGTGGAGAGCACCACGGTCTCTATTCCAATCGGGCGATGGTCTTCGTAGCGAAAAGTTATTTGGCTTTTGGCGTCTGGTCGCAACCATGGCAGTCGGCCGCTTTTGCGCGTTTCGGCCTGGCGCTTGACGAGGCGGTGCGCGTAGGTAATTGGTGCCGGCATCAGGACATCCGTCTCGTTGGAGGCATAACCGAACATAAGGCCCTGGTCGCCCGCTCCTTGTTCCTCGGGTAACTGCCGATCGACGCCTTGGGCGATATCCGGTGATTGCTTGCCGATGGCATTGAGCACCGCGCAGGCATCGCCATCAAACCCCATGTCGCCGTGGTCATAACCGATCTCTTTGACCGTTCGGCGCGTCAACTCCTCGAGATCCACCCATGCGCTGGTGGTGATTTCGCCGGCGATGATGACCATTCCAGTCTTCACCAGCGTCTCGCAAGCGACGCGTGCCTGCCGGTCCTGAGTGAGGATTGCATCCAGCACGGCATCGGAAATCTGGTCCGCAACCTTGTCTGGATGGCCCGCCGATACGGATTCTGATGTGAATAAGTATTGATTGCTCATTGTTTCGACTCTCTTGGCCTGATCCGATCGAGTACTGGTCGCGACCGCTGTTGGGTCATGCCCGAGCCAGGTACTCAAAAGGCCGGATTTCATAGGAAAAGGGGATAACTAAATAGGAGTATCGGCACGGTTAAGGCAGTTTACATCCGGTCCGGAGGAGCCGGTGCGCTCGCTGCGGTTTCGCCGGCTTTGCGGCATCGTGTGCATTGCTGGAACCTCCCTTTTCCGTGACCGAACGTTATAGAGCGTCGCTCTGGTGTGGGGCGACGCATTACGTTTTAGAGTCTGCTAACTCTTTTCCGAATTGCCGGAGATGTTAACAGTCTGGCGCAGTTGGCCCAACGAAAAAGGGCCGTGCAAGCGCTTTTTGTGGCATAGGCTTGTGAATACAAGAGACTTTCCGCAGCATCGCGGGTAATCTGAGAAGGCTCTCCCAGTTCGCCGGCAATTTCAAGTCAAGCGATCGGTTCTCGTGAGAATGCCGCCTTGCCTGAGCCGGGCATCTCAGCGAGAATTACGCGCTGCTAACGCGAGGGCCACTGGCAGTGTTCGCATATACGTTATGACATGCTGCCCTGCTGGTGGCGCCTTTGCGGTCCTGTTAAGAGCCGACAATCGGATCGGGAGATACTGAATGCCATCGCGCCGAGAACTTGCCAATGCCATCCGTGCACTCAGCATGGATGCTGTTCAGCGTGCCAGGTCGGGTCACCCGGGTGCCCCAATGGGCATGGCCGATATCGCCGAGGTGCTTTGGAACGATTTTCTGCGCCATAATCCTGACAACCCAAAGTGGTGCAATCGGGACCGTTTTGTGCTGTCTAACGGGCACGGTTCGATGCTGCAGTATGCGCTCTTGCACCTAACCGGTTACGGTTTGTCGATTGGTGACTTGCAGCAGTTTCGTCAATTGCATTCCAAGACGCCGGGCCATCCTGAGTTTGGTTACACTCTCGGCGTGGAGACGACCACAGGGCCGCTCGGTCAGGGTTTGGCCAATGCGGTGGGAATGGCGATTGCTGAGAAAGTTTTGGGCGCACAATTCAACCGGCCAGGGCATACGATCGTCGATCATTATACGTATGTTTTTCTCGGTGATGGCTGCTTGATGGAAGGTATCTCCCATGAGGTATGCTCGCTTGCCGGCACATTGGGGCTTGGCAAGCTCGTTGCCGTTTACGACGATAATGGAATCTCCATCGACGGCAAAGTGACCGGCTGGTTCACCGATGATACGCCAGGTCGGTTCGAGGCCTACGGCTGGCACGTAATTCGGGAAATCGATGGGCACGATACCGAGGCCGTGAAGGCGGCCATTGAGCAGGCTCGAAGCGTTGCAGATCGACCTTCCTTGATCTGCGCCAAGACCATAATTGGCTTTGGCGCACCGAATGTCTGCGGTACTCACGGAGTGCACGGTGCTCCACTGGGCGATGACGAGATTCGCGCTACGCGAGAGTTTCTCGACTGGCCGCACCCACCGTTTCACATTCCCGAAGCAATCTATACGGGTTGGGACGCGCGCGCGTGTGGCGCGCGCTGGGAACACCAGTGGGATGAAACCTTCGCAGACTACAAGCGGGCTCATCCCGAGTTGGCGCGTACTTTCGAGCGCCGGATCCGTGGTGACCTGCCAGGATCTTGGCAAACGCTGGTACGGGAGCTAATACAGCAAGCCGATGAGCAAGGGCGAACTGTAGCCACCCGGAAAGCCTCGCAAATGGCATTGAACGGGTTCGGCCCGTACCTGCCAGAGCTGATTGGCGGATCCGCCGACCTTACAGAATCCAATAACACATGGTGGGATGATTGCGCGGTGGTGAGCCGGCAGGATGTTGACGGCAATTATATTCATTATGGCGTGCGCGAGTTCGGCATGTCAGCTATTGTTAACGGCATTGCGCTTCACGGTGGTTTTGTGCCTTACGCCGGCACCTTCCTGGTGTTCTGCGATTATGCGCGCAACGCCGTGCGTATGGCCGCCCTTATGAAGATTCGGAGTATATTCGTCTATACCCATGATTCCATTGGTCTAGGGGAGGACGGGCCGACGCATCAGCCGATCGAGCATTTGGCCGCATTGCGTTTGATCCCGAACATCAGTCTTTGGCGGCCGTGTGATACGGTGGAAGCTGTAGTCGCTTGGCAATCCGCGCTGGAGCATCGCACCGGGCCTACCTGTCTGAGTCTGTCGCGCCAGAATCTGCCCCATCAGGAGCGTGAACCTGGGCAACTCGAACAAATTCGCCGAGGGGGCTACGTATTGCGCGACGCCGGTGCAGAACCGCAGGCAATCATCATCGCTACGGGATCTGAGGTAGCGCTTGCCATAGACGCTCAGGAACGCCTGGCCGCCGAGGGGTATCGTGTGCGGGTGGTTTCCATGCCCTCGGTGGACACGTTTCTTGCCCAAACGGCGGCTTATCGGGAGGCGGTTTTGCCGAGCGTCATTACAGCCCGGCTGGCTATCGAGGCCGGCGTGCCCGATTCTTGGTTGCGCTTCGTCGGCCCGCAGGGCCGTATCCTTGGGTTGTCTACATTCGGCGAGTCGGCTCCGGGGCCGGATGTTTATAAGCAGTTCGGTCTGACCGTCGATCAAGCGGTCGAAACGGTCAAGAATTTACTCTGAGTCCTCGGCGTATACCAAATCATTTTAGTTAGCTTGGGAGAAAACCATGGCCATAAAGGTTGGTATCAACGGTTACGGCCGTATTGGCCGCAACATTCTGCGCGCCCTCTATGAGGCGGGCCGCACGGACGAGATCCAAATTGCGGCAATTAACGATCTTGGTGATGCCGAGACAAACGCGCACTTGACACGCTATGATTCGGCGCACGGCAAATTTCCAGGCACCATAGAAGTCAACGATGGCAATTTGGTGGTCAACGGTGATTCCATTCGTGTCCTCTCCGAGCGTGATCCAGGCAAACTCCCCTGGGGCGACCTTGGAGTGGATGCAGTGCTCGAGTGCACTGGATTGTTCACTACCGGAGAGAAGGCGGCGGCGCATTTGGAGGGAGGCGCCAAAAAAGTCGTGATCTCGGCGCCGGCTAAGGGTGTGGACGCTACGGTTGTGTATGGTGTCAACGAGGACACACTTGCTGCCAGCCACACAGTGATTTCCTGCGCCTCTTGCACGACAAATTGCCTAGCCCCGCTCGTCAAAGTCTTGCACAATGCCGTTGGGGTGGAGCATGGTCTGATGACCACGATTCACGCCTTCACCAACGATCAGGTCCTAAATGATGTGTATCATCAAGACCTGCGCCGGGCCCGCAGTGCCGTAATGTCGCAGATTCCGACCAAGACCGGAGCCGCAGCGGCTGTCGGCTTGGTGCTGCCAGAACTCAATGGCAAACTAGACGGTTTTGCCGTACGCGTTCCTACCATTAATGTTTCTCTGGTCGATTTGACCTTTAAGGCGAGTCGCGATACTTCGGTCGAGGAGATTAATGGCCTGCTCAAGCAAGCCGCTCAAGGCCCGCTGAAAGGCGTATTGGCATACAATGATGCGCCGTTGGTATCGATCGATTTCAATCATGATCCGCATTCGTCGATTTTCGAAGCGACCTTGACCAAGGTCGCTGGTGATCGCCTGGTCAAAGTCTGCTCCTGGTATGACAACGAGTGGGGGTTCTCTAACCGCATGCTGGATGTCGCAATTGCTTTGATGAAAGCGAAGTAAGCCGGCATGCAGTGATGGACGTGCGCATCGGATGCGTACCGAAGGTGCGTGTCCGGTCGCGCTTTGATACCGGATCGAATACGGGGAGATCAAGGCTTATGGGCGTGCTGCGCATGACCGATTTAGATTTGGCCGGGAAGCGGGTTCTGATTCGGGAAGATCTCAATGTCCCGGTGAAAAACGGAGCGGTTTCCGACGATACGCGGATTCGCGCTTGCCTGCCTACCATTCGCGCTGCGCTTGCGGCATCGGCTAAAGTCATGCTTATGAGCCACTTTGGGCGCCCCGAGGAAGGATGTTTCGACGAGCGCTATTCGCTCGCGCCGGTTGCCGAGCGTCTCTCCGAATTGCTTGGGCAGCCGGTACGGTTGGCTCGGGAGTGGCTTGGCGGCGTGCAGCCCGCACCCGGGGAGGTCGTTCTCTGCGAAAACGTGCGCTTCAATAAAGGCGAACAGACGGATGATATCGCCTTGGCGCAGCAAATGGCCGCGTTGTGTGACATTTACGTTATGGATGCTTTCGGCACTGCCCATCGCGCCCAAGCCTCGACTCACGGGGTTGCCCGGTTCGCCCCGCAGGCCTGCGCGGGGCCACTGTTGATTGCGGAGTTGGAAGCGCTGGGCAACGCCTTTGAACAGCCAGCCCGACCTATGGTTGCTGTGGTTGGCGGCTCGAAGGTCTCTACCAAGCTGACCGTGCTCGAGTCTTTGATCGATGTGGTCGATGCGCTCATCGTCGGGGGCGGTATTGCCAATACCTTCATCGCGGCTGCCGGCTACCCAGTCGGCCGATCGCTGTATGAGCCGGATCTGGTGAATGCTGCGAAACGGCTTATGGCGAGTGCGACGGCGAAGGGAGGCGAAATCCCGCTTCCTGTGGATGTTGCCTGTGCCAAGGTGTTCGATGAAAACGCCGCAGCATGCATCAAGACACTCGATCAGGTGGCAGAAGATGATCTCATTTTGGACATAGGGCCGCGTACGGCCGGGCAGTATGCGCAGGTCCTCAAGGAAGCTGGCACGATCGTCTGGAATGGGCCGGTTGGGGTATTTGAGTTCGATCACTTCGGTGATGGCACTCAGGCATTGGCGGATGCCATTGCCGCTAGCGCCGCATTCTCCCTTGCCGGTGGGGGGGATACGCTGGCGGCGATCGCCAAGTACGGCGTCGGTGACAATATCTCCTATATTTCTACAGGCGGCGGTGCGTTCCTGGAGTTTCTAGAGGGTAAGAAATTGCCTGCTGTCGCGGCCCTCGAGGCGCGGACCGACTGATTTCCTGCTCCGTGCGGTACAGCGCCAGCCGTTGTGTTTTGAGCTGAGAGGTGCCTTCGGTCAGGGCTTTTTAATAGGGCTGCACCCCGCTTCGGGCTAGAGGAGCGGCTACTTGTATCTCGTCGCTGGGGTTCTGAATGCGTTGGAATATTTGTTCTCAACTGTCGGATTTGATCTCGGGCTGCGTACGGCTGCGATTCTCAACAAACTCGATGAGTTTCATTTCTCTTAAGGGGCGCCGCCGCCGCTGATTCCCTCGCAGAGGAAAAGGTAGGCTATGGTCCGTCAGACCAAGATTGTCGCAACCCTAGGGCCTGCAACCGATCGTGAGCCCGCCTTGAATGGTGTGTTGCGGGCGGGCGTCGATGTGGTTCGTCTGAATCTCTCCCATGGCAACCATGATGAGCACCGGCAGCGTTCAGCCAGGCTGCGGTGCGTAGCCCAACAGCACAACCGGGTGGTTGGATTGTTATGTGATCTCCAAGGGCCCAAGATTCGTATCGAAAACTTTTGTGAAGGTACGGTGGAACTGGTTGAGGGGCAGACGTTTTTCCTTGATCCTTCGTTGGCGGAAAATGCCGGTACTCAAAGCGGTGTCGGCGTGGGTTACGCCGATCTACCACAGGATGTCGTTGCCGGGGACGTGCTGCTACTCAATGATGGGCTCATCCGCCTGAGCGTCGATCGGGTGGAGGGGGGCCGGATTTTTACCACTGTAGAGATCGGCGGCATCTTGTCAGGCCATAAAGGTATCAACCGACTCGGTGGTGGACTCTCGGTTCGTGCCTTGACCGATAAAGATCGTCTAGACATCCGACTCGCAGCGGAGTTGCAAGCCGATTATCTGGCGGTTTCCTTCCCCAAGGGGGCCGATGACATTGAGGAGGCGCGCGAGTTGTTGCGCGCCGCTGGTGGTGATGCCGCCATCGTTGCTAAAATCGAGCGCCGCGAAGCAGTGGATAATTTGGCCGAGGTTATAAAAGCGGCGGATGCGGTGATGATCGCTCGCGGCGATCTGGCTGTAGAAATCGGCGATGCCGAGCTTCCGGGTGTGCAAAAACGTATCATGCGGTTAGCCCGAGAGCGTGATTGCGTTGTGATTACCGCAACTCAGATGATGCAATCCATGGTGGATCATCCTATGCCCACGCGTGCTGAGGTGTTGGATGTGGCCAATGCCGTTCTGGATGGAACAGATGCGGTAATGCTGTCAGAGGAATCCGCGGTCGGCCGTTATCCGGCTAAAGCCGTTGCGGCCATGGCGCGCGTGTGTGTTGGCGCAGAGCGATATGCTGAGGAGTCGCCTCCCCCACCTCCGGGTCCAGAACCTCACTACACTCGTATTGACGAGACCATTGCCAAAACGGCAATTGCGGCGGCCAATCAGCTCAGCGTGCGGGCTATTGCCGCCATGACGGAATCCGGTGCTACGGCGCGGTGGATGTCGCGTATCAGCACGGATATCCCAATCTACGCGCTTTCCGAGCAACTACGTACCCGTACCAAAGTAACGCTCTATCGGGGGGTGCACCCGATCAATTTCGATCCAGCCGGGCGCGATTACACGGCGGCTAATCGCGGTGCGGTTGACGAACTGCTCAAAGCCGGTGCCATTCGTGAGGGTGATTTGGTATTGATTACCAAGGGGGATTTGGCTGGTGTTCAGGGTGGTACTAATACGATGAAAATCGTGCGGGTGGGCGATACTATTTCAAACGACTCGATGTGACGCCCTCGATCTCTTTTCGTGTTCAGGGCGTATTCTCTTCTCGGTCGTGGTCTCATCGGTTCGAACCGGTCAGCCGTCGTTGCGCCTCCCGGTATTTCGCGGCGGTTTGCGCAATGATTTTCGCTGGCAGGCGCGGCCCGGGAGGCGTCTGATCCCAGGCCAATGACGCCAGGTAATCCCGTACGAATTGCTTATCGAAGCTCGGCGGCGAGTTTCCCGGTTGATATTGGTCAGCGGGCCAGAAGCGCGAGGAGTCTGGAGTCAGGACCTCGTCGATGAGCAGCAATTGGCCATTTTGATCGCGAGCGAATTCGAATTTGGTATCCGCGATGATGATACCGCATCGGTGCGCATAGCTGGCGGCTTCATTGTAAATTTTTAGTGTCACGCGACGCACCTGTTCAGCGGTATCGTGCCCGAGTAGCTGCACGGCTTGAGCAAAGTCGATGTTCTGGTCGTGGTTGCCCACAGCGGCTTTTGTGGCGGGCGTGAAGATCGGTTCGGGAAGCTGATCGGCCTGTTGTAAACCTGCTGGTAAGGTTATGCCACAGACTTGGCCGCTGCGCTGATAATCGTTCCAGGCCGAACCGATTAAATAGCCACGCGCTATGGCCTCGATCGGCAGCGGTTGCAGTCGCCTTACCACCATTGCCCGGGATTGCACCTGGCGAGCATCGCCGGCGCGGGCCAGCACCGAATCAAGGGGATCCGCCAGGAGATGATTGCCGATGATGGGGCGTGTTCGCTCGAACCAGAATCGGGACAAGGCCGTGAGTATGATCCCTTTCCCGGGTATCGGATCCGGTAGGATGACATCGAATGCTGAGAGGCGATCGGTAGTGACGATAAGCAGGCGCGCATCGTCAATTTCGTAGATATCCCGTACCTTGCCCTGCTGCACGAGCCGCAAGCCGGCGAGTTGGGATTTAAACAGGGTTTCGGGAGCAACGCTCATGGACAGTATCGATACCAACCAGCTTTTAGTATAAGTCCAAAACGATCTATTATATTCCGAATCGCGTGCCCCCGGGAATCGGTCGTGGTCTTTGGCCTCGGTGCTGGTTGCGTTTCTGGTACCATATTCCGTGCTTTTAAGAAGGCTATCCGTTTGGACCAGAGGAGATGATGGTGCATAGAAGTGGAGCCGCTTTTCGCGTGCTGCGTATAGCGGTACTCACGATATCTGATACCCGTGGGCTCGCCGAGGACCGCTCTGGTGACGCGCTTTGTCAGGGGATTGCTGAGTCTGGCCATGAGCTTGTGCAACGCGAGGTCGTGCCTGACGATATTTATCGCATTCGCGCCACCGTGTCGGCTTGGATTGCTGATCCAGGAGTGCATGCCGTACTTTGCACGGGCGGTACTGGCTTCGCAATGCGAGACCGTACGCCTGAAGCTTTGACCGTGCTATTTGATCAAGAGATCCTGGGTTTTGGCGAGTTGTTTCGGCAATTGTCTTTCGAGGAAATTGGCAGTTCGACCCTTCAATCAAGAGCTTTGGCCGGATTTGCCAATCGAACTCTCATTGCTTGCTTGCCGGGTTCGACGGGGGCTTGCCGAACCGCTTGGAACCGGATCTTGCGCGAACAGCTGGATGTCCGTCACCGCCCTTGCAATTTGGCGGAATTGGTGATAATGGATGAGGGCATCGGCTGATCCGTTCGCCCTGAGCCTTGAAGTAAGGTTCCCCAGAGTTGTTACTCAAAGGAAGGTGGTAGCGTATATCCGAGTTGTTGAAGATTCTCAGCGCTGTGGCGAACTCGTCTGGCAGGGTGTCGAAAGGAGTCTCATGCGCGAAATTCGAAAGTTTTTTAGCGTGTGACGGGTGTGTCAATTCGCGGCGTTTGGTGCAGGCAGCAAAGCGCGTGTTTCGATGAGCAAATTGATGTTGCTGCGGCCAGCCGCCAACCAAATCAAACTCATTGGAGTCGGTGGACAAAAGCAGCGCGATAAGCTTATCATCACAACTTTGGATAAGACTTTAAATTAAGAAATAAAAATTATTTTTTTGCTACGAGTGGCCTTTTAAGGGGGTGGTATGGGAAGCCGTACCCAAATCGACGGGCTCATTGATATGAGCTTGCAGGCTGACGGGGTCGAGGGCATTCAGCAGCTTTGTTCGGCGATCAGCGAGACCTACGGTTTCGATCATTTCATCTATGGCGCCAGTTTCCCCACCTCTTTGATCAAACCCTTCGTGCTGGTTATCAGCGGCCACCCCGACGCTTGGCGAAATCATTATCAGGCGCATGGTTACCTGGCGGTGGACCCGGCCGTTCAACATTGCACGCGCAGTATTCGGCCATTGATTTGGCAGGATCTAACACTGGATCCAAAGATAGATGAGAAGCCCTTCACGGTTATGGAGGAGGCACGCCAATTTGGTCTGGTCAGCGGAGCAAGTCTATCCATTCGTGGCAGCCGTGGCGAAGTCGGCGTGTTGAGTTTTTCCAGCGAACGCACGGCGTGGCAGACGCGTCCTGAAATCGATGGCGCAATTCCGGATTTATATCTACTCTCCGCCTACGTTCATGAGGCGGTCGGTCGACTGCTTACTCAGGGTTCGTTACCGTTCAACCCGCCGGAGCTTACTACGCGTGAGCGCGAATGCTTGCTTTGGGCTGCCGAAGGTAAGACGTCTTGGGAGATTTCCCGTATTTTGGGGATCAGTGAACGCACTGCAATTTTTCATTTGCAGAATGCGGCTCGGCGGTTGAATGCTTCTAGCCGGCAACAGGCAGTGGCTCTTGCGGTTTCTCAAGGGTTGATTAGTCTCCAGCTTGGTTAATTTAAGAGTCCATCTGTTTATATTTGAATGTTAACCGCATTAAGATTAGTTGATAGAATTCAAATTAACCCTCTTTGGTTGCTTTCTTTTATTCTAGAATAAGTTGGGATTTTTTAATTAAATAAAAAGTCTGAAGTGCGCTCTTCGGATCAGGGGTAGATTCTGTTGGTGCGGTGGATGAATCAGCGCTTCTGAGGGCGTGTGGTCAGGTGTTAAATAGGTTTTGCATTTGCGAGCGTGAAACAATTCGCTTTTTCAAGATGTTATTGGGTCAGGGTTCGGTTTTCGGTAAGTGATTCGCTTCTCTGGAAAATTGCAAAAGAAGTGCTGCGCAACTGTAACACCTTACAGTTATAGGTTCGCCGCTATTCTCGTCTACTGGATCTTGGCAGGAAAGCGATTGGCGCTAAGCGGGGATGTAGATGCAGGAAATATTTGTTGGAAAAGCATCTGATAGCATCTTTTCTCATGAGTCGCTGAGGCAGCTGTATCGATTTCGCCATCAGATTTTTAAGGAACGCCTGGGTTGGCAGATTCCAACTCGAGACTCTTTGGAATGGGATATCTATGATGAGCTCGATCCTGTGTATTGCGCATACTATCGGCAAGGGTCGATCGTTGGTGCATTCCGCCTGTTGCCGACCACCGGCCCTTATATGTTACGGGATGTCTTTGCTGAACTGCTGCGAGGCGAGCCTTCACCTTGCACGGGCGATGTATGGGAAGTGTCGCGGTTTGCGGTGAAGCCGGCGTGCTGCAACGCCAGGACTCAGTTGACCTGCTCGGAAGAGATGTTTGAACTGCTGCGCGCTTGTTACGATTTTTCTTGCTCGAATGGTATACGGGAGCTTGTACTGGTCACCAGTGTAGCCGTCGAGCGGATGTTGCGCGGTGTTCGTATTCCGCTTGAGCGGTTGGGTGATGGCAGGCCGGTGCAGTTTGGTAAGGTGCTCTCCGTGGCATGCCGGGTCCCGATTACTGCGGAATTACGCGAGGTGTTGCACCCGTTGTGCTATGAGAGTGCATTTCAGGGGGCGGCATGAAGCGCGACGGGGTATTGGTGCAGCGTTTTGCGGGCCCGCTTACCGCTGAAGGAAGCGAATGCTGGTGGTCTAAGCACATTTTTCGTGGCGTAGAGGATGCTCATGCGCAGACCTCGAACGCTCGGCTAGGGAATCGCGATTGATGGCGCCTGCGAGCAGAAGGCGCCTTAACCGATCGGTCGGTGGTGTGGCATGATAGCGTCTCGCTATCGCGCCGTGCGGTGTATTTGGCTTATTACGAGAACAGCAAGGTTTTTGACGGGTATGGCAAGGGTGACTGATCAATGGCTGTTCGAGTACCACGCACCAGAGCGCAAGCGTTTCATTCAATGACGTCGCCTAGTGCCCCGGGAAACGTCCCGCGGCCGAGTGGAGACCGTGATTCCTGTATACCCAGCGTTTTTATCGAATCGGATGGGCAATTGACCCAGGGCAATACGGCGTTCGCACAGTTGCTCGGCTATGAAACCGAAGAAATCGAGGGGCGTTCTTTAGTCGAGCTGATACAGCCAGATTTTCTGGGGCGGTTGCAGTATGCGCGTGAGCGCTTGTTGCGGCCTGGTTATAGGTGCTGCAGTGAAACCTTGATGCTGGACTGGCTCAATCGCCGAGGTCAGGTAGTATCGACCCGCGCGAGCTTGGAGCGGGCCGATGGCGAGCATCGGTTAATAAGATTGCAGCTTGAGCCCGGCGTCAGCCCGGGTAAGCGCCAGGCTGGTGTTTTTACTGCGCCGGAATGGTTCCGAGGGATGGTCGAGGCGGCCACGGACGCCATGTTGCTAGTGGACAACTGGGGGGTTGTTCGATTCATCAACAGTAGTGGCGAGCGCCTTTTTCGGCAACCGCGCAGCAGGGCGCTTGGCAATAGTGTGGAACAACTGCTCAGTATGCCGATGCCCGATATGAGCACGGCCGCACGCACGGTGGCCGGGTTGATTACCGACACTCTTCGGTTGCGTTGCCAGGAGCAGTTGGCCCTCTGGGGAATGGGTGGGGATGGCAGTGGTTTTTCAGCCGTGGTGAGTGTGATTCCGCTCGAAAATCTCTCCCAGCCAATGGCTTTGCTACAGGTGCATGATATTACCGAAGAGCAGCAGCGCGAAGCCCGATTGCGGCATTTGACCAATTTTGATCCGGTGACGGGATTGCCCAATCGAGCGCTTTTCACTGACCGGCTTAGGGTTGCTGCAGCGCGCTGTGCGCGTGGAGAGAATAGCCTTGTGCTGGGTTACATCGATATTGATCGGTTTAAGGATTTCAATGAGACGCTGGGCCATCGCATGGGTGATGATGTGTTGCGCGAGATTGCGCGACGTATCAAACGGCATGTGTGTGACGAGAACACCCTGGCTCGCCTCAATGGAGATGAGTTTGCGCTGCTGATCGAGGGCAACTATACCGCCAACGAAATCAAAATCTTATCAAGAAGCATGTTGGATTCTCTTTCGCAGCCTTTTTTTATTGCCGGGCATGAATTATTCGTCACAGCCAGCGCTGGTTTCGCCGTCTACGATTGCGTCGGCGACGAGGCTGGAGATCTGTTGCGTAAGGCCGAGATCGCGATGTATCGCGCGAAATCACAGGGCCGTAATGATTTTTGTTTTTATAGCACCGCTTTTGAAGGCGGTGTTTCCGAGCGCCTGCGGTTGGAAGCTGAATTGCGCCATGCTTTGGAGCGCCAGGAATTCATCCTTTATTATCAGCCTCTAGTCGAGGTCAGGGGGCATAGGGTCGTCGGGCTTGAGGCACTGTTGCGATGGCGGCATCCGCAACGTGGGCTGATCACGCCGAGCGAGTTCATTCCGGTGCTGGAGGAGACCAAGCTGATTGTGCCGGTTGGCGAGTGGATAATGCACGAGGCTTGTCGATTTCTGGTTGCTTTGTCCAGAGACCTCGGGCGTTCGTTGCGTTTGGCCGTGAATGTTTCCGCCGAGCAGATCCGTCATCCCGGATTTGCTCGGTCGGTTGAACGGGCGCTGCTCGCCAGTGGTCTGCCAGCCTCGGCATTGGAACTCGAACTCACCGAAACTTTGCTCATGGATCACACCGCGACGGTGCACGAGAGTCTGGCGGCTCTAAAGCAACTCGGTACTGCGATCTCAGTGGATGATTTTGGTACTGGCTACTCATCTTTGGCTTATTTAAAGCGCTTCCCAGTATCCGCGCTCAAGATTGACCGTAGCTTTATAGCGGATGTCGCAGGTGGTAGCGATGATAGGGCCATCGCGGGTGCGATCATCGCTATGGCTCGAAGCCTCGGGTTGGGCGTGGTCGCGGAAGGGGTCGAGAGCGAGAGTCAAGCGCGTTTTCTGCGTCGGTGGCCGGAGCTTATCGTACAAGGCTATTTTTTCGCGCCCCCTTTGCCACCCGCCGAGGCTCGTGTTCGCTGGTCGGGTTTGTTGACCTAGTGAAAATGAGCAATTTGCTCCGAGCCTGAGCTTGCAAGTCGCACTAAGTTCTGCCACTGGTTAAGGGCGCTTTAAATTCTTTCCGGGTTAAGCTCATTTCTGGTGTATGGGGGAAATAGAAGGGGTGGCGTATCCTGCTGACTGCTCACGACCAAGATCA
>JAUILK010000082.1 GCA_030433275.1 Gammaproteobacteria bacterium
CACTTGCTCCGGCGAAAGACCCTTCGACACCATACGCACCGCTCGTAACCGGATCGCCTCTTTTCCGGAATCATTAAGGCGTCGCCCATCCGTTTCGCGTTTACATTTCATGCCGATATTATATCGGATGAGGCTTTTTTAGTGTAGTCTTTAGTATCCCGAAAAAAAGACACTTTCTTGTCTGCCTTGGAGATTTCTGCGACCTCTGTGGGCAACAGGCCTGGTTTCTTTGCCCGGTACGCAGTTGTGGGCGGCGGGTCAACATACCCCACGCTATCCTCATCGGCGCGCGTGGTGATTTGCTCAAAGAGAGCGGTTAGATAATTGATTCTGAATAACCGTGTTACATGGCTGTCCGAAGAGCGAATTCGGTGCCGCGCTCACGAACATCGAACATCGAACATCGATTGCGCCATTAGGTATCTCAGGGTTCGGTGCAAAAGCTTGGCCATCGCCCGCAGCAACAAGCCGCAGGTTGTATTCGGCGGCTGCCAGCACGGCGTTGAGCGGGTCGCCAAGGCCGCCTTTGAGTCGGCAGCGGTCCATGCGCCCGACGGCTACTGCAATGGTTTCGGCAAGCAAAAAAACTCCACCCCTTCCCCACGCCGTTGCGCGCCCACCAGCGATTCAGAGGGGAGGGATCGATGGGCCGCCTGTACTGGACGCAGGCCCCGCCCCGCAGCAGCACTGGGGTAACCATTCGCCATCCAGTGCTTTGCCACCGTTCTATCCGAGAGGTTGTAAGCATGCTGCAGATGCAGCAGCCCGGCGATCAGCCGTGGCGGTGCCGCCGGCCGACCTGTCATCGAGGTGAACAGCTCACCCCCTCTTGTTCAAACACCGACCGGTCGATCCGGCTGGCGAGCTTCACCCGCGGATAGCGCTGATCCACGAGATTGGCTAGCTCGTCAGTACGTTAGGTGCTTTTAGGGGCGACTGCACACAGGTCTGTTTCCGTCGATTCAGGGTGCACTGATTTAGCCAACGGATTGAAAACACTGATTCCATCTGCCCAGTCGGCTAGTTTGTAACCTATTATTTCAAAATACATGTTATGGATTTGCTTATAAGGTGATGGGTTAAAATCGCAGGTTGCCCGATTAGGTTGTCTATGAAATTGCTAAATAGATCCCACTCATGGCAATGACCGCACCAGCAAAGCGATTTATTGTTTGCAGATTTATTTTTTGCATGAACATTCCCAAACCGATGCCTGCTAAGTGAAGCATTGCTGTAGCGAGCGCAAAGCCAACTGCGTAGGAAACAGCGCTTATTGATTCGGGTATCTCGGCGCCATGCGCATAACCATGAACAATGGCAAATAGGCCAATAATTAAGCTGCTGTATAAAAGTGAAATTTTAAATGCGCCTGCGATCAATATTCCTAAAATAAAAATTGAAATTAATATCCATTCTTCGATTAATGGTGCGGGAATACCAGTAAATTTAAGGGCGGCTCCTAAAGACATTATACCGACGAACACGCAAGGAAAGACCCATAATGTTCGGCCGCCGCTCTGGGTTGCCCAGAGACCCACGGCAACCATTGCAAGGATGTGATCTACCCCGCCAATTGGATGCCAAAACCCATGGGTAAAACCTGTTGCTTGTCCAATGCCGGTATGTGCTAGCGCAATGCTTGGAAGAAAGAAGAAAAAAACCAATAATTTCGATATTGCCTGTCTCATTAAATTTTTCCTATGGTAAATAAATGCGCCCATGCTGGTATTTTTCCTAACGCTCCGCATCAGCGGCCGAGTGCTGCTGGCGCAGCCAGCAGTGCGAGGTCCGGTTGCATGCGTTTGTGTACGCCCGACGTGAGCTGAACTGCTGGATACAAGCCCCCTGTAGGAGTACCTATGAGGCCCTGTTGGGCCGATGAAACTACTAAACGGCGGCAAAGGCAAGCTCGCGAGGGCAAGGTTTACGTATGGAAGTCCGAGCGCAAAGATGCGAGCCGACGTACAGAAACTGCACAGTAGGTTCAGTCTCTGGGCGGGTCAGCACAAGATGACAAAGCGCACCGGGTGCGGGAGATAGGGTAAATGCGGCGGTTGTGCGAAGCGGTGGCCCAAAATCAGCACGAAGGGAACTCATCTGCTGGCGTTGGGAACGGGCAAACGTTACGCAATCGTGACTGTGTTCATCTCCAAGAGCTATTGGCATCTGTCGAGGGCGCTGGCGATACGGACCGGGATGACGATTGTGTGGCTGAAAAATCAAGGGTTGATCGGCGTCCGCGATTTTTCCGATCCCGCCTCGACCCCGCCGAACAAGTAAGCCACGTGCCATCAAACGGCGACCGAAACCGCACCTGTTGTTGATAGAGTGAAACATTGCGCATTAGCGGTACCAGCGGCTTGGCGCCATACGGGCGGACAACGACAGGCGGGCGTTAGCCATAAGTGTCGATGATATCCGCCAGAGCATCGTTTAGATGGGGATAGCGGAATTGAAAACCGCTGTCCAAAGCCCGTTGAGGAAGCACTCGCTGGCCAGTCAGGAAGAGATGCGCCATCTCGCCCTGGCTGAGGCGCACCAGACAGCCCGGGATGCGGAGCCAGACCGGGCGGTTCAGGACCCGTCCCAGCGTTTTGGCGAAATCGCGATTGGTCTGCGGGTACGGGCTAGTGGCGTTGAAGGGGCCGTGCAGCTTCGGATTGTCGATCAAATGCTGTGCCAGAGCGATCCAGTCGTCGATGTGAATCCAGGATAGCCACTGCCGGCCATCGCCGAGGTAGCCGCCCAACCCGCGGCGAAAGGTGGGCAGCAGGCCGGCGAGTGGTCCGCCGCCAGGGCCGAGGACCGCACCCGAGCGCATTAGGCAGACGCGCGTTCCGGCGTCCTCGGCCACGCGTGCGGCTTCCTCCCAGGCCTGGCACAAGCGTGCTTGGTACTCCTCTCCCGCGCTCGACCGTTCATCGAGCCGGGTGGCGCCGCGGGAGCCGTAATAGCCCACGGCCGAGCCGCTGATCAGCACGGGGGAGGTGTCGGTGAGAGTGTTGATGTACTCGACTATCTGCTGGGTGACGCCGACGCGGCTTGTCACGAAGCGGCGTTTGCGGGCCCGTGTCCAGCGTCCGCTCGCGAGGTTCTGCCCGGCCAGGTTGAAGATGACTTCCGGGGCGGATTCGGATGGGATGTCCTGCAGGTTGGCCACGGCGCGGACGGCTTGGCCAAGGCGATGGTGCGCACGGGCGATATTTCGGGTCAGCACAAAAACCGGTTCTCCCTTGCCGAGATAGTACCGGCACAGCGCACTGCCGATGAAACCGCTCCCTCCGGTGATCAGCACGCTGGCCATGCGCGGTGCCCTCTTCGCAGCGACCGTTTCAGCGGTTGGCCTGATCGGGCGTGATGTTCGCTAATGCCTTACGCCCGCCTCAGGCGTGTGACGAAGTCAGTATAGTCGGATAACGTCACGTCGGTGGGGGGCCGTATGATTGGCTTGCGGTTTGCGGCGTATCGCCCAATGGCGGAGCCTGTGGCAGAGTGGCATGTCTCTATGGCTGCCATGACCGAAGGAGGTGGCGGATGCCGCATCGATTTAGAAGGCGCGTTGTGTTGTTTGTCTCGCTTGGCCTGGTGCTCCTTGGCGCGATGCTCGCCACTGCGGCGGCGCAAGCCGCGCCACGTGTGTTGTTCAAAACCAGCGGGGGCCGCTTCGTTGTGGAGCTCTATCCGCAGCAAGCGCCGAAGACGGTGGAGAACTTCCTGCGTTATGTTCGTGAAGATTTTTATGACGGTACGATCTTTCACAGGGTGATTTCGGGGTTCGTCATTCAAGGGGGGGGGTACACCGCCGATTTCGAGCGCAAGCCGACCCACTCTCCGATAAAAAACGAGGCTGACAATGGCCTGCGTAACGCACGCGGGACACTGTCAATGGCGCGGACTAACGATCCCGACTCCGCCACCAGCCAGTTCTTTATCAACTTGGTCGACAATGCGGCTTTGGATCGGCGTTCCGCCTCGGCTGCCGGTGCGGGGTATGCCGTATTCGGTAAGGTAGTCGAAGGCATAAACGTAATCGATGCGATTGCGCAGACTGAGACTGGTTCCGCCGGGCCTTTCCCGAGGGACGTTCCTCGACCGGCGATTGTCATTCGAGATGTGCAACTGTTGGAAAATGGTTCTGCGGCCGAGGCCGGCCAAGCGCGGTGAGCGATAGAGGGCAGTGATGCGGCGATGACATTGCTTGAAATGATGGAGCATAGCTTCACGCCGCTGAGCATTGGAGGATGCCTTTGCGCTGCGATGCTCTGCTCGGCCGTACTGCTGATTGATGCCGTTGCAGCGGCCGAGCCGGCATCGGGCAACTCCGGGTACAATTTTTTGGGTGTGCGTAAAGTCCCCCTTGAAAAACCGATCACGACCGACCGACCGAGTTTCGGGGATGCCACCGTTACCGTGCCGTCCGGGCATTTTTTGTTCGAGTCCGGTTATCGGTATGGCCATGATGAGGGTGACAGTGTCCATAATGGACCTGTGTTGTTGCTGCGCTCGGGGTTGGCCCGGAACCTTGAGCTGCGTCTTGGCTGGGATGGCTACGTCCATAGCAGCAACAATCGGCAAGGTTTCGGCAACACTCGTGTTGGGCTGAAGGTTCAGGCGCTGCGCGAGCAGGGTTTGACTCCGAACCTGGTCGTGATTCCGGAGTTCGTCCTACCCACCGGGGACAAAGAGGTGGTGGCCGACGAGGTCGAGCCCATGGTGCGCATGGCCTGGGGCCACAGTCTTACGCCGTCTACCGCGATCAGTGGTAATTTCAATGTTGCAGCACGTGCGGACACTAACAGCGGTAGGCATCGGCTTGTATACGCCGCTTCCCTTTGGATGGGTTTTGCGCTGAGCACCCGGGTCTCCGGCTATGTCGAGTATTTTGGTATTTTTCGCGAAAGCGGGCTCGGTCGGGATACCCATTCGGTTGATTCGGGGGTTGCTTATTTGGTCAGTAATCGACTCCAACTCGATGCTTTCGTCGGCGCCGGTTTGAATGACGCGGCTCAGGATGTGTTTGCGGGTGCTGGTATCTCGCATCTGTGGTAGGCAATGATCCGTCTGCTCGCGGTGGTTCGCGCTTAGTCGAGGCATAGACTTATCGATGGTCGAAATCGCTAACGATTCCTGGCTGATCGACGGCCCGGAAAGTGAGTTGAGCGTCGTGCTCGCCCACGGCGCAGGCGCGCCCATGGACAGCGAGTTCATGAATGTCATGGCCGCAGGGATGGCGCGACACAGTTTGCGCGTGGTGCGCTTCGAGTTCCCCTATATGGTTGCTCGACGCCGTGACGGCAGAAAGCGGCCACCGGATCGTGAGGCCACATTGCTCGAGTACTGGCGCGCGGTCCTGCGTGAGCTCGGCGCGGTCGAGCGCCGGGTGATCGCCGGCAAGTCCCTCGGCGGCCGTATGGCGAGTCTGATCGCCGATGAGCTCGGCGTGGCCGGCTTAATCTGCCTTGGCTATCCCTTCCATCCTCCAGGCCGACCGGGGCGGCTGCGCATTGATCATCTACAAACCTTGCAAACTCCGACCTTGATTCTGCAAGGCGAGCGCGATTCTCTGGGGCGGCGCGACGAGGTCTCGGGCTATCCGCTGGCTCCGGCCATTCGGCTCGACTGGCTGCCGGACGGTGATCACTCGTTCAAACCTCGGAAAGCCTCGGGGTGCACTTGGGCGGAAAATTTGACGCGCGCGGTGCAGCAGGCTGCGGCCTTTGTCGACCGTTTGCCCCGGTAAGGTTAATTTTACCGGGAGTCGATCGGGGCTTGCTCGAGCCTTGAATATAGGCGCGCTTTATAGCAGAGGCGGGGGGTGCTTTGCGGGATGTATTTTACAGGCCTGGTTTGGGCCCATTTGCTCGCAGCGACCGCTATCGGCGGTATGGTGCCGGACAGCCTGGTTAATGGGGCCTGGCCTGAATGCTGCCAGATCGCGCCGGAAAGTGTTGCCGAGCTTCTGCCGTTCAAGGCTGGGGGCAACGAACCGGGCTGGTCGTTGACGATCGGTGATGAGCGCATGGAGTTCGAGTGGAACTACGGTCAGGAGCGGATGATCATGCCTCGGCCGTCGCGAAACACGACCCGTGCCGGCTACCGTTATGCCATTTCCACCGGGGCACACGAGTTGGTCGTCGATGTTGTCGATCGTCTTTGCCGCGACTCCATGACGGGCATGCCTTACCCGCGTAGCGTGACCGTGCAACTTGATGCTGAGACGTTACTAACCTTTTATTAAGTATCGCCAGGTAATGCGTACTGGCACTCCGACTGATGGAAGAAGGATTTCACCAACCGAGGGAGCTTTTGGATTCGGCGCAGCGCGCCGATAGCAAGGCGCTTCATCTGCTCGAGGTTTTGCACGCAGCGCTTGGAGACCTCTCGCTTGACCTGCGCC
>JAUILK010000083.1 GCA_030433275.1 Gammaproteobacteria bacterium
ATAACCGAGAACGCTTCGAGCTACCCATAGAGGATAACTCCTGACATTAATTAAATCATCCGGGACCTGACAGCTAGGAGAGATACCATGCCGGACGAAGAGAACCTCAAATACCTCAAAGCTGCGCTTTATATAATTGGGGTCATTTTCATCGTGGGCGTTCCAGCAATGATGATCTGGATCTGGCCCGCTGGCTGGGGCTGGACGCCGCCTCAGCACGAATACGAACAAATGATTATGGGCGTATACGCAACGTTGGGTGTCTTTTTGATTTTGGCTGCGAAAGACCCGATGGCTCATGCAAGTCTTATATGGTTCACGATCTGGTCGAGCATCGTTCACGGCGGAATAATGCTCGTTCAAGCGCTTGTCGATGAAACGGATCGCATAAATCTTTTGGGTGATGTGCCTGCTTTGTTTCTGGTGGCGATTGTGCTGTGGTACCTCATGCCAAAGCGGTCTCGAGCCCAGTAACCGCCGACTGCTGAGGAATGTCTTGCCTTGGCTCCTGAATCAGCCCAATTTGGGCCGGATAGCCCCGCTTCCAAGAGGGTGGGCCATCCGGCCAGGTTCGTTACTGTTTAGGCTTGTAGCTGAATTTCATGCCGGCGAGGGCGGCTTCATACATCAGGCCGCCACGGGCTATGGTGAAGACCGCCATGCCCTTGGTGTAGTCACCGGCCGTCTGGGCATTACCCCGGCCGCCACTGACGCCTCCGGAGGTACCCTGGGTCGAAGCCTGGGCGGATGCCCCGGCGGTAATCGCTACGGCGCTCGCCTGGGCGGAGAACTCGAACTCCCCCGTGGTGAACTCGTTGAAGGCGCGCTTGTCTTTGAAAAAGACGATCATGCTGTAGGCCTGACCGCCAAGCTGGAAGCCGATGCTCAGCTGGACCAGCGAGGAGTCGCCGACCCATTCGCCTTGTTCGTAGACACGGCCCTTGCCGTATGCGCCACCGACGCCCACCCCGCCCTTTCCGACGGTCGGGAAAACAGCGTAGCCGTAGGCGGAATCGAACAATCCGCCACTCTCGCCGGCTTCCTTGAAGGCCTTGATCGTCTTCTCGTAGCTCTCGCTGTTATCGTCTGCCCAGGCAGTGTTCGTCAGGAGCAACGCAAACAGCAAGGCGAGGAGGTATCGCAAGTATTTTGTTTTCATATAAAGTTTCTCTCGTCATCGTTATTGGCACCTGGTGCCGGTTCGAGAATCATATCGGTGAGGCGTGGATTTTTAGCGCGTTCCGGCAGAGGGCATCGCGGTCGCCGGTGGAAATATTTTCTCTTCCTCCACACTCGCTCGCAACGATTTCAGTTTTCTTGCCCGAGCCTCGGGCCAGTTTTGGGTATGGTATGGCGCCATTGGGCTGCAGTTCATCAGGTCACAACGTTGTGGCAAGCGGCTCGAGCGTGTGACAGTCGCTGTCAAACTGCATTGTTTGTCACATGGCAGTCGTCTGCGGATCATGGCCTCAGACCCGTGCGTTCGGCAACCTCGAACCCCGTATCGATCACATAACCGGCGGTGTGCAGCCGCGGCGTGTGCTCGACCTGGATGGCACGGAAGCCGTAGCGCGCCAGGCCCGTATGAAAGGGCTGGACCAGTGGGGTCGGCGCCGTCTCGCGCCGCCTTGATCAGCAGCCAGATTCTAGGTTTCGCCGTGTGTCACTATGTGCAGCAATTGCTGCCTATAGTGGCTATTCGGCGCGCCGAGATCGTCGCGTGGCTGGGGTCGGCCTGACAGTGCTAGGCCTGAGGCAGGAAGGCGGCGACATAGGATGGGGGAGCGGCGACGCGGAAGCTGTATGTATGAAAGCCGGTGCATAGGCGTTTGCTTCCGACGCGTCGGTGCAACAAGAATATAGGCACCGACAGCGTGACGATAAGGATCGGTACCTCGGTGACAAGAGCGAAAAAGAAGGGCTGACCCATGCTTGGACTCGCGCTGCACATTGCGCTGATAGCGGTCTTTGCTGTACGTGCGTTATGGCGCGACGACTTGTCGACCGCTGCGCGGCTGGCGTGGTTTGTCGTGCTCATTGCACTGCCGGGTGTCGGCATTGTCATCTATCTGTTGTTCGGTGAGATCAAGCTCGAGCGGCGCATTCTCCGTCGCCGCGACGCCATAATCGAAATGATTCGTGCCGACGCGCGTGCGGTGCTGGGCAGTTGCGATGCCAATCTCGACGACGTCGCCCTTGCACGTCAATATCATCCGGCGTTCCGGCTAGCTGCTGCGGTAGCCGGATTCGGGACAACCGCCGGTAATCGAGCAACGTTGATGGCGGGCGCCCGGGCGGCGCGTGAGCAGTTGCTCGATGATATCGATCAGTCGACCGATCATGTGCATGTATTGTATTACATCTGGCTTGATGACGAGACCGGCACGAACGTGGCGCAGGCCTTGATCCGCGCTGTACACCGCGGGGTGCGATGCCGGGCGATGGTGGATGGTCTTGGCTCGCGTGCGCTGCTTCGCTCGCCTTTGTGGCAGGCAATGCGAGCGGCCGGGGTCGAATTGGCAGTGGCGATGCCGATCGACAATGTTCTGCGCACCTTCATATTTGGCCGGCTGGATCTGCGAAATCATCGTAAAATCACAGTGATCGATGGGCGAATCGGCTATTGCGGCAGTCAAAATTGCGCCGATCCCGAGTTCCGTGTGAAAGCGAAGTTCGCGCCCTGGGTCGACCTCATGGTGCGCTTCGAGGGCCCCGTGGTCGCGCAATTACAGATGTTGTTCGCGAGCGACTGGATCATGCATACGAGTGACGGGTCGCTTGCCTCCTTCCCGTTCCACACCAACACGATAGCAAACGGATTTCTTGCCCAGGTGTTTGGGAGCGGCCCGAGCGAACGGCCTGGTGCGACGCCCCAACTGCTCGCGACGCTGATCGCGCAAGCGCAAGACACGCTGGTCGTCACGACGCCCTATTTCGTGCCTAATCCGACGGTGCTCGATGCTCTGTGCGCTGCCGCTCGGCGCGGCGTTCAGGTGACGATGATTTTCCCCGCTCGAAACGATTCATGGGTGGTTGCTGCCGCGAGCCGCAGTTTCTACCGCCGCTTGCTCGACAGCGGCATTGCGATCCACGAGTTCGATGAGGGTCTTTTGCATACCAAATCTTTGACGATCGATGGCGTGATGGCGTTTATCGGTTCGACCAACATGGATTTACGCAGCTTCGATCTGAATTTCGAGAATGATGTGCTACTGAACGATGCTGCGTTGACGCGCGCGATTACGCAACGCCAGCATGCCTATCTTCGCCAATCGCAGCCGGTGACCTTGGACGATGTGATGGCGTGGTCTCCGCTCAGACGCCTCTGGAACAATCTTATCGCCACGGCCGGGCCGATTCTCTGATCCGGGTCTGCATTTTGAATACACTTGAGCAATTTGAAGCGTTTGCCAACGGATCAAGAGAGTGCGGCGATGCGCAGCCAGTCGGTGTCACCGGCCGCTACGGCCTGCGCATGGTGGTGTCGATGTCGTCCACGTACAGGTTGCGCGGTGACCGGCGAGCCGTTCAGCGACAACGGGCTGCGTATGCCACAGCCCGGATTCTCGTCGACCAGCATCAACGCCGAATCGCCGATGCGCAGCATGCCGTGCATGAGCTTGCCGCCCGGCCCCGGCACGCGGCCGCCCTCGGTAGCACCGAAGGCCTTGATGTAAAAATCCATCGCCGCGTTGTCGTTACGACAGATCAAATGTGGGGTGAGGCTGTGCATTCCCTCGGGGATCGGCTTGACCTTGATGGTCATAGGACGCTCCTGTAAGTCGAGGGTACTATGTGGACATCGTCCAACTGCTGTGGGTTTGTCTTAACTACGAACGGCGCAACGCAAAATCGACCTCTGTCGCCTACCATCGGACATCAGTCGGGTTTTCGATAGGAAACCGGCTCATCGGTGCTGTTCGGCATAGTGCTGCATGACGAGATCACCATCGCGTTCATAGAAGTCGAGCGAGACGCCGTTGTCGAGTTTTACCACCAGCATCGGCCTGAAAGGCTCAGGCGATGGCAGTTGCAGAATTTCCGTTACAAAGGCCGCGGAGCGGTGTTTGTCGCGGCACCAGACGATCGTGTGGCTGAGCTGTGCGGTCATCGTGGGTACACCTCGGTATCAGGTGACGTAGCAGCGGGTGTGTTCACGCACCGCGACCGTGGCGAAATGCGTCGCCGGGCACTGCCTGGCGATCACGAGGGTCTGCGTTTGGTTGGCGCGCTTGATCAGGTAGAAACCGCCGATCTTTTTGTCGACTCAGCGAATGGGCCGTTACGGATGAGCTGTACAACAAGGTCGCCAATGTTCATGTCGTTCCTCGATTCCCGTAGAAATTGTTGATGTGTGAAAATGAAAATATGGGGTTTTCGATTATCTGCAATCGAAGTTTGTAACAGACTTGCCGGCCATGCCAAAGTCGAGCGGCCAGCGCTCAGCGTTTTTGCGTACTTTGAACCGCACAGCCGAGACGACGGTGTTCGGACACAGCTGGTTGGGCGTGTTGGGGCGCTTGAATGTCAGTCAGAACCGCTTTTAGGACTCGCTTCGAGCAGAAAATGGAGTCAGCCTGGGAATGGCACTTAATGTTAAGACTCTACCCCTGTTTTCGGCGTCAGTGCGCTTTAGAGCAGGAGTGTCGGGAGTGCTATGAAGCTGCGGAAAGTTGGCATAGTGTGCGGCCTGCTCGGCCCGCTGTTGTGGCTGCTTCTCATCGGTATTGCAGGTGCCATACGGCCGGAGTTCAATCACGTCACGCACTACATCAGCGAGCTCGGAGAGCACGGCAGCGTCGCAGAGTGGTTGGTGCGAATTGCCGCTTTCGGATTCACCGGCGTACTGTATCTTGGGTTCGCGGCGGCCTTGCTGGTGATCTTTCAAGGCGGATGGGTTTCCACCGTGGCGGCGGTACTGATCGGTCTTGACGGGGTGGGGCGGATCGGTGCCGGGGTGTTCGCCTGCGATCCGGGTTGCGCGGGGCTTTCGATGAACCAGGAGTTGCATCGACTGTTTGCGACGATTGGCTTCTTGTCGGGCCTTCTGGCCGCTATTTTCTGGGGTATCGTGTTGCTGCGACGTGGCTGGCGGAAAGGGCTTGGCTGGTTCTCCGTATCCAGCGGTTTGCTGGCGTTGATACTCCTGCTGCTGATGTCCTGGACTCAAAACCCACTCAATGTTCCCGGATTCTATGAGCACCTAGCGAGCCTGGTGCTGTCAGTGTGGGTGCTGGTGTTCGCGGTGCACTTGCTGCGCTATCCGTCGTAGTTCCTGCGGGGTTTATTAGCTGTACGCTTTGGTTGTGGTAACCAACCAGCCGGTTGAGCTGCCGGCAAGCCGCTGGTGGCCGCTCACTTCAAACCTTAAACGTTGGGAGTGTGCAGTGGCCGCCGACGGATCGACGGGGCTAGGGCGGATGCTCTGCTTGCCTGCCGTGGATGCCTGGTTACGTTCGGCCACTGCGTCCTTTACCCTTTTGCCCGTCCCGAAGGCCTGACTCTTGCCGTGATTGGTCAGACTGGCGAAGTTTTCAGCAAGTGTATCCATCTTGCTTGTCGTGCGTTTTGTACCACGCCCGAGCCGCTCATTGATGGCGGCCTGTGCTAGTGATGCCGGCAAAACGCCGGAGGGAAGCCGGCGTTGTGCGACAGGGGATCCGGTGGTGATCGGGAAGATCCTCACCCATTTCGACAAGAAAGCATATTGGCAGGAGCTTCCCTGCGGCTGACGTGTCGGGCATCGCCCCAGGCCGTCCAGTGAAACCCACCTGCGGCTTCGATAGCGGTTGGTCCAGGGCAGGACGGATCGGGAAATTAGCTGAAGTGCCTAAATGTTCTGCCTTGCAAGGCGCGATTACAGCCGACACCACACCGAAGCGTCGGTTGCCGCCTATTTGGTGATTTGGAGTACTCGATCGATTTTCTGCTGAAAAGGCGGTTAATTTTTCGAATTTCGTTATTCCGGTGTAGGCTGGAATATGTTCTCCCGTTTATAATAGTGAAATGGATTTCGGTCTATGCTGGGACGACGATCCCAGTATGATTTTTCTAGATCCCATAAACTCTAACGATTCTCAAGGCGATAATGTCAGGTCCCGGATGATTTAATTAATGTCAGGAGTTATCCTCTATGGGTAGCTCGAAGCGTTCTCGGTTATGTTGCCCAGGAGGCTTGTTGATATGAACATCCGGCTCCATGCGAACGCCACCACGACACCCAAGATCCGGCGCTACATTCAGCGCTCCGAGAAGACCAACCGTGAGCTCGCTGAGGAGCTCGGCATTGCGGTGAGCACAGTGCGGATCTAGCGCGCCCGCCAAGACGTCCACGACCGCTCTCACACCCGGCACAATTTGCTAACTACGCTGAGCCCGGCG